>NZ_BAGJ01000014.1 GCF_000308775.1 Nocardia testacea NBRC 100365
CTGAAGAGCGCCGAGGACGCGGGCCGGCAGCGGGTGTGGGGTGCCGCGCTGACGCTGATCCTCATGATCGCGGTGCTCTACCTGGCGGCCGCGGCTGTCAACAAGCTCCTCACGCGGAACCGATAAGGGCGGAAACGGAAAACAGATGGCCAAGCGGATCGACATCAAAGACCTGAACATCTTCTACGGCAAGTTCCACGCCGTGGCCGATGTGGCGCTGAACGTCTTGCCGCGCAGCGTGACCGCCTTCATCGGCCCGTCCGGTTGCGGTAAGTCCACTGTGCTGCGGTCGCTGAACCGCATGCAC
>NZ_BAGJ01000013.1 GCF_000308775.1 Nocardia testacea NBRC 100365
CCCGCGCACCGCCGCCGCGAGGTCGGCCCGGGGCGGGGCCGGGTGGTTTTTCGTCGAGCAGCCCAGTCCCGGACCGCGGTCACCGCGGCTCGCACCACGCCGGGGTCGATTTCCGTCCGTCGCGCCATTGCCCGACCTTAGCCAGCGTCACCCGTGTGATCGAAATGGTGGACCCCGCGGCGGATGCTGCGGTATCGGAGGCCGCCGAATCATCCGGCATTGTCCGGGCGGCCCGAATTTCTGTCCGTCATGGCGAGCGGTGTTGGCCTACGCTCGTGCCATGGTGGATCGAGTTCTTGTAACACTCGACGGCGAGGTCCGCGATGCGGACGAGCCGTTGTTGTATGCCGACGATATCGGCGTCCTGCGTGGCGACGGAATTTTCGAAACGGCTCTGGTCCGCGGTGGCACGGTCTGCGCGCTCGATTTTCATCTGGCCCGGCTGCGCCGCTCCGCCCAGGCGCTCGATCTACCCGAGCCCGATCTGGCCCGGTGGCGCAGCGCGATGGAAACCGCGGCCAAGGAATGGGGCAGCGAAGAAGAAGGGGTCATGCGCCTGGTGCTGACCCGCGGCCGCGAGAGCGCCCTCGGCAGCCCCAAGGCGGGGCTGCGCTCCGGTGAGCTGTCCGAGGCGGTTCCGGTCCCCACGACCTTCGTCATGGTGACGGAGCTGGCCGACCGGGTGGTGACGGCCAGAACCGAGGGCGTCGCGGTGGTCACTTTGACCCGGGGTATCTCGATCGACCTCGCCCAGGCGGCGCCCTGGCAATTGCTCGGCGCGAAAACTCTCTCCTACGCGACCAATATGGCCGCGCTGCGGTTCGCCGCCCGGATGGGTGCCGACGACGTCATCTTCACCAGTACCGAACACCGGGTCCTGGAGGGCCCGCGCTCCACGGTGGTGATCGCCCGGGACAAGCAGCTGATCACTCCGCCGGCGAAAAACGGTGTGCTGCCCGGGGTGACCCAGCGGGCGTTGTACGCCGAGGCCGAACGCCGGGGTTACGACTGCCGTTACGAACCGCTGTTCACCGCCGACCTGTTCGACTGCGACAGCATCTGGATGCTCAGCAGTGTGACGCTCGCCGCACGGGTCAATTCCCTTGACGGCGTAAGGATGTCGGCGCCTGAGTCGGTCGCGGAGATCGTCGAGATGGTCGATCGGGGGATCGAACGGGCCGGGACCATCGCCGATTGGTGATCGCGGGCGCCGCCGCGTGACCGGACCTTTGCCGGTGTGACCGGAACCGTTGCCGGGGCGTAGGTGTATCGCTGTGCATGTCGTGTCCGCCGACACATTGATCGGGCCGCGGCGACGCGTAGTCTTGGGTCTACGACACGTCGTAGTAACAGGAGGCTCGGTGTGGACGCCCTGGATGTCTCGCGATGGCAATTCGGCATCACGACCGTCTACCACTTCTTGTTCGTACCCCTCACGATCGGCCTCGCGCCGCTCGTCGCGGGAATGCAGACGGCCTGGGTCGTCACCGGCAAGGAGCACTGGTACCGGCTCACCAAATTCTTCGGGAAACTGTTCCTGATCAATTTCGCGCTCGGCGTCGCCACCGGAATCGTGCAGGAATTCCAGTTCGGAATGAACTGGAGCGAATACTCCCGATTCGTCGGCGACGTGTTCGGCGCCCCGCTGGCGCTCGAAGGCCTCGTGGCCTTCTTCATGGAGTCCACTTTCATCGGGCTCTGGATATTCGGTTGGTCACGGCTGCCCAAACTCGTCCACCTCGGCACCATCTGGATGGTGGCGATCGGCGTCAACGCCTCCGCGTACTTCATCATCGCGGCCAATTCCTTCATGCAGCACCCGGTGGGCGCCCGGTACAACCCGGAGACCGGGCGGGCCGAGCTGTCGAGCATCACCGAACTGCTCACCAACAACACCGCGCTGGCCGCTTTCCCCCATGTGGTCGCGGGCTCGTTCCTCACCGCGGGCACCTTCGTCGCCGGTATCGCGGGCTGGTGGATGGTGCGCAACGCGCGCAGCGGTGATACCGGCAAGCTCGCCGAGGCGCGCACCGTGTGGCGCCCGGCGGCGCGGGTCTCGCTGCTGGTGGTGGTGGTCGCCGGCCTCGCGCTGGTCTACACCGGCGATGTCCAGGGCAAGCTGATGTTCGAACAGCAGCCCATGAAGATGGCCTCGGCGGAATCGCTGTGTCATACCGAGACCGATCCGGACTTCTCGATCCTCACCGTCGGTACGCACAACAACTGCGACAGCGTCACCCATGTACTCGAAGTGCCGTTCGTGCTGCCCTGGCTGGCGGAAGGCAAGTTCACCGGGGTGGAGCTGGAGGGTGTCGTCGATCTGCAGAAGGCCTACAACGAGAAGTTCGGGCCCGGCGATTACCGGCCCAACCTCTTCGTCACCTACTGGTCGTTCCGCGCCATGATCGGTCTCGCCGCCGGGTCGGCCCTGCTGGTGTTCGCCGGATTCTGGATGACGCGGCGCGGGCGGGTCCCCGACCAGCGTTGGTTCTCCTGGTTGAGTCTGCTCGCCATCCCGACCCCGTTCCTGGCCAATGCGGCCGGCTGGGTGTTCACCGAGATGGGTCGCCAGCCCTGGGTCGTGGTGCCCAACCCGACCGGTGACCAGGATCTACGGCTGATGGTGCAGCAGGGTGTCTCCGACCACGCGACCGCCACGGTGTGGGTCTCGCTGATCACCTTCACGGTGGTGTACGGCCTGCTCGCCGTCGTGTGGTTCTACCTCATGCGGCGCTACGTGCTCGAGGGGCCGGAGCGGCCGGCGGGCGAACCCGCGGCCGAGCCCGCGCAGAAGTCTGTCGCCGAACAGCTTTCGTTCGCCTACTAGGAGCCGGGTATGGGACTGCAGGAATTCTGGTTCGTACTGATCGGGGTGCTCTTCACCGGGTACTTCGTGCTCGAGGGTTTCGATTTCGGAGTCGGCATGCTCATGCCGATCCTCGGCCGCGGCTCCGCATCCACGCGCGGTGAGCACCAGGCTGCTTCCACCGGGCCTGACGCGCTCACCGCGGACACCCGCCGCCGGGTCGTACTGAACACCATCGGCCCGGTATGGGACGGTAACGAGGTCTGGCTGATCACCGCCGGCGGTGCGCTGTTCGCCGCGTTCCCGGAGTGGTACGCGAGTATGTTCTCCGGTTTCTACCTGGCGCTGCTGCTGCTCCTGGTGGCTTTGATCCTGCGCATCTGCGCGATCGAATACCGCGGCAAGATCGACGATCCGCGCTGGCGGGCGCGCTGCGACCTCGGTATCGGGATCGGCTCCTGGGTGCCCGCGCTGGCCTGGGGCTGGGTGTTCGCCAATATCGTGCGCGGCGTACCGCTGGACGCCGACAAACAGTTCACCGGTGCCTTCGGCGAACTGTTCGGCCCGTACGCGCTGCTGGGCGCGCTCACCACCGGGCTGTTGTTCGCATTGCACGGGGCGGTGTTCCTGGCGCTCAAGACCGCCGGCGAGGTCCGGGACGACGCGCACCGCGCCGCCCGGCTGCTGCTGACGCCGACTGCCCTGGTCGTGACGGGCTTCGGCCTGTGGACCCAGTTCGCCTACGGATCCGGCTGGACCTGGATCCCGCTGGCACTGGCGGTGCTCGGGTTGCTCGGCGGTGCCGCGGCGCTGCTGGCCGGCCGCGACGGGTGGTCCTTCGCCGGGACCGCGCTCACCGTGCTCGCCGCCACCGCCCTGCTGTTCGGGGCGCTCTTCCCGGATGTGCTGCCTTCCACGATCGACCCGGCGTTCGGCCTGACCGTGTACAACGCCTCCTCGACTCCGTACACGTTGAAGGTGATGAGCTGGGCCGCGGTGATCGTGACCCCGGTGGTGCTGGGTTATCAGGCCTGGACCTACTGGGTGTTCCGGAAACGCATTAGTGTCGAACACATCCCACCCGGAATCGGACTTCCACCCCGCGTTGTAACCGAGGAGTGAGCCAATGGCCCGCCCGCCCGTGGACCCTCGCCTGTGGCGGTACGCGCGTTCGGCGCGGCGCTATCTCGTCCTGAGCGTCGCCCTTTCGCTGGTGACCACGGTCGCCATCGCCTGCGCGGCCGTGCTGCTGGGGCGGGTGCTGGCCGGGGTGATCACCGACCCGGACCGCCGCTCCCTCGGCTCGTGGACCGCGGAGCTGGTGCTGCTCGCACTCGCCCTCGGCGCACGGGTGCTGGCGGCATGGTGGCAGTCGCGGATCGCCCATCGGGCCGGCGCCCGGGTCGTCGCCGAACTCGAACAGGCGGTCCTCGCCGCGGGCGCCGGACTCCCACCCCGGGAACTCGAATCGCGGAGGACCGAACTCGCCGTCGTGGTGGGTAGCGGCCTCAACGGTTTACGTGCCTACCTGACCGGTTATGTGCCCGCACTGCTGCTCGCGGTCCTCGTACCCCCGGCGCTCCTGGCGGTGATCGCCGTGCACGATCTCACCTCGGCGGTGATCGTGGTGATCACCCTGCCGCTGATCCCGATATTCATGGTTCTCATCGGCCTGCTCACCGAAGGTCGGGCAAAGCAGACGCTGGCGGCCACCACGCGGCTCTCGGATCAACTCCTCGACCTGTTCGCCGGTATGCCCACCCTGCGCGCCCTCGGACGGGAAACAGGGGAGGCGACCGATTTGCCCGGCCGCACGATGAGCGGCCGCGTCCGGGAACTCGGTGAAACGCTGCACCGCCGCACCATGGGCGCACTGCGGATCGCGTTCCTGTCCTCCATGGTGCTCGAACTACTGGCCACCCTGTCGGTCGCACTGGTGGCGGTGGCGATCGGGATGCGCCTGGTACACGGCGATATGAGCCTCTATGCCGGCATCGTCGCCCTGGTCCTGGCCCCGGAGGTCTATCTGCCGCTGCGGACGGTGGGGGAGCGTTTCCATGCCGCTCAGGACGGAACGGCCGCGGCGGACCGGGCTTTCGCTGTTCTCGACCCCGCGACCGGGGACACCGCGGATGGGGTAGCGGCGCAGGGCGTCCGGGGCGCGGACACACGCCCCCGGACCGGGGCGAGGTCGGCATCCGACACGGCGCGGACCCCGGCTCCCAGCGCAGCGGTGAGCTCGGTTTCCGATGCGGTGACGACCTCGGCCTCCGGCTCCACCGCGTACCCGGATCCCGGCACGGTCGTGACCTCGGACCCCGGGGCCGCGACGCGCCCGCTCTCCGGTGCCGTGGTGTCCGGCACGACGATGTCCACGGCTCCCGTCCCGCCTTCGGCGTCCGCCAGCGTGGCGCCCCCGGCGTCCAGTGCGCTCGGCGCCGACGGAACGCGGAACCATCGGATCGGTTCCCTGGACGAGGGCGTCGTCGAACTCCGTGATCTGACGGTCGATTCCCGGGACGGTGCCGCACCGGACGGGCTGCACGCCGTATTCCGCCCCGGCGCCGTCACCGCGCTGACCGGACCCAACGGCTCCGGGAAATCCACAGCGCTGCAAGCCATCCTGGGGTTGATCGAACCCACCCGGGGCGCGGTACTCGCCGACGGTGTCGATATCCGGGATATCCCGGCCGAACAGTGGTGGGCGCGACTGGCCTGGCTTCCGCAGCGGCCGGTACTGGTGCCGGGGACTCTGCGGGAGAACCTCGAGCTGCTCGGCGCCACGGTGACCGGGCAGGCCCGCCGGGGCCCGGCCCGGGTGCTCAGTGAATTGGACGCCGCCTGCGCTGTAACCGGTTTCGACGCGGTGCTCGAGGCGCTGCCCGCCGGATGGGATACCGTGGTCGGGTCCGGGGGGATCGGACTGTCCCTCGGCCAACGGCAGCGACTCGCGCTGACCCGGGTGCTGGCCGCGGATCGCCCGATCCTGTTGCTGGACGAACCGACCGCCCATCTGGATCCCGACAGCGAAGTCGCGGTGGCGGCGGCCCTCACCACTCTGGCGCGTACCGGCGCGACCGTGGTCGTGGTCGCCCACCGACCGGCCCTACTGTCCGCAGCCGACGAGATCGTCGCGGTACCGACGACCTGCCCCCGAATGTTGCGATGAGTTCTCGAATCGAAACCACTCGTCCGCCGCACCGCCGGTCCCGTGCGCGCCGGAGCCGGGCCCGGACGCGGCTACTGCTGCGCGATATCCGCCAGATGTGGGATCTGCTCGAGGTGTCCCGCCGGCGGCTGGCCTACGCGATCGGGTGGGGCGTTCTGGCCCTGGGCAGCGCGCTGGGACTCGCCGCGCTGGCCGCCTGGCTGATCGCCCGGGCCTGGCAGATGCCGCCGGTCCTGGATCTCACTGTCGCGGTGGTCGCGGTACGGGCGCTGGGCATCTCACGCGGTGTCTGCCGGTATCTGGAGCGGCTCGCCACCCACGATGTCGCCCTGCGCTCGATGACCGCGGCCCGCACCTCGGTCTACCGCGCGCTGGCCCGTGCACCCCTGTGGCTGACCCGCCGTGCCGATATCCCCGGCATCGCGGCGGGTGACGGTGTGCCCACCGCCCCGGGCGGCTCCGGGGTGCCCGGCCGGCTACGGCGCGGGGACGTGCTGGTGCGGGTAGGCACCGATATCGACGATCTCGGCGCGGTGGTGGTCCGGACCTTCGTCCCGGTCGCGGTGGCGCTGGTGCTGGCGATCGCGGCGGTCGGGTTGCTGGCCTGTATTTCGGTACCGGCCGCCGGGGTGCTGGCGGCGGCGCTGGTCTTCTCCGGAATCGTCGCGCCCTGGCTTTCGGCGCGCGCCGCGGCCGCCGCCGAGCGCTCGGCGCGCGCGGACCGCGCCGAATTCGCCGCGCACGCGCTCACCGTGCTCGATCATGCCGCGGAACTGCGGGTCGCCGGAAAGCTGGAGTCCGCGCTGCACACCGCGGCGGCGGCGAATCGGCGGGCATTGGCCGCCGAGGACCGGGCCGCCGGCCGCAACGCCTGGGCCGCGGCCGCCATCCCCCTGGCCACCGGCGTCACTGTGCTCGCCGCCCTGTTGATCGGAATCATTGCCTACGGTCCCGGTGGGGGCACCTCAGGCGCGATGACGCCGATGGCGCTGGCCGTTCTGGTGCTGCTGCCGCTGTCCGCCTTCGAGGCGACCGGCCCCCTGCCGGCCGCCGCGCAGACGCTCACCGTGGCACGTGCCGCCCTGCACCGGCTGCGGGCGGTATCTCCCGACCATCGCCCGGAACCCCACGAACCGGCCGAGCCCGCCCCCGGGGTGGCGCGGGCCACCGACACCCGCAAACGGTTCGGCGCCGGTGGATACCCGCATCCGTTCCCTTACGCCGACAGTCGCGCCGACGGAGTGGTCATCGGCTGGGTGGGCGACGGGCAGTGGCAGATCCCGGAGCGTCCGCAGGCATCCCGGGTCGTGGTGGTAGGGCCCAGTGGCGCCGGCAAAACCACCCTGTTGATGGCCTGGGCCGGGCTGTTCGACGAGCCGGACGATCAGGTGCGGTTCTTCGCCGAGGACGCCCACCTGTTCGGCACCAGCGTGCTGGAGAACCTACGGGTGGCCCGCGGCGATCTCGACGCCGAGACCGCCGAGCGGGCGCTGCGGACGGTCGGCCTGGGGGACTGGCTGGACGCGCTGCCCGACGGCGTGCACACCGACCTACCCGGCGGCGCCGCCGCGGTCTCGGGTGGTCAGCGCCGCCGCATCCTGCTCGCCCGCGCCCTGGTATCGCCCGCCCGCGCGCTCCTGCTGGACGAACCCACCGAACACCTCGACGCCGCGGCCGGTGCACAGCTGTTGCGGGATCTGCTCGATATCGACAGCGGCCTGGTGGCGGCCGATCGTGATGTGGTGGTGGTCACACATCAGCTACCGTCGGGGCACCGCGCCGGCCTGGTGATCACTGTCGACGCGTCAGGCCAGGTGCGGGCCGCTTTCGCGGACGGGAAAGCCACCTGTTACGCCCTCGACGAAATTCCGTTGCCGACTACCACCGGCGGTGGCTAAGTTCGGAGTTACACAAGGAAGGAGGTGATCCCAAGAATGGAAATTCTCAGGACGCGTGAGGTGGCTGCCAGCTGAGCGCTGTAGCCGGCTGTCCTTTCGGATTCCGATCGCTACCGAGCTGAGCGAATCCACGGCAGCCACCCGGCCCCCGAGTCCCCGATCCGTCCGATCGGGATCGGCCGCGAAACCCACCGGTGTTCACACCAGGGTCCGTGCCGATACGGCTCGGGGGTCGTTCTGTATCCGAGACCCCCGCGGCGCCGGGGTCAGCCGATATAGCGCTGCAGCCGTGCGGACAAGCGCGGCTGCAGCGGGCCGTCGGCCACCACGCGCTCTTCCACATAGGCCAGATCGCCGCCCTCGACGATGCCGTACAACCGTTTGGCGCCGCCCACCACCGCACCGGATTGGCTGCGGATCACCACATCGGTGGCCAGTTCCCAGGAGGCCTGGGTCAGTGCGGTGCCGTAGAAGAGCTCGACGATTCCGGTGCTGTGGGTGAGCAGCAGTTCCAGCACCTCGTCGCTGCCGTCCACCCCGACGCGCCAGAAGCCGGTCTCCCGCAGGTCCGGGCCGCCGTAGCTGCCGTCGGACTCCACGAACCACGAGCGCGAATCCCAGCTCAGATAGTCGCCGCCGTCGTGGGAGACCACGATCTGCTGCCCGAAGCGGTAGTCCCCGCGTTCGGGGTTGTTGCCCTCGCCCTCGCCGCGCCAGACGCCGACCATCGGCAGCAGCGCCAGCATGGCCGGATTCAGGTCCGGGCCGAGGCGCAGGTTCGCCGTATCGTCGGGCAGGGGGAGGTCCGGGAGCACCGGGATGTTACGGCCGCCGGTCGCCTTGGCGCGTTCGGCCGCGTCGGCCACCGCCCGGTCGCCGCTCAGCGCCGAGGGGTTCTCTGCCGAACGGCCGTTACCGTTCTGGCCGTGGGTATCGGCCGGAGGCCTTCCGTTGCTGTTGTCGCTCGCTCGCTCGGCCGGATCGGAACCTTCGCTCGCGAGACCGCTCATGATTCGGTGAACAGCCGGTAGAAGACGTACAGGCCGAACCATCCGATGAGGATCGATACGGCGATCAGCAGAATCTCGAAGAAGAGGACCACACACCGATTCTATTGCCCCGGCTCCGGCGAGGCGGGACTGGGCCCTCGTGACTCCGGCCACGACGCCGGTCGTCCGGGGACGGGACCCCTGCCCGCGCTCCGGGGCCGGGCGGACCCGACCGGCAATAGGCCGGACCGCCGGGTTCGCGCGGCAGCGGCCTGTCCGGCGACGTGGCGGGCGGGAAACGGAACGGCCCGGGATACGCCCCGTGAAGGGCGTATCCCGGGCCGTGCGGTCCCGTGCTACTTCGAGACGGCGACATCCAGGTTGTGGATGCCCGGGCCCTCGGGCCGGAGCTCGGCCGTGCCGTTGCCCGCCGACGAAAGGGCGCGCAGTGTCCAGGTGCCCGGCGCCGCGAAGAAACGGAAGTCACCGGTGCCCGAGGCGACGACCTCGGCGGTGAAATCCCCGTTGCCGTCCAGCAGCCGCACGAAGGCGCCCGCCACCGGCTCACCGTCCGTGGCGAGAACCCGGCCGGTGATGACCGTTTCCTTCTCCACATCGACCCCGGCCGGGATGGCCTGGCCCTGGGTAGGTGCTGCACACATGGTGGTTATTCTCCCAACTCGATAGGGGCGCCGACGAGCGAGCCGTATTCGGTCCAGCTGCCATCGTAGTTCTTGACGTTCTGGTGTCCGAGCAGCTCCTGCAGCACGAACCAGGTGTGCGAGGAGCGCTCGCCGATACGGCAGTAGGCGATGGTCTCCTTGTTGCCGTCCAGGCCGGCCGCACCGTAGAGCTCGGCGAGCTCCTCGTCGGAACGGAAGGTGCCGTCCTCGTTGGCGGCCTTGCTCCACGGTACGTTGATCGCACCGGGGATGTGGCCGGGCCGCTGGCTCTGCTCCTGCGGCAGGTGCGCGGGGGCCAGGATCTTGCCCGAGAACTCGTCGGGGGAGCGCACGTCGACCAGGTTCTTGGTGCCGATGGCCGCGATGACCTCGTCACGGAAGGCGCGGATGGTGTTGTCCGGCTCCCCGGCCTTGTACTGGGTGGCCGGGCGGCTCACCGCATCCGTGGACAGCGGACGTCCGTCGAGTTCCCACTTCTTGCGCCCGCCGTCGAGCAGCTTGACGTTGTTGTGGCCGTACAGCTTGAAGTACCAGTAGGCGTAGGCGGCGAACCAGTTGTTGTTGCCGCCGTAGAGGACCACCTCGTCGTCGTTGGCGATGCCGCGCTCGGAGAGCAGCGCGGAGAACTGCTCCTGGTTCACGAAATCACGACGAACCTGATCCTGCAGGTCCTTCTTCCAGTCGAGCCGCACGGCGCCCTCGATGTGCCCGCCTTCGTAGGCGGTGGTGTCCTCGTCGACCTCGACGAAGACGACGCCGGGGGTCTTGAGATTCTCTTCGGCCCAGTCGACGGAGACCAGGACATCGGAGCGAGCCATGTTTTCCCTTTCAGTGGTGACAGCGAAACGGTGTTCAGTTCGATGCGGGGGATTCGGGCGGGGCCGGACGCAGCCGGGTGACCAGCGGGTACAGCTTGCAGCCGAGGCAGATACCGAACGCGGCATTGAGGAATGCCGCGAACAGCGCGAACCCGGCGAACAGCGCGCCCACGGCGGTGGCGCCGAGGAGGAAGCCCAGCAGGCTCACCGCGGTGAACACGAAGCCCAGCAACTGAGCGAATCGTAGCGGGGCGGTCGGTTCGGTTTCGGTGACCGGGCCCAGGCGCGGCGCGACGAGACGCGCGTAGAGCAGGCCGTACGGGTGCCGGCGCGGCCCGAGCCAGGCGCCGAGTGCGAACACGACGGTCTGCACAGCGACCAGCACAGTAGCGGCGATCGGGGCGAACGCGGCGAGCAGCAATATCAGGACCAGGACGCCGGTGGTCACCCAGGCGACGAAACGGGGACCGCGGACATCGACTCGGTTCGCGACGGTGGTGGTAGTGGACATGAACGAAGCTCCTGCGCTCGAACTCTTCGGCGGATTTCGGCCGGTTCGCCGGGGGATGAAATCGCTCGCGCGGACGAACCGTGGTCGGCGTCAGGAAAAGAAGACCCGACCGCTCAGCGGCACAGGCAGCAACAACCACCGAGGCGGCACAGATCGACTGTGCGGCGACGGGTGAGCATCAGCTCGCGGTGGTTTTGCACAGAGGCAGTCTACCCAATTACTCCGCTGTGCCAATGGGGAGGGTGTCCGCTTCTGGACAGGGGCCTTACCGGACGGCGTCCGTCGCCCGGGGAGCGGCGGACGCCGAGCACCGACAAAGCCTCGGACCTACACGGCCCGTTCGGGACAGCCGTCCCGGAATTTCTTCCGTCTGCCCGGCCCGCTCTACCTCCATGGTCGGGGTTCGCCCCCCCGATTCTGGACCGACGGAGCGAGGGAGCGCAGCGACTGAGCGTGTGCAGCAGACATCCGGAGAATGGTGACCATTGAGCACTTACAGTGACGTGAGCCTCCCAGGCCGGTCGAAGCGCACGACCGCATGCACCTTCTGCCTATTCCGGATGGTCTACCTCAGTGGTCGGGGCCCGCCCCCGATTCTGGAGCGACAGAGCGAAGGAGCGCAGCGACTGAGCGGCGGAGTGAAGAATCGGGGTCACAGGGCCCCGACCCGCGCGCCGGAGGCGCGCAAATAAACACAGCTCAGCCGGCGGCCGAACCGGCCGTCAGCGGGGTGAGCGCGCTGCGCAGGTCGCTGGTCTTGGGCACCCCGGAGATCCGGAACCGCTCCCGGCCCTCCGCGTCGAATACGAAGGTGGTCGGTAGCGACAGCACGTTGAGGGCCCTGGCCAGCGCCGGATCGGCGTCGATATCGATCTCGATATCGCGCGGCGGCTGCGGGGAATCGGCCAGATCGCCGGTGGCGTCGGCGACGACCCGGCGTACCGCCGCGCAGGGGCCGCACCACTCGGCGGAGAAATGCAGTACCGCGGGCCCCGAGCCGGTCACTCCCGCGGCGACGAGCAGATCCTCGCGGTCGCCGGTGTCGCGGTCCAGGGTGGCCGGCGCGGATCGCACCGCGCCCTCGCGCCGGCGCAGGTACAGGCCGACGGCCAGGCCGGCCAGCAGCATTACCGCCAAAATGGTGATCTCGATCATGGGCGCCGCAATCTGTTCAAATCGATCGTCACATCCGTGCCCCGGCCCTCGACCACGATATGGCCGCCCAGGGCGGTCACCTCGGTGGGTCGGATACCGAACGGCAGTTCCTTCGTATCGATGGTACGGGTGAACATCGCCAGCACCGCCGGGATGTCCGCGTCGTCCACGACCGGTTCGGAGGGAACGGGCGAGATCTCCTCCGAGTACAGGCCGGTGGCCACGATCCGCACCTGATCGCCGTCGAGCAGCAGATCGGCCGCGACGCTCACCCGTTCCCCGGCGAAACTCGCTCCCTGCTGCCCGCTCGGCGCCGACGGCAGGGTCCCGGTCAGTACCAGCGCGCCCGCCGTGGTCATTCCGGAGCCGCCCGAGCCGCCCGTGCCGTCGGATTTGTCCGCCGGGCGCGAATGGACCTCGAGATCCGGGATACCGAACAGGCGGCCCAGTTCGGTGGGCGCGACCCGCATCCGGACGTCGACCCGCTCCACCGGCACATTGCGCACCCGTCCGTCGACGAGATCGCTCAGCGGGAGGTCCATCCCCAGGAGGGTGGCCTCGAGCCCGATCTCACCGGGGATATCGGGCCGGACACTGTCGGCCTTGATCTCGATATTGTCGTAGTGGCCGTCGAACGCCTGCCGCAGAAACGGGAAGCCGTGGAAGGTGACCTCGGGATCGGCACTGAGGTCGGCGCCGACCTTCAGCGACCGCGACACGCGGTACTCCGAATATGCGGCCGCGCCGAAATCGACGACAACTGCCAGCCCCGCCAGGCACAGCAGTCCGATGATCAGCTTCCGCATGGCATGCACCCTAGTAGACGCGCCCGGGGGACATCTCTGGTCCGTGCGCCAACGGGTCCGCCCGGCCGAGCTCCAGAGCGGCCGGGCGCACCCGCAGTACCCAACCTTCCAGCACTCCGGACGGTCTCCTTCATGGTCGGGGCCCGCCCCCGGTTCCGGAGCGACAGAGCGAGGGAGCGCAGCGACCGATCGGCGGAGTGAAGAACCGGGGTCACAGGGCCCCGACCCGCGGCGCCGCAGGCGACGCGAATATATACAGCTCGACGCGCTAATCTTGCAGCGATTGAATATGGATGAGCAACGTGGCGACGGCGACGAAGCTGGCTTTCGCGTAGCTACGAGATGGGAGGAGTGCTTGTGGAGCTGCTCCTGCTGACCTCCGACCCCGACCCCGAATCGGTTCTGCCCTCGCTGTCGCTGCTCGCGCACAATGTGCGGCCGGCGCCCACCGAGGTGGCGTCGTTGCTGGAGGCGGGTACCGCCGATATCGCGCTGGTCGACGCGCGCTCGGACCTGGCGGCCGCCCGCGGGCTGTGCCGGCTGCTCGGCAGCACGGGGTCGTCGGTCCCCGTGGTCGCCGTGCTCACCGAGGGCGGGCTGGTCGCGGTGAACGCCGACTGGGGTCTCGACGATATCCTCCTGCCGAGTACCGGGCCCGCGGAGCTGGATGCCCGGCTCCGCCTGCTCGTGGGCCGAACCGGCGGTGCGGCCAGTCCGGAGAACTCGGGGAAGATCACCCTCGGCGAGCTGGTGATCGACGAGGGCACCTATACCGCGCGGCTGCGTGGCCGCCCCCTCGACCTGACCTACAAGGAATTCGAGCTGCTGAAGTATCTCGCCCAGCACGCCGGCCGGGTCTTCACCCGGGCCCAGCTGCTGCAGGAGGTATGGGGCTACGACTTCTTCGGCGGTACCCGGACCGTCGATGTGCACGTCCGGCGATTGCGGGCGAAGCTGGGCAGTGAGTACGAATCGTTGATCGGCACCGTGCGCAATGTCGGGTACAAGGCGGTGCGGCCCGCCCGTTCGAACAACAAGAACGATGCCGACGTCCGGTCCGCAGGCGGCGACAAGGACGCGACCGAAGAGGAATCGATGGCACCGGTCAACGGCACGGCCCAGTGAGTCCGGCCGATATGGGTGAGTACGAGCTGCAGTGGCACGGGTTTCCTTCCGCCGCCCGGGCCGGCCAGGTGAGCGCACTGCTCGACGCCGCGACGACCACCGACGGCGTCGCCCCGGTTTCCGAGCAGGTCCGGCTGGGCCTGCGTCGGGAATCACCGGCCCGCCACCTGCTGGCCGTGGCGGGAGACGAGGTGGCAGGGTACGCGAGTCTGACGCCGGCGCACGGCGAACATCCCGCCATGGCCGAGGCGGCGGTGGCCCCGGAATGGCGGGGTCGCGGGATCGGCGGCGATCTGGTGGCGGCCGCGCTGGCCGCCGGTGGGCCGGGCGCCCGTATCTGGGCGCACGGGAAATTGCCCGCCGCGGAGGCGGTGGCGCGGCGGCTGGGACTGTCGGCCGCGCGGGAACTCTGGCAGATGCGCCGACCCTTGGCAACCTCCAAGCTACCGGCCGTCGAGCTGCCTGCCGACCTCATGGTCCGCACCTATCGCGGCCCGGCCGACGACGCGGAGCTCCTGCGGGTCAACAACGCGGCCTTCGATTGGCATCCTGAGCAGGGCGGCTGGTCCGCCCGTGAACTGGAAGAGCGCCGCGCCGAATCGTGGTTCGATCCGGCCGGCCTCTTCCTGGCCTTCGACGCGCGGCAGCCGCAGCGATTGCTCGGATTCCACTGGACCAAAATCCATCACGACGAGGCCCCGCCGGCCGGCGAGGTGTATGTGGTCGGAATCGATCCGGCTGCCCAGGGCCGCGGGCTCGGCCGGCTGCTCACCCTGATCGGCCTGCATCATCTACGTGAGGCGGGGTCGGGGGAGGCGCTGCTGTACACCGAGGCGGACAACACGGCCGCGGTCCGCACCTACCGCGGACTGGATTTCACCCCGGCGCATATCGATATCGCCTACTCGATACCGGGCTGAGATCGAGACTCCGGATGGGTTACCGCCCGGTGCGCCACTCTTACGTCCGGGCGCCGCAAAGCCTCATTCCGGTATGCGCAGAGTAACAGCGCGGCAAACATCACACATATCGGACGTGTTCGCGCCGCCCTGTTCACCTTCCGTTCACTTGCCCTGGTCCAGCTGTCTACCGGCGCGCCCTAGTTTGATTCTGGGCGGCAGTGGGCCGCCCGGTGTGCGAGTTCCCCGCGAACGGCCGCACCACGACACGCGCCCGGGCCGGTGAGGGACCGGGCGAGTAGGACGTAACCGGAGGACTGGAGTGAAGTTCAAGCGCAGCAGCGCCCTCGTCGGTGTGATCGCGGCCGTGACCCTGCCGCTGGCCGCCTGCGGCAGCGACGACAATGCGTCCTCGACCGGAGTCGAGGCCAACGCCGACGTCGCCTGCGGCGGCAAGGAGGCCCTCAAGGCCAGCGGTTCCTCAGCGCAGAAGAACGCCGTCGAGCGTTTCACCGCCGCCTTCGAGACCAACTGCGACGGCCAGACCCTCAACTACACTTCGAGCGGTTCCGGCGCCGGCGTCAAGGAATTCCTCGGCGGCCAGACCGACTTCGCCGGTAGCGACTCCCCGCTCAGCGAGAAGAAGGGCGAGCCCGCCGCGGCCGCCGAGCGTTGCGCTTCCCCCGCGTGGAACCTGCCGACCGTGTTCGGCCCGATCGCCATCACCTACAACATCGACGGCGTCACCGATCTCGCGCTCGACGGCCCGACCGTGGCCAAGGTCTTCAACGGCACCGTCAAGACCTGGGACGCCCCGGAGATCAAGGCGCTCAACGAGGGCAAGCAGCTGCCCGCCGAGCCGATCAAGGTCGTCTACCGGTCCGATGAGTCCGGCACCACCGACAACCTGCAGCTCTACTTGGACTCCGCGTCCGAGGGCGCGTGGGGCAAGGGTGCCGGCAAGGTCTTCAACGGCGGCGTCGGTGAGGGCACCCAGGGCAACGAGGGCACCTCGGCCGCGGTGAAGAACACCAAGAACTCCATCTCCTACAACGAGTGGTCGTTCGCCAAATCGCAGAACCTGTCCGTGGCCCGGATCATCACCTCCGCCGGTCCCGAACCGGTCGAGCTGACCTCCGAGACCGCCGGTAAGGCGATCAACGGCGTGAAGATCAAGGGCGAGGGCAACGATCTGGTGCTCGACACCTCGTCGTTCTACAAGCCCACCGAGACCGGCGCCTACCCGATCATCCTGCCGACCTATGAGATCGTGTGCTCGAAGTACGCCGACGGGGCGACCGCGACCGCTGTCAAGGCATTCCTGACCTCCGCCGTCACCAACGGCCAGGACGGGCTGGCGGACAACGGTTACGTGCCGATCCCGGAGGAGTTCAAGACCAAGCTGACCACGGCGATCAACGCCATCTCCTGATAGCGCGAATATGACAGTCAACCCAGAGGTAGCCTCGGCAGGCACGTCCAGCGCGACGGGCCTGCCGAAGGCAGGAGTCCCCGCATCGATGTCGAGCCATCCGAGCAAGCCGCCGCTAGGCGGTGAGAGTCGCGGTCATGGCAGGCGGGCCGAGCTGGTGTTCAAATCGCTGGCCACCACCGCCGCGGCGATCATCGTGGCCTCCATCGCGCTGATCGCATTGTTCTTGCTGATTCGTGCGGTGCCTTCGCTCCGGGCTGACCAGGTGAACTTCTTCACCAGCGCGGAGTTCAATACCGGTGACGCGGACAATCTCCGCTTCGGCATCCGTGACCTGTTCATGGTGACGGTGTTGAGCTCCGCGTTCGCGCTGGTGATCGCGGTGCCGATCGGGGTCGGTATCGCGCTGTTCCTCACACGCTACGCACCGAAGCGGCTCGCCCGCCCGTTCTCGATGCTGACCGATCTGCTGGCCGCGGTGCCCTCGATCGTGTACGGCCTGTGGGGCCTGCTGGTGCTGGCGGAGTATCTGAAGCCGGTCCAGGAATTCCTCAACGAGAACCTCGGCTGGTTCTTCCTGTTCTCCGACGGCAATGTCTCGATCGGCGGTGGTGGCACCATCTTCACCGCCGGCGTGGTGCTGGCGGTGATGATCCTGCCCATCATCACCTCGGTCTCGCGTGAGGTCTTCGCGCTGACTCCGCTGGCGCATATCGAAGCGGCCCAGGCGCTCGGCGCGACCAAATGGGAGGTCGTGCGGATGACCGTCCTGCCCTACGGCCGCAGCGGTGTGATCGCCGGTTCCATGCTCGGTCTGGGGCGCGCGCTCGGTGAGACCATCGCGGTCCTGCTCATCCTGAAGATCTCGGCGACCCCAGGCACCTGGTCGCTGTTCGACGGCGGCTTCACCTTCGCGTCCAAGATCGCCTCGGCCGCGGCCGAATTCAGCGCGCCGCTGCCGACCGGCGCCTATATCGCGGCGGGCTTCGTGCTCTTCGCGTTGACCTTCGTCGTGAACGCGCTGGCCCGGCTCGCGGCAGGCGGAAAGGTGAACGGCTGATGACCACCACCACGACCGGCCTCGACAAGCCGATCAAGGCGCCCACCTTCCGGGACGTGAGCACCGCCCGCAAGATCAAGAACAACATCGCGACCACGGTGTTCGCGCTGTGCTTCCTCATCGCCCTCATCCCGCTGGGCTGGGTGCTGTGGATGGTGGTCAGCAACGGTATCGGCGTCATCATGTCGCTCGAGTGGTGGCAGAACTCGCAGAAGGGCGTGCTGCCGGATCAGACCGGCGGCGGTGTGTACCACGCCATCTACGGCACCATCGTGCAGTCGGCGGTGGCCGCGGTCATCGCCGTCCCGCTCGGCATCATGGCGGCGGTCTATCTGATCGAATACGGCACCGGCCGGTTCGCCAAGGTGACCACCTTCATGGTCGATATCCTCGCCGGTGTCCCCTCCATCGTCGCGGCGCTGTTCATCTTCGCACTGTGGATCGCGACCCTGGGCTTCCCGCAGAGCTCGTTCGCCGTGGCGCTGGCCCTGGTGCTGCTGATGCTCCCGGTGGTCGTGCGCAATACCGAGGAAATGCTCAAACTCGTCCCGGACGAGCTGCGCGAAGCCTCCTACGCGCTCGGTATCCCGAAGTGGAAGACGATCGTGCGGATCGTGATCCCGACCGCCCTGCCCGGCATGATCTCCGGGATCCTGCTGGCCCTGGCGCGGGTGATGGGTGAGACGGCGCCCGTCCTGGTCCTGGTCGGGTACAGCAAGGCGATCAATATGAACATCTTCGACGGCAATATGGCCTCGCTGCCGCTGCTGATCTTCCAGGAACTGAAGAGCGCCGAGGACGCGGGCCGGCAGCGGGTGTGGGGTGCCGCGCTGACGCTGATCCTCATGATCGCGGTGCTCTACCTGGCGGCCGCGGCTGTCAACAAGCTCCTCACGCGGAACCGATAAGGGCGGAAACGGAAAACAGATGGCCAAGCGGATCGACATCAAAGACCTGAACATCTTCTACGGCAAGTTCCACGCCGTGGCCGATGTGGCGCTGAACGTCTTGCCGCGCAGCGTGACCGCCTTCATCGGCCCGTCCGGTTGCGGTAAGTCCACTGTGCTGCGGTCGCTGAACCGCATGCACGAGGTGACTCCGAACGCCAGAGTTTCGGGCTCGGTCATGCTCGACGGCGAGGACATCTACGCCTCGCAGGTGGACCCGGTCGGCGTGCGCCGCACCATCGGCATGGTGTTCCAGCGCCCGAACCCGTTCCCCACCATGTCCATTCGCGACAATGTGGTGGCCGGTCTCAAACTGCAGGGCGTGCGCAACAAGGGCGAGCTCGACGAGGTCGCCGAACGCTCGCTGCGCGGCGCGAACCTGTGGAACGAGGTCAAGGACCGGCTGGACAAGCCCGGCGGTGGTCTCTCCGGTGGTCAGCAGCAGCGTCTGTGCATCGCGCGCGCCATCGCTGTCTCCCCCGATGTGCTGTTGATGGACGAGCCCTGTTCGGCCCTGGACCCGATCTCCACCCTGGCGATCGAGGACCTGATCACCGAATTGAAGAAGGAATACACGATCGTCATCGTCACCCACAATATGCAGCAGGCGGCGCGGGTGAGCGATAAGACCGGATTCTTCAATCTGGAGGCCCAGGGCAAGCCGGGCCGGCTGGTCGAAATCGACGATACCGAAAAGATTTTCTCGAACCCCGGGGAAAAAGCCACCGAGGACTACATCTCCGGTCGTTTCGGCTGAGCCGGCGAATACAGGAAAGCCCGCACCGGCCGGTGCGGGCTTTTTCTCTGCCATCATCGGATCGGGTCGCTGGTTCGTCACGCTGACCGATTTCCGGCCGGGCTACCCACGCACAGTCCCGCGGAATCGTGCCGGTACGAAGTGCCGCGGGGCCGGTCGGGCCGGTCCCGCGGTTCGTGAATCCCCGGTGCTGCGGGTCAGGACTCCGTGTCCTCGTCCGTCGGCAGCACACCGGTTACCAGGAAGATCACCCGGCGGCCGATCTCGACAGCGTGGTCGGCGAAACGTTCGTAGTAGCGACCCAGCAGCGTCACATCGACGGCCGCGGCCACCCCGTACTTCCATTCCCGGTCCATCAGCAGGGTGAACAGGTGACGGTGCAGATCGTCCATCGCCTCGTCGTCCTGGTTCAGCTGGGCCGCGCGCTCGGGATCGCGGGTGTCGAGCACCTCTTGGGCGCCGTTACCCATGCTGACCGCGATCCGGCCCATCTCGGCGAAATAGCCGTTGACCGCCTCGGGCAGGGCGTGGTTCGGATGCCGCCGGCGGGCCACCTTGGCCACATGCAGGGCCAGAGTGCCCATCCGATTCACGTCGTTGACGATCTGGATCGCGCTGACCACCTGCCGCAGGTCGCCCGCGACCGGGGCCTGCAGGGCCAGCAGCGCGAACGACTTCTCCTCGGCGTCGGCGATCATCTCGGCGATCCGGTCTCCCTCGCCGATGACCTGCTCGGCCAGCGACAGGTCGGCCTGGAGCAGGGCCTGCGTGGCGCGATCCATGGCCGAACCGGCGATACCGGCCATCTCGCCCAACAGGTGGGCGAGGTCGGCCATTTGCTCGTTGTAGATGACACGCATGAAACAGACATTAGTTGGCGGTGCTGACCAAGTCACCAACAGGCGGTGAATCAGTGGTGCTCATTCCTGGCGCCGTTACCGCAGTTCCGACGACGGTGTTTTCCTGCCCGACGTAGCGGTGTACCGGAGTACGACGGAGTCCGAGTTCGTGCGCAAAGAACTCCGGGTGGTCCCTTGTGCGGGACCACCCGGAGTTCGGCTATGAGTCGGGCCTGGACGACCTGGTCAGTAGACCCAGAAAAGCCAAGTATCCTCGCCGTTCATAAATCGAAATCCCTGCCGACCGAGGTGACTCGAACGCAAGGCAGAACCGGCCGGCCATCTGCCCGGGCCGGGCAAGAGGAAACCCGACTCGAAGGACGCCGCCGATACCGTGTCCGTCCGACGCCTGTTCGAGGGCGGCCGGTCGATTCCGTCTCCGGGTCAGGCGGCGCAGGGGTCGTCGGCGGCATTCACATGTTCGAGATCGCTGGGCAACTCCACCGGGGCCGCGCTCGCGGCGGGCACATCGGTGATCGGGCTGCCGACCGGGGTGGGCTCGTTCACCACCTGCTGGAAGTTCTCACCCAGGACCAGTTCGACGATACTGTCCAGCGTCTCGTCGAGTTCCATCGTGGCCCCGGGAACAGCGCTGGCAACCGTCGCCGCTTCGGCCTCGTGACCTGGCGAGTAACGGACTTTGGTGTCGGTGGAATTGCCCTCGGTGTAATTATCGGCGTTGTAGATATTGAAACCGACATTCGCCAGTTGGCTGGCCGTCTGATTGGCGAGACCGGAGATACCCGAACCGTTGGATACCAGCAGCGAGAGGGTGCTGGGGTCCACCGCGATGAGCGACGGCGGGACCGGCGCCTCCGAGGTCGGCGGCGGAGCGGGCGCGGTTTTCTCGCCCGGAAGCGGCTGGTCGTCGCGGATCGCGCGGAAGATCGCCTGGATATCCGCGGTTCGGGGGATCTCGTTGCCGTAGGAGGTCGTGCCCGCCGTGGGGACGGTCAGAAAAGTGACCGCACCGGATTCGAGGTCCTGTAGCGAACGTCCCAACATGAGCAGATCGTTCGGCTGGACGTTGTCGACGAAGGTCGCGTCCTTGAATGCTCCGATGATGCCGTTCAATCTGCCCGGATCCAGCAGGACTCTGCCGGAGAGGGTCCCGCGCAACAGTGAGGCGAGGAACTTCTGCTGCCGGTTGATCCGGTCGTAATCGCTGCGCTCTTCCCCGTATACATGCCGTGCTCGGACATAGTTGAGCGCGGTTTTCCCATCGATGCGATGGCGGCCCGCTTCCGGGAGGATCGGGCCGAGCGTGTCGTCGATGAGAGGTTTGCTCACACACACCTCGACACCGTTGACCTTGTCCACCATCTGCTCGAAACCGGCGAAGTCGATACCGATGAAGTGGTTGATCGTGCTGCCCGTCAATCGCTGAATGGTGGACAGCAGGCAGCGGGGGCCGCCCAGCGCGTATACGGCATTGAGCTTGTCACCCATGGCCGAGTCGTACATCTCTTCGGTGTAGCTGTTGTTCTCGTTGTCGAAGCCATAGCATTCGGGCCGGGTGACATCGAGGTCACGCGGGAAGGACACCACGACCACTCGCGACCGATCCTTCGGGATGTGCACCAGCATCGTGGTGTCGGCGCGAGCACCCTCCGCGTCCTCCACACTGCCGGCGCCGATATCGCCGTTCGCGCCCGCCCTGGTGTCGGTACCGACGATCAGATAGTTCTCGTCGCCGAGCTGGGCCTGGGCGTCGATGACATCGTCCTCGTTCTCGGAGAGGGCGGATACCTGCGTGAAGCTGTTGCCCGCCGCGCGAAGGTAGCTCCAGCCACCTCCGGTGATCAGGAGCGCGAGAACGGAGAAGAAGGCGACCGCTGCCCGGCCCGCGATCCGTAGCCGCCTGTTGCGCCGGCTTTCGGGGGCGCGCCGCCGCTTCGGTTTGCCGACCGTATCCGGTGTCGCCGGTCCCGAGGTGGGCCAACCGGCAGTGTCGGTCCGGCCGCCGATCCGCGGGTCGCTCTCGTCGAGCGGGTCGAGAACGTCGGTGACCAATTCGGGTGGCTCGGCGGCCGCCTTCGCGCTTTTGCCGCGACGCGGTGTGCCGGAAGGTTGCCGAGAGCGTTTGGGGGCCGGTTCGCCACCCGGTCGCGAACCACCTCGAACGGGGTCGGATTGCTGTGGAACCGCGGTGGTCGGATCGGCGGACTCGACCGGTGCCGCGGCGGGACGCTGTCCGGTCGGCGGGCGCTTGGACGGGTCCGGTCCGGGCTTGGCGGGCGGCGGTACCGCCGCCCGGTTGCCGGTCGCCGGACGGGAGGCGTTGGGGCCC
>NZ_BAGJ01000012.1 GCF_000308775.1 Nocardia testacea NBRC 100365
CGCAGCGTCCGGTTTCGCCCGGTTCGATGTGACCGAATACGGTGCGCTGTGCGCGGGCGGCGAAGGCAATCCCGCCGCCGCGCCCTATTCGGCGGCCGGGCCCAGTCCGGTGTATCTCGGCGGGGACCTGCCCGAGTACACCGCGTTCGGGCCCTCCGCGGTCTGGCGTCCGATCGATTCCGCCGCGGTGCAGTTGGTCGCGTGCGTGGGTCAGGAACGCCGTGGGGGGCTCGTGCGCACCTGCCAGTACCCGCCCGCGCCCGGGCAGCCGGTGGGCCGGACGCTCAACCTCTTCACGGCGGTCTATCGCCTCACCGTGTACGAGGCCCGTACCGGTAGCCGGCTGGCCTCGATGGAGATCACCGGCGACGAGTTCGGTACGGATCCCGCTGCCGCGCAGATCGATCCGTGCCGCGCGGCCGCCAGCGCACCCGAGGACGGGCTCCCGGGACGCCGGTACAGCCGGCCCTCGCATCAGCAGATAGAACAGGCCCTCACCCCGTTCGTGGCTCCGGCGTCGCAACGGATCCGGGCCGCCCGCTGAGCTCGGCCGGCTCGGTGCCGAACTGCGGGCAGGCGCCCTCGTAGCCGTTAGGCTCGGGACACCCGCCGCTCATCGCCGCACCGGTCCCGGTGCCGGCCCGACCGCAGGAGATTCAGCACAGTGGGCACTGGTTCGATCCTCATCACCGGCGCGAGCTCCGGTCTGGGCGCCGAAATGGCCCGGCAGTTCGCCGCTCTCGGCTACGACCTGGCCCTCTGCGCGCGCCGCACCGAGCGCCTCGACGACCTCGCGGCGGAGATCGCGGCGGCCCATCCCCGGGTGCGGGTGCGGGTCGCGGCGCTGGACGTCACCGATTTCGAGGCCGTCCCGACGGTGTTCGACGAATTCGCCGCCGATCTCGGCCGAATCGACCGGGTGATCGTCAATGCCGGGCTCGGCAAAGGGGTGCCGTTCGGGAAGGGCGGCGACCGACCCAACCGGCAGACCGTCCAGACCAATTTCCTCGGCGCCATGGCCCAGATCGAGGCGGCCATGAAGATCTTCCGCGCACAGGGCGCCGGGCACCTCGTGGTGATCTCCTCGATCTCCGCGGTGCGCGGTATGCCCAAGACGATGACCGCCTATGCCGCCAGCAAGGCCGGGGTGGCCGCGCTGGCCGAGGGTATCGCCGCGGAGCGGGTCCCCGGGGTGGACGTGTCGATCATCTACCCGGGCTATATCGCCTCGGAGATGAACGACAAGGCCGCGCATCCGCCCACATTCCTGGTCGATACCCGCACCGGTGTCCGTTCCATGGTTTCGGCGATCGAGAAGCGGCGCTTCAAGGCCTACTGTCCGGCGTGGCCGTGGGTGCCACTGGCCTACGCGATGAAGGTGCTGCCGCTATCGGTCGTGCGCCGGCTCGCCGGGATCTGAGCGGTCCCGTACGAGGCCGGCTCATTCCGGCGGCTCGAGCACCGTTACCGCCGCGGAGAGATCGGTGAGCGCGGCCACGATCTCCGTCAGCCGCTCGACCCCGAGTTCGGCCGCGAGCCGGGCGGCGAACTCCGCGTGCCGGGGCGTGATCCGGGCGACGGCCGCGTGCCCGGCCTCGGTGATCGCGACCAGTTTGGCGCGGCGGTGCGCCGGATTCGGCCGGTATTCCGCGAGACCGCGTTCCACCAGCAGATCGGCGATCCGCTGCACCCCCTGCCGGGTGACGCCCATTGCCCGGGCGATACCGGCCACCGGGAGCGGTTCGTGCAGTACGGCGCCCAGCACCTGCCACCAGGCGGCGGTGAGTCCGGCCGGCCCGGCCAGGTTCTCGGCGATCGCGAGGAACTGGCCGTTGAGCCGGAACGAGGTGATGGCGGCCGTGCTGAACAGCTCCTGTTCGGAATTCTGCACCGTGCCTCAGACCGCCGCCTGCCGCGCTTCGTACTCCGCCAGGGCCGCGTAGCCGGCCGGATCACCCTTGCTGAAGAGGCGGTACCAGCCGTCGAGCACCTCGGGTTCGTAGATCTCCAGGGCGGCCAGCACTTCACGCGCGAACTCGAAGGGCGCGGTGGAATTGGCGGTGATCACCCCGCGATCGGTGACCGCGGGTTCGTCGACGTAGTGGTCGCCGCCCGCGTATCCGCTGGCCGCCAGGAATTCGGCGACATTACTGGTGTGCCGGCGATCGTCGAGCAGGCCCGCCCGCGCCAGGCCGAAGGTCGCGCCGCAGATCGCGGCGACCGGGACGCCGGCCGCGGCGAATTCGCGGGCTTTCCCGGCGAAGGCATCCAGTTCGCCCAGCTCCCAGCCGGTGGCGCCCGGGAGGATGAGCATGGCGCTGTCGGCCGGGGTCAGCTCGGCAAGCGTGGTATCGGGCACGATCCGCATGCCGCCCATCGTGGTGACGGGATCGGTGCTCAGGCCGACGGTGCGGGTGCGGTGGGCGCCCGGTGCGCGATGCCAGGCGTCGTTGTTGATGTGCGCGGTCGCCGCGCCGACCTCCCAGTCGGCGAGGGTGTCGAAGACGGCCACGTGCACAATTCTCGGAGTCATGACAACATTCTGTCGATATGACAGCATATTGTCAAATTATCGGAAGAAGTGCGGTACCCCGCCCACCACTCCGTCGCGTTCGAGCGCAGCCACCTCCTCCGGGCGGTATCCGAGTTCGGCCAGTACCGCGTGATTGTCCTGACCGAGCAGTGGAGCGTGGGCGCGGTGGTAGCGGTCCGGTCCGGCGGAATAGCGGGCCGGGACCGTGCTGTGCCGCGCGGTCGGATTGACCGGATGCGCGACGGGTTCGAAGAATTCGCGATGGTGCAGCTGGGGGATCTCCGACTGCCGGTGCGGCTGTAGTACCTCGGCCGCAGGTATCCCGGCGTCCCAGAGGCGGGCGACGACCGCACCGGCCTCCTGGTCGGCGAACCAGAGCGCGAGGTGTTCGTCGATGGTGTCGTGCTGGGCCCGGCGGCCCGCGGCCGTACGCAGACCGGGATCGGTCGCCCATCCGGGCCGCCCCAGGATCTCGACGAGCGCGGTCCACTGCTCGTCGGTGGCGACGGCCAGGGCGATCCAGTTGTCGGGCCTGCCGAATTCGTCGAGTCCGGCGGCCCGGTAGAGGTTCTGCGGCGCGGCGTGCGGGCCCCGGTTGCCGGACCGTTCCAGCAGCGCGCCGTACGCGGAGTATTCGATGACCTGCTCGGCGGTGATGTTCAGGGCCGCGTCGACCATGGCCGCCTCCACCAGCACGCCCGCACCGGTGCGACGCCGGTGCTCCAGGGCCAGCAGCAGGGCGATCAGGGCGTGCACGCCGGCGTTCGGGTCGCCGAGGCTGTAGGGCTCGACCGGGTTCTGGTCCGGGTACCCGGTGCGCGCGGTGAGCCCGGAGGCGTCCTCGATCACATAGGCGAAGGCGGGGTTGTCCCGCCAGGGGCCGTCGAGCCCGAAACCCGGCATCCGCACCATGACGGCGTCGGGGCGCAGCGTTCGCACGGTGTCCCAGTCGAGACCGATCTGCTCGATCACCCGCGGCGTGTAGTTCTCCACGATCACATCGCAGGTGGCGACGAGCCGGCGCAGGATCTCGCGACCGGCCGGCTCCCGGAAATCGACGGTGATCCCGCGCTTGCCGGTGTTGAGCCCGGTGAAGATGCCCGACTTCTCCCACCACCGGTCCTCGGTGATCGGCACACCCGCGATGAGCCTGGTCCCGTCGGGACGCTGGGCCGATTCGACATGGATCACCTCGGCGCCCTGCATCGCGAGGAAGTGGGTGCACGACGGGCCCGCCCAGAACGTGGTCATATCGAGCACCCGCAGACCCTGGAACGGAAGCGGTCGCGCGGGGGCGGCGCCGGCCGGGGTCACGCGGGCGGGTAACCCGGCGTCGCGGTACCGCTCGGTGTGCTCGCCCAGCCGCGGCGCCGCGGCCGGTTCGCGCAACAGCGCCGGCCGGGACCGGAACGGGGGCCCGGGGCGGACGAATCCGCCGCCCGGCTGGACCGTGAAGAAGTCCCGGGCACGATGCTGGTCCAGCTCGGTGACCGTGGCACCGTCGGCCACCGGACTGTTCGGGATCCGGAAAGCCGTGGCCAGTTCCTGGATCTCGTCCACCTTGTGCGCCGCGAACCAGGCCGCGATCTCGTCGGCTTTCTCGTTGGTGCGTTCGGTGATGGCGGGAGTCGGGTCCTCCTCGATCCACTCGGGATGCCCGACCATGACGCACAGATCGAACCACTGCTGCGCGGTACCGCACCCCACCGCGATCAGGCCGTCGGCGGCCGTGGCCACTCCCGGTCGGCTCAGCCGGCGCTGGGTGCGGAACGGGCGGTTCAGCGTCTCGTAGAACGACACCGGATAGTAGGAGAGCCCGAGGATCTGGGTTTCCAGCATCGACAGATCGACCAGTTCCCCGGTGCCCGTGGCGAGGCTGCGGTGCCGGGCGGTGAGCAGCGCGGCCGCCGCGTGCGCGCCGGCGAACCATTCGCCGACATCGCCGCCGATGTGCAGCGGCGCCCGGTCCGGGGCCCCGCGGCCGAGGCCGACGATACCGCCCGACCAGGCCTGCAAGGTGAATTCGGTGGCGGGGCGCCCGGCCCACGGGCCGTCCAGGCCGAACGGCGTGATCGTGGTGACGACGAGATGGGGGTGGCGGTCGCGCAGGGCGGTGGGCGTGTGCCCGGGCCGGTCGGCGGTGCCGGGTCCGGGGGACCAGACCACCGCGTCGGCGCCCGCGAGCAGCCGGTCGAGCAGGTCGCGGTCCGCGGCGCTGTGCGGGTCGGCCACCACGCTGTGGGAGCGGCCGGCCAGGAAACGGAAGAGCGCGCCGTCGGCGCCGTCCTCGACGACCGCTCCGGAGACCGATCGGCGGCGCAGCGGGTTGCCCTCCGGCGGTTCGATCGCGATCACCCGGGCCCCGGCATCGGCGAGGAGTTTGGTGCAGTACGCGCCGGCGATCCCGCTCGACAGATCGACCACGATGTAATCGGCCAGTGGCGACGTTTCCGGGGGACCGTATCGACGCTCGATCCGATTCGCTGTCATAACACTCTCGATTCCTGTGCCGGGACTGCGGGCGTGGCGAAAGCCCCGGAGACCACGCTGCACCCGCACTGTGGTGCGGGTGCAGCACACCGGCACGCCCGGGCCGGTGCGGTCGATCCCCCGGGGGAACGCGGACGCGCTCGGCTATTGCTTCTTGCGGCGGCCCGACCTGCTGAGCCGGAATTCCGGCGGGAACCGGCTGTCGTTGTCCTTGACCGAATTGTTCAGGCCGCCGTCGAAGGCGTTGTCCAGCATCAGATCGTTGTCGTCGGCGTGGATATGGCCGCCCATGGATTCGAAGAAACCGCTGAGCAGGCTGCCCATGTACTCGCCCTGCTGCTGTTTCATGATCTCGAAGAAGACCTTCTGCATGAACACCGTGTCCGTGGGCCGGTTGCGGGCGCAGGCCAGCGCGTATTTATCGGTCTCGGCCTCGAGATCCGCCCGGGGTACGACACTGTTGAGGAAGTTGCACTCGGCCATCTCCGCGGCCGAGAAGGGCCGTCCGGTGAACACCATCTCCTGAAACTTGCGCAGGCCCATGGTCTGCGCCCAGGTCCACATCCGCGGCCCCCAGCCGTAGTAGCGGAACGACGGATGCCCGAACAGCGCGTCGTCGGCGGAGATCACCAGATCGGCGTCGGCGGCCTGGTAGAAGTGCCAGCCGTAGCAGTAGCCCTTGACCTCGACGATGCTGATCTTCTTGAACTCCTGCAGGCTGCGGCAGCCCGCCTGGGCGTTGGCATACCACTGGCTGATGTTGGCGCCGTGCCGGAACGACCCCGCGGGCGGATACCTGACCTCATCGGGCCCGATCTTGTATTCGCGCAGCCGCGGTCCCTGATCCGGGTCGTTCTGTACCGCCATGAACTCGCCCAGGTCGGCGCCGGATCCGAAATCGTCCCCCGCGCCCCGGATCACCAGCACCTTGACCTCGTCGTCGATACTCGCCCGGTGGATCAGATCGCCGTAGCGCAGGCGGGCATCCATGGTCGGGGCATTGAGCTGATCGGGGCGGTCGAAGGTGATGGTCGCGATGCGGGTCGCGGGGTCTTTCGAGTACCGGATGATCTCCTCGGCGCTCGGCTGCCCGGTGCCCGCCGGGCGGGCGTCCCCTTCGTCGTCGGCGTGGACTCCATTGCCGGGGGTACGGGTGGTCATCACGGCTCCCAGTGTGGGCTCGAGGTCAGGATCTGCGGGCCGTCGGCCTCGATGAGCACGGCGTCGCGGCCGAACACCGCGCCGACGCCTTCGGCCCAGACGTAACCGGTCACGGCGAGCACCATGCCGGGCTCGAGGATTTCGGCCTCCGCGGTGCGCCGCAGGGCGGGCGCGACGACCGGCGGGTCGAAACCCATACCGAGACCGCGGGCCACCGGCAGGGCCGGGAGCGGCTCGCCGGCGGAGAGATAGGCGTCGAGCAGTCCGGCCGCGGGCGCGCCCGGCCGGCAGGCCGCGACAAGACGGTCCCACAGCCGGTTCCAGCGACCGTAGAGTTTCTCCGTCGCCGGAGTCACCGGCCCGACCGGCCAGGTGCGCCCGACCTCACCGATATATCCGTCGGCGAGGACACCGGAGGAGAAGGCGACCAGGTCACCTTCCTGGACGCGCCGATCCGCGGTGGCCCGCCGCCACGGATGGTCCCGGGCGGTCACCCACGCCGCGTCCTGCGTGGCGGGGGTGCTCACCCCGCCCGCCGCGCAGGCTTCCAGCAGTATCCCGGCCAGACTCTGTTCGGTGACCCCGGGCGCGAGTTCGGCCAGCCCGGCGGCGAGCCCCTGTTCGGCGACCCGCAGGCCGGCGCGCAGGGTGTCGATCTCGTCCGCGGTCTTGATCCGCCGGGCCGCGCGGAAGGCCAGTTCACCGTCGACGATCTCGGCATTCGGGAAGGCAGTGGGCAGCAGTTCGGCGAACCCGGGGGAGAGCGCATCGGTCCCCACCCGCCGGGCGTCGGCCGCGCCTTCGATTTCCCGCAGCACCGCGGCGAGATTGCGGGGATCCCACATGGTCTCGTAGAGGTTCTCGTGCGGGATGTCCTCGGGGATCCCCTCGTCCCAGGTGCTGTGCAGATGGACCGCGCCGGTGCGCCGCACGAGCAGGGCCACCGGCCCGAACGGACGGGTGCCGGCCACCCACAGCTGGGGCGCGCCGGAGAGATAGCGGGCATTGGCCTGCCGTCCGGCGATGAGCACATCGAGGTCGTGGGCGTGCATCTGTGCCAGCACGCGCTCGCGGCGGCCCACCCGCAGCGCGCGATCGTCCGGCAGGATCTCAATCGCCATAGGGGGCATAGGTGTAGTCGGTGAGAGGCGCGAAGCCTCCGTCGGTAACCACCACGATCTCCTCACTGCGGTAGCCGCCGGTGCCGTCCTCCCACACCACGGGTTCGAGGACCAGCACCATGCCGGGTCGGAGCACGAAGTTCTCGTCGAATTCGGCGCCGAGATCGGTGCCGATCATCGGCACCTCGGCGGCGCTCACGCCGATACCGTGCGAAATATAGAAATGGGGGAGCCAGGGCCGCTGTCCGCCGGCCGCCGCGGTGGCCGCCGCGCCGAGCCGGGCCGCGGTCGCGCCGGGCCGGATCTGCGCGAGGACCGCGTCCAGGATCTCCCGCCACTTGCGGTACTGCGCCTGCTGGCGCGGTGTCGGATCCTGCCCGACGATCCAGGTGCGGCCGAAATCCGAGCAGTAGCCGTTGTAGGTGATGCTGACATCGGTCCACAGCACATCGCCGGCCGCGAGTTCCCGTTCGGTGGTGAGCAGCGGCAGCGCGAGATCACCGTGCTTGGTCCAGACACCGTCGGCCTTGGTTTCCGGCATGACCTGCCAGATGGCGTCGAGCATGGTGGCGGTGGCGCCGAGCTCGAACGCGCGCCGCACGAACCGCGCGGACAGGTCGATCTGGCGTTGCCCGGGCGCCAGGCCGGTGTGGATGTCGACGATGGCTTCCTCGGTGATCCGGCAGGCCTTGCGGATACAGGACAGCTCGTCGGCCGTTTTGATCAGTTTGGCCGGGCCGATGACCGTGGCGGCGTCCACCGGTTTCCCGCCCGGGAAGAGCCGGTCGCGCGCCCGCAGCATGGCGCCGGTGTACTCGTCCACCGCGAAGGTGGCGCCGGCGGGCACCAGCTCGGCCAGCTTCCGTGCGAAATCCGTGACGCCCTCGTCGAATTCGAGATACACCGGCGGATGCACATGGTCCTCGGGCAGTTCGGATTCGGCCGCGGCACCGGCCCGGAAGGGCAGGAACAGATGCGGCCATTCGTCGTGCACGGTGACCACGGCGACCGGTCGCTCGACATGGGCGAGCCCGGCGTCGCCGAGCGGCCAATTGGCGCCGGTCGCGTAGACGACATTGTTGTTCAGCAGCAGGATCGCCGCGTCGACACCGCGTTCGGCCATGGCCGAACGCAGCCGGGCCCCGGTCTCCCGGCGCATCCGGGCACGGTCGGGGAGGTCGGGTATATCGATCGCCGCGGTGGTCGCGGGAAATGCGGTCATCGGTAACGGTCCTTCTCGCCCTCGGCGCTGCGGCCCTGTCTAGACACCCAGGAATTCCTTGATGTTGCCGCTCACGATGCGTGCGGCGTCCTCGGGACCGACCGCTTCGACGACCGCGGCCAGCGACTGCTCGGAGTAGCCGAAGGTGCTCTCGTTGTGCGGATAGTCCGAGGACCACATCACCCGGTCGACCCCGATCCGGTCGATGACGGCCAGACCCAGCGGATCCACCATGAACGAGGCGCGCATATGGTTCTGCCAGTAGTAGCGCACATCGTGGTCGATCGGGCGGTTGTACATGTGCCGGTAGGACGCGTTCATGTGCTCGGCGTCCTGCAGTGCCGCGGCGACCCAGTTGATCCCGCCCTCGAACCAGCCGATCTGCAGACCCGGATGCCGGTCGATGATGCCGCTGAAGAGATACTTGGAGAACAGCTCCCGGAAGGGAGCCACATTGTGCATCATGCCGACCACCACGCTGTTCACCTCGCACGGGGCGGACAGCGGAGATTCGCCGATATGGTGCGATACCGGCACTCCGGATTCCTCGATGGCGTCCCAGACGCCGATCATCGAGGTGCTGCCGTAGTCGATGACATTGCCCTCGTCGTCCTTACCGGCCGACAGCGGCAGCAGGAACGTTCTGAGACCGAGGCCTTTCAGTTCGGTCAGGGTGCGGCGCGTTCCGTCGGCGTCCCACCAGTTGATCAGGCCGACGCCGTACAACGTGCCGCCGGAGCGCTCCTGCACCTCGGCGATGTACTCGTTGTAGATGCGGAAACAGCGCTCCCGGACCGCCTTGTCCGGATAGAAGAGCAGCGCCAGCAGCGAATTGGGGAAGGCCAGTTCCTTGTCGATTCCGTCGGCGCGCAGATCCGCCACCCGGGCCTCGAGGTTGGTGCTACCCGAGCCGGCGAGGGGGTCGTACTGCATCAGCACCCGGCTGAAATCACCGGGCAGAAAGGACTTTCCCTTGCGGCCGATCTGGTACGCGCCGTCCTCGTACCACACCCGGGGTGCCTTGTCCCGGAGCTCCTCGGGGAACCGCTCGTAGAAGATGTCGTCCGCGAGGGAGATGTGGTTGTCGGCGGAGAAGACCTCGGTGCCGGCGGGGAGTCCGAGTGTGCCCTCGGCGTGGCCCCGGCGATCCTTCGGCGGACCGAAACCCTGCGGCGGGTAGAGCTGGGCACTGCTGGGCGAAGTCGGCATCGTGACCCTCCAATGGATCGTTTGATTCGCGAATCTGCCGTCGGCGGTCGTGGTCCCGGGACGCCGTTGCCGTCGCGGTGTCATGCCGATTACCTATGACCGGTGGCATCGGCGGATCGGTGCTGCCGGCGGCCGGGTCCCGGGTGGTCACCCGCCAAGCTGAAAACGACATTATCACATTACGAGAGTGGCGTTCTACGGCTTGGCCCGGATTTGCCCATTACCCTGCGGCTAGGGCAACGAGAATGTTATTTTCATCAGAGCTTTACGCCGGGTCTCGCAACGGTTGTGCGCGGCCGGATTCCGACTCGGTCGTTGCCGTGATCCGCTTGTGAAGGCCCATTACCGGGGCAACTTCCCTGTAACCCTTGTCACATGATGGAAACCAACCTACTGTGTGTTCACTAGGTTTGTCAGATCGGGGTTCGGGCCATGACAGCTCCTCGTCCTTATGCCTCACTCCTCGCCAAGGGGGAAGACCGCAGGCAACGTATCCTCGCCGTCGCTCAGCGGCTGCTCACCCGTAACGGCTGGCGCGGTACCACACTCGCCCAGATCGCCGGTGAGGCCGGAGTGACCTCCGCGGGGTTGCTGCACCACTTCTCCTCGAAAGAGCAGTTGCTGCACGCCGTTCTGGATGCCCGCGACGCCCAGGATCTCGAAGACGCCGATATCGGCGGTGACCTCCTGGTCGAGATCCGCAAGGTGGTCACCCGGATGGAACGCCATCCGGAGCTGGTCGGCACCTTCGTGGTGCTGCTCGTGGAAAACCTCATGCCCGAGGCGCCGCTGCACGATCGGATGCTCGATCGCTGGCATACGGCCGTCGAACTCGTCGTCCAGGCGATCCGGAGAGGCCAGGACAGCGGCCGGTACCGGCGCGATATCGATCCACGCATGCGTGCGGTGGAAATCGTGGCCTTCTTGAACGGAATGGAGATCTCATGGCTGCTCGATCGTTCGATCCCGCTGGCCGACGTATTCAACGGTTACACCGAGTCGCTGGCCCGCGACTTGGCGGCGAAGGAGATGTGATGAGGTACCGGCTCGATGTGGTGGCGGCGACCGTGGCCGATGCGGTCCAGTTCGCCGGCGGGTGGCTGTTCGATCGGTCGGTGGCCGGCTGGGATGTGACCGTCCTGCTCGCCCGGCCCTCCGATATCCGGCCGTTGAAGATCCTCGGCGCCGAGGTGCGGGAACTCGACGCCGTCCTGGCCACGGAGGTGCCCGGCCGGCTGCCGCAGGCCCTGGCCGTCAACGCCGACGTCTGTAGCCGGGACGGCCGGGCCCGCAAGGGTGTGCTGCGGGCGCTCGAGGATCGCGGGATCGAGGTCGTCGTCTGGGGTGACGGCTGGCCGGCCGGTCAGGATCACGGCGTGGATCCGGTGCTGCACCGGCTCAGTTACGCGGCGCGAGCGTTCAAGGCGCAGGCGATGGTGGCCGCCGGGCTCTCGCCCACCGCGGTGACGCCGAGTGAGATCTTCCGCAGCGGTGCCATGGAGTACGCGCCGTTCTGCGCGGATCTGGTGCCCGCGGTCTGAGTCACGGTCTCCGCATCCCGTTGTCGGGGTGCGGGAGTGGTCGGCGGGTCGGTGTGGTGTCGATCCGACCCGGACAGTGGCGCGGTAGCGGGCGACCGGTCGCGGGGCCGGGCAGGTGCGACGTGTGGTGGCGCCGCGGTTCTTTCGGCCGCGGGCCGATGCCGGGTCCGCGCGATTCATAGAGTGCTTCGTACGCATTCGTGCGAATTCAATTCGGGGTCGAGGTATCGGGCGGGTTTGAAACGTCGAGTTTCACAACTCGGGTGTCGCCCGGGGGTTGACGCGCGGGTTTCGCCGGCCCCGCGCGGGGGGAATCCTGCCTGTTCGCGCGGGTTTCGTCGCGGCCGTGCGACCGTTTGCCCGATCTGCCTGGGCGTTCCGGGGAAGTTGCCGGCAAGTATTGAATTCTCTGAATCCGGATGCCATCCTATTGGAAATCGAGAATGACATTTTCGCACCGAGATATGCGACAGCTCGCCGACTGAGACGGCATCAGCCATCGGGTTGACCGTAGCCGTCCCCGGCACACCGCTCGTCGTATCGCGGCTCGTCCGGAGCCGCCCCGTCTGGGTGGGAGCCCCGCCGTCCGGCGCACCCACCGAGTCGTCGATCGTTCGACAGGAGCACTTCGATGCCGAATTCCTCGTTGCCCGGGTGGGTCCCGGGCCCCCCGGGGGACCGCCCGAACGACCCGGCGACAGCTCACGACACCGTGAGACTCCGATGACCACTCGCACCCCGGTCTGGATCCGGGCCAAAGATCGTGTCGCCGGACCGCTCCAGACCGTGGGCGGGCTGTTCGCCATGACCGCGGACGCGGTGAAATTCGCCTTCCGCCGGCCTTTCCAGACCCGGGAGTTCTTCGAACAGGCCTGGTTCATCGTGCGCGTCTCGCTGGTGCCGACGCTGCTGGTGGCGATTCCCTTCACCGTACTGGTCAGCTTCACGCTCAATATCCTGCTGCGCGAACTCGGCGCCGCCGACCTCTCCGGGGCGGGCGCGGCCTTCGGCGCGGTGACCCAGGTGGGCCCGATGGTGACAGTGCTGATCGTGGCCGGATCCGGTGCCACCGCCATGTGTGCCGACCTGGGCTCCCGGACCATCCGGGAGGAGATCGCGGCCATGGAGGTGCTCGGGATCGATCCGGTGCAGCGACTGGTCACACCGCGCATGCTGGCCTCCGGACTGGTCGCGCTCCTGTTGAACAACCTGGTCTGCATCATCGGAGTACTCGGCGGATACGTCTTCTCGGTGTATGTGCAGGACGTGAATCCGGGCGCTTTCGTCGCCGGGATCACCCTGCTCACCGGTATCAACGAGGTCATCATCTCGTCGGTGAAGGCGCTGCTGTTCGGGCTGGTCGCCGGGATCGTCGCCTGCTATCGCGGGCTCATCGTCACCGGCGGTGCGAAGGCGGTCGGCAACGCGGTCAACGAGACCGTGGTCTACGCGTTCATGTCGCTGTTCGTCATCAATGTGATGGTGACGGCGATCGGCATCCAGTTGACGACCGGATGAGAGGAGGTATCCGATGACAGCCTCCGAGGTCCTGACGGCTCGGTATCCGCTGCTGATCCGCCGGTTGCGTAAACCGGTGGACGTCCTGGGCCGGGTCGGTGACCATGCCATCTTCTATGTGAAGGCGCTGGCGTTCGCGCCATTGGCGGCCTGGCGGTACAAGCGCGAAACCATCCGGCTCATCGCCGAGATCAGTATGGGCGCGGGCACACTGGCAGCCTTCGGCGGCACGGTGGTGATCGTCAGCTTCCTGACCCTGGCCACCGGCGGCACCCTCGCGGTGCAGGGCTACAGCTCGCTCGGCGATATCGGAATCGAGGCACTCACCGGCTTCCTGTCCGCGTTCATCAATGTCCGGATCTCGGCGCCGGTGGTGGCCGGTATCGGGCTGGCGGCGACCTTCGGCGCCGGGGTGACGGCACAGCTGGGCGCCATGCGGATCAACGAGGAGATCGACGCCCTGGAATCCATTGCGATCGAGCCGATCTCGTATCTGGTGGGCACCCGGATCATGGCCGGGATGATCGCCATCACCCCGCTGTACGCGATCGCGGTGATCGCCTCCTTCCTGGCCAGCCGGTTCACCACCGTGGTGATCCTCGGGCAGTCCTCCGGGCTCTACGACCACTACTTCGCCACCTTCCTGAACCCGATCGACCTGATCTGGTCGTTCCTGCAGGCGATCCTCATGGCGATCACCATCCTGCTGATCCACACCTACTTCGGTTTCTTCGCCGCCGGCGGTCCGTCCGGTGTCGGAACCGCGGTCGGTAACGCGGTGCGCACCTCGCTCATCGCGGTGGTGTCGGTGACACTGCTGGTCTCGCTGGCCGTGTACGGGTCCAACGGAAACTTCGAGCTGTCGGGGTAGGGATGGCGCTGGTGGCAAACGAAACTCAGCCGTGGCCGGGCAGTCCGGCGGCGGGGCCGCGGACGCGCGCGCCCGCGGCCGGGCGGCACTG
>NZ_BAGJ01000011.1 GCF_000308775.1 Nocardia testacea NBRC 100365
TCGCCGAGATACTGGAACTGCCGCTGCTGGCGGCGGTCCGGGCACAACCCGGCCTGGCCGCCCGGCTCGAACGCCGCGGTCTGCGGCTGCGGCGCGGCCCACTGCGGGATGCCTGCGACGCGGTACTGGCAGTGCTGAGCCCGCCCGACCCGCGGCGGGCCGGATGAGCGCCGAACACCCGGGTGTGGTCACGACCGAACTGCTGGAACGGGTGCGGGAACGGCTGGCCGGAGATCGCGCGGAGCCCGAGCCCGCGCGGGTCGCGGCGGCCATCCGGGCCGAAGCCGGCGGGATGCTGGGGGATACGGATCTGCTGCGCGCCCTACGGTTGCTGCAGACCGAACTCACCGGAGCGGGTGTGCTCGAACCGCTGTTGCACGATCCCGCGGTGGCCGACGTGCTGGTCACCGGCCCGGACGCGGTATGGATCGATCGGGGTCGCGGGGTCGAGCGGACCGCGACGACCTTTCCCGACGAAGCCGCCGTCCGGCGGCTCGCGCAGCGCCTGGCCCTTTCGGCGGGCCGTCGTCTCGACGATGCCCAGCCGTGGGTCGACGGGCAACTGTCCGGCCGGGAACTGGTGCTGGGACAGAGCTTCGGCGTCCGGCTGCACGCGGTGCTCGCTCCCATCTCTCGCGGTGGAACCTGTCTGTCGCTCCGGATCCTGCGTCCGGCGACCCAGGGCCTGGACGCGCTCGCCCGGTCCGGCGCGGTGGCCCCCGGTGCGAACGATCTTCTGCAGCAGATCGTTCGTGCGCGCCTGGCATTCCTCGTGGTCGGGGGTACCGGGGCGGGAAAGACCACATTGCTCTCCGCGTTGCTCGCCGAGGTGGACGAAGGGGAGCGCATCATCTGTGTCGAGGACGCGGCCGAACTCGCGCCGCCGCATCCGCATGTGGTCCGGCTGGTGGCGCGGCCGCCCAATATCGAAGGGGCGGGCGAGATCACCTTACGTGATCTGGTCCGGCAGGCGTTGCGGATGCGCCCCGACCGCATCGTGGTGGGCGAAGTACGCGGCGCGGAGGTTGTCGACCTGCTCACCGCATTGAACACCGGTCACGACGGCGGTGCCGGAACGATCCACGCCAACTCGATCCGGGAGGTGACCGCGCGGCTCGAGGCATTGGCGGGGCTGGGCGGAATGGACCGGCCGGCGCTACACAGCCAATTGGCCGCTGCCGTTCAGGTGGTCCTGCACGTCCGGCGGCGTGCCGACGGGTTTCGGTATCTCGCGGAAATCGGTGTGGTGCAGCGGGACAGCGCCGGTTGGGTCGAGATCCGGCCGGCATGGCGGGCGGCCGGCCCGGCGCCCGCCGCCGGGGTTCTGCAGGCTGTTCTCGCGGAACGGGCCGGATGATGTCCCCGGTCCCCACGGCGGTCGGCACTGTCGCGGCGGCACTGGGATGTACTGCTGCGGCGCTGCTGCTCACGCCGGAGCCCGCAGGCAGACGGCGATTCGGCAGGGTGTTCGAAGTCCGTACCGCGCGCGCCTTTCCGATGCGGTGGACGATACGAGGGGTTGCGGGTATCGGATGTGCGCTGGCGTTCACGCTGGGTAGCGGCAGTCTGATGGCCGCGCTGCTCGTCGCGGCCACTGTCGCGGTGCGGCTGCGCCGCTCCCGCCGGGCTCGTCTGCACCGCACCGAATGCGCTCACCTCCTCGACGGGCTCGAGGCCGTCATCTCCGAACTCCGAGTGGGCGCGCACCCGAGTGCCGCGGCCGCGGTCGCCGCCCGGGAGAGCGGCGGTATCGCGGCCGCGGCCTTCGCGGTCGGTTCGGCACGCAGCAGGCTGGGCGGGTCGGGCGCGGAGGGGTTGCTCCGTCCCGACTCGGTGATCGCCGCCGAGCTGGGCCGTGTGGCCGATGCCTGGCAGGTCGCCGAGCGACACGGTCTGGCTCTGGCCGAACTCCTGGCGGCGGCCCGCGCCGACCTCGTCGCGCGAATCAGGTTCCGGACCCGGACCGACGCTTCGCTGGCCGGTGCGCGCGCCACCGCGGCGATCTTGGCGGTACTCCCGTTGCTGGGTGTCGGGCTGGGGCAGTTGATGGGCGCCCGGCCGCTGCATGTGCTGTTCGTCTCCTCCGCCGGCCGGTTCCTCCTGCCGCTCGGCGCCGGCCTGGCTTGCGCAGGGTTGCTCTGGGCGGACGAGATCACCCGCCGGGTGGCCCCGCGGTGAACCCGAACACGCCCGCCGACCCGCTCCGATATGCCGTGCGCCTTCTGCCGGCGAACGCGGTATGCCCGGCGCCACCTCGGGCCGGCCGCCGGTCCCGGCACGCCGGCCGTGCGCCGGATCGGAATCGACCCGAGCGGCCCCCTCGACGAACGCCGAAAGGAAAATCGATGGTTGCTTACGCATGGCCGTTCGTTCTGCTGTCGGCAGCGATTCTGCTGGCCCCGGCCTCGGTGCCGGTGCTGGCCCGGTTACGCCCGAGCCCGGCTCACCGGCGGGTGGGGTCCCGGAAACCCGTCGCGGCCGCCGACCCGGTCGCGAGCGCGACGCTGTTCGATCTGCTGGCCGCCTGTCTGCGGGCCGGTTTGCCGACTGCTGCCGCACTGAGGGCCGTCGCGCCGGCCGCGACCGATTCGCTGTCGGATCGGCTGCTGCGGGTGGCCGATCTGCTCGCCCTGGGCGCCGATCCGGCCGTGGCCTGGGCTCCCACCGAATCCGGCGCCCGAGCGGCGCCGGAATTCGACGCGCTGGCCCGGCTGGCGCGGCGTTCGGCACGTTCGGGTTCGTCACTGGCCGCGGCCATCGGCGAACTCGCCGAGGAGCGTCGCACCCAGGTGGAGGAAGCGGCGACCGCGCGGGCCGAACGGGCCGGTGTCCTGATCGGCGGACCTCTGGGCCTGTGTTTCCTACCGGCGTTCCTCTGCCTCGGCATAGTGCCGGTGATCATCGGCCTGGCCGGCGGGGCCCTCGGCGGGGGACTGCTGTGACACCGCGGGTGGCGGATACCGAGATGTGCTCGTACGGAACGGCTGTACGAGCCGAGGAGAGAGGGGGTCGGGGTGCTGAAGAGCCGAACGATGACGTGGAGCGCACCGGAACCGCTGCGGGAAGTACAGCGAAGGGCGAACGCTCGGTTCTGGCGCGTGGTGTCGGAGGAAAAGGGGATGAGCACGGTCGAGTACGCGATCGGGACCATAGCCGCGGCCGCTTTCGGCGCGGTGCTGTACACCGTGGTGACCGGCGAGAGCATCCCCGATGCGCTGACCGGGATCATCGAGAAGGCGCTGAACACCGGCGTCTGAGGTGTATGGGCGGGTCGCCGGGCACCGGAGCCGCTGACGGCCGCGGAGCTGTCGGCGCGTTCCGGCGCCCGGTCACCGACGAGACCGGGTCGGTGACCGTCGAAGCGGCGATTGCACTCGCCGCGCTCGCCGCTACCGCCGCGTTGTGTGTGGGGGCGGTGCTGGCGGCGGTGACCCAGGTGCGGTGTGTGGATGCCGCCCGTGAGGCGGCTCGGCTGGCGGCCCGGGGTGATCGCGGGGCGGCGGAGGTCGCCGCGCGCCGGGTGGCACCGGAAGGAGCGGAGATCTCGGTGCGCTACGAGGGCGATCGGGTGATCGCTGTCGTGGCGTCCGATACCCCGCTGTTACCCGTTCTCCGGCTGCACGCCGAAGCGGTGGCGGCACCAGAGCCGGAGGTGAGCCCGTGAGAGGCCGCGGCAGGACGTCGCCTGCGGGTAGTCGCTGTCGGCGTGTGGTCCGTGCGGCTCGGCCCACCGGTCCGACCGGGCACCGGTCGCGGTATTCGGCGGGAGAGAAGGGCTCGGCGACGGTCGCCGCCTGTCTGGCGGCGGTGGGTTTGATCGTGGTGACGGTTCTGGTAGTCCAGTTCGGCGGAGTGGTCGTGGCGCGGCACCGGGCCCAGTCCGCGGCGGATCTCGCCGCCTTGGCGGCCGCGGGTGAACTGTGGAACGGCGCGGAAGCCGGATGTGCGGCAGCCGAAGCACTCGGACGTCGCATGGCGGCTCATGTCGCGCGGTGCGAGATAGACGGCTGGGATGCCGTGATCTCGATCGAAGAAAAAGTACCGTTGGGTCCGTTCGGGGCGCGGAGTATACGAGCGATTGCGCGAGCCGGGCCGGTCGGAGAAGCGCGGTGATCGCGCTATGCCGAATTTTGTTAACGACGAATACTGCATTCACTTAGCGACGGCAATTAATGGTCCGTTACTCGAATTAGCAATATGTTCGAAAATTGATACAAAGGCACCCTCTGTAGCTACCGACCGGTCCTTTAGCAACAATTCAGTTAATATGATGCTTATCCTCTTAAATCTGCCGACTGTGCGGCGTAGTGTGCCCGCTCCGGCTCACCCGGAAACGCCGCGACCACCGGATTGCTCCATAGCCGTGGGGTAGCGATGTGCCGGGCCGGTCAGCTCGGCGAGAATCGCGGACAACAACCGGATCGCCCCGGCTTTTTCGAGGGGATCGTTGCCGTTACCGCACTTGGGCGACTGCACGCATGACGGGCACCCGCTATGGCAGGAACATGCCTCGACCGCCGCGAGGGTGGCGGCGAGCCAGCGCCGCAACATCGTGTAGCCGCGCTCGGCGAACCCCGCCCCTCCGGGCTGCCCGTCGTACACGAAGACCGTGGGCAGGCCGGTGTCGGCGTGCTGAGCTGTGGAAACCCCGCCGATGTCCCATCGGTCGCAGGTCGCCACCAGCGGCAGCAGGCCGATCGCCGCGTGTTCGGCGGCATGCAGGGCACCGGGCACCGCGGCGACATCGATGCCGGCTCGTTCCAGCAGTTCCGGTGTCACGGTGTAGAGCACGGCGGTGGTGGGCAGGGTCTGCTCGGGCAGGTCGAGTTCGACCAGGTCGAGGACCTCCCCGGTGACCAGGGTGCGAAGGTAGCCCACCACCTGGCTGCGCACGGTCACGTCTGCGAAAGCCGCGGTGACTTCGCCGAAGGTCGTGCTTTCGCGCACCGTGTCCAGCGTGAGGGAGGTGATCTGCCGGGCACTTGTGGTCCACCCGGGCGCATCGGCACGGACCAGTGCGACACCGCCCTCGAGGTCCAGCTCATCTACCAGATAGCTCTCGCCCTGGTGCAGGTGGACCGCGCCTTCGTGCAGGGTCGCCGGAGCTCGCCCGGCGTCCGCCGTGCCCAGTAACCGCCCCGTCTCGGCGACCACGATCGCGACCTGGGTGCCGATACCGCCGCGGACATCGACATCGTCGTGCGGCTGCTCGGCGCCCGTATAGAACCAACTGCTGCCGCCCAGGGCTCCTCGGCGCCGAACCAGTCCCTGACCTGCTAATTCCCTGAGTATCCGAGGGGCGCCGAGGGTTTGTACCTCCGCCTCCGTGAGGGGTAGTTCCATGGCCGCGCAGAGCAGCTGCGGCCCGAGTACGTACGGGTTCGAGGGATCGATGATGCTGGCTTCCACCGGGCGGTCCAGCAATGCCTCGGGGTGGTGCACGAGATAGGTGTCCAGCGGGTCGTCGCGGGCCACCAGCAGGGCCAACGCTCCTTGTGTCCGGCGGCCGGCCCGGCCGATCTGCTGGCGGAACGAGGCGACCGTGCCGGGAAAGCCGGCCAGGACCACGGCGTCCAGCCCGGCGATGTCCACCCCGAGCTCCAGGGCATTCGTGGTCGCCGCGGCCAGTAGGGACCCGTTCGAGAGCCCGGCCTCCAGCGCCCGCCGGTCCTCGGGCAGGTAGCCGCCGCGGTAGGCGGCGACGCGTTCTGCCAGTTCGGGGTCGATTTCGGTGAGGCGCTGCCGGGCGTGGACGGCGATCAGCTCGGCCGCGCGGCGCGACCGCGCGAAGGTCAGCGTCCGCGCCCCCTCCACGACCAGGTCGGCGGTGATGCGGGCCGCCTCGGTGGTGGCGCCGAGCCGGACGGGCGCACCGTTCTCCCCGGTCACCGCGGTGAGCAGCGGCGGCTCCCAGAACGCGACCGTACGCGGCCCTTGCGGCGACCCGTCCTCGGTCACGGCCACGCAATCGGCGCCGATCAGCCTGGACGCCGCCGCGGCCGGATCGGCCGCCGTCGCGGAACAGAGAACGAATACCGGATCGGCGCCGTAGTGGGCCGCCAGCCGGCGCAGTCGGCGCAGGACCAGCGCCACATGGGAACCGAACAGTCCCCGATAGGCATGGCATTCGTCGACCACCACGTAGCGCAGCCGACGAAAGAACCGTGACCAGCTTCGATGCGAGCGCAGCAGGCTCAGATGCAACATATCCGGGTTGGTGAACAGCCAGCGGGTCTCCGCGCGCACCCACTGCCGGACCTCGGTGGGGGTGTCGCCGTCATAGGCGGCGACGGGGATCCGGCGGAGGGCGCCGTGCCGGGTCAGGTCACCGACCATGCGGAGCTGATCGGCGCCTAGCGCCTTGGTCGGGGCGAGGTACAGCGCGGTCGCTCGCTGGTCCTCGTGCAGCGCGGTGAGCACGGGAAGCTGGTAGCCGAGCGATTTTCCCGACGCCGTCCCGGTCGCCACCACCACGTGCCGGCCGCGGGCGGCGTGGTCGGCGGTGGCCGCCTGATGGCTCCACGGTGCTTCGATACCTTCCGCACGCAGCGCGTCCACTACCTCCGGAGCCGACCAGGACGGCCAATCGGTGGGTGCTGCGGGCCGGCCGGGTACTTCGGCGATATGGGTCAGGCGCGAATCAGTGCCCGGAATGCCGTCGAGGACACGATTCAGCAACGATCGCCCATAGGACTGATCGGGCCGGATCTCTCGAGTCATGGCTGGACGCCTTCCGGGTCTCCCAACAATGTGAAACACCGACGTCCGCCTCGTTCCACCTGCGGGTTCGATACCCAATAGCGATCTGGGTCACAGCTGGGTACGCGGTCCGGGCGCTGGTTATCGGAAGGCAAACATACCGGAAGTTCAGATTCGGGCGGACTATCCCTTACCCCTGCATTCGCGAGATCATTTTTTTTGCAAATTGTCGGTAACTCCGCTGTTGAATTTCCCAAAGACATGGTTCACTGGGTCTCGGTCGAAAGCTTCTGTGTTCGAGGGGCGGATGCAAAGTCCAAACCCTGGCAGGATCGATGTTGCGAACGGCATACGTTGGCCCCCATGGGAGTCAGAGTAGCGCCGACCGCAACAGGCCCGGTGGACGAAACCCAGTTGTCCGCCGTTCCCAGTAAGAAAAGAGAAGGAACAGAATGGCACAGGGAACTGTGAAGTGGTTCAACGCGGAGAAGGGCTTCGGCTTCATCGCGCCCGAGGACGGCTCTGCGGACGTCTTCGTCCACTATTCCGAGATCCAGGGTTCGGGTTTCCGTACCCTCGAAGAAAATCAGAAGGTCGAGTTCGAGGTTGGCCAGGGCACCAAGGGCCCCCAGGCCACCGGAGTTCGCGCGCTCAGCTGAGCGAGTCCACCTCCCAGTCCGTCCCTCGCGTCCCGTAACGGGAGCGAGGGACGAACTATATGTGGAGTATGCGAACCTCCGCATCCGCTCCGGCCATGCGTACTGCGCGTAACCGGGCGTCCGCCCCGGCGGTGTGCTCCGCGCGCACTCCGGCGCCTACACAGACCGTGCATACCCGGGTGTTCGCTTCGGCCGGTCGTTGCGGGCACAGCCCGGCATCTGATCCGGCCCCTTGCTCCCGGTCCGATCGGGTCGGTCCAGCCGGCATCGCACGGTCGACCCGGGTACGCGTGCCGGCCGCGCCCGCCGGGTTCGACCGGGCGTCCACCCCCGCCGTGCGCGCTGGGCGTAGCTCGAAGCGAGCGGTCCCGGCGTGCCGAGCCGGCCACCTCGCATGGGGGCTCGTGGGCATCTGCTCGCGCCGTGCGCTCGCGCGGCTCCGGGACAGACACCCCCGTCGAGAGTTCGGCCGCCTCCGGAGTGGACGCTTCGCAGGTGCGTCCATCGTATGGCGGTAGGCCCGCCATACGATCTCGGCATATCAGCGCGACCGGGCCGGCGAGATATCCGCACGGCGGACGCTCCGCCGAAATCACGCTTTCGCGCGCAGTGGTGCACGTGCTGTGGGCCGTCCGCGGAGCTCCGCAGCCCCTGCGGACGCGTGCTTTCCGGAATCGGCGCCCCCCGTGTGGTCGCCGGGTGTTCAGGAGGCGCCCGAGACCGGAGGATGGTGCGCGGCTCGGTGGCAGGGCGCCGCGATTACGTGTCGCTCGTCTCCGTCGAACGTGCTCCGCGCCACGCGCGGGCCGGAGGCGGATCGGCCTTCACGCACACCGGTCAGGTCGATACTGCGTGGATTCGTGACGCACCGTGCGTGCCGGCTGTCGGCGCGGCACTGCATACTGAACGGCATCGACGCGCTATCGCCCGATGGTCGCAACCGTCCGACCACGCGCGGCGTCGAGGTATAAACGTGACTGGTGGTGATGTAAGGCGTCACCATCTGCTCAATCAGCCGCGTCCTGCGTACCGAGCAGTGTTCAGCGGGTCGAGAAGGAAAGGGATTCGCCGGTGGCAACACGAGACCGAAACGCAGCCGAGGCGGGTCGTCCCGTGCGTCGTCTCGTCATCGTCGAATCCCCGACGAAGGCCCGCAAAATCGCGCCCTACCTGGGGCGGGACTATACGGTCGAGGCATCGGTCGGCCATATCCGGGATCTGCCGCGCGGTGCGGCCGATGTCCCGGCCAAGTACAAGGGCCAGGACTGGGCGCGGCTCGGGGTGGACGTCAACAACGACTTCGAGCCCATCTACGTCGTCAGCCCGGAGAAGAAGGGGAAGGTCACCGAACTCAAGGGTCTGCTGGCCGACGCCGACGAGTTGTATCTGGCCACCGACCCCGACCGCGAGGGCGAGGCCATCGCCTGGCATCTGCTGGAGACGCTGAAGCCGAAGGTCCCGGTCCGGCGGATGGTCTTCCACGAGATCACCGAGCCGGCGATCCGCGCGGCCGCCGCCGACACCCGCGACCTGGACAACGACCTGGTCGACGCACAGGAAACCCGGCGCATCCTGGACCGGCTGTACGGCTACGAGGTCAGTCCGGTGCTGTGGAAGAAGGTCATGCCGCGGTTGTCGGCGGGCCGGGTGCAGTCGGTGGCGACCCGCGTGATCGTGCAGCGCGAGCGGGAGCGGATGGCGTTCCGGTCGGCGGAGTACTGGGATATCGCCGCGAAACTCGATGCCGGCGGCGAGACCGACTCCGCCAATCCGCGGGTGTTCTCCGCCCGTCTCGTCGATGTGGACGGGTCCCGGGTCGCCACCGGGCGCGATTTCGGGTCCGACGGTCGGCTCAAGGCCGATTCCCGGGCGCTGGTCCTGGACGAGGCCCGGGCCCGCCGGCTGGCCGAAGCCCTGCACGGCGCGGATCTGGTGGTGACCTCCGCCGAGTCCAAGCCCTACACCCGCAAACCGTATGCGCCGTTCATGACCTCCACGTTGCAGCAGGAGGCCGGCCGCAAACTGCGGTTCACCTCGGAACGCACCATGCGTACCGCGCAGCGGCTGTACGAGAACGGTTACATCACCTATATGCGTACCGACTCGACCACGCTGTCGGAGTCGGCGATCAATGCCGCGCGCACCCAGGCCACCCAGCTCTACGGTGCCGAGTTCGTGCACCCCACCGCCCGGCAGTACACCCGGAAGGTGAAGAACGCGCAGGAAGCGCACGAGGCCATCCGTCCCGCGGGCGATACCTTCGCCACGCCGGGCCAGTTGCACGCGCGGCTGGACAACGACGAGTTCCGGCTCTACGAGCTGATCTGGCAGCGCACCGTCGCCTCGCAGATGGCGGACGCCAGGGGCACCACCCTCACCCTGCGGATCACCGGCACCGCCGGCACCGGCGAGGAATGTGTGTTCTCCGCCTCCGGCCGCACCATCACCTTTCCGGGCTTCCTGAAGGCCTATGTGGAAAGTGTCGACGAGGAGGCCGGCGGTCAGTCCGACGACGCCGAGACCCGGTTGCCGCAGCTCGCCGAGGGCGAAGGCGTCACCGCGGTCGAGTTGAACCCCGACGGGCACAGCACCAACCCGCCTGCCCGCTACACCGAAGCGTCGCTGATCAAAACGCTCGAGGAGCTCGGCATCGGGCGCCCCTCGACCTATTCGTCCATCATCAAAACCATTCTCGACCGCGGCTACATCTACAAACGCGGTAGCGCCCTGGTGCCGTCCTGGGTCGCCTTCTCGGTGACCGGGCTGCTGGAGCAATACTTCGGTCGCCTGGTCGATTTCGATTTCACCGCTGCCATGGAAGACGATCTGGATGCCATCGCCGGTGGCCGGGCGCAGCGCGGAAATTGGTTGTCCAGCTTCTATTTCGGTGGCGACGACGGCGCCGAGGGTTCGGTCGCGCGGTCCGGCGGCTTGAAGCGGATGGTCGGGGAGCGGCTCGACGATATCGACGCCCGCGTGATCAACTCCATCAAACTCTTCAGCGACGACGCGGGGCGCGATGTGGTGGTGCGGGTCGGCCGGTACGGGCCGTATCTGGAACGCATGGTCACCGACCCCGACAAGCCGGATGCCGAACCGACCTCCCAGCGCGCCAATCTTCCCGATGACCTGCCGCCCGACGAGCTCACCCCGGAGGTGGCGGAGAAACTCTTCTCCACTCCGCAGGAGGGCCGCACGCTGGGCAGCGACCCGGACACCGGTCACGAAATCGTCGTCAAGGAAGGGCGTTTCGGCCCCTACGTCACCGAGATCCTGCCGGAGACCGACGAGGATCAGGCGGCCAAGAAACCCGCGAAGAAGAACGCTCCGAAACCGCGGACCGGGTCGCTGTTCAAGTCGATGGACCCGGCCACGGTCACCCTCGAGGACGCGTTGAAGCTGCTGTCGTTGCCGCGTGTGGTCGGCGCCGACCCGGCCTCCGGGGAGGAGATCACCGCGCAGAACGGCCGGTACGGACCCTATCTGAAGAAGGGCACCGATTCGCGGTCGCTGGCCACCGAGGACCAGATCTTCACGGTGACCCTCGACGAGGCCCTCAAGCTCTATGCCGAACCCAAACGTAGAGGTAGACAGGCCGCGGCAGCCGCGCCGCTCCGGGAACTCGGCAACGATTCCGCCACCGGTAAGCCGATGGTCATCAAGGACGGGCGCTTCGGACCCTACGTGACCGACGGCGAGACCAACGCCAGCCTGCGCAAGGGCGACGAAGTGGAGTCCATCACCGACGAACGCGCCTCCGAACTGCTGGCCGACCGGCGGGCACGCGGCCCGGTGAAGAAGGCCGCCAAGAAGACCGTCAAGAAGGCTCCGGCCAAGAAGGCCGCCGCCAAGAAGACCACCACCGCCGCGAAAAAGACGACCACCGCGAAAGCGGCCGCGAAGAAGACGGCGGCCAAGAAGGCTCCCGCCAAGAAGGCCCCGGCGAAGCAGTCCGCGGGCCGGTCGTCTTCCCAGAACGAAGACTAGCGGGCGGTTGTCTGTCGGATCGTCGCAGTAATGTCGCGCGCGAAACCGTCCGACGACAAGGAGCGCCGATGCCCGGTAGCCGGGAACGCGAGGATCTCGTCCAACTGCTCGACGAACAGCGTGAGATGTTCCGGATAACGCTGCGGGGTATCGACGACGCGCAGGCGCGGCAGCGCACCACCGCCAGCGAACTGACTCTCGGCGGCCTGCTGCACCACATCGTCCGCTGTGAACGTGATTGGACGAAGGTACTGGTCGAGCGGGACGAGAACGCCGAAACGAAACTCGAGGACTACGAGGGCGAGTACCTCATCGCCGACGACGAGACGGTCGCCGGACTGCTCGCCGAATGGGAGCGTGTCGCCGCGAACACCGCCGAACTCGTGCGCTCGGTGGACGACCTGGACGCTTCGATTCCCACCCCCACCAACCCGTGGGTACCGGGCCGCGTGTGGTGGTCCGCGCGTTTCCTGATCCTGCACATCCTCCGTGAGATCGCCCACCACAGCGGGCACGCCGATATCATCCGCGAGCAGTTGGACGGAGCGAACACCACCGCGCAGCGCGCCGGGTAGCGCGGCCGGCGAGTTCCGGCGGTGGAAGCAAGACGGCGACGAACCGTACCGGGGGAATCTTCGTATCCGTTACGGCAGCGCCTCGGCCGGCACAGCTCGGCGATTCGCTCGCCTCGGCGCCGGTGGATCGTGTCCGGCGTCGGCCGTATCCGTCAGCGGGGCGCACCGGGGAGCATTCGGAATGGCGTGGGTCCCGGCGGCCGGTTGTGGTCGGTCGAGCGTATTAGGGTGTGAGCGTGGTGGGTGTCTTCGAGCGTCTCGTGGGTCAAGGGCCGGTGACCGCCGATCTGACCGCTGCCGCGGTCGCCGGCCGCTCCGGTGTCGCCGAGGGCGCCATGACGCATTCATGGCTGTTCACCGGCCCGCCGGGGTCCGGTCGCGAGGTGGCTGCGCTGTGCTTCGCGGCCGCCCTGCAGTGCACCGATTCCGAACAGCCCGGATGCGGCCGCTGCCACGCCTGCACCACGACGATGGCCGGCACCCACGGTGATGTGCGCCGGGTGATCCCCGAAGGCCTGAGCATCTCGACCAAGGAGATGCGCGGGATCGTGCAGATCGCGGCCCGGCGCCCCAGCACCGGTCGCTGGCAGGTGGTGGTGATCGAGGATGCCGATCGGCTCACCGAGGCCGCGGGCAACGTACTTCTCAAGGTGGTGGAAGAGCCGCCCGAGCGCACCGTGTTCCTGCTGTGCGCGCCCTCGGTGGATCCGGAGGACATCTCAGTCACCCTGCGCTCCCGCTGCCGGCACATCCACCTGACCACCCCGTCCGCTCCCGCGATAGCCCAGGTCCTGCGCGAACACGACGGCCTCGATCCGGAAACCGCCGACTGGGCGGCCGCTGTGAGCGGCGGCCATATCGGCCGCGCCCGCCGCCTCGCCACCGACGACGAGGCTCGCGCCCGCCGCCGCCGAGCCCTCGATGTGGTGACCGCGGTAGCCCGCGGCACCGCCTACCTCGCCGCCGACGAACTGGTGAAGGCCGCCGAAGACGAGGCGAAACAGCTCAGCACCGAACGTGACGAACGCGAACGCGAAGAACTCGCCACCGCCCTCGGCGCCGGCGGCACCGGCAAGGGAGCCGCGAGCGCCACCCGTGGCTCCGCCGGCGTCCTCAAGGATCTCGAACGCCGCCAGAAATCCCGCGCCACCCGCACCGGCCGCGACGCCCTCGACCGCGCCCTCCTCGATATAGCCGGCCTATACCGCGATGCCCTCGCCATCGCCTTCGGCGGCCCCGCCGGCCTCACCATGACCCACCCCGATATGGCCGACCGCGCCCGCGACCTGGCCGAGCGCGTCCGCCCCGAAGGCCTGCTCCGCTCCATCGACGCCGTCCTGGCCTGCCGCGAAGCCCTCGACCAGAACGTCAAGCCGCGTTTCGCGGTGGCCGCCATGGCCGCCACTCTCATCGCGCAAACCTCCTGACCAGCCGTTTTCGCGTTCCCAGGGCGGAGACGATAGACTCGCCACGCCGAAAGGCACGCCGCCTTAGCTCAGTCGGTAGAGCGCTTCACTCGTAATGAAAAGGTCAGGAGTTCGATTCTCCTAGGCGGCTCCAGGTCAGAGGACATTTCCGCTCTCCGCGAGGCGGTCCGGGCAAGTCAACTTGCCTAGAACTTGCCAACACGCGGGGAGCGGTTCTTATCTCAGCTGCACAGAGCGGTCCCCGCCGCCTTCAGGTCCTCCGGCTGCGCGTCGCTATAGATGGACAGTGATACCGCCGGGTCGTGGCCGTTCCAGGCCGCGACGATATGCACGGGGATACCGAGCGCGAGCATGAGGGACATCGAGGTGTTCCGCAACCCTTTCAACGGGATACGCCGCAGCCCGGCCCGCTTGCTGATCCGCTGAAACTCGTCGGAGTGCCACTCCGACCGGACTGCGTCGCTTCTCATCCACTGTGGTCAGCCGGTCGTCGGACCACGGGATACCCAGTGACAGAGCCTCAGCTTTCTGCGCGGTCTTCAGCGAGCGCAGCGCTTCGGCCAGATCGGCAGGCGGCGGGAGGGTGCGGCGGCTGCGCCGGGACTTCGGCAAGTTCTCCTTGGTCTCCGACCCGATCGCCACCCGGCCCCGGCGGACTCGCAACGCGGCGTCGTCGAACCGGGTCCACCGCGTTTCCTGCACTTCCGAGCGGCGCATGCCGTAGGTGGACATGAGCCGGCACGCATGGAGGCGGTGCGCCGCCGCAGCCTGCCGGAACTGCTGGACTTCGGCCACCGTCCAGGACTTCGCCGCTTCTGCTGCGTCATCGTCTTCGGGGATCTCGTCACCGGGCCGCTCCACCAGAGCGATTACGTTCCGGGGGAGCGCACCCTGGTCCACGTAGGACTGAACCATCGCGCTCAGCGCGGTCAGGGTGGAGCGGACCATGACCGGCTTGACTCCGGCGGTGACCGTGGCCAGCTCGCACGCGGTGCACACCGCCGGCCGGTCCGGGCGATCCGTCCGGCGCGCACCAGGGCCGACAGGGGAGTGTGAATCTGGGTGCCTGGGAACTCCGCCGCGATGTCGCGCGTCGAGATGCCCTCGGGGTGCTGCGCGATGAACTCCGCGATCCGGGAGGAGAGCGAATCAGGGCGGGTCGCGCGCCGCTGGTCCACACGGCCCTCGGTCAGCATCCACGCCACCAGGGCGTCACCATCGGCCTTCGTCACCTGCGCCAGCTTCTTGCCGCCCATGTAGCGCCAGACCGGCGCCGATATCCGAGGAGCTTGTGCAAGTGGACTTTCAGGCTGCGTAACGAGGTCAGCCAGCGGAGCGCTTCACAGAGGTGATCGAGTTCCTGAAGTCCAATGCCGGGCTCTACTCGCTGGCCTCCGTAGCGCTCGCGTTTCAACTATTGGGCGTCTATTTGGTGATCCGAGACCTGTTCAAGCACTACCGCATGGCCGGTCAGTTTGCGAAGAACATGACCGTCTCCGGGACACCCACAAGAAGCTGCAAGACGAGTCGTTCGACTTCTCATGAACGAACTCACCGATGGAACCGACGAGGGCTTTGCCCGTCTGATCCAACCAGGTGTGGAGACGAATTTTCTGGCATCGAAGGCCGATCTGGTCTCGACCCAGATCGCGTCTTACCTGCTCGCGACAGTCGCTGTTCCGACTCGGTGGAAAACCTGGTTCGGGCCCATCTAGCTCGGGCTGGGAATCGTGCTCGCCTACCTGGTGACGTTGTTCTCTATCCGGTGACTGCCCGCCTCAGCAGTCCCATCTCCGGACCGGCTGGGTTGCGGCCAGAACACTGCCCATAGCAGTACGGCCACGGGCAGACCGATCACGATGATGAACCCCAGCGCGATCACCGGCGGCGGTCCATATCGACCACCGGCCACCGGTACCCGCGCGGATACACCTGCATCGGGGTCGCCAGCGCTGCCCGCTCGGTGATCATGTTTCGCACCGGGTCTGCGTGCTCGAACGAGGGCACGATCACGGCCGTGGCGTTGTGCTCCAGCAGGGCGCCGGTCAGGATGAGAGCGGTCGCCAGCGGCCCGCAGTCCGCATAGACCGTCCACACCAGTCGATATCCGTAGCGCTGCGCTACCTGGTGGATATCCACTCCGTTGCCGTGCGCATCCTTGCGTACCAGGCCGATGGCCTTCGGTGAATCGCTCTGCATCGTGGGTCCCCTGCCGTATCCCCGGTTGGTGCGCACCCGCCGCCGGGGGCTCGACCTCCCGGCGGCGGGGCTATGCAGAGCGTCACACCGTGGCGAGTGAACCTTGTTCCGCTGGGGAACATCTGGGCCTGCTTCCGGTCGCCGCTCCGCCGCCCGAGACTTGAGGGACAATGCACGTAAGGCGTGGGTACTCGACAGGGAAAGCGCAGGTGCGCGGCATGACCGACGAACCGGATACCTTCATCGGGGAGCGGGTGCGCCAGATCCGCGCCCGGCGCGGCATCTCTCAGCAGGTCCTCGCAGACCGGGCAGGGCTGAGCAGGTCCGTGATTGCCAAGTACGAGACCGGGCTACGGCCGGTCGATTCTCGGCGCACGCTGCTCGCGCTGGCCGGTGCGCTCGGTTGCACCCTCGCGGACCTCACCGGCAGCGATGACCGGATAGACCCGGCCACCAGCGCGTTTCACCGATCGGTAGCCGATATCGAAACCGCGCTGTGGACACAGGGCAATGTCACCGACACCCGGCCGCGGCGCACCCTGGACGAATTGGCAGTGACCGTTGTACACGCATCCCGGCTGCGTCATGCCGGAGATTATGCGGCTCTGGGGCCCCTGCTGCCGGACCTGCTAACCGATGCCTACCGGCTTACCGAAGATGGCAGCGTGCAGTCGTGGGATCTGCTGGCAACCGCCGCCTACGGTGTGGCGTCAGCGCTGCGCCAGCGTGGCCACGACGCTCTGGCGTGGACGGCCGTGCAGGAGTCCGAGCGGGCGGCGGACCGGGCGGACTCACTCGCCCCGGTCGCTGCCGCCCAGTTCCTGAAGTCCCAGATTCTGGCCGCCCGTCCCGGTGCGCTCACGGCCGCGCTGAGCACAGCGACCGGGGCGGCTGACCGGCTGGCCTCCGACGCACGCACGCGCGGCGAGTTGGAGACGGTCGGTATGGCACGTCTACAGGCGGGCTTCGCGGAGACCCTGGCCGGAGGGGACGCGGCACCCCACATTGCGGAGGCGGCGGAACTGGCGGATCGGCTGTCGGAGGCACCGGTCGGGCACAGCTCCGCTCGCAACCGGACATTCGGACCGGCGAACGTGGCCCTCTGGCAGATGAGTTCAGCCGTGGAGCGGCGCGAGCCCGGTGAGGCGTTGCGGATCGCGGAGACACTGGACCCGACCGCCCTCCCGAACGGGGTGCGGCACGCCCAGTTCTTCGTCGAGCTGGGCCGCGCGCACGCGATGAAGCGTGACCACCGGGCGGCGCTGTACGCCCTGCTGCGCGGTGAGCACGCCGCACCTCAGCATGTGCGCGGGATGGCTCCGGTGCGCGAGCTGGTGGGCTCGATGCTGCGGCAGGCGCAGCGTGACCTCACGACGGGGGAGCTGGGACGGTTGGCGCAGCGGGTAGGCGTGGTGCCGTGAGCTTGGGCTGCGCGCAGAGGATCAGTCCCAGGGCGTGGTTTTGAAGCCTGCGGCTTTCATGTCCCGTTTCGCCTCTTCCATGTAGGCATCGACCTGCTGGCTCAGGGTGTCCATGAAGCTCATCGCATCGCGCTCAGCGTTGGACTGCTCATAGCGGCCTCGACCACACTCTTCGCGGAACTCGTTGGTGAAGGCGTTCAGCTCATCACCAGCCGCCTTCAGAGCCACAGGTTTCGCGAATGGCTCAGTGGTGGTGCGGAGCACGGTCAACACAGCCGCGCTCACCCCGTGTAGCTATTCGCTCATTGCTTCGAATCCCTTTTTTTATCTCTTCCGTATCGTGGTAATACTTTCGCAATTTCTTCGGTCAGGAAAGCGTCGAGTTCGGTATCGGAAAGTTCGCCAGTCCCGTCCATCCACCATCCCCCGATGCATTGAACGGCCGGGTAGGGTAGGTTGAATGCATTCTGCATCAATTCCATCAAGTCGAGCGTCGAAACATCTGGGTACAGTGTCAACATCTCTCGGAGTATCCGAGAGGGAACCCATCCTTCTCGATATTTTGAGGCCACCAGCGCGGCGGCGCCTTCGTCGAACTTCGGCTCGTAATAGTTCATCGGGTAAACTCCACCATTACCCTGGTGTACTCTCCGGGGCTACCCTCGACATTCACAATTTCCACCCTTTCGAACCCCGCTTTAGCAGCTTGTTTTCCAGTCCATGTCCTCGCTGCCGCGGCCTCCAGCGACAATCCCTTAGCAGTGAGCTCGTTCAAGCCGGCAAGGTTCGATCCGAATTGCCAATTTCCTGATATCGAGGTGAACTTGCCTTCGAAGAATTTCAGAATTGTTTGGAACTGTTCCGCACCGCTCAGCAGAGTCGACCGTTGTCCGTTTTCCAGTTTAGTTCTGAGGCTCACGAAGAGAGTGCTACCCAAAACCTTACCCTCGGCGTGGAGCCGTGGGTTCGCCGTATCCTGTTTGTAGTATCGCTGACCTGGGATGGACCGATCGATCAGGCGCGGTGGTGAATGGACATTATCTTCGTGTGGGGTCGCTCCCGTGTGTTCGGGGCTCCGTCCCTCGCTTGCTTTTTCGATCTCGCGGGCGCCGTGCTCGGAGGCACCGCCAATTGTTCTGCGCGCCGCGCGGACCTCATCGGCCACGTCGCCCAACGTGTCGTGCAGGTGGGGACCGGTCCGGCGGCTGAGCAGTTCGATCATGTCGTCCGCCATCCGCTGCAACTGTTGCCTTAGCTCACCGGGCACGTCCTTCATCGTTTGCCGCCGCCGCTGACGCGCGCATCGGGCCTGGTCGCGGATCTCATCTGTTGATCACCGGCCTGCTCGCCGCCGTGCGGCGGGGTCGCTGTCGGCTTGATACCGCCGTAGCCCGTCGTCGGAGACCCGCGCGTATTTGGCGAGGCTGCGTACGGAGGTATGCCCCGACAGTTTCATCAGCACCGGTGTCGAGGCCCCTTCCTCGGCGGCGTGGGTCAGCCGCGAATGCCGCAACTGGTACAGCGTGTACGGGCCGTTGTCGAAACGTTCGGTGTAAGTCTCGAACAACTCCGCCGCACGCCGATACGACAGGCGCGCCCGCCCGGTCGACGGGTCGATATCGTTGCGGGCCACCGAAGGCCGCGCTCTGCGGTCGGTCAGAAACAACGGACCGGATTTGCGGCCGGCCAGCATCCGCGGCAACAACCGCGCCGCGCCGGTCTGCCACGCGATGACCTCCCGCGCCCCGCCCTTACGGGTCACCACCGCGCATCGGTTCGCCGTATCCAGGTCGGGTACATCGAGCATCAGCACCTCCTCGGCACGCGCCGATGACTCGTACAGCATGTGCCACAACACCCGTTCCCGCAGCGCCGCATCCGATCCCAGGATCTCGGCGACGCGCTCCCGGCTCAGTGCCTTACTGGTATCCGGTGGTGCGGGCCGGGCCCGCAACCGCACCAACGGATCACCGGCCAGCCACTGCTGTTCGCGCCAATACCCGCACGCCGCCGCGAGCGCGGTCAACCGGATGTTGAACGTCTTGGGGGCCTTGCTGCCCCACACGAAGGTGAACCAGCCACTGACCCGGTCCGGTTCCTGATCCAGCAGCGCCACATTCGTGTCCGCGCCGAAATCTGCCACCAACTTCTCCAGCGCCGCCGCATAGGTTGCACGCGTGTTGGACACCGTGATCGTGGCCAGGTAGATCCGCACCGCGTCGGCCAATCGCACATCATTCACCGGCGTCGGCAGCATCCGAACCCGTCCCATCGACCAACCTCCCACCAGTACCGCAGATAGTTTCCCGAGCCGCCGCCGCGTGAAAAGGACATCGCGCAGGACGACTGCGACACTACCGCACATAGTGAGCTGCTATGTGCGGTAACTGCTAAGCGCCGGATTTCTCAACGATATTCCTCGACCCTCGAGAAGAAATCGCCCTTCGACTCGGCGGGAACGCGCTGCTCGCGGCACGTCGGCACGGAACCTGGATAGGAGACAACGCCGACACACTCCGGTATCTGATCGATCGCGAAATTGCCGCCGATCGAACCTCCATCACTGGCGGAACAGCATCGTTCACGAGCCGCCTACCGATCTACCGGCCAAACAGTAAGAGATTCCCGCAGTATGTGCCGGATCCAGGCGAAATGGAAGTCGCCGGCCACCGCTTGGTGCGTAACCACGAACTGACGGATCAACTGCCACGATCCTCCAACGATGTGCTCGTGATGGTCGACGACCAAGAGCGCCTGCATATCGTCAAGCCGATCGCCGGGGAGAACCTCACCCGGGAATGGTTCACCGAGCGGCCGGGTGAGCTCGCAGTACGCGAACTCGGCGGTTATCGAATCATCAACGGCATGTTCCCTGCCATGGAACTCGTACCGCCCAGCGCCCTGACGGTAGTCGACCAGCAGGGGCCTGCATTCGTGCAGCAGTTCCTCGATCTCAAACCTGACGTCCCAGTCGGCGAGTACCGGCCGAAACAGCAGCAAGCCGCCGCCGCCGGACATTTCGTCATCGGCAGCTACGACGGGCATTACAAGAACGCACGACCCCGCATCATGGCCAGGCCGAGTGACGAGCCCGGGGCAGATATGGCTCTTTTCGACAACGGCTTCAGTTTCCCGACCAGGTCCGATGATCCCAGCGACCAGACAAGAGAATTCCGCATTATTTCATCATTTACCAAAGAGTGGTCAGGGCAGCGCATGGACGACGATATCCTGCAATCGGTCGAATCGTTCGGAAGCGCGAGGATCGGCAGTGCCCTCCAGGACCTACTGGGTGATGACGCGATCGAGTTGACACTGGCGCGACGCGAGCAATTGCTGAACCATGAGGGAATCCCCCCGAGTATGCTACATCCGAAACATCGATAGTCGCGCAAAGGTCCACACCGCTGACAGCGAACTCTCGATTTCAGCCGATCTGTTCGGCCAGTCCGACGATGATGTTCTCGGGGCCACGGATGTAGCAGAGCCGGTAGATGTTCTCGTACTGCACCACCTCGCCGACGAGTTCGGCGCCGTGGCCGCGCAGGCGGGCGATGGCATCGTCGATATCGTCGACGGCGAACATGACGCGACGAATGCCCAGCGTATTCGCCGGTGCGTCTTTCGGTTCGGGGGTGATGGCCTTCGGCCTGTGGAACTTCGCCAGCTCGATCCGGCCGTGGCCGTCCGGGATTCGCAGCATGGCGACATCCTGGCGGACGTCGTCGAGGCCGATGACGCGCTCGGCTCCAGGCCAGTCGAGTGGCCCTTTACCCTCCAGCTCCATACCCAGTTCGACGAAGAACGCGATAACAGCGTCCAGGTCGTCGACGACGATCAGGACATTGTCCATCCGTTGAATTGCCATGTCGGGTCTCCTTCGGTGAAGTACGGCCACGTTGTCCGCATCTGCAGGGAGACGGAGCCGACATGCCATTATCGACATCCCGGGCCGCACCACTTCGGTAATGACGAGTTTTGCCGTCGGCACGGTGGAGCGGGCCAGTACGACGACGCGTACCCACGCCGTGGTGATCGGGTGTGGATGTTCCGCCTGGCACTGAAGCGACCCGGTGACACCCGGCCGGTATCAGGCGGGGTGTCACCGGGCCGTGGACTCTCTTCACTCGGCGAGGCGGAAACCTGCTTTCTCGACGGCTTCGGCGACCGCGTCTCGCGGGATCGGCCGCGTGGCGGTGATGGTGAGCAGGCCGGCGGTCACATCCACGTCGATGGTTCGGACGTCCGCGATCGCGCCGACGTGGTCGCGAACCTTGCCGGCGCAGCAGCCGCAGGTCATCCCGGTGACATCGAACGTTGTCGTGTTCATCTCGTTCGTCCCTCTGTTCTTCGGTGTTCGGTGGTCGTGCCGGAGCGGTCAGCTCGCCTGATCGGTCCGGCGTATGGTCGCCGCGGCGATGCCGGCTCCGGCGAGAGCGATGACGGCCGCGCCGACGAATGCCGCCGAGAATCCGTTGGTGAGATCCGGCTGGCTGTCGGTGCGGTCGGCGCCGAAGGAGGCGGCGACCGCGGTCATGGCCGCCAGTCCCAGCGCGGAGCCGACCTGGTAGCTCACGTTGACGATGCCGGAGGCCAGTCCGCCCTCTTCGGGGCGTGCCGCGGAGATGGCGGTGCCCAGCGAGGGCACGAAGGCCAGTGACATCCCGGCGGCCGCGACCAAGGAGGCCGGCAGGACATCGACCCAGAAGTTCCCGGTCGGACGCACCAGCGACATGATCGCCAAGCCGAGCCCGAGCACGGTCAGCCCGGCCACGATCATCGGCCGGGCGCCGAACCGTTGCATGGCGCGGGGCGCCAGCACGATCATGCCGAGCATGATCAGGGTGGTCATCGGCAGCAGGGCCGAACCGGCGGGGAAGGCGCTGTAGCCGAGTACCTGCTGCAGGTACAGGTTCAGGAAGAACCACATCGGCACCCAGGCCGCGCCGAGCAACAGCTGAGCGATATTGGCCGCGGCGAGATTCGGTGCGGCGAAGATGCCGAGCCGCATCAGCGGCTGCCGGCGCCGAGCCTGGATCACTACGAAGGCGGCCAGCAGTGCGGCGGCGGCGCCCAGGGCAGCCCACGTCGGACCCGATGTCCAGCCCGCCTCGGGAGCCCGGACGATGCCGTATACGGCCGCGGCGAGGCCGGCGGTGACGGTCACCGAGCCGAGCAGATCGACGGAGCCGGAACGGGCCGGGGCGGCGGGCATGAGCGCGGGGACCGCGAGCAAGGCCAGGAGCGCGATCGGGATATTGATGTAGAAGACCCAGGGCCAGCTGATGTATTCGGTGATGACGCCACCGAGGAAGACACCTGCGGTGCCACCCGCGGGGGCGGCCGCGCCGTAGACGGCCAGCGCTTTGGTCAGTTCGCCCGGCGTCGAGCCGAATAGCGTCATCAGCAGGGTCAGCGCCGCGGGGGCGATGAGGGCGGCACCGCCACCCTGGATCGCGCGCCCGGTCAGTTCGATCGCGACATTGCCCGCGGCGCCCGCGATGACCGAACCCGCGAGCAGGATCGCCCATCCGGCGGCGAACACCCGCCGTGCCCCGAGCAGGTCCGACAATCGTCCGCCGAGCAGCAGCAACCCGCCGAAGGCGATGACATAGGCATTGAACACCCAGGTGAGATTCTCCTGGGAGAACCCGAGGTCGGTCTGCATCTTCGGCAGAGCGATTCCGATGATCGATGTGTCCATGATGACCATGAACTGGGCGGCGGCGATGACCGCCAGTGCCCACCACTTCCGCGTGGCGGGCCGCGTCTGCGTACTCATGACATTTCCGTCCTCTCGAAAGCCAACGAGGCGGCTACCATACCCCCCTACGGTATGCATTGGTCAACAGGCGATTTCGGCCGGCGGGTGTATTCGGCCACCGTTCTGGACCGAATTGCAGTGCGTAGCAGGGGTGGGCATCAACTTCGGGCGCTGCATGGGGTGTCCGGGTGAAGCAGGTCACCGATCGGGGACTTGCATATACCCCCTGGGGGTATTATCTTCGCTGATGTCCCGCACAGCACGATCGGAAGGCCGCGAACAATGACCACTCGGACTCACCCCCAGCACCATGGCGAGCACGCCGCTCATGCCGGTCATGCCGAGCACGCCGGTCACGCCGCTCATGCCGGTCATGCCGAGCACGCCGGTCACGCCGCTCATGCCGGTCACGCCGCTCATGCCGGTCACGCCCACAACGCCGACCACATCGCACACGACGTTGTGCCGGGTGGCCTCCAGATCACCCAGGACGGGTACACCTTGGAATTGGCGGAACCGATCATCGACCCGGGTGAGACCGACTTCCGGTTCCGCATCCTGGGGCCGGACGGGGAACCTGTCACCGACTACTCCGCCGTCCACGACCGGGATCTGCACCTCATCGTCGTCCGGCGCGAACTGACCGATTTCTGGCATGTGCACCCCGAACTGGGCGCCGATGGCGTCTGGTCGGTGCGGCTGAACCTTCCGGAGGCGGGGTCCTACCGGGTATTCGCCGATATCGCGCCGCGCGCGCTCGGCAAGACCCTCACCCTCGGCGCGGATCTGGCGGTGGCGGGCCGGTATGCGCCGCGGCCGGTACCGGCGGCCACCCGCACCGCGGTGGTGGACGGCTACGAGGTCCGTCTCGACGGCGATCTCGTGCCCGGCGCAGGTCGCCTGCTCACGCTTTCCGTGCGCAAGGACGGCGAACCGGTCACGGATCTGCAGCCCTACCTCGCCGCCTACGGGCATCTGGTGATCCTGCGCGCCGGTGACCTGGCCTATATCCACGTGCACCCGAACGGTGAACCGGGCGACGGGGTGACCGCGCCCGGCCCGGACGTCGCCTTCCACACCGCCGTCCCCGGACCCGGTACCTACCGCCTGTTCCTGGATTTCCGGCACGGCGATGTCGTGCGCACCGCCGCCTTCACCCTGCCCACCGTCACCCACTGATCACGCCGGGGCGGACGCCGGCGCGCCCGCCCCGGCGGCGAAGGAGCCCGATATGTGCGAGTGCTGTTGTCGGAGCACCCGTGGCCCACCCCTACTCGTTCGAGGAAGTATTCGCGATGCGCTCAGCGCCCACGCCCCGCTCACCGTTCCGCAACCACGACTACCTGCGCCTGTTCGCCGCCCAATCGATCGGCCTGTTCGGCACCGGGCTGACCACGGTCGCTTTGGGATTGCTCGCTTACGAACTCGCCGGGGCGGCCGCTGCCGCCGTCCTCGGCGCCGCACTGACCATCAAAATGGTGGTCTATGTGACGGTCGCCCCGATCGTGGGCGCCTATGCCGACCGCTTCCCCCGCCGGCCGTTCCTGGTGTCCCTGCATCTGGTCCGGGCCGCCGTCGTGCTCGCCTTGCCGTTCATCGATCAGATCTGGCAGATCTATGTGCTGATCGCCGTCCTGCAAACCGCTTCGGCCGCATACACCCCGACCTATCAGGCCGTGATTCCCGACATCCTCCCGGATGAGCGCGAATACACCCGGGCGCTGTCGGCGGCTCAGCTGGCCGCGACCATGGAGACCCTGCTGAGTCCGATGCTGGCCGCGATCGCACTGACCGTAACGAGTTTCCACTGGCTGTTCGTCGGTACCGCGATGGGCTTCGTTCTCTCGGCCGTGCTGGTGATCACCACTCGCATCCCGAACGTGACCGCCGCGGTCGACGGTTCGTTCCGAGAGCGGATCACGGTCGGTCTGCGTATTTTCGCCGGCACGCCGCGACTGCGCGGCCTGCTCGGGTTGAATCTCGTCGTCGCGGCCGCCGGATCCGTGGTGATGGTCAATACGGTCAACTATGTCCGCGATGTCCTCGGTGGCACCCAAACCGGTGTCGCGATGTTACTGGCGGCCAACGGGTTCGGGACCATGCTCGTCGCTCTGTCCCTTCCCCGGGTTCTCGATCGTCTCGGCGCCCGGCCGGTCATGCTCACCGGCGCGGTCGCCCTGCTCGCCGCCCTCGGATCGGCCATCGGCCTCTCGTTCGCCGAATCCGGTGACTGGCGCCGATTTGCGGCGATCGCGGTATGGGCGACGATCGGCGCGGGCACGGCGGCGATACTGACACCCACCGGACAGGTGCTGCGCCGCTCGTCCCGGCCGGCCGACCGTCCCGCGCTGTTCGCGGCCCAGTTCTCGCTCTCGCACGTGGCGTGGCTGCTCACCTACCCGATCGCCGGATGGCTCACCACCACAACGGGTTTCACCACGACCTGGATGGTCCTGGCGGTCCTCGGCGCCACCGGGATCGTCGCGGTACTGCGGTTGTGGCCGCGCCACGACCCTGAGGTCCTGACCCACCTGCACGAGGCCGGCGCCATCGACCCGGCTCGGCTCGGCGACGCCGTGCGCGTGGGCGACCGCTACTACCGGCACACGCACGCCTACGTCATCGACGCCGAACACCCACGCTGGCCGACCGCGGGACGGCGGCTCGTCGCGTCCTGAACGCACAACCGAACCGCGTCATCCGGCGGGCACCCGAATTCCGGTGCCCGCCGATGCGTCGTTCCGCTCAGGGGTGCGAGCAACCGGTGCCGAGGGTGGCAGTGCCCTGAGGGCGGGAGGAGGAATACGCGCCGACCTGGCGGTTCCCGGGTCCACAGGCCGGGGTGGTCCGTGGACTAGTGTCGGTGCTCATGCTCATTGCTATCGCAGTGTTCGCGGCGCTTTCGGCGCTACTCCATGTCTACATCTGGTACTTGGAGTCGTTCGCGTGGACCGGCGCGGCGCGGGGTGTGTTCGGTACCAGCGCCGAGGAAGCGGCGGCGACCCGGGAACTGGCCTTCAATCAGGGCTTCTACAACCTTTTCCTGGCGATCATCGCGGTGGTGGGGATTGTGGTCGCGACAGCCTGGGATCGAGGTATCGGGGTGGCGCTGGTCTTCGCCGGGACCGGGGCGATGCTGGGTGCCGCGCTGGTGCTGCTGCTCTCGTCGCCGGACAAGCGCGCGTCGGCGGTAAAGCAGGGGGCGGCGCCGCTGACGACCGTTGCGCTCGGCGTGGTCTGGGCGCTCATCGGGTGAGCGGACGGTCGCGGCGGGTCACGAGTCCTGTGTGGAGCCGGCCTGCTCCAATAGCCGGCTGAGGATTTCCAGCCGGTTTTCGCGCAGCCCCGGGCGTAGGCGTTGGCCGCGTTCCAGGGTGGCCAGGCCGTGCAATGCGCTCCAGCCGGTTTCGGTGAAGGTTTCCACATCGTGCTCGCCGGCAAAGGGTGCCAGGGCCGCGACCAGCTCGGCGAACGCGTCGCGCAGGACTTGGGTGGCTTCGGGGCCGAACTTCAGATCGGTGGACATGGCGAACATGGCGTCGTAGACCGCGGGATGCTCGGTGGCGAATTCGATGTAGGCGCGGGCGAGGGCCGCCAATGCGGCGGATTCCGATTCGGCGCTGGCCCGGGCGCGGTGCAGGGCCGCGGCGAGTTCGGCGATCCCGTCCTCGGCGACGGCTGTGACGATGGCGCGTTTTCCGGCGAAATGGCTGTAGAGGACGGGTTGGCTGTATTCGATCCGGTCGGCCAGTTTGCGGACGGTCACCGCGTCCCAGCCCTCGGTCTCCGCCAGTTCGCGCGCGGTATCGATGATCAGCCGGTGGCGTTCCGCCCGCTCCCGTTCCCGTCTCTTCTGAATACTCATGCTCGAAACTCTAGCACCGCTAGACAAGAGAGTCGGGCTGAGTTAATGTTGCTCCATCGAATAGCACTGCTAGATTTCGGAGCAATCATGATCACCACTCGCCGTATCGCCACCGCACTGTCGCTGATCGGGGCGGCGTTCATCCTCTACATCGGGATCAACTACCTGATCACTCCCGAGTCGATCGCCACCGGATTCGGGCTGCCCGAGTGGCCGACCGGTGACGCCGCGGCATTCATGAATCTGAAGGGCGTACGCGACACGGTCTGCGGGATCCTCCTCCTCGCGCTGCTGGCGCTCGGGCAGCGCTTCGCGCTGGGGGTCGTCATGCTCGTCGTCGCGCTGATCCCGATCGGTGATATGGCGACCGTGCTGGCCTACGACGGCTCCGCGGCAGCCGCCTTCGGGATCCACGGCCTCACGGCACTCCTTGTGGGCATCACCGGGCTGCTTCTCCTCCGCGAGTCCGCGGCATCCGCACCTGCTCCGGCATAACTGCCGAACATCGACCACTGCCAGCCGAAATTCGTAAGACTCAGGAGTTCGCCATGTCCGTTTCCATTCAGATCCTCGCCGCCGTCGCGGTTCTCGCCAATGCCGTCGTCTACGGCACCGATGTACTGGGCGCGCTGGTCATGCGGTCGGTCTATCGCCGGCTCGACGACGCCACCATGACGCTCAGCGCGGGCTGGGGGCATTACTACGCGGATTCGCGTATGCCGCCGGTCGGCGTCACCGGAGTGGTGGCGGCGTTGGGGGCAGCGGTCGTCGCCGCCCTGGCCGACGCTACCGGCGCCGCTGTTTCCGCCGGGCTCGCGGTCCTCGCCCTCGCTATTTGGCTCGTCCTCTATGTGCGGATCGCCAAGCCGATCAACGAGGCGCAGAAGGCCGCCGCTCGCTCCGGCGTGATCCCGCCGAATGCGCGTGCGCTGCAGGATCGGTGGGACAGCATTCTCTACCCCCGGGTGATCCTGCAGGCTCTTGCTCTGGTCGGGTTGCTCGCCACCTTGATCATTGCTTGAGTGCGACGTTTCCGGGTGGCCGGGCGGGACGGATGTCCGCCCGGCCACCGCGCCGGCAGGTGGGAGGTTCGCCCGGACCGGTCACTCGCCCGCCGGCACGATCCGCTCTGGTGCCGGCTCGACAAATTCCCGCATTGGAATAGCCTGCGCGGTGCACAGCGCGTATAGCTGCTGCATATCCGGTGAGTGCGCGCCGTTTCGCACCGTTGATCAGTGCTGATGGCGAGGCCGGTCGCGAGCTTCGGGGCGCCGGTGTCAGAGCACGATGACGTTCTTGCCGCGGGTATGGCCCGACTGGCCCGCGGCGAAGGCGTCGGCGACTTCCTCCAGGGAGAAGGTCGCCGTGACCGGGACCACGAGGTCGCCCTTGGCGGCGAGGTCGGCCAAGCGCTGTGTCTGGGTGCCGTCCGGGCGGACCCAGACCGCGTGGCCGCCGTGGTCGGTGACCGAGCCGTCGGCGATCGACGCGTGCCGGCCGTTCTCGGCGAGGACGGCCAGGGTGGTGTCGAGCTGGCCGCCGACGAAATCGGCCACTGCCTGCACGCCGTCGGGGGCCAGCGCGCGGATACGTTCGACCACGCCTTCGCCGTAGGCCACCGGTTCGGCACCGAGTTCGCGCAGGAAATCGTGGTTGCGTTCGGAGGCGGTCCCCAGGACGCGGGCGCCGCGCGCCCGGGCGATCTGGACGCCCAGGCTGCCCACCCCGCCGGCCGCGGCGTGGATGAGCACGGTGTCCTCACCGGTGACCCCGAGGAGATCGAGGGTGCGCAGGGCGGTACCGCCGGCCAGGGGCAGCGCCCCGGCCTGCTCCCAGGGCAGGTCCGCCGGTTTGCGGGCCACACGGGCCGCCGGGACGGCGACCAGTTCGGCGAAGGTGCCGTCTTGCAGGACGTCTTTTCGGGCGTAGGCCAGTACTTCGTCACCGACCTCGAACTCCGGGGTGTCGGTGCCCTTCTCGACCACGATCCCGGCGACATCCCAGCCCGGGATCACCGGGAAGATCGCATCGATCAGGCCGTCCAGCGCACCCGACATGAGCTTCCAGTCGACCGGATTCACCCCGGCCGCGCGCACCTCGATCAGTACCGACCCGGGAAAGACCTTGGGTTTCGGCAGGTCACGTACCCGGATATCGCTGTTGTCGGTGGTGTACCGGTCGTAGGTCGCTGCGCGCATAGTCCAGTCCTATCGGTTGCGGTCGTCATTGCGTGCAACGACGCGCCGCAAGCGATATTCCGGGGTCCGCGCGGCGGCGACCGGCCGGTGCGGAGGGTCCGCCGAGCCGGGCGACGCTGACCGGACTCGGGGACTTCCCGCTCAGCCCGCGGCCGCCGACCGGGGGCTGGTGCGGTTCAGGATGGCGGTCAGTTCATTGTTGAAATGGTCGATCCGCTCGATATTGCCCAGGTGGCCGGTGGGCCAGACCTGATAGTCGGGCCGGTGACCGGCCTCGACCATGGTGTCGGCGATGAGGCGCGACATCCGTTCGGGAAGCAGGCGGTCGTAACGGCCGGCGATGATCGTGGTGGGCACGGTCAGATTCGCCGCGGCCGCACCCAACTGCAGATCCGCCAGGATCGCGGCATGCCGGCCGCGGGCCAGCGGACGGCACGAACGCACGATGTTCAGGGCGAATTCGGCCTGCTCGGTGGTGGCGCCGCGGGCCATGATGCGTTCTTTCAGAATCTCGCGGGCCGCCCAGCCGCCGGGCAACGGGAGGGGGGTGGTGAGCAGGGACTCCGCGACGATCATCGGCAGCCGGATCGGCGAACCGAGCAGGCTCAACGGCTGTTTTCCCAGGCTGATCGGCTTGTTCAGCAGCGGCAGCAGATCGGTGTCGTAGCGGATATTGCCCGAGGTGGTGTTGGCCAGCACGACCGCCCGGGCCCGCCGTTGGACCTGCTGCGGATGGCGGGCGGCCCAGGCCTGGAGGGTGATACCGCCCATGCTGTGCCCTACCAGCAGGGCCTGCTGCCCCGGCCGCAGGGTCGCGTCCAGGACAGCGGCGAGATCGTCGGCGAGGGTGCGGTCGCCCAGCGGGGACCGGCCGAGGGTGCTGTCGCCGTGGCCGCGCTGGTCGTAGGCGATCACGCGGTAGCGATCGGCGAAGGCGTTGATCTGGGGGTGCCAGTACTCGATACAACAGCTCCAGCCGTGGATGAGCACGATCGGCTCGGCATCGGCGGGACCGTAGGAGTGCACGCGCAGGCGGGCGCCGTCGACAGTGGTGACGGGAACGATCTCGGGATGGGCGGCCGGCGCGTTGTAGTGGGCCGTTCGGAATCGGCGCGCGCGCAACGCTGCTCGGTACGGGGCGGTCAGAGCGCCTTGATGCGCCTGCGACAGCGCGGTTATCGATTTCACCAGCATCAGAACACTCCTTTGTGCCTGCTGACACGGTAACTCTGCAAGCTGGGTGCTTACAAGAGCAAGCGCCGTTCCGGTTCTCCTCATCCGGGATGTTGTCGATGTCCCGAATATCGGTGCGGCGCGGGGCACTGTTAGCTACATACTGCCCATTCGGCGGGGGTTCTATGCCTGTTCGATGCAGCCGCCGCCGGTTTCGATGCAACCGGAGCAAGCACCTCCGGTGGTTGTGGCGTCAACCTGCGAACCGCGACTACCGTGAAGGTCGTGAACGACTCGGACGCAGCCGGCCCGCGTGAGCTGATGGGCCCAGGGGTTCCGGAAGCGGCCGGGCCCGACAATGGTGCCGGGTTGTCCGGGTGGCGTGGACTGTTGCTGCCCGGCGCGGCGGCGGCCGCCGCCGCGGCGGCGGTGCTGTTGCTGCACGTCCGCGACCCGCATATCGAGGGCTCGTACGGGCTGTGCCCGGTCTATGCCCTGTTCGGTGTGTACTGCCCGGGTTGCGGGGGTATGCGCGCAGTACACAACCTGACCGAGGGACATATCGTCGATTCCCTGCACAGCAACCTGCTGGCGCTGCCGGTGCTGACGCTCTACGCGTTGTGGGTGGGTGATTGGGCGATCCGCGGGTGGCGCGGCGATGGACCGCGGCTGCCGGGGATCAGCAGCCTCACTATGTGGGTGCTGCTCGGCTCGATCGCCGTCTACACGGTGGTGCGCAATACCCCCTGGGGCACCTGGCTGACGCCGGTCTGACAGGACGAGGTTCGAATGCACGATTCACTCAAGGACCGGGTCCGCGACAAACTGCGGCGACAACTGACCGAGGACGGCCCGGAGGGTGCCGAACCGGAGGACCCACGGCTCATCTCGGTGGTCTCCGACCTCGAGGCATTGAACAGCGTCGCCGAGGACGATCCGCTCGTCGAACAGCTCGCGGGCCGCTACCTCGTATTCTGACCCGCGCTCCCGCCGAACGGCGGCAGCTGCGGTAGCGGTTCGGCATAGAGCCATTCCTGCCACAGTGGCTGCAGGGGCGTCACGCTGTAGTGGCCGACCAGATCGGTGAACTCCTCGGTGGAGACCGAACCGTGCCGGTGGCGGGCGGTCCAGTCGCGGATGAGCCGGAAGAACGCGGTATCACCCAACTCCAGCCGCAGTGCGTGGAGAGTGAGGGCGCCGCGTTTGTAGACCCGGTCGTCGAACATCAGCTCGGGCCCCGGATCACCGACCACGATGTTCTGCGGTTCCCGGCGCAGGGTGTGCCAGGCCGCGCGGGCGAGCTGGTCGGCGCTGGGCCCGTGCGCGGCCTCCGACCAGATCCACTCCGCGTAGCAGGCGAAACCCTCGTGCAACCAGATATCGCACCAATGCTGGATGGTGAGGCTGTTGCCGAACCACTGATGGGCGAGCTCGTGCGCGACCAGGCGTTCGGCGCCGCGGCGACCGTCGCAGTGATTGGCGCCGAAGACGGAGATGCCCTGGGCCTCGATCGGGATCTCGAGTTCGTCCTCGGTGACCACGACCGAATAGCTCCGGAACGGATACGGGCCGAACAGCTCGCTGAACACCGACATCATCTCGGGTTGCCGGGCGAAATCGTGGTCGAAGGCCGCGCGTAGCGATGTCGGGATCACGGCATGGATCGGGACGGGCGTGCGCCGGTCGGTGAGCTGATGTCTGCGGTAGCGTCCGATCTGCACGGTGGCCAGATAGCTCGCCATCGGCTCGGTCTGTTCGTAGACCCACGTGGTCTGACCGGCTTTGACCTGCTTACCGACCAGCTCGCCGTTGGCGAGGGTGAAGTACGGGGTGTCGGTGGTGATCGAGATCCGGTAGCTCGCCTTGGAGCTGGGATGGTCGTCGCAGGGGAACCAGGACGCGGCGCCGTTGGGCTGGCTGGCCACCAGCGACCCCTCGGTCAGTTCCTCCCAGCCGACCTCGCCCCAGGGCCCGCGCACCGGTTTCGGGGCGCCCGCGTACTGCACGACCAGTTGCAGGATCCCGCCTGCCGGTATCCGCTCGCGCGGGGTGACGGTGAGTTTGCCGCGCTGATGGGTGTACTTACCGGCTTTGCCGCCGTTTACCAGTACCTTCGACACCGCCAGGGCCTGGGACAGGTCGAGGGAGAAGCGGGGGCGTTCGGCGGTGGTGACGGCGGTGATGACCGCTCGCCCGGCGAGCCGGTTACTGGCCACCTTGTAATTCAGGTCCAGTTCGTATCGCGATACCCGATAGCCCCGGTTCCCGTTCTGAGGGAGGTAGTCGTCGATGGGGGCGTCATAGAACCTGCTCCCCATCAGCTGTCCGCGTCCTCGTCGGCCGGATCGGATTCGAGGTCGGTCGCCGGGCCGGCCCAGGGGGCGATGGGGTTCCCCCACCATCTGGTGGAGGCCGGGACGGTGTCGCCGCGCATCACCAGCGAGGCCGGGCCGATGGTGGCGCCCGCGCCGAGGGTCGCGGCGGGCAGGGCGACGCAGTGCGGCCCGAGGGTGGCGCCGGCCTCCAGAGTCACGGTGTCCATGGCCATGATGCGGTCGTGGAACAGGTGGGTCTGCACCACGCAGCCGCGTTCCACGGTCGCGCCGTCACCGAGTGTCACCAGGTCCGCCTCCGGAAGCCAATAGGATTCGCACCATACCCCGGTGCCGATCTTCGCGCCGAGCGCGCGCAGCCAGAGATTCAGTACGGGCGTACCGGTTGCCGCACGGGCGAACCAGGGCGCCGCGACGGTCTCCACGAACGCGTCCGACACCTCGTTACGCCAGACGAACGAACTCCACAGCGGATGCTCATCGGCCCGGATCCGCCCGACCAGCACCCATTTCGCGGTGACCGCGCTCGCGCAGGCCACCGCGCCCGCGACCATGAGCACCACCCCGGACAGCAGCGCCGCCACCGGATAGCCGAAACGATCGGCCAGCCGGGCCAGCACCAACAGGACTCCGAGACCGATGGCGAAGGTCACCACGACCGCGGCGAGCCGGCAGGTCTCGAAGGCGCCCCGGAACACGCGCAGCCGCAGCGGCGGGTCGAAGGTGCGGTCGGTATCGGCGGTCCCCGCGGCCCGGCGCAACCGGACCGGCGGGCTGCCCAGCCACGACGAGCCGGCCTTCGCCTTGGTCGGCGCCGCCGACAGCACCGCGACCAGTCCGTTCTTCGGAACCCGCCGGCCGGGTGCGGCCATTCCGGAGTTGCCGAGGAACGCGCGTTTGCCCACCTTCGCCTCGCCGATGTGCAGCCAGCCGCCACCGAGCTCGTAACCGGCGACCATGGTGTCGTCGGCGAGGAAGGCGCCGTCGGCGACGGTGGTGAACTTGGGTAGCAGCAGCACCGTGGAGGCTTCGACCCGTTTGCCCACTTTCGCGCCCAGCAGCCGTAACCAGATCGGGGTGAGCAGCGAGGCGTAGAGGGGGAACAGGAAGGTGCGGGCCGAGTCCAGCAGGCGTTCGGTGGCCCAGACCTGCCAGCCGACCCGGCTGCGCACCGGATGGTAACCCTCGGTGAGTCCGATACTGAGCAGCCGGACCGCGACGACCGTCGCGACCGCATAGACCACCAGGCTGAAGCCGGTGGCGACCGGTAGCCACAGGAAGGCGGGCAGCAGGGCGTCCGCGAAATCCGCGGTGTCCCGAATACCCCAGGCGATCACGGCCAGACCCGCCGCGAGCCCGAACAGCGGCAGTGCCCCCAGCCCCAGCGAACCGACGCCGAAGGCCAGCACCCAGTGCACCGCCCGCTCCGGTGTCTCCGCGGGCCAGCGGTGCCGGGCCTTCCCGACCTTCACCGCCGGTGAACCCGCCCATTCCTGACCGGCCTTCACCTTGCCGGACACCGCCGAGCCCGCCGCGATCACCGCGTCGCGGCCGATCCGCGTACCGGGCAGCAGCACCGACCGGGCGCCCACCACCGCGCCCCGGCCGACCACGACCGAGCCGATGTGCACGGTATCGCCGTCGATCCAGTACCCGGACAGGTCGACCTCGGGTTCGACACTGCAGCCGTCACGTAGTTCGAGCATGCCGGTCACCGGCGGCAGCGTGTGCAGATCCACGCCTCTGCCCACCTTCGCGCCGAGGGCGCGCGCGAACGGCACCATCCACGGTGCTCCGGAAAGGTTCTCCGCCCCGCTGGCCTCCGACAGCCGCACCGCGGCCCACAGCCGCAGGTGTACCGAACCGCCGCGTGGGTAGCTGCCCGGTCGCACTCCCGCCAGCAGGGTCCGGGCGCCCATCACGCAGATCGCCATCCGGCCGAGCGGGGTGATGAAGACCAGGAACAACAGTGCGGTCCACCACCACGACAGGCGCGGCAGCCAGGGCAGCACCTCGAACCATCCCGCCACTCCGGAGGCCACGGCCAGCCAGGTGACCCATTGCAGGCCGGTCAGCGTCGTCAGGGCGATGGTGGCCAGCACCTGGATCCCCTGCGCGGCCGGCGGGGTGGGGCGGACCTCGCGTGCCTCGGTGACAGCGGCCGGGCCGCTCTGCTCGAGTAGCTCGGTGAGCGCGCCGAGGCGGGGGTGGTCGTACACATCGGCCACCGTGACCCGCGGGTATCGCGCCCGCAGTCCGGTGACCAGCTGCGCCGCCGACAGCGAACCACCGCCGAGTGCGAAGAAATCGGCATCGGCGCCGGTGATCTCGGCGCCGAGTACGTCGGTCCACAGTTGCGCGACCCAGGCTGCGGTGCCGGTGAGCCCGTGATCGGTTCCACCGGCGGCGTCGGCGAGAGGCCAGGGCAGCGCGTCCCGGTCGACCTTGCCCGAGGTGCGGGTCGGCAATTCCGGGACGACCACCAGCCGGGGGATCAGCGGCGCCGGGAGCTGTCCGGCGAGCCGGGCGCGCGCGGCGGTGAGGTCGTAGTCCTCGGTGACACCGGTGAGGTATCCGATCAGCACCTGCGCACCGGTCGCCGTGGCCCGGACCGCGGCGGCCGCGCCGCCGACTCCCGGCAGGTGCTGGAGCGCGTTGTCGATCTCGCCGAGTTCGATCCGGCGGCCGCCGATCTTGACCTGGTCGTCGGCCCGGCCGAGGAAGATCAGCCCGGCCTCTTCGTTGCGCACCAGGTCGCCGCTGCGGTAGGCGCGGTCCCAGCCCAGCGTGGGCAGGGGCGCGTACTTCTCGGCATCCTTCGCTGGGTCGAGGTAGCGGGCCAGCCCGACCCCGCCGATCACCAGTTCCCCGGTCTCGCCTTCGCCGACCGGTTCGCCGTCGGCGTCGACCACCGCCAGATCCCAGCCGTCCAGCGGGAGACCGATCCGTACCGGCCCGGTGCTGTCGAGCAGTGCGGCACAGGCGACCACGGTGGCCTCGGTGGGGCCGTAGGTGTTCCACACCTCGCGGTCGGGGTCGGCGAGACGTTCGGCCAGCTCCGGCGGCACCGCCTCACCGCCGAAGATGAACAACCGGACCGATTCCAGGGCCTCGGCGGGCCAGGTCGCGGCCAGGGTCGGGACGGTGGACACCACGGTGATGCCCTGCCGGACCAGCCACGGGCCGAGATCGGCGCCGGTGCGCACCAGCGCACGCGGCGCGGGGACCAGGCAGGCGCCGTGCCGCCAGGCCAGCCACATCTCCTCGCAGGACGCGTCGAAAGCGACCGAGAGGCCCGCCAGCACGCGGTCGCCGGGACCCAGCGGCGCGTCCCGGAGGAACATGCGGGCCTCGGCGTCGACGAAAGCGGCCGCGTTGCGGTGGGTCACCGCGACACCCTTGGGTGTACCCGTGGAACCCGAGGTGAAAATGATCCAGGCATCGTCGTCCACCGTGGGCGCCGGGTCGGGTCGCCCGTCGACGGCTGCCGCGACGTCCGAACGCTCGCCGACCGGCTGGATGCCGTCCGCCGTCACCACGGCCGTCACCCGGGCCTCGGTGAACACCAGCTCCGCCCGCTCGTCGGGATCGTCGGCGTCCACCGGGACGTAGGCCGCGCCGGCGTGCAGCACCGCCAGGATCGTGAGGTAGAGCTCCCAGGTGCCCGAGGGCATCCGCACGCCCACCCGGTCACCGCGACCCACCCCGGCGGCGGCCAGTTCGCGGACCGAGCTCTCGAGTTCGGTGCGCAACTCCGCGTAGGTGAGGGTGCGGTCCGCCGTGGCGATCGCGGGCGCGTCGGGATGTCGCGCGGCCGTCGCGGCGACGATATCGACCAGGGTGCGCGCCGGGGGCGCGGCCTCGGCCCGCCGTAGCGCGCTCTCCGCATGCACCTGCGCCCGCATCTGTCCGGCCCACCTTCCATCGCCCAGCCGACGGACTGGTTCTCTCATACGAGGGTTACCGCACGGCAAACAGCGGTCGACCGGGTGAACAGACTACTCGGCGACGGGTAACACCCGATGTCGGCGGGCGGGGGGAGGGCGGTTACTCCACGTCGTCGGCGAGCAGGGTCGGGCGGTAGTACCGGCCGTTGTAATAGAGCAGCGGGGCCGCGGACGCTTCGTCGCCGGTGTCGTCATGCACACGGACCACCCGGCCGACCACGAAGGTGTGATCGCCGATCGGGATGAGCTGCTCCACGGTGGTGCGCAGCCACAGCGGGGTCCCGTGCAGGACCGGTTCGCCGGTGTCCAGGGCGCTCCACAGGGCGGGGTCGCTGAACCGGTGTGCGGCGGTACGGGCGAAACGCTGGGCCAGGTGACGCTGGTGCTCGCCGAGGAAATGGATCACCACGGACTCTGCCGCGGTCAATGCCTCCAGGCTGGAGGATGTGTGACTGATATTGAACGAGACCAGCGGTGGGTCCAGGGACAGCGAGGCGAACGAGGTCGCCGTGAAACCCACCGGACCGGCTGCCGAGTCGAGCGTCACGATGGTGACGCCGGACGGGTAGTGGCGCATCGACGCGCGGTACTGCTCGGCGGTGATACCGCTGAGGTCGTCGGGGATCCGGATTCCGGTCTCGGGCCGTGGTGCTTCGGTCACCTCGCCGACGCTACGCCCGGAACGGCCCGTCGCGGCGGCCCGGTCCACTGTCCGGGAGGCTGGTGACCGGGGTCAGTCCACGTCGAGAGACAGGCCCGCGGTGATCCGCAGCAGCTCGGTGTAGGAGGTGCGGAAGACTGTTCCCGGACTGCCACCGGCGGCCCACAGTTCGCGATGACCCGCCAGTCGCGAATCCACCCAGGTGGGCAGATTCGCCGGATGGCCGATGGGCGCCACACTGCCCGGCAGCTGCCCGGTATAGCGCACCACCAGATGCGGTGGGGCGGGAATCAGCGCGCCCTCGAGGCGCGCGCCGGTTCGTTCCGGATCCACCTGGTGCGCCGCCGAGACGAGCAGCAGGATCGGCTCGTCGCCGAGTAGGAAGACCTCCGAATGCACGAGCGCCCCGAGCTCCACCTCCATCGCCTCGGCGGTCTCCGCGGGACCGGTCGCCGATTCCGGCGCGGTGACGATCAACCCGTGGTGACCACGGGCGATCAAAGTATCCGAGACCCGGCAGGTTATCTGTGGAAGCGACCTGCGCATGGGCACAGGGTAGAGCGATACACGGTGTCCCGCGCGGCTTTCCCCACTCACCGGACGAGGTCTTCTCGCTCCCCCGGCCGGGCCGGTGAGCCGCGGGCGGTCCGGTACCCGGCGCCCGACGCGCCCCTTAGGCTGGGCAGATGACAGATTGGCAGGCTTTCACCGTCGAAACCGACGATCACGTCGCCCGGGTGACCCTCACCGGGCCGGGTAAAGGTAATGCGATGGGCCCGGATTTCTGGCGGGAGCTGCCGGAGATCTTCCACGGCCTCGACGCCGACCCCGAGGTCCGGGCGATCGTGCTCACCGGTTCCGGGAAGCACTTCTCCTACGGCCTGGATCTGCCCGCCATGAGCGGCACCTTCGGTCCGCTGATGGCCGACCGCGCGCTGGCCGCCCCGCGGACCGATTTCCTCGCCGATATCCGGCGCCTGCAGGCCTCGATCACCGCCGTCGCCGAATGCCGCAAACCGGTGATCGCCGCGGTCTCCGGCTGGTGCATCGGCGGCGGCCTGGATCTGATCGCCGCCGCCGATATCCGCTACGCCAGCGCGGAAGCGAAATTCAGCCTGCGCGAGGCGAAGGTCGCCATCGTGGCCGACGTGGGTTCGCTACAGCGGCTGCCTGGGATCATCTCGGAGGGCCACCTGCGGGAACTGGCCTTCACGGCCAAGGACATCGACGCGGCCCGGGCAGAGAAGATCGGTCTGGTCAACGATGTCTTCGCCGACCAGGAGGCGGTAATGGAGGCCGCCCATGCCACCGCCCGCGAGATCGCCGCGAACCCGCCGCTCGTGGTCCAAGGCGTGAAAGACGTACTGGGACAGCGTAATTCCGCAGCGGTAGCCGAAGGCCTGCGCTACGTCTCGGCCTGGAACGCCGCCTTCCTGCCCTCCGAGGACCTGACCGAAGCCATCCAGGCGGTCTTCGAGAAGCGCACCCCGGAATACAAGGGCCGCTGAACTGTGTTTATTCTGCGGCGCCTGCGGCGCCGCGGGGTCGAGGCCCCCTTGGTGGCCTCGACCCTTTGTGGGCCTCGCCGAACTCGGCACCGAAAGAGTCCACCTGTTCGTGAAGGTGTCCAGACCCCAGGGCGCCGGTGCGGTCGAGTCGGCATCCAACCCGGACATCGGATGCCGACGCAACCGCATGTGTCGAGTTTTGCGAGACACCTGAAAGGGTTGAGGCCCGTCTCGCCGTTTCGGCCTCGAAGCGCATGCGCCGCAGGCGCGAGTCTCGAGGCCGAAACGGCGAGACACAAGGGGGCCTCGACCCCGCGCGCGCCAGCGCGCCAAAAACACAGCACCTTCGCGAGCAAGCTCGGCTTCCCCGCCTTCGCGAGTGAGCCGGCCTCCAGCCGTCACGGGCAGTCCGCCCTCGCCAGGGATGCGCCACCTCGCCTTTCGCGGGTGAGCGTGCCACCCCCACCCCTACTGGGGCGTGCATGCTCACCCGTCGGCAGAACCCCTGTGCCGGCAAGGCATCACCGACTTCATGAACCAAGCCGGCTCGCAGGAGTTCCGCCCGCCGGGCCTCAGTGCCCTTGTTCTTCCAAGCGCTTGAAGGACGCCTGGATCTCGGCTTCGGCGTCCGCCCGGCCCACCCATTCCGAGCCCTTGACGAACTTGCCGGGCTCGAGGTCCTTGTACCGCTCGAAGAAGTGCTTGATGGCGGCCAGTTCGAATTCCGGGACGTCGCCGAGGTCCTGGATGTGGTCCCACCGGGGGTCACCGGCGGGAACGCAGAGGATCTTGTCGTCGCCGCCGGCCTCGTCGGTCATTTTGTACATGGCGACGGGACGCGCCTCGACGATGACGCCCGGGAAGACCGAATCGGGCAGCAGGACGAGGGCGTCCAGGGGGTCGCCGTCCTCTCCGAGCGTGTTCTCGATGTAGCCGTAGTCGGCCGGGTAGGCCATGGAGGTGAACAGGAACCGGTCGAGGCGCACGCGCCCGGTTTCGTGATCGACCTCGTATTTGTTGCGTGAACCCTTGGGGATCTCGATGGTGACGTCGAATTCCACGCCAGCTCCTTTCGCTGCTTGCACGATGCGCCGTGGTGGCCGGCCTCGCCGACGCACCCGGTTGTTCGCCGAGAACGGTAGCCGAACACCGATATTGTTGTCGGCGGGCACATGGGTTCAGCGGGGGCTCGGGTGTGATAGTCGGGGACAAGGGAGAAGACGGGCGACGTGGTGGTGCAGGGCGGCAGCGGTAGGTATGGTTCGGCCTCGCGCCGGCGCCGCGGCGTACGGACATGGCTGATCATCGTGCTGGTGGTGCTGGCCGGGGCGGTGGCGGTGGCCGCGGTGATCCTGAAACCGTGGACGCCGGAGTTCCGGCACGGGGGGCTCACCATCGCCGCGCCACCCGCGCCGGCCACCGTGTCCCCGGAGGTGGCCCCGGCTCCCGATACCGCGCCCGCGCCGAGCGCTGCGGGTGTCGCGGCGGCGCTGGGTCCCGTGGTCGCCAGTCCCGATCTCGGTGGTTTCGCCGGGTCGGTCACCGATGCCGCCAGTGGCACGGTGTTGTGGAGTGAGCGCGCCGACGAGCCGCGGGTGCCCTCGTCGACCGCCAAGATCATGACCACCGCGGCGGCGTTGCTCACCCTGCCCGCCGATCAGCGCGTGCACACCAAGGTCGTTGCGGGTTCGGCGCCCAATGAGATCGTGCTGGTGGCCGCGGGAGATCCCACGCTCACCGCCCAGCCGGGCGGACAGGGTTACTACCCGGGCGCGGCCAGTCTGCTGGATCTGGCCGCCCAGGTGCGCAACGCGGATATCCGGGCCGACACGATCCTGGTGGACACCTCCGTCTATTCGGGCGAGACCATGGCCCGCGGCTGGGATCCGATCGATATCCCCGGCGGTTCCATCGCACCGCTGGAATCGGTGATGCTCGACGGCGGCCGGCTCGATCCGGCGGGCGAGTACTCGCCGCGGTCGGGGACTCCGGCACTGGATGTGGGCCGGCGGCTGGCCACCGAACTCGGTCTCGACCCGGCCAGGGTGCGCGTGGGCACGGCACCGCAGGGCACCAAACGGCTGGGCGAGGTCGCTTCGGCGCCGCTGCGCGACCGGCTGCGCGACATGATGGTGTATTCGGACAATGTGCTGGCCGAGACCATCGGCCGGGAGGTCGCCCAGGCCACCGGGCGGCCGATGTCGTTCGAGGGGGCGGCGGCCGCGGTGGCGGCGGTGCTGGCCGAGCACGGTTTCGATATGACCGGTGTGACGATGTTCGACTGCAGTGGGCTCTCGGTGGACGACCGGATCCCGGCCCGGCTGCTGAACCAGATCATCAATACCGCGGCCGGTCCGGAACCGGACGCCGAGCCCACCACCTCCGCGCCCGCCCCGCTGGCGCCGCCGCTGGGTGCCGGCGCGGGCCGGCAGCAGCAGCCGGAACCGACCGCGGCCACGCTCACGAGCCGTTTGGTGCCGATGCTGGACTACCTGCCGGTCGCGGGTGGTACCGGCTCGTTGAGCAGCCGATATGTCACGCAGAATCAGGGCGGCGCCGGCTGGGTGCGCGCCAAGACCGGAACATTGTCGGTGGCCAGTACGTTGGCTGGTTACGTGCTGGATCGTGACGGCCGGGTCCTGACTTTCACTCTGATGTCGAGCGATCGGCCCCCGGAGATCAGTCGGCCCGCTCTGGACGCCGTCGCGACCACATTGCGCAACTGTGGATGTTCCTGACGGCTGGAGGGCGCATGACGATTCGACAAGGTCCCGATGGGCCCGGCGCCCGGACAGTGGCCGAGAACGGCTCCGGGGCGAAGCGACGCACTTTCTCGGGCTCGGTGGACTGGCGCTGGGCGGCCCGTACCGGGGCCGCGCTGGTACCGGCCGGGCCCCGTGCCTCCCGGCCCTTCGCGGAGCAGGCGGTGGCAGAGCTCGGCGAGGCGTCGGTGCTGGCCGAGGCTCCCGTGCGAGCGGTGACCGGCCTGCTCGACGATCAGCCGGTGCCCGCGGCCCGGATCGTGGACCGGCCCGGCTGGATCGGGGCCGCGGCCGATTCCATGGCCCAGCTGACCGGTACCGGGACCACCGATCGGTCCGGCCTGTTCACCGGTAAACCGGCCGGGGTGCAGGTGGGCGCCATGCTGGCGTTCCTGTCCACCGCCATCCTGGGCCAGTACGACCCGTTCACCGGTCCGGACGGCACCTTGCTGCTGGTGGCTCCGAATATCGTGGGCGTCGAGCGTGCGCTCGCGGTGCCGCCGGCCGATTTCCGGCTGTGGGTCTGCCTGCACGAGGTGTGCCATCGGGTCCAGTTCTCGGCGTCGCCGTGGCTGGCCGGGTACATGCGCGACAACGTCGAGGTACTCGGCGAGATCGGTGACGAGGCGACTTCGGAGATGCTGTCCCGGTTGCTCACGGAGGTGAAGCTGCGGCGTAGCGGTCAGGCCTCCGACGACCCCGCATCGCGCGGCGTGGTGGGCCTGCTGCGGGCCACGCAGCCGCCGGAGCAGCGGGCGGCATTGGACCGGCTGCTGCTGCTCGGCACCCTGCTGGAGGGGCACGCCGATCATGTGATGGACGCGGTGGGCCCGAGTGTGGTGCCTTCGGTCGAGCAGATCCGGACGGCGTTCGACAAACGCCGTACCCGGCCCGCGAACCCGGTGCAGCGGCTGCTGCGCGCACTGCTCGGTATCGACGCGAAGGTGGCGCAGTACGTGCGCGGGAAGGCCTTCGTCGACGAGGTGGTGAACACGGTGGGGATGGAACGGTTCAACGTGGTGTGGACAGACGCCGATACGCTGCCGCGCACCGACGAGATCGACGAACCGCGGCGCTGGATCGCCCGCGTCCTGGACTGAGCGGTGCCCTACGCCGAACAGCGGCCGATCCGGTTACCGGAGACTCCCGCGGTGCTGGACGTGCGGCATGCGGTTCGGGCGTGGCTGGCCGAGTTCGGCCCGGAGCCGCGGTGTGTGGCCGTCGCGCTGTCGGGCGGCGCCGATTCCCTCGCGCTCACCGCGGCCGCTCTCGCCGAATCCGCGGACGTGCACGCCCTGATCGTGGATCACCGGTTGCAGGCGGGCTCGGATGTGGTGGCGGCGACGGCCGCGGCGACCGCGCGTTCGCTGGGCTGCCGATCGGCGCGGGTGCTGCCGGTGGAGGTCGTGGGGCCCGGCGGAATGGAGGCTGCGGCGCGGCAGGCGCGCTATGCGGCATTGGACGAGGCCCGGTCGGGACTGCCGGTGCTTCTGGGACACACCCTCGATGATCAGGCCGAAACTGTCCTGCTGGGACTCGGGCGGGGTTCGGGCGCCCGTTCCATCCAGGGTATGGCCGCCGCCGACGGCCCGTGGGGCCGGCCGCTGCTGGGGGTCCGCCGGGCGTCGACCCGGCAGTTCTGCGCCGACCTCGCGTTGACGCCCTACGAAGATCCGCACAACCACGCCCCCGAGTTCACCCGCGTGCGGCTGCGCACCGAGGTGCTGCCGCTGCTCGAGGAGGTACTCGGCGGCGCGGTGGCGCCGGCCCTGGCCCGGACCGCCGGCCAACTGCGCGAGGACAATGCCGCCCTGGACGAGTTCGCCGGCGAACTGTTGTCGCGGGCCGGCGCCGGCTCGCCGGAGTGCGCGGTGCTCGCGGAGGCCGCCACCGCGGTACGCCGCCGGGCGGTGCGGGCCTGGCTGCTGTCGCACGGGGTGCCGGGAGTGACCGCAACACATCTCCGAGGTATCGACGACCTGGTGATGGCCTGGCGAGGGCAGGGCGGGGTCGCGGTGGGGGGCGGTGAGCGGGGGACCCGGTTGGTCGTGGTTCGTGAGCATGGCAGGCTGACACTTGCCCGCACCGATCGGGAACGCCGAGACCGAAGGGAAACCAGTTGACGTGTACGGGGACGATATCGATTCGGTCCTGATCACCGAGGAAGAAATCGCGGCGAAGGTCAGCGAGCTGGCCGAACTGATCGCCAAGCGGTACCCGGCCGACGCACCGGAGGGCGATCTGCTGCTGATCGGTGTGCTCAAGGGCGCGATCTTCTTCATGACGGATCTGGCCAAAGCCCTGCCGATGCCGACGCAGATGGAGTTCATGGCCGTATCGTCCTACGGATCGTCCACGTCGTCGTCCGGCGTGGTGCGCATCATGAAGGACCTGGACAAGGACATCGCCGGCCGTAATGTGCTCATCGTCGAGGACATCATCGACTCGGGTCTGACCCTGTCGTGGCTGATGCGTAATCTCTCCACCCGCAACCCCGCCTCGCTGGAAGTGGTGACGCTGTTGCGTAAACCCGATGCGCTGCGCACCCAGGTCGAGGTCGCCCATGTGGGATTCGACATTCCGAACGAATTCGTCGTCGGATACGGCCTCGACTACGCCGAGCGCTACCGGGATCTGCCCTATATCGGCACGCTGCATCCACGGGTCTACGGCGGCGACCAGGCATGAACGACGAACGGGTAGGCGGGACACACCCGGCCTACCCGTTCGGTTCGCTCGTATCAGGCCGGGATGGCGGGCGGTGCCGCGAAACCACCGGAAACAGCCCGCTGGCCGAATTCCAGAATGGTCGGACGGGTGTCGTCGGCGCGCCAGGCGACCGCGAGCTCGCACGGCGGCAGGCCGGTGACCGGACGGGCGGTCAGCCCGGGCCAGCGGTACATGGGCACATTGTTCTCGGCGAGCAGGCACAGGCCCAGACCGAGCCCGACGGCCTCGAGCCGGTCTTCGGGGGTGGCCGCTTCCGCGCCGATGGTGGCGGGGCGCCCGTTGCGGGCGTCGTTGCCGAGCCAGAAATCGCGGACGGCACCGGCCTCGGCGGGTAGTGCGATGAACCGCTCGTCGAGCAGATCGGCGAAATCGATCATTTCCTGATTGGCGCGGGGGTGGTTCTCCGGTAGGAGTACCCAGCGGCGTTCGGTGCGAAGTATCTGCCACCGATATCGATTCGGGTCGGGTAGCGGAAGCCAGACCAGCGCCAGATCGGCCTGGCGGCCGGCGAGGCCGCTGGACGGGTCGGTCCAGGCGGCGGCGTGCAGGGCGAGGCGATGGCCGCTGGCGCTCTCCAGGTCGTGCAGCAGCCCACGGCCGAGCGTCGACTGCAGGCCTACCCGCAGGACTTCACCCGCCTCCTGCAGCGAGCTGTTGGTGGTCTCCCAGAGTTCCAGGATCTTGCGGGCGCCACTGAGCAGTTCCTTGCCGGCAACCGTGAGCGCGACACTGCGCTGGTTGCGATCGAACAGGACCACATCGAGCTGACGTTCCAGCTGCCGGATCTGACGCGACAGGGTCGGTTGAGCGATGTGCAGCCGCTGGGCGGCGTTGGTGAAGTGCAGTTCCTCGGCGACGGCGACGAAATACCGCAGATCGCGCAAATGCGGGTCCATAGCACCTTGCTATCAGAATCGTTGCTGAATTTCCAGCCCTAATTTGTTCAGCGGGTCCGCATATCGGGTCCGAAACAGTCAGCAGGTTTGTTAGCGACAGCTTATGGGGTGGCGCGGTGATGTGCATCATGAGTTCTTCGTATCGCCGACGGCCGGGCGTCGGCGGGCGATACGACGTAAAATATGCCGCGTTTGCGGTGGTAGAGCTGTTGGTCCAGTGCGTGCTGTCACCTCGGCCTATGGAACTCCGGTGCGGTCGGGAACCGGTCGAGCGAAAGGATTTCGCGCCACCGTGTCATCGACTTTGCGCGTCAAGTGATGTTGATCACAATAGGGTTTCGACGGGGCCTCGATGGACCCGAAGGGACGCGCCGCGGCCCGTCCGGAGACGGACCGCGGCGCGGTGGAACCACCCGGGTCAGCTACCTCGGACCCGCTCCTCGTAGGCCTTGCGCTCGTCAGCGTTCACATCGTCGAGGAATGTCCGGGCCGACCCCATCGACCGGCCCAGCGCATCGCCCACCGACTGCGGCAGCAAATTCACCAACACCGACATGGCACCCGCCGCGCGGGTCACCCGCGCCTTGGCCCGGGGTTTGGCGATCAGCCGGACCACCGCGGCGGCGATATCCTCCGGTTCGGCCGCGGGCAGGCCTTTCGGTGCCGCCACCCCGGAGCCGAGCTCGGTCCGGGTCAGCGTCGGCAGTACCGACGAGAACGCCACTCCGGTTCCCCGGTACTCCTCGCGCAGCGTGTCCGTGAAACCGAGCACCGCGTGTTTGGAGGCGTTGTAGGTGGCCAGGCCCGGAATATGGGTCTCGCCGGCCAGCGAGGCGATATTGATGATGTGGCCGCTGCCGCGGGCCAGCATGCGGGTCAGCGCGATCTTGGACCCCAGGATCACGCCGTAGACGTTGATATCCAGGATCCGGCGGGTGATCTGGTCGGCTTCCTCGACCAGCCGCCCGGTGGGCATGATGCCCGCATTGTTGATCAGGACATCGATCGGCCCGACCTCCCGTTCCACATCGTCGAGAAATGTGGTGAAGGACTGGATATCGGTGACGTCGAGCCGGCCGTAGTAATCGAAATCGTGGTCGGTGCCCGATTCCTTGACGGTTTTCTCGTCGATATCGCCGATCGCGATCTTGGCGCCCAGCTTGTCCAGGGCGACCGCGGTGGCCAGGCCGATACCGCGGGCGCCGCCCGTGATGACCACGACCTTGCCGCGGATGGTTCCGGTCTTGCTCAACGGTTCTCTCCTTTGAGGCGCAGTAGCGCGGGAATATCGATCCGGCGCATACCGCGTGCACCGGCCGCGCGCATGGCGCCCAGTCCGATCAGGATCTTGTTGAGGTCGTAGGGCATCCAGGTGAGCTCGCGTTCCTGGGTGGGCAGTATCGGCGTGGTGATCGCCTTGGCCCGGCAGTACTTGCGAACCCCGTTCGGGCCGCCCCACCGGGCGCCGACGCCGGAATCGCCCCAGCCGCCCATCGGCAGCGCGAAATTGAACAGGTTGGCGAAAACGTCGTTGATATTGACCGCGCCCGCGTGCAGCGCCCGGGCGATCCGTTCGCCGCGTGCCTTGTCACCCGTCCACACCGTCGCGGACAGCCCGTACACGGAGTCGTTGGCCAGCCGGATGGCCTCGGCCTCGTCGGCCACCTTCATGACCGGCAGTGTCGGTCCGAAGGTTTCCTCGGTGATACACGACATGCTGTGGTCGACGTCCACCAGCACGGTGGGCTCGAAGAAGGTGCCCACGCCCGTTCGCTTGCCGCCGGTCAAGACCTTCGCGCCGGCGGCGACCGCTTCGTCGATATGGCGCTGCACGATGCCGACCTGGCTCTCGTTGGCCATGGCGCCCACATCGTTGCGGGGCGTGCGGTCGTCGCGACCCTGTCGCAGGGACTTGACGTTGGCAGTCAGTTTGGCGACGAATTCGTCGTAGACCGGCGCCTCCACATAGACCCGCTCGACGGAGATGCAGACCTGCCCCGAGTTGAACATGCCGCCGAAGGCGATGCCGTGGGCGGCGCGATCGAGGTCGGCGTCGGCCAGCACGATCGCCGGGTCCTTGCCGCCCAGCTCCAGGCTGTAGGGGATCATCCGCGCCGCGCAGGCCGCGGCGATCCGGCGGCCGGTCGCGGTGGAACCGGTGAACTGGATGTAGTCGGCGTGTTCGACCACCGCCGCACCCGTGGCACCCGCTCCGGTGACGACGGAGAGCACCGGGGGAGCGCCGATCTCGGCCCAGCCGCGGGCGAGCTCGAGGGCGGAGAGGGGAGTCACCTCGGAGGGTTTCAAGATCACCGCGGCGCCGGCGGCGAGCGCCGGGATCACATCGAGCAGCGGCATGGCCAGCGGGAAGTTCCACGGCGTGATCACACCGACCACCGGATACGGTTCGAATACCGTGGTCAGCCGTTTCACCCGGGCCAGCGGGCTGTGCGGGGCGGGGTGCTCGTCGGCGAGGAATTTGGCGGCGCGGCGCGCGTAATAGCCGATGAGATCGCTGCCGAAGATCGGGTCGATGAGCGAATCGACCCGCGGTTTACCTGTCTCGGACTGTAGGACATCGGCCAGCACCTCGGTGTTGTCGATGATCCAGTCCTGTAGTTTGAGCAGCCATTCCTTGCGCTCGTCGGCGCCGATGGCCTGCCATGCGCGCTGGTGCTCGCGCAATTCGGCGATGGCCGCGACGACCTGCTCGGCCGGCATATCCGGTACCGAGCCGACCACCTCGCCGGTGGCGGGATTCAGGACTCGGATCTCCGAGTCCGGAGGCGGGTCCACGGTTTTCGCCGTGGCGCCGGGTTGTTCCGATTCGGTTTTGGTCACTGCGTTCTCCCACTGCGTCGTGCTCGGAACCGCTGGGGCCGATCACTGTGAATCAGCTCACCGGATCGATCGTGACACACTGTGCGAGACACCGCGCCCGGTCGCGGTGTCCGATGCCGGGATCTACTGGGATTCGCGAGCCAACCGGCGCAGTGGCGGCTCGGTTGCCGGGGGCACCCGGCGGTCGGGTAATTCGGCGAGCAGTTCGGTGGTGGCCGCGGCGACGGCGGCGACGGCCTTGTCCACGGCGGGTTTGGTGGCCGAACTCAGCCCGGACAGGCCACCGACTTTTCGCACGTACTGCAATGCGGCGGCATAGATCTCCTGCTCGGTAGCGGCGGGCTCCAGACCTCGCAAGACGGTGATGTTTCTACACATGGATGCACATTAGCGCTGCAACACAGCCCGTGACAGGGCAAGGAACAAATGTGAAAACCCGTTGCCCGGGCCGGTCGCGGCCCGCGCGTCCTAGACTCACGGTATGGCTGCTGCCGGATTGCCCACGCCGACCCCGTTTCCCTATCCGGAGCTCGACAAGCGCGAGGAGGACCACTGGTCCGGCGCGCAGATCGACGACGACCGCCTGCGCGCGTTGTCATTGGGCGCCTTCTACTCGGCGCGCTGGGACGCCTTCCACGACGCGCTGCTGCTGGGCCCCGAACGTGACCACCCGCTCGGCGACCGGCGTGAGCTGGCCATCGACACCCTCACCGGGGCCTGGGGTATCACCGACGGCACCGAGGCGCGCGCGTCCATGGAGCAGCTGCTCGAAGGTATGCACGCCCCGCTGTACGCCCTGGTGCATCCGCTGGTCACCGCATCGCTGAATGCCAGCGAACGCGACCGGTTCGGGGAACGCGCCGACCGGCACCGGGCCTTCCTGCGGCAGGTCGCCTCGTTTCGCGGTATCGACAATTCCGAGGCGCTGGTCCGCGACTACGACATCTGGTCCCAGGCGATCAAAATCGGTTTCACCGATCATCTGTCGCGCCCGCTGCCGGCCGATATCCACGCCTGGGATCTGGCCCGGGTGGTCGCGGTGGCGCGTATGTCCTACACCGCCGGCTATATCGAAGACGATGTCGCGTGGGATTACCTGGCCCGGGCGCTGCCGCTGGCCCAGCGCAAATACCGCAACTGGCGGCAGTTCGGCGACGCCTACCTCGCCGGTTGGACCTATTGGCAGGCCTGCGAGGACCTCGCCGAGCTGAAGGACGGTGGCGTGGACCGCCGGCTCGAACTGATGCGTCTGTGGCTCCGGCCGACCAGCCCCTGGCGCCGTATCGGTCTGGCGTAGACGAACGGCCCGCCCGCTCCGGCCACCGCCGCGAGCGCGGATCAGGCGGCAGCATCCGGGGAAACGGCCGGCCGGTTGCCGGACGCCACCGTGAGAATTCAACCCTGTGCGGCCAGCCACTGCTCGAAGGTGGTCGGGGCGATCCGCGCGTTCTCGGCCGGCAGCAACGCGTTCCCGGCCATTTCCGGCCCGAAAAGTGAGGACCAGGTCGGCACCAGCCGCACCGAGCGGCCCCGCGCGTCGTTGGTGCGGCGGGCCATATCGACCAGGTCCTGCGGTTCGGGTCCGGCGATATCGCGATAGCGGCCCTGCGGCGCCCCGGCCGCGATTTCGGCGAGGATATCGGCGACATCGGCCGGTGCGATCGGCTGAATGAGCAGCGGGGCGAGGGTCGCGACACCGTCCTGTTCGGTCCAGCCGGTGACCATGGCGGCGAAATCGTGGAACTGAGTCGCCGGGACGATCGTCCACGGGACTTTCCCCTGTTCCACCAGGCGTTCCTGCTCCCGCTTCCCGGCATAGTGCGCGTTGCCCTCCACCCGGCCGACGCCGGCGATGGACAGCAGGACGTGGTGGCCCACCCCGGCGTGCTGTTCGGCCGCCAGCAGGTTGCCGGTGGCGCTCCCGAAATAGTCGACGACCTCGGCGCGGTCGGTGCTCTCGACGCTGGTGACGTCCACCACGGCGTGGACGCCGGTGAGTGCTGCGTCCAGTCCCGCGCCGGTGCGCAGGTCGACACCGAGTGAGCGGCTGATGCGGACGACCTCGTGGCCGGCGGCTCGCAGCGCCTCGACGGTGAGAGTTCCGATATTGCCGGTGGCGCCGGCGACGGCGATACGCATAACCATGGGCTTCCTCCTGGAGAGCGGCTTCCTTACTGACGGAAGAGTATCTCGGACTAAATAGATCTGCAATATCTTGGATAGAATCACCATCATGAAGTTGCCGGTGAGTACCGAATGGCTGTTGCACTGCGCCACCTCGCTGGCGCAGCTCGAACCGGGAACGACCGCGTCGGCGGCGCAGCTGGCGACATATTTCGATCTGCCGGCGCCCTACCTCGCCAAACAGCTGCAGGCCCTCGTCCGTGCCGGTGTGCTCAGCGCGACCACGGGCCCGCGCGGCGGGTTCCGGCTGGCCCGGCCCGCCGGGGAGATCACGCTGCTGGAGATCGTCGAAGCGGTGGACGGCGGCGCCTCGCCCTATGAATGCCGTGAGATACGTCAGCAGGGCCGCGGTGGATTGCCGTCGGAAGAATGCCGCGAGCCGTGCATCCTCGCCGTGAAGATGGCCGAGGCCCACGAGGCATGGCGGGCGAGCCTGGCCGCCACCTCACTGGCCGGTCTCGTGGCCGAGTTACCGGAGTGGGCCCCGGAACGGACCCGCCGGCGCCTGGCGGGGACCCAGTAGCCCGCACCGCTTCAGCCGGTCTATCCGGCTGGTGGGGTTCGGCGTGCCGATCCGGCCCGGGCGGCGCGCGGCGTTGAGGCAGCCCGCCGGAGCCGCCCGCCGTGATCGGCCGTCGGCAGGGCCGCCGGAATCGGCCGGCCACGAGCGCGGCGATCGGTTTCGCGCGTTCGCCGGGAGTCGGCACCGCGTACGCCGGTGCAGCCCCGTGGTGGTCCTCCGGGATCCGTGAGCGCTCGCCCGCCCCGGTGCTGTCCGGGCCGGGCGTGGTTCAGATGCCCGGAAGAGAGCGAAGAATCCCGCGGCCGTAGCGCTGGAACTGGGTGTCGTCGACCATCCCCAGCGAATGCCGCTCCACCAGCAGCTCCCACTCCGAGTACAGATGGGCGACGCTGGGATCGGCCGGACCGGCCGCGCCGTCCACGGCGACCAGCCGGACCGCGAAGTTGATCGCGGTGGCCAGCCGCTCGGAATCGGCGCGATCCAGCGCGGTGAACGACATCGTCGTATTGCCGTCGTGCACTTCCACCAGGGGACGGCGGTCACGCACCCGGATGTCGTTCACCACCGAGACCGCCTCCTCGGTGGCGCGGGCACGCATGATGACGGGAATCGGCAGCTCGTGGGCATACGCCTCGCCGGTGCCGAGCGAGACCAGCAGCAACCGCGCCGTGGTCACGGTGAGCAGGCACGGATCATCGTCGCCCACCGGCGGGTGGGCGATCACGCTCGCGGTTTCCAGCACATATTCGTCGGGAGTGACGTACCCGGCCAGATCGGCCACCGCGGCCTCGCCCCGCCCGGTCGCCGACATCCGGCGTACGGCGCGCTCCACATCGGCGCGTACCGGCCCGTGCTCGGTCTGTTCGGTCGGCGGCGCGATCAGTTCGGGAGCCGCGATATCGATCCGCTGTGCGGCCAGGATCTGGTCGTTGATGCGGGCGACGATCCCGGCGGCCGCCGGCACGTCGTGTTCGGCTATCAGTACGGGCAGCGGGGTGCGGTCGGCCGGAACGCCGACCAGTACGGGGGTCGGATAGCGCAGATATATCTCGATGACCACCGCGTCGTCGGCTCGCCGGCTGAGTCGCACCTCCAGTAGGTCGGTCACCGCGACGTCGAGAACTCGCTCGCCGTCGCTCTCGGATTCGCCGTCGGCACCGGGACGCAGGACGACCAATCGCCCTTCGCCGTGCCGCACGATTGCTGTGGGTGTCCGTAACTCGACTATGTCCATACCCCCTGCGCTCGGGTCGTACGCGATCATCATCGGTCCTAGCTGCGTGCCATGATTGTGATCACTACGAGATATCACAGACCACGACCCCGGGAACCACCGTGGTTTTCCGGCCGTTTACCTCTTGAACTGCATCACCAGCCGAACTACTGGCTTGCGACGAGTCAGGAAGCGCGATGTATCGACTAGACCGTACGCGGTAACGTGGCATGTCCGCACCCGAATCCGCCCACCGGGCGGTAAGGATGTGGGTTGCGCCGCCCGAGATCGACGCATCGCTAGGCAAGAACGCGGAGACGCCTGAAAGGACTGGCCGCCCGGCCGACGCTCTATGAACCGCAAGACAGTGTTTCGTACCCTGGCGATAATCGCGGGCATTCTGCTCGTGATCTATCTGTTCAGTTACTTCGGCAACGACACCCGCGGCTGGCAGAGCGTCGATACGTCGGTGGCCATCAGCCAGCTCGCCGACAAGGAGAACGTCGCCCACGTTCAGATCGACGACCGCGAACAGCAATTGCGGATCGAACTGAAGAACGGGAACGACGCCACCCAGGGCGCCGACAAGATCATCGCAAAATACCCCGGTGGTAGCGATACCTCGGCACAGATATTCAAGGCCGTACAGGATTCGGGTGCCCCGTACAACACGGTGGTCAAACAGGAGAGCTGGCTGACCCAGATCCTGCTCTTCGTACTGCCCATGGTGATCCTGCTCGGCCTGTTCATCTTCGTGATGTCGCGCATGCAGGGCGGCGGTCGCGGCGGCATGATGGGCTTCGGGAAATCCAAGGCCAAACAGCTGTCGAAGGATATGCCCAAGACCACGTTCGCCGATGTGGCCGGCGCCGACGAGGCAGTCGAAGAGCTCTACGAGATCAAGGACTTCCTGCAGAATCCGGTGCGCTACCAGGCGCTGGGCGCCAAGATCCCGAAGGGCGTCCTGCTCTACGGCCCGCCCGGTACCGGTAAGACGCTGCTCGCGCGCGCCGTCGCCGGCGAGGCGGGCGTCCCGTTCTTCACCATCTCCGGCTCCGATTTCGTGGAGATGTTCGTCGGTGTCGGTGCCTCCCGCGTCCGGGACCTCTTCGAGCAGGCCAAGCAGAACAGCCCCTGCATCATCTTCGTCGACGAGATCGACGCGGTCGGCCGCCAGCGCGGCGCCGGGCTCGGCGGCGGCCACGACGAACGTGAACAGACGCTCAACCAGCTGCTGGTCGAGATGGACGGCTTCGGCGATCGCACCGGCATCATCCTGATCGCCGCGACCAACCGTCCCGATATTCTCGACCCCGCCCTGCTGCGCCCCGGCCGGTTCGACCGGCAGATCCCGGTCAGCAATCCCGACCTGGCCGGCCGGCGCGCCATCCTGCGGGTCCACTCGCAGGGCAAACCGATCTCCCCGGAAGCCGATCTCGACGGTCTGGCCAAGCGCACCGTCGGTATGTCGGGCGCCGACCTGGCCAATGTCATCAACGAGGCCGCCCTGCTCACCGCGCGGGAGAACGGTTCCACCATCACCGGCGACGCACTCGAGGAATCGGTCGACCGGGTGATCGGCGGTCCGCGCCGCAAGAGCCGGATCATCAGCGAACACGAGAAGAAGATCACCGCCTACCACGAGGGCGGTCACGCGCTGGCCGCCTGGGCGATGCCCGATATCGAACCGGTCTACAAGGTGACGATCCTGGCCCGCGGTCGCACCGGCGGCCACGCGATGACCGTGCCCGAGGACGACAAAGGCCTGATGACCCGCTCGGAGATGATCGCCCGGCTGGTCATGGCCATGGGTGGTCGCGCCGCGGAGGAACTGGTCTTCCACGAGCCCACCACCGGGGCCTCCTCCGATATCGACCAGGCGACCAAGATCTCCCGCGCGATGGTCACCGAATACGGTATGAGCGCCCGGCTCGGCGCTGTGCGGTACGGCCAGGAACAGGGCGATCCCTTCCTCGGCCGTTCCATGGGCACCTCCTCGGATTATTCACACGAGGTCGCCGGAGCCATCGACGTCGAGGTGCGCAACCTCATCGAGGCCGCGCACACCGAAGCGTGGGCGATCCTCAGCGAGTACCGCGATGTGCTCGACGACCTGGCGACCGCGCTGCTCGAACGTGAGACGCTGCACCGCAAGGATCTGGAAACCATCCTCGGCGCGGTGCAGAAACGGCCCCGGATCACCGCGTTCAACGATTTCGGTGATCGCGTGCCGTCGGACAAACCACCGGTCAAGACCCCGGGCGAGCTCGCCGCCGAGCGCGGCGAACCGTGGCCTCCGCAACCCACCGTCCCCGCCGGTGTGGGCCCGCGCGACGCGGTGCCCGGCAGCGTTCCGCAGCCCGCGGGTTTCCCCGGTGGCGCGGTGCAGCAGCCCGGTTACGGTCAGCCGCCCAGCGGCTACCCGGCGCCGGCGCAGCCCGCTACCGGTTACCCCCGCGGTGCCACCCACGGCTCCCGGCCCGACTACGGCGCCCCCGCCGGATGGTCGGCGCCCGGGTGGCCGCCGCGCGAGGAACCGCAGGCCCCGCCTGCCGACCGCGGCTACGACGGCGGGCAGGAACAGCCCCGGTACTCGCATCCCGACCAGAACCCCGGGTACGACCGCGGGCCCGGCGAATCCGGTTACGGCTCCGGTGAGGATTCCGGCCGTGGTGGCCCACACTCCTGGGACAGCCCGAACGGTCGGCAGTAAACCGGCGCCGATTACGCTCGGAGGGGTTCGGCGCTCGGTGTGCATTGCCGGGCCCGAGATGTGGAGGTGTCCTCGAATGTCGACCGATCAGCAGACCAACGGCTACACGGCCGATATCCCTGCCGAGCTGGGAGAGAGCGGCCGGCCGGCCGCGGAGCTGGTCGCGCTGCACACCGGTAGACGCTTCGATCAGCCGCGGGCCGAGGCGGCGGTGCGCGAGCTGCTCCTCGCGGTCGGCGAGAACCCGGACCGCCCGGGCCTGCTCGATACGCCCGCCCGGGTGGCCCGCGCCTATCGGGAAATGTTCGCCGGGTTGTACGTCGAGCCGGACGCGGTCCTCAACACCACCTTCGACGAGGAACACCAGGAACTCGTTCTGGTGCGGGATATCCCGATGTACTCGACCTGCGAACACCACCTCGTGTCGTTCCACGGTGTCGCCCATGTCGGATACATCCCGGGCCCGCACGGCCGGGTGACCGGGCTGTCCAAACTGGCGCGGCTGGTCGATCTCTACGCCAAACGCCCCCAGGTGCAGGAACGGCTCACCAGCCAGATCGCCGACGCGGTCATGCGGAAGCTGGATCCGCGCGGCGCGATCGTCGTGGTCGAGGCCGAACATCTGTGCATGGCCATGCGCGGTATCCGGAAACCCGGCGCCAGCACGACCACCTCGGCCGTCCGCGGGCTCTTGCAGACCAGCTCGGCCTCCCGTGCCGAGGCCCTCGACTTGATCCTGCGCAAGTGACTGACCCGCGCACGGCCGTCGCCGTACCGACTCTCACCGGAGTGCGGCCGCGCCCCGGCGTGGAGCCGCGCCCCGGCCGCTCCTGCGTCGTGATGGGCGTGGTCAACGTGACCAGCGATTCCTTCTCCGACGGGGGCCGCTACCTCGATCCCCAGCGTGCGATCGAACACGGTATCCGGCTCTACGAGATGGGCGCCGACATCATCGATGTCGGCGGTGAGTCGACCCGGCCCGGCGCCGTGCGGGTCGAGGTGGAGACCGAGGTCGACCGGGTGGTCCCGGTGCTGCGCGGGCTGGTTGCCGCCGGGATACCGACCAGCGTCGACACCATGCGGGCCCAGGTCGCCGAAGCAGCCGTCGCCGCCGGCGTGACGGTGATCAACGATGTGTCCGGCGGCCGCGCCGATCCGGCGATGGCCGGGGTCGTCGCCGCCGCCGATATCCCGTGGATCCTCATGCACTGGCGGGCCGCGTCGGACCACCGGCACACCGGCCCGGCCGACCATTACGACGATGTGGTCGCCGAGGTCCGTGCCGAGCTGGGGGTACAGGTGCGGCACGCGATCGACGCGGGCGTCGATCCCGCCCGGATCATCTTGGATCCCGGTCTCGGCTTCGCGAAGAACGCGGAGCACAACTGGGCACTGCTGGGCGCCCTGGACAAATTCGTCGCCGACGGGTTCCCGGTGCTCATCGGCGCCTCGCGGAAACGGTTCCTGGGGTCGTTGCTGGCCGACGGTGCCGGCCCGCGCCCGCCGGCCGGCCGGGAGACCGCCACCGCCACCGTTTCCGCACTCGCCGCCTGGCACGGCGCCTGGGGTGTCCGGGTCCACGATGTGCGCGGTACCCAGGATGCCCTTGCCGTGACCGACGCCTGGCGGCGCGCGCAGCAGCCGGGAACGCCGCGGTGAGCGCACCGGCGCCCGGCCCGGACCGGATCGAGTTGCGCGGCCTGCGGGTCTTCGGCCGGCACGGAGTTTTCGAGCACGAACGCCGCGACGGGCAGGAATTCGTGGTGGACCTCACCGTCTGGACGGATTTCGGCGCCGCGGCGGCCGCCGACGATCTCACCCGCACCGTCGACTACGGCGCGCTCGCGGAGCTGGCCGTGCGAATCGTGGCAGGCCCGCCCCGGAATCTGATCGAAACCGTCGCCACCGAGATCGCCGGCCGGGTGCGTGAAGTGCCCGGCGTCGCCGATGTCGAGGTGGTACTGCACAAACCGGCCGCCCCCATCCCGCACAACTTCGCCGATGTGCGGGTCGTCACCGCGGGGCGCCGGGGGCAGGGGGCCCCGTGACGCGCGCCGTGCTCTCGATCGGTTCGAATATGGGGGATCGGCTAACACTTTTGCGCAGTGTCGTCACCGGGCTCGGTGCCCGGGTGCGCGCCGCATCACCGGTGTACACCACCGCACCCTGGGGTGGGGTGGAGCAGGACGATTTCCTCAATGCCGTGGTGGTGGCCGAGGACCCGGCCTACGACTGCCGGGATTGGTTGCGGCACGGACAGCGGTTGGAGCAGGCGGCCGGGCGGGAGCGGGCGGTGCGCTGGGGCGCCCGGACTCTCGACGTGGATATCGTCTCCTGCGCCGAGCGGGCCGGGGGGCGGCCGCGTGCGCTGCGCAGTGCCGAGCCCGATCTCACGCTCCCGCATCCGCAGGCGCACAATCGCGCGTTCGTCCTGATTCCCTGGCTCGATGTGGAACCCGACGCGTCCTTGGCCGTCGAGGGGACCGAACGCAGCGTGCGCGACCTCCTGGCGGAGCTGGACCCCGCCGAACGCGCCGGGGTGCGACGCACGGAACTCACACTTCTACCCGCCGCGAGGACGGTGCCATGATGCGATACCTCCGCCTTCGCCAGGGTCTCCGCGGGCCGTATGGATCCGCTGCGAGGGGCGTTCGATGACTCTCGGGGGCAGCGATATGAACACCGGCGGCGGTCCCGGCGACGACGACGGCGGCATGAAGCTGAAGCCCACCCGCGTGCGGGAGTTGCTGGCCAATGTGCTGATCGCGGGGGTGATCGCGTGGGTGGCCACCCGCTTGGCCTATGCGAATTTCCCGCCCATCTCCACCATTGCCGGCGCTTCCCTGTATCCGGTGGCGCTGCTGGAGGCCGCCCTCGGTTTCTATATCCGGACCAGGGTGAGCAACCGCCAGATCGGCGCGGATTCGCGCCAGCTGCATCCGATCACCGTCGCACGCGCCCTCGCGCTGGCGAAGGCGTCGGCGCAGGTGGGATCGCTGGTGGGCGGAGTGTGGCTCGGATTCCTGCTGTGGATCTTCCCGCAGCGCGGTGACCTGCGGGCCGCCGACGCGGACTATCCCGGCGCGCTCATCGGATTCGGTGCCGGTATCGCCCTGGCCGTGGCCGCCCTGTGGCTCGAATACTGCTGCCGGGCCCCCGATGATCCGAGCGATGATCCGGCGCCGTCGTAGGCCCGACGCCCGTGATCGATCCCGCCCTTTCCGACCTGGGCGATGACGAATATCGCGGCTACCCTTGCGGTCATGGTTTCACCGTCCCGCAGTAGTACTTCCGCGCGCGGCCGGGAAGATGTGGGCAAGCTCTTCCTCGGTGCACTCGTCCTACTGGGTCTGGTGGCCAGCGTATTCCTTGTGCTGAGCGACAGCCTGCAATTCATCCGGGTGGGGTTGGTGGTCGCGTTGTGGGCGGCGGTTCTGGGTGCCTGGGCAGTCGGCCGGTACCAGGCGAAGATGCGTGATCTGCGCCGCATCTACGAATTGGAACTCGAGCGCGAGATCAGCGCCCGCCGCGAACACGAACTCGGAGTCGAAGCGCGTGTGCGGTCGGAACTGGGTGCCGACGCGACCGAGATGGCGGCGCTGCGCGCCGAGCTCACGGTGCTGCGGCGACAGCTGGAGCGCCTCTTCGACGGCGACCTGCCGGCCGAGCGGCCCGCCCTGCGGGCGTCCGCGTTCCGGGTCCACGAGTTGCCCGGTGCCCAGGACCGGCCGGGGCTCGCGCCGGGCTGGCAGGGGCCCGACGAAGGTGAGCGGCGCGCCGTGGACGCCTGGGCCGATGTCGCGGCGAGCTGGTCGCACGCCGCCGACGGCTGGGCCGGCACCGAAGCCGAGGCCGCCGAACCGGCGACCGGCACCGGGGAACGTAATGCCGCGACCCCCGTCTACGAAACCGACCATCCGGACCGGCCGCGGTTCGCCGGCCCGGACGACGCGCCGGTCACCGCGGAAACGGCGATCGTCCGGTTCGACGACGATCCGCCCTACCGGCCGACCTCCGAGATCTCCGGGCCGAGCTGGGCGGACGCCTTCACCGAGGTGTACGACGAACCGGATGCCGGCGACGACCGCTACGGCCCGCTGCTGCGCGACGAGCCCTTCCACGGTCCGCCCGCTCCGGACAGCGAGGCCCCGGATTCCCGTCCACCGGTGCCGCAGGCGTCCGCTACCGCCGCCGAACCGGCCGGGCCGAGGGCCGACGGCGCATCCGGCAACGGAAAAACCCACGCACCCGCCCCGGCGGGCAAGCTGTTCCCGCGATCGGCGAACTCCCGGCGCCGGCGCACCCAGGCCGACGCGGCCGGGAACCGGCGGCTGTCGGTCGCCGAGATCATGGCCAACCTGCGTCAGGAAGAGGAGCAGCGCAGCTCCTGAAGTGCGGCATATATCACCCGGGCGCCCATGGCGCAGTTGCGGGAGCCCGCCCTATCCTCGATTCGTAACGTCCGGTACCCGCAGCGCGGGACTGGAACGACTTCGAGAGGACACTGTTGACCTCGCCACGCGTGACTCCTGGCAACCCGGCCGCGAGTGGTGATCCGGCGCCCGCACGACTGACGGTAGGCATCGTCTCGGCGGGACGTGTGGGATCAGCCCTCGGCGCCGCGCTCGAGCGCGCCGGACATGTGGTGTTCGGCGTCGCCGCGATATCCGACGCTTCGGTGCGCCGGGCACAGTCCCGGCTGCCCGATTCGCAGATTCTTCCGGTCGAGGAAGTCGCTGCCCGCAGCGAGCTGCTGATTCTGGCCGTCCCGGACGCCGAGCTGGCCGGTCTGGTGCGGGGCCTGGCGAGTTCGGGCACAGTACGTCCCGGCACGATCGTGGCCCACACTTCCGGAGCGAACGGCATCGGTGTGCTGGCCCCGCTGCGGGAGGCCGGTGCGCGACCGCTCGCCGTGCATCCCGCGATGACCTTCACCGGTCACGACGAAGACCTCTCCCGCCTGGCCAACGCCTGTTTCGGGATCACCGCCGCCGACGAGATCGGCTATGCCATCGCTCAGTCCCTGGTGATCGAGATGGGCGGCGAACCGGTCCGGGTGGCCGAGGAACACCGCACGCTCTACCACGCCGCGCTCGCGCACGGCAGCAACCACCTGGTCACACTGGTACTGGACGCGGTGGAGGCGCTGCGCCAGGCGCTGGCCGGACCGGGTCTGCTGGGTCAGCAGACCGTCGACGACCAGCCGGGCGGTTTGCCCGAGCGCCTGCTCGCTCCGCTGGCCTCCGCTGCCCTGGACAATGCGCTGCGCCGCGGCCAGGCCGCACTCACCGGCCCGGTGGCCCGGGGTGACACCGCGGCCGTCGCCGCGCACCTCGAAGCGCTGACGGCGGCCGATCCCGAGATCGCCGCCGGTTACCGGGCCCTGTCGCGGCGGACCGCCGAACGGGCGCAGGCCCCCGCCGAACTTCGTGAGCTGCTGGAGGACCGCCGATGATGCGCTACCGCGGCCGGCGAGCAACAGGATCGAGGAGTGTGGCATGACGGACTCGACCCTGCGCGGCGCGTACCGCGCCGGCGAACTCACCGTGCAGCACGATCCGGCGGTGCTGGGCAAGATCGTCCGCGCACTGCGCGGCACCGGACGCACCGTCGGCTTCGTGCCCACCATGGGCGCCCTGCACGAAGGCCATCTCGAACTGGTACGCCGCGCCAAGCGGACCAACCAGATCGTGGTGGTGTCCGTCTTCGTCAACCCACTGCAGTTCGGCGCCGGTGAGGACCTGGACAGCTACCCGCGCACGCTCGACGCCGACGTGGAGCTGCTGCGCGGCGAAGGGGTGGCCCTGGTTTTCGCGCCGAGTGCGGCGGATATGTATCCCGAGGGCCCGCGGACAACCGTCCAGCCCGGCCCGGCCGGCGCCGATCTGGAGGGCGCCTCCCGGCCCACTCATTTCGCCGGGATGCTCACCGTGGTGGCCAAACTGCTGCAGATCGTGCACCCGCACGAGGCGTTCTTCGGCGAGAAGGATTACCAGCAGCTCACACTGATCCGCCAGATGGTCCGCGACCTGAACTTCGACGTGAGGATCGTGGCTGTACCGACCGTGCGGGAATCCGACGGCCTGGCTCTCTCCTCCCGCAACCGCTACCTCGACCCCGTCCAGCGCGAACTCGCGACCACACTGTCGGCCGCCCTACTGGCCGGCGCGCGCTCCGGCGAGGCCGGCGCGGATGCCGTCCTGGAGGCCGCGCACGCGGTCCTGGCCGCCGTCCCCGAGATCGAACTCGACTATCTCGAACTACGTGCCGCCGACCTGGGCCCCGCCCCCGAGTCCGGCAACGCCCGGCTGCTGATCGCGGCCCGCGTCGGCACCACCCGGCTGATCGACAATGCCCCCGTCCAGTTGGGAGTCCGGCTGGACGGCCACCCCGACGCCGACCTCATGACCCCCGGAACCCGGCAACTCGAGCCGAGCAGCTCCGACGGGACAAAACCTCGGTGAACGCGCAATCTATTGCCCCCCGGCGGACTGCCGGTCACATCAACCGCAGTGGCCCGCTTCCATCTGCCTCGGATAGTCCACCCCTGAGGACGTGGCCCGCCCCCGGCTCTGGAGCGTGTGCAGTCGGCCGTCCAGAGGGTGGCGACCATTGAGCACTTACAGAGTCGTGAACCTACTCAGGCTGGTCGGGGCGCACGCCCGGACGTATCCCATGGCTTCTCCGGATGGTCTGCCATAAACACAGAAAGGCGACGATGATGTTGCGCACCATGATGAAGTCGAAGATCCACCGGGCGACCGTGACCCACGCTGATCTGCACTATGTCGGGTCGGTGACGATCGATCAGGATCTGCTCGACGCGGCCGATCTGCTCGAGGGTGAGCAGGTCTGCATTGTCGACATCGATAACGGGGCCCGGCTCGAGACCTATGTGATCGCGGGCGAGCGCGGGTCTGGGGTGATCGGTATCAACGGTGCCGCGGCTCATCTGGTCAACCCCGGTGACCTGGTCATTCTCATCGCCTACGGCATGATGGACGAGGTCGAGCTGCGCGAGTACGACCCGAAGGTGGTATTCGTCGACGACCGTAACCGCCCGGTCGAACTGGGCTCGGATCCGGCGCACGCGCCGGAGGGCTCGGATTTGATCAGCCCGCGCAATCTGACCTTCGTCTGAGCGGCGGCGGTGACCGGATGCTCTTGACCATCGACGTCCGCACGACCAGCACGGTGGTCGGGCTCACCGCGGGTTCCGGATCGCAGGCCGAGTTGGTCAGGCATTGGCGGATCCACACCAACCCGCTGCATACCGCCGACGAGTTCGCGATGAGTCTGCGGGGACTGGTGGGCCCGGATCTCGACGCGGTGACCGGGGTGGCCGGTTTGTCGACCGTGCCGCCGGTACTGCGTGAATTGCGGTTCATGCTGGATCGCTACTGGCAGCATGTGCCGCATGTGCTGGTCGAGCCCGGCGTCCGGACCGGTATTCCGCTGCTGGTGGACAATCCGAAGGAGGTCGGTGCGGACCGGATCGTCAACAGCCTCGCCGCCCATCATCAGTTCGGTGGTGCCGCGATCGTGGTGGATTTCGGTGTGTCTATCTGTGTCGATCTCGTATCGGCCAAGGGGGAGTTCCTCGGCGGCGTGATCGCGCCGGGGGTGGAGACCGCGACCGAGGCGCTCACGGAGCGGACCGCGTTGCGCCGGGTGGAGCTGAGCAGACCCCGGTCGGTGGTGGGGAAGAACAGCGTCGAATGCATCCAGTCCGGTGCGATCTTCGGTTTCGCCGGTCTGGTGGACGGGCTGGTGGACCGTATCCGCGACGATATCGACGGTTTCGCCGGTGACGGGGTGGCGGTGGTGGCCACCGGTGCGGTGGCTCCGCTGATCATCGATGAATCCGAGACCATCGAGCACCACGAGCCGCATCTGACGATCACGGGGCTGCGGCTGGTCTTCGAGCGCAATCAGCGCCGCGCCCGCGGTTGATGCCGCTACCCGCGGCTGTGATGTATTCCGCCGATTCGAATGTGGCCGCGCTGCCGTCTGCTTGCTAAGCTCACCGTGTGCTGAACCGCATGCGTACCCAGGAGTGTTGTCGAGGCTGATTCGCCTCGACCGTTCGAGGCATTCTGCAGTCCTCGACCGTTTTTTACTTCCTGGAGATGCGCTCATGCATTCGCCTGTTCTCTCGTCCGTAGTGCGCCGGTCGGCCCGTGATAATTCCGCCGCGGCCGCGAATCCGATTCCCGACCGTCCCATCGCCCCGGCTCTGCCGACGCGGCTGCGCCCGGCGGATCTGCTCCGCCTGACCGACGAGACCGGTGAGGACGTGCTCTCCGGACGGTACGACCATCTACTTCCCGCGGACGGTCTGTGGCCGGCGGTCGATCGCTGGGCCACCCGGCTGGTCTCCGACGACGAGGTCGATGTCTGGCTGATCAGCTGGACTCCGGACAAATCCACGAAACTGCACGATCATGCCGGTTCGCTCGGGGCGCTCACCGTGCTCAGCGGGGCACTGGCCGAATACCGCTGGAACGGTACCGAACTGCGTCACCGGGTGCTGTCCGCCGGTGATCAGGCCGCGTTCCCGATCGGCTGGGTGCACGACGTCGTGCGCGCCCCCGACCGGATCGCGGTCGCGGGCTCGTCCGGCACCGGACCGCTGGACCCCACCTTGAGCGTGCACGCCTACTCGCCGCCGCTCACTGCCATGTCCTATTACGAAGTGACCGGCCACGGCAGCCTGCGGCGTACCCACACCGTTCTCACCGACCAGCCCGAAGGTGACCTCTGATGTCGCGACTGACCATTGATCAGATGCTCGACCAGGCCCGCGCGCAGTTGCGCCGGATCCATCCCGTAGAACTGCCCGCCGCGCTCGCCCGCGGGGCGATTCTGGTGGATATCCGCCCCGCGGCGCAGCGGGCCAGGGAAGGGGCGCTGCCCGGAGCCCTGGTCATCGAACGGAATGTGCTCGAGTGGCGGCTCGATCCCAGCAGTTCGGCCCGCCTGGCGCTGGCCACCGACCACGATGTCGAATGGGTAGTGGTCTGCTCGGAGGGATACACCTCCAGCCTCGCGGCGGCGTCGTTGCGCCAATTGGGACTGCATCGCGCGACCGATCTGGTCGGCGGGTACAAGGCGCTGGAGGCCGCCGGTATGCGATCGGTGGCCACCGGTGCCGCGCACTTCACCAGGGAAGTTCGTTCGCTCGCCGTTCTCTGAATTGTTGTCCTCGGTCGAATGCGGCCGGACGACAATACATTTCCGCCGCGTGGCGGATCCCCGGGAAAATTCTAAGCAACCAAATGGTCTATTTCTTCCGGGGCGCCCCGCCGTGCCTTCCGCGAGTGATTCCTTATCGCACGGTTGGGCCGGGCGGATGACGAATCGGTTTGCGGTGCACGCTAGGGTGGTTCGCTGTGAGCAACCCGAACATCTCGTCATCCGGCGGCTCCGCGGGCGTTGTTCCCGCGGGGCGATCCAGCCGCTCTGTGGAGGTCGACGACGTCCCCGAGCAGATGCGGATCCGCCGGGAGAAGCGGGAGCGGCTGCTCGGGTCGGGCGGGGAGGCCTATCCCGTTTCGGTGCCGCGCACCCATAGCCTGGCCGGAATCCGCGCCGCCTATCCGGATCTCGCGGCCGATACCGCGACCGGCCGGCTCGTCGGTGTGGCCGGCCGGGTCATCTTCATGCGGAATACCGGCAAATTGTGCTTCGCTCAGCTACAGGAGGGCGACGGCACCACATTGCAGGCCATGGTGAGCCTCAACGGTGTCGGTGCGGACGCGCTGGCGGCGTGGAAGTCCGATGTGGATCTCGGCGATATGGTTTTCGTGCACGGTGAGGTCATCTCGTCGCGTACGGGTGAATTGAGCGTCATGGCCGATTCCTGGTCCATGGCCGCGAAGGCGCTGCGTCCGCTCCCGGTAGCGCACAAGGAGATGGGCGAGGAGGCGCGGGTCCGGCAGCGTTATGTCGATCTGATCGTGCGCCCGGAGGCGCGCCGGACGGCCCGTACCCGCGTCGCGGTGGTCCGCGCGCTGCGCAATGCCCTGGAACGCCGGGATTTCCTCGAAGTCGAAACACCGATGCTGCAGACGCTGCACGGCGGGGCCGCCGCACGGCCCTTCCGCACCCACTCCAATGCGCTCGATATGGATCTCTACCTGCGCATTGCTCCGGAGTTGTTTCTGAAGCGCTGCGTGGTCGGAGGAATCGAGCGGGTCTTCGAGATCAATCGAAACTTCCGTAACGAAGGCGCCGATTCCACCCATTCGCCCGAGTTCGCGATGCTCGAGACTTATCAGGCGTACGGCACCTACGATGACTCCGCGCGGATGATCCGGGAATTGATCCAGGAAGTCGCCCAAGAAGCGCTGGGAACTCAGGTCGTCACCCTGGCCGACGGTTCGGAATACGACTTGAGCGGGGAGTGGACGACGGTCGAGATGTACCCGTCGTTGTCGGAGTCGACGGGGGTGGAGGTCACGCCGGAAACAACTGTTCCGGAATTGCTCGAGCTCGCCGATCGGGTCGGACTGGAAATTCCCGAAGGGAAGGGCTACGGCCACGGAAAACTGGTGGAGGAGCTGTGGGAGCACACCTACGGCGACAAGCTGTACGTGCCGACTTTCGTCCGTGATTTCCCGGTCGAGACCTCCCCGCTGACCAGGCAGCATCGGTCGCGGGCCGGGGTTACCGAGAAGTGGGACCTGTATGTCCGCGGCTTCGAGTTGGCCACCGGCTATTCGGAGTTGGTGGATCCGGTGATCCAACGCGAGCGCTTCGTCGATCAAGCTCGCCTCGCCGCGGCCGGTGACGACGAGGCAATGGTGCTCGATGAAGACTTCCTGGCCGCGATGGAACACGGGATGCCACCGACCACCGGAACGGGTATGGGAATCGATAGGTTGTTGATGGCGCTCACCGGATTGGGAATCCGGGAAACGATACTGTTCCCAATAGTGCGGCCGGTCGGCCGTTGAGCGAACGGTTTGCATAGCAGGCCGCTCGTCTTGGAATTTTCCGAATTCGAGGTATTCTTGCCTCGGGTAATCGGCCTGATTTTGCAGGTCGCACGATTTCGAGAGGACGTTCATCTCATGGCAAAGAAGGTCACCGTTAGCCTGATCGACGATGTCGACGGTGAGTCCATCGCGGACGAGACCATCGAGTTCGCAATCGATGGGGTGTCGTACGAGATCGACCTGTCGTCGACGAATGCGGCGAAGCTTCGGGACGAGTTGGAGCAGTGGGTGACCAGTGCCCGCCGGGTGAGCGGCCGGCGTCGGGTGAAGTCCGCTGTCGCGGCCTCCGGGAACACCAAGGCCCGCGCCACCATGGACCGCGAACAAAGCGCGGCTATTCGGGAGTGGGCGCGCCGGAATGGTCACAAGGTTTCCGCGCGGGGTCGTATCTCCGCCGATATCACCGACGCGTACAACAAGGCCGCGAAGGGATAGTTCTTCTTTCAACCGTCGCGCGTGCGGGTTATTCACGGAACACGCCGACGGCTGGTCTTCTCGATAGCTATTTGGAATTACCGCTGGCCCCGGCGTCGATCGCCGGGGCCGCTGCGCCCGGCGGCGTTCCATCTTGCCCGAGCGGCCGACTGCCCGGCACCATAGATGTGATCGGCCGGGCCCGGTGCGCCGCAGTGCAGGAGGTCCGCAGTGTTCGGCAGTTGCTGCCGATATGGAGAGGTGAGGTATCGGCGCAGTGTCCGGATCCGTCGGTTCGTTCCTTCGATTCACCGATGACGAAGGCCGCAGGCGCGAGGTGATGTTGAGTCCCGATCGGCAGCGGATCACCATCGGCCGCTCCGCGGGGGCCGATCTGTCGCTGCGCTGGGACGCCGAGGTGTCACGGTTGCACGCCGCGATCGAATACCTCGCCGCGCACTGGACCATCGTGGACGACGGCCTTTCCCGTAACGGCACGTTCGTCAACGGCGAACGCATCAACGGCCGCCGCCGTCTCATGCCCGGGGACCGTATCCGGGTCGGCACCTCACTGGTGTCCTTCCACGACTTCAACGGCGTCGCCGACGACGCCACCCGCGCCTCCGGCGCCAGTATGCCCACGGTGCGCTCGCTGACCGAGGCGCAGCGGGGGGTGCTCGTCGCGTTGTGCCGCCCATTCAAAGGGGATACCGGGTTCGCCGCCCCCGCCACGAACCAGCAGATCGCCGACGAGCTGTTCCTGAGCGTGGACGCCGTCAAGACCCATCTGCGTGCCCTGTTCGCCAAGTTCGGCGTGGAGGACCTACCCCAGAATCAGAAGCGGGTCCGGCTGGCAGCGCTGGCCATGCGCAGCGGGCTCATCACCGATCGCGATCTCTGAGGGTCTGCGCGCCGATCTCCCCAGCTCTGGGAGTCATTCTGTTCGCTCTGGGCAAAACCGGAGTGGGAAACCAATCGGTGGGTAAGGGCGTTATGAGTGAATAGGTCTGCCGTCGGGCCCACATCATTAGGGTGGAGCGGCGGCGGCGTAATCCCCTGCCAACTAGAGTGGGAGGCGGGGGCCGCAACCCCTGGCCTTCATGGCAGGCTGAAGCCGACGGTTGTCCACGACACACCACGGCGTCAGCCGGCCATAGAGTCCGGAGCAGGAGAGTGAGGGAGCGATGTTCGAGAGGTTCACCGACCGCGCGAGGCGTGTCGTCGTCCTGGCCCAAGAAGAGGCCCGGATGCTCAACCACAACTACATCGGCACCGAGCACATCCTGCTGGGTCTTATCCACGAGGGTGAGGGTGTCGCGGCCAAGTCCCTGGAGTCGCTCGGCATCTCGCTGGAGGGCGTGCGCAGCCAGGTCGAAGAGATCATCGGTCAGGGCCAGCAGGCCCCGTCCGGTCATATCCCGTTCACCCCCCGCGCCAAGAAGGTGCTGGAACTGAGCCTGCGCGAGGCGCTACAGCTCGGCCACAACTACATCGGCACCGAGCACATCCTGCTCGGCCTGATCCGCGAGGGCGAGGGCGTCGCGGCCCAGGTGCTGGTCAAACTCGGCGCCGACCTCAACCGGGTCCGCCAGCAGGTCATCCAGCTGCTGTCCGGGTACCAGGGTAAGGAGCCGGTGGAATCCGGCGCCCGGGGCGAGACGGGTACCCCGTCCACCTCGCTGGTGCTCGACCAGTTCGGCCGCAACCTCACCCAGGCGGCCCTGGAGGGCAAACTCGACCCCGTCATCGGCCGCTCGAAGGAGATCGAGCGGGTCATGCAGGTGCTGAGCCGCCGTACCAAGAACAACCCGGTCCTGATCGGCGAGCCCGGCGTCGGTAAGACCGCCGTCGTCGAGGGCCTGGCCCAGGCCATCGTCAACGGCGAGGTGCCCGAGACGCTGAAGGACAAGCAGCTCTACACCCTCGACCTGGGTTCCCTGGTCGCCGGCAGCCGCTACCGCGGTGATTTCGAGGAGCGCCTGAAGAAGGTGCTCAAGGAGATCAACACCCGCGGCGACATCATCCTGTTCATCGACGAGCTGCACACGCTGGTCGGTGCGGGCGCCGCCGAGGGCGCGATCGACGCGGCCTCCATCCTGAAGCCGAAGCTGGCCCGCGGTGAGCTGCAGACCATCGGCGCCACCACCCTCGACGAGTACCGCAAGTACATCGAGAAGGACGCCGCCCTGGAGCGCCGGTTCCAGCCGGTGCAGGTGGGTGAGCCGACGGTCGAGCACACCATCAACATCCTCAAGGGCCTGCGCGACCGCTACGAGGCGCACCACCGGGTGTCCATCACCGATGGCGCCCTGGTCGCCGCGGCCACCCTGGCCGACCGCTACATCAACGACCGGTTCCTGCCGGACAAGGCGATCGACCTGATCGACGAGGCCGGCGCCCGGATGCGTATCCGCCGGATGACCGCGCCGCCGGACCTGCGCGAATTCGACGACAAGATCGCCGACGCGCGCCGGGAGAAGGAATCGGCGATCGACGCGCAGGACTTCGAGAAGGCCGCGCGGCTGCGCGACAAGGAGAAGCAGCTCGTCGCCAAGCGGGCCGAGCGCGAGAAGCAGTGGCGCTCCGGTGACCTGGACGTCGTGGCCGAGGTCGACGACGAGCAGATCGCCGAGGTCCTGGCGAACTGGACCGGTATCCCTGTGTTCAAGCTCACCGAGGAGGAGACCACCCGTCTGCTCCGCATGGAGGACGAGCTGCACAAGCGGATCATCGGCCAGGAGGACGCGGTCAAGGCCGTATCCAAGGCCATCCGCCGCACCCGCGCCGGTCTGAAGGATCCGAAGCGTCCGTCCGGCTCGTTCATCTTCGCCGGCCCGTCCGGTGTCGGTAAGACCGAGCTGTCCAAGGCGCTGGCGAACTTCCTGTTCGGCGACGACGACGCGCTCATCCAGATCGATATGGGCGAGTTCCACGACCGCTTCACCGCCTCGCGGCTGTTCGGTGCCCCTCCCGGGTACGTCGGCTATGAAGAGGGCGGCCAGCTCACCGAGAAGGTGCGCCGCAAGCCGTTCTCGGTTGTGCTGTTCGACGAGATCGAAAAGGCCCACCAGGAGATCTACAACACCCTGTTGCAGGTCCTGGAGGACGGCCGCCTCACCGACGGCCAGGGCCGGACCGTGGACTTCAAGAACACGGTGCTGATCTTCACCTCGAACCTCGGTACCTCCGATATCTCGAAGGCCGTGGGGCTGGGCTTCTCGCAGAGCAACGCGGAGGGGTCGAACTACGAGCGGATGAAGCTCAAGGTCAACGACGAGCTGAAGAAGCATTTCCGGCCGGAGTTCCTCAACCGTATCGACGATGTGATCGTCTTCCACCAGCTCACCACCGAGCAGATCGTGGAGATGGTGGATCTGATGATCGCCCGCGTCGAGCGGCAGCTGAAGAACAAGGATATGGCGATCACGCTCACCGAGAACGCCAAGGGCCTGCTGGCCAAGCGTGGCTTCGACCCAGTGCTCGGTGCCCGGCCGCTGCGCCGCACCATCCAGCGCGAGATCGAGGACCAGCTCTCGGAGAAGATCCTCTTCGGCGAGATCGGTCCCGGCCAGACCGTCCAGGTCGATGTCGAGGGCTGGGACGGCGAAGGCTCCGGCGAGGACGCCCGCTTCACCTTCACCCCGAAGGCCAAGCTCACCAAGGAAGACGGCGAGAAGAAGCCCGAGGTCGTGCTCACCGGCGCGTCCGAGGGTTCCACCGAAGCCGCTTCGGGCGAGTAGCCGACAGCGCAGCAAAGGGCCTGCCCACCGGTACCACACCGGTGGGCAGGCCCTTTTCCTGCGTGTGAGGGCCGGCGGTCGGTGCGAGGTGCCGGTCGGTGTGCGGGCGTACGGTGGGGGCAGTTCATTCGATACGAATCGGGGGTATCACCATGACGAATCCGGATCTCACCACCATCGCGGTTCTGCTCGACCGTTCCGGCTCCATGCAGACCATCAAGTCCGATACCGAAGGAGGCCTGGCCGCCTACTTCGAGGAACAGCGGCAGGTGGAGAAAGCCGTGCGGGTCACCCTCGCGCAATTCGACACCGAGTACGAATGCGTCTATTCGAACGTCCCCATCGATGAGGTGCCGCCGCCGGTGTTGCAGCCGCGTGGGGGTACCGCGCTCTACGACGCCATCGGCAGGCTGGTCACCGATCTGGGCGCGGAGCTGGCGGCGCGGCCGGAGGACGAACGGCCCGGCACCGTGATCGTCGTCGTCCTCACCGACGGGCACGAGAATTCGAGCCGCGAATGGACGCATGCCGCCGTACGGTCATTGATCGAACAGCAGCAGAACGTCTACAGCTGGGATTTCCTGTTCCTCGGCGCCAATATGGACGCGGTCGAGATCGGCAGCGGTCTCGGCTTCGCCCCGCAGCAGTCCATCACCTACGGGGCGGCTCCGGCGGGTGTCGCCGGGGTGTTCCGTGCGGCCGGAGCGTACTCACGGCGTCTGCAGGCACCGGCGGGCGCACCGGGCTCCGCGCGTGCGGCCGGGTTCACCGAGCAGGAGCGCCGGGAGGCGAACCCGGGCTGAACCGGGGCGTTCACTCGGGCGCGGCGGGCCCCGGGTCGGCCGGGCCGCCGGCGCTGCCGGGTGGCTCGGCGGTCACCGCGACCGGGGCAGCCGGTTCACGAGAAGCATTGTCGCCGAGTTGTTTCCGGGCCGGGGGTCGCGCATCGGGGTCGATGGCGATCCGCAGTGGGCGGCTCGGTAGCCGCGCCGCGACCCGGTAGCCGCCGCTGGGTTTGGGACCGGCGGTCAACGCGCCACCGAGCGCGTGGGTGCGCTCTCGCATGGCGATGATCCCCATTCCGCGAGTGGGGCCGGCGTGTTCGGGCCTACCGGTGGGACGGGTGTTGTCGACGGTGAGATCCACGGAATCGGCGGAGTAACGCACCGTCACGGTGGCCTCGGCGCCCGGGGCGTGGCGTACGACATTGGCCAGGGATTCCTGGACGATCTGAGTGGCCGCGTCGTCGATGGCCGCGGGCAGGGAATCGGGGGTCCCGAGGACACGGGTGTGCACCGTCAGCCCCGCGAGCCGGGGTTTACGCAGCAGTTCGTCCAGGTCGGACATGGTGGGATCGGGTTCGCGAGCCGGCGGGGGCGGTGCTTGCGCCGCGGCCGGTGGGCGGCCGCCGACCGTTCCGTTACTGTGCGACCGGTCGTTACCGGGCCGGTCGCGCCGACCGAAACCACCCCGGCGGGAACGCTTCGCACGCTCGCGCGCGCCGATCTCCTCGGCGTCGGTGGGGTCGTGGTGGTGCTGTGCCGGTGCGCCGGACGCGGGCTCCACCGCCTGGATCGCGTGGCGCAGCGCCTGCACATCCTCGAGCGCGTTGCGGCTGGTGGTCTTGATCTCGGCGACCGTACCCGCCGCTTTCGCGGATTTGTTCTCCACCTGCTGGAGAGCCATACCGGCCTGCACATTGATGAGCGAGAGATTGTGGCCCACCACGTCGTGCAGTTCCCGGGCGATCAGTAAGCGTTCCGTGCCGATCTCGAGTTCGCGCCGCTGCCGCGCTGCCGTGCGTTCGGCGGTCGCCAGGACCTGCCGGGTCCGTGCGAGCAGGCGGCGGTGCCGCAGCACTTCGAACAGCGCCGCGGCCAGCGCGACCCAGCCCAGTAGCCCGACCATCTGCCAGCCCGTCATCGCGAACTCTCCACCTGCACCACCCTATTCGCCTGCTGTGCTCGGTCGTCGGCGCACACCCGGATTTCCGGTGCCGCAATGGTATTCCGGACCGGAACGCGCCGGTTCCGGGCGGGCCGCTCGGTAGCGGCGCGTGATCACCGCATCTGCGGCAGTACCCGCGCCCGCGCGGGTATGGTCCAGTGATGGTCGACCAGCAAGTGCGTGTACCGGACCTGTCCACACGGCCGTTCGAACTCACCGTGGAGCGGGTGATGACCGCTTCACCCGCCCTCCTGTACTTGGCGTGGACCCAGGGCTTCGATATCTGGCTCGCGGAACCGTCCTCGGTGCGGATGCGGCCCGAGGTGAACGAGCCGTTCTATTTCGAGACCCGGGAGGAGGACGGGAAATCCCGGCCGCATTACGGCCGCTTTCTCCGTCTGGAACCGGGCCGGCTCATCGAATTGACCTGGGTGACCGGCGCCGGAGGCACCGAGGGCGCGGAAACGGTGGTGCGGGTGGAGTTCGTCAAACAGCCCCGTGGCATCCGATTGCGATTGCGGCACAGTGGGTTTGCCGACGAAGCGGCCCGCGACCGGCACCGGGAGGCCTGGCCGGCGGTGCTGGCCCGCCTCGACGAACGGACTGCGACGAGCTGAGGGTACGAGTAGGTTCGAGTCCGACTCGCAACGAATCGTCTTCGAAAGGATCGTGATGCCCACACGTACCGCGCGCACCGCATGGACCGGAGGTCTGCAGGACGGCTCCGGCCAGGTCGAGCTGGTCAGCTCGGGGGTCGGCAAGTACGAGGTGTCGTTCCCGAAGCGGTCGGCCGATGACGCCGACGGCACGACCAGCCCGGAGGAGCTGATCGCCGGGGCGCATTCGTCCTGCTACGCGATGGCGCTGTCGAACGAGATCGCCCAGGCCGGCGGCACCCCGCAGAGTCTGGACGTCTCGGCCGCGGTGACCCTGGGCCCCGACCCGGCGGGCGGTTTCCGGATCAGCCGGATCGCCCTGACGGTACGCGGCCGGGTGGCGGGGCTCGACGAGGCGGGCTTCGCGGCGGCGGCTGCCGCGGCCAAGGCCGGATGCCCGGTCAGCAAGGCGCTGGGCGGAGTGGACGACATCACCCTCGACGCCGCACTGGAATCCTGAACGCCTGTCCCGGGCCCCGAGGCGGGGCCCGGGACAGCGAACGGCTCCTACCCGGGCTCAGGGCTGTCGTGACCGCCCCGGAACCATGCCCGGGCGCTCGGGGTGTGCATGGCGGGGATCGCGACGAACACCGCGCAGATATGGCCGGCACGAATAGATACCAGGAGTACGGTCGCGACGCTCATATCGGCGAATATGCCGGTACCTCCGGCTGCGAGCAGTCGAACCGGCTCCACCACGAGCGAAGCCGTACCGAGCACACCGATCCCGACGGTGAGCAGATATACGGCCCAGCGCTCGCCCCGCAGCATTCGCCACGCGACAACGAGAACGCCGAGGTATATCCCGGTGCGCAGCAACCAACCACCGGTGAACGCGCCGATATCCGCCTCGTCCGGCAGCAGCGCGCCACGGACCGCGGTTTCGGTGATACCGCAGCCCACGGCCGCCACGAGCGCGACGAAGGCGGTGGTGACGGCCGTGGGCCGCGGACCGGGTGGGCTGTCCCGGTGGGCGAGTGCGGTGTCGTTCATACACCGACCCTGCCCGGCCACGACCGCTACCGGGATCAGTCCGCTGTAGCAGCTGCCTCCGCTACCCGGGTACCACCGCGGTGACTCCACTCGGTGAGCGCGGCGAAGGCCAGACCGATACCCACCCACAGCGTGGTCGATACGGCCAGTGACGCGGCGCGGAACTCCCACAGCAGCGAGGCCGGGAACTCGGCCCCCACTTCGTTCACCCCGGGCAGCAGCACGTAACCGAGGGTGACGACCAGGACGAATCCGGCCACGCCCGCGACGAGCCGCAGGGATTCGGGTCGTGGTCGCAGGGCATTCCAGAGGGACACCCCGGCTGCGACGGCCACCAGACCCAGTAGGACCGCGGCCACCCAGAGCAGCGTGCGTTCGTCGATCGTCTCCGGGTCACCGACCGCGGGTGGGTTGGCCGGATACTTGAAGAACGGTACGGCCACCACGGCGACCCAGCCGGCCAGACCGAGTCCGAGAACCAGCCGGTGGCCGGGCAACGCGGTGAACCGCCGGGCGTAATGCGCCGCGGTCGCGACGATCGCTCCGAACGCCATCCCGGCCAGGGCATCGGCCAGGAACTGCCCGAATTTCTGCCACGGCCTGCTCACCTGGGCCTCGTCCCCGTGCGTGTGTGCTGTCTCCCCGTGGGTATGTCCGGTGCCGGAATCATGGGCATGTCCGGGCGCGGGAGCCGCCGCCTCCTCGATGGCGATGGCAGCATCGACCTTCGGTTCGCCGACGAAATTACCGACGACACCCGCGAGGAGACCGGCGATCAGACCGGCGAGCAGACCACGGAGCAGCAGGGCACCGAAAGATCCGCTCAATGGCACGGCACACCCAGCAGGTGCCGCCCGTCGTGCATCAGTTCGTGCATGAACATGCCGCTGCGCGATATGGCGCCCTGGTCGAAGCCGACCAGGTAGAGCGTCAGCAGTGCCAGCGCAACGACGCCGACGGTGACGAGCACGGTCGCCGCCGTGTCGGCCGCGCGGCTCGGGACATGGGTGATGGCCATGGTGAATCCTCCTCATCCGGATGGTCGCGTCCGGTTCGCGAGTTCGCGCAGGTGCGGGTGTCTGACTCTGCCCACCCGGACGGGTGGACATCACAGTGGCGCGACCGTTCCGGGTTCTCACCGGATTACCGCATCACCTCCGCTTTCACTTGAAACTGTGACACCGGCTGTTACCGGTCGTCAATACGCCGCGAACGAGCACTGGCCACGCCGCCGGCAATCGGAGGCGTGGCCAGTGTGCGGAACGGGTCAGGAGGCGGGCTTACCCGCTACATCGAGCACGACCTCGAACTCCAGCAACGAGGCGCCGGTGGCGACAGGCTTGTTCTGCTGTCCGGCATGCGCCTCCTTGGCGGGGCCGTCGCGCCACGCCGCGAAGGACTCCTCGGAATCCCACTGGGTGACCACGAAATACCGGTTCTCGCCGGCCGTGGGCCGCAACAATTGGAAGCCGAGAAACCCGGGGGAGTTCTCGACCGCGTGCGCGCGATGGGCGAACCGCTTCTCCAGCTCGGGTCCCGCGCCCTCGGGGACCTCGATCGCATTGATCTTCACAACAGCCATACCCCGAGCTTAGGTACAGCGGGACCGGGTGGGACAGTGCCGCACGCCACAGCGTGGCCGGCGCGCGGGAGGGCCGGGCGCGCCGGTAGCGCCGCGCCGGCCTGTGGAGGATTGTGAATAAACTCGTCCCGGTGTTGCACGACGAAGGTGGGACCGGGGTTCCGATACTGCTGCTGCACGGGTTGATGGGCAGCGCCCGTACCTGGCGAAGCCAGGTACGGTGGTTGCGCGACCACGGCCGGGTCTTCACCTTCGACGCCGCCGGACACGGGCGCCCCGCCCCCGCCGAGCTCACCACCGACGCTTTCGTTGCCGACCTGGCCGAAGCCACCGCGCGGATCACCGAGCCGATGATCGTGATCGGGCATTCGATGGGCGGCCTGCACGGCTGGATGTTCGCCGCCGCGCACCCGGACCGGGTGCGCGGGCTGGTCGTCGAGGATATGGCGGCCGATTTCACCGGCCGTACCGCCGCCCACTGGGCCGCGATGGTCGAGGCCTGGCCACAGCCTTTCGCGGACGAGGCCGCCCTGATGGCCTATTTCGGCCCGGTCGCCGGTCGCTACTTCCGCGATTCGTTCCGGCGGGGGCCGGACGGCTACCGGTTGCACGGCGAGGTGGCCACCTTCCGGGACATCTCGCAGGAGTGGGGTGTCCGGTCGTTCTGGGCCGAGTGGGGCAGGCTCACCGTGCCCACGCTGCTGATCGAGGGTGAACACACCATCACGCCGCCCGGGCAGATGCGCCGGATGGCCGAACTGCGTCCCGCCGCCGAACATGTCCTGGTACCCGACGCCGGTCACCTGGTGCACGATGATCAGCCGGAGCGCTACCGGGCCGAGGTCGAGCGTTTCCTCACCCACGTGCTGCGCGCGGCGCCCGGAACCGCCGCCGAGGTCTGAGCATCCGGCCCGCAGGATCACGCGTCGGCGCCCACGGCGAACCGGATCGCGCAGCGTTCGGGCGCCGGGCTTCAGCCCTCTCCGGCCAGGGCGAAGCGTCCGTCGTCGGTCTGTTCGATCAAACCGTCCACCAGCAGTGAATCCAGTGCGCGGTCGCGCTGGCCGGGGTCCCGGGTCCAGGCGAGATCCAGCCGGACGCGTTCCACCGGCGCGTGCGCCGCCCGCAACACATCGAGCAGACGTCCCCGTGCCTGCCGGTCGGTGCCCTCGTACTTCTGGGTCCGGCGCGTCGACTCGGCCACCGGCCGGCCCGCCGTGACCCACGCGCAGCGCGGCAGCGGGCAGCGGGTGCAATCCGGGGTCCGCGCGGTGCATACCGTCGCGCCGAGCTCCATCAGCGCCGCCGAGAACACCGCCGCCCGGTCGATCCGGCCGGGCAGCAGCGCCTCGGTCTCGCGTAGGTCGCGCGCGGCCGGGTTACCGGCCTCCCGTCCGTGCACTGCACGGGCCACCACTCGGCGAACATTGGTGTCCACCACCGGAACTCGCTGTCCGTAGGCGAAACAGGCGACCGCCCGCGCGGTGTAGGCGCCGATCCCGGGCAGTCCGAGCAGCACCTCGACATCGTCGGGTACCCGATCCCCGTGCTCGGCCGCCAGGACCCGCGCGCATTCGTGCAAACGCAGGGCACGGCGCGGGTAGCCGAGTTTGCCCCATGCCCGCAGCACCTCGCCCGCGCTCGCCGCCGCCATTGCCGAGGGGACCGGCCAACGCCGGACCCATTCCCGCCAGATCGGTTCCACCCGCGACACCGGGGTCTGCTGCAACATGATCTCGCTCATCAGGATCTGCCAGGCGCTCACCCCGGGCCGTCGCCACGGCAGATCCCGGGCCGTGCGGGCATACCAGTCGATCAGGGTGTCGGAGTCGATAGCACCGGGTTCGATCGAGACGGCACCACGTCCGCCCGTACCCGGTTTGCCGATACCTGCGCTGCTCACCCGACCCGCTCCGTTCACCTCACCGTGCAGTTCCACCGGTTCGGCGTGGATGGACGCCGCGCTGTAACGGGACGGAAGCAAGCGCGCACGTCGAATCGTGCAGAATGGACACCATGCCTCAGTCCAACCCGGTAAGTGCCTGGAAGTCGCTGCGCGAGGGAAACGAGCGCTTCGTGAACGGCACGCTGCTGCATCCTAGCCAGGGAGCCGCCGATCGAGCCAAGCTCGTCGCCGGCCAGCATCCCACCGCCGTGCTGTTCGGGTGCGGAGATTCCCGAGTCGCCGCGGAACTGATCTTCGATCAGGGTCTCGGCGATATGTTCGTGGTGCGCACCGCGGGCCATGTCATCGACGCGGCGGTACTGGGATCCATCGAATACGGTGTGGGTGTCCTCGATGTACCGCTGATCGTGGTGCTCGGGCACGACAGTTGCGGCGCGGTCAAGGCGACCCTGGATGCCCTGGACGGTGGCGAGGTGCCCGGCGGCTTCGTCCGCAGCATCGTCGAGAAGGTGACGCCGTCGATGCTGATCGGGCGCCGCGAAGGACTCGAATCGGTGGACGAACTCGAAGCCCGCCATGTGGTGGAGACCAGCCGCCTGCTGATGGAGCGGTCGATGATCGTGTCCGAGCGGGTGGAAGCCGGTAAGTGCGCGATCGCGTGCGTCACCTACAAACTGGTCGACGGCCGGGCGAAGCTGCACCGGGTGGTCGGCAATATCGGGGAGACCGTCTGACCGGTGGCCGGCTGTCGGCGCCACCTTCTGGTGTGCCGTTGACGACCGCTGCCGCCCGCTGCGCTTACCGTTGACACGTGTTGGAACCGACAGGACCGTTACCGCCGGAGATCTACTGGCGGCGTCGTGTGTTCGCCATCGGCGCGCTCGTGGTCGCGCTCGCTGTGGTGATCTGGCTGGCCGTCACCGTCTCCCGCGGGGGTGACGCGCCCGATGCCGCCGCGGCGGCATCGACCTCCGAGACCACCGAGCCGGCCCCGAGTTCGACCTCGTCGTCCACCACGGCGACCAGCACTCGCACGTCCGGGACGGCATCCGGTACACGCAGTACCGAAGCCGCCCCGGCGGCCTCCGGTCAATGCGCCGACCAGTCACTGGCCATCAAGGTGTCGGTGGGGCAGCCCACCTACCAGATCGGCGAGGAGCCGGTGTTCGGGATCGTGATCACCAATATCTCCGGTGCGCCCTGCACCCGGGACATGGGATCCGGGTTGCAGCGCGTCTCCGTGCACTCGCTCGACGGCGGGCGGCAACTGTGGGCGAGTACGGACTGTTTCCCCGACGGCGATCCGGACGTGCGCACCCTCGACCGTGGTGAACAGGCCGCGTTCACGGTCACCTGGACGGGCGCGACCTCGCAGCCGGAATGCGCGGGGGAGCGGGTGCAGGTACCCGCCGGCGCCTACAACGTGGTGGCGCAGATGGGTTCGGTGCGCAGCGCGCCCGAACCCTTCAACATCGCCTGAGCGGGGGTCATTTCTTCGTCAGGCCGGCCAACCGGAGCGCGCCGCGCAGGCCGGTCACCTCGTGCAGGGTCATCGGCGTGGTCTTACCGTCGGTGCCCGGCGGCACCACCGCGGTGGTGAACCCGAGTCGTTCGGCCTCGGCGAGCCGGCGGGTCACCGAGGTGATCCGCCGGACCTCCCCGGCCAGCCCGACCTCACCGAGGATCACCCAACCGGGCGGTAGCGCCGTATCGCGGGCCGCGCCGGCGATGGCGAGTGCGACGGCGAGGTCCGCGGCCGGCTCCGTGAGCCGCATACCGCCCACGGTGGCCGCGTAGACGTCCTGTTTACCGACATAGACACCGCACCGGCTCTGCAGCACCGCCAGCACCATGGCCACGCGGTTGTAGTCCAGTCCGCTGACGGCCCGGCGGGGCGCCGGCGCCTGCGTGTCCACCGTGAGCCCCTGCACCTCGCCGACCAGCGGCCGCTTCCCGTCCATCGCGACGGTGACCGCCGTTCCCGGCACCGAATCCGCACGATGGTGCAGGAACAGCCCGGAAGGGTCGGTCACACAGGCGATTCCGTCGTCGTGGAGTTCGAAACAGCCCACTTCGTCCGCGCTGCCGAATCGGTTCTTGATTCCGCGCACCATCCGCAACGTGGTGTTCTTGTCGCCCTCGAACTGCAACACCACATCGACCAGGTGTTCCAGCGTGCGCGGCCCGGCGACCGCGCCGTCCTTGGTGACATGTCCCACCAGCAGTACGGCGATACCGCTCGCCTTCGCCAGCGACGTCAGCGCCGCGGTTACGGCACGAACCTGGGTGACACCCCCGATCACACCGTCGGTATCGGCGGCCAGCATCGTCTGTACCGAATCGACCACCAGCAGTGTGGGTTTCACCTGATCGACATGCCCGAGGACCACCGAGAGATCGGATTCGGCGGCCAGATACACCCGGTCGTGCACCGCACCCGTCCGGTCGGCGCGCAAGCGCACCTGCCCCGCCGATTCCTCCGCGGTGACGTAGAGCGCCCGCTCGTCGCGCTGCCGCGCCCAGCGATGCGCCACCTCGAGCAGCAGGGTCGATTTGCCCACCCCCGGCTCGCCGGACAGCAACACCACCGACCCCGCGACGATCCCGCCGCCCAGCACCCGGTCGAGCTCGGAAACCCCCGTCGGCCGCGCCGTGGTCGTCTGCGAATCGATCCGGGAGATCGGCGCCGCGGCGGTAGTCGGGAGCATCGCCTTGCGCCCCGGCCCCGCCGCCGCGGCGGCCACCGGCATCGCCTCGTCCACGGTCCCCCAAGACCCGCAGCCGGGACACTTACCGACCCATTTGGCGACCTCGTGCGCGCACTCCGAACACCGATAGACGGCTCTGCTCTTGGTCACTGCCACAGCCGCACCCTACGCAGGCCCGCCGACAGGGTTTATTGGCGGCGCCTTCGGCGCCGCGGGGTCGAGGCCCCCTCGGTCCCGCCGTTCAGGCCTCGAGACTTGCGCTTCGCGCGGGCGCTTTCGAGGCCTGAACGGCGGGACGGGCCTCGACCCTTTCAGGGCCTCGTAAAAACTCGGCACCGAGCAGGTGCCCTGTTCCTGAAGGCGATCAGATGGCCAGGCCGGCGCTGTGGTCCAGTCGGCATCCGATTCGAGCGAGTCGGCATCCGACCCGGACATCGAATGCCGACGCAACCCGTATGTGTCGAGTATTGCGAGACACCTCAAAGGGTTGAGGCCCGTCTCGCCGTTTCGGCCTCGAAAGCGCCCGCGCGAAGCGCAAGTCTCGAGGCCGAAACGGCGAGACACAAGGGGGCCTCAACCCCGCGCGCGCCAGCGCGCCAAAAACACAGCACCTTCGCGAGCAGGCCTACGTCTCCCGTCTTCGCGAGCAGGCCCACGTCCCCCACCTTCGCGAGCAAGCCCGTCCCGTGGAGCGCGCCTCCTCGATTCGGTCGGCGCCGGAAGCCGTGACCCGACTCCGGGAGGCCGGCGCCGGCGCCCAGAAACTCAGTGCCCGCCGGCGGAGCCCGTGGTGCTCTTGGAGAGTTCCGATTCGTAACGGGGCGCGTCTACGCCGGCGTCCACCGGCACCTGGACCAGGACGCTGCCGTTGTTCTTGAAATTGAAGGTGACGTCGTAGGTGAGGCCGGGGGTGATGTTCTGGGTGAGGCCGGTGATCTCGATGCGGGCGGGGGTGGTCTCGCCGCCCTCGGTTTTGATCGTCTCGTCGCCGGTGTGGGTTTCCGCGCCCGCCTGCGGGGTGGAGACGACGACCGTTTCGGAGGGGGCGATCTCGAGTTTGCCGCCTTCGCTGGGGGTGATCTCGACCTTCCCGAGGTCGGTGGTGACGCCGGTGAGTTCGTCGGTGCCCACCGCGCCGGTGTTCACGATCGACAGCGCGAGCGCGGCCTTGCCGCCGGTGGTGTGGGTGGCGGTGCCGTTGCCCGGGAACACGATGTGCACATTGCGCAGGGCGATATCGCCGGCGTTGGCCGTATTGCCGTTGATGGCGGCGACCTGCGTGGCGGTCTGCGAGATCTGGCCGGCGCCGCAGCCGGACAGGATGAGCGCCGCACCGGCGGCGAGCGCGGCGGCCGCCACCATGCGGCGCCGCCGGGTCGGGACCGGGCCAGCGGCAGTCACAGCAGTCAGGGCAGTCACGGGTTGTCCTCCATGTCCGAGTGGGCGCACTCCAACTAGGCACTGTAGTAGTTGGGTCGGGGCCCGGCGCGCACCGGGCGGTGTCAGGGGGGATTGCATGCTACGGGGTGTGTGATTTGTCGCACGTCACGGCGTGTCCGGTGGGTCGCGGATCGTAGTCTCGGCACCACCCCTTTGTGCGTCCTGGAACGGCGCACCGACCGGGTGTCGCGGCTGTCCCGGGGCGTCGCGCTGACCGGTAACGATCGGGCCTCCGCGACCCACTTGCGCCGCCGCGCGGAGTGGGCTTTTATATGCCCTCGGAGAGTGCGTGCCCGACACCCGTTCGGGCACAACGTGATGCACACCAAACTCGTCCTGTCAAGCCCTAGTACCTGGTCGTTGTGGCCCTGACCTGCGCAGTTGATCGCGCCGTTATCGAGTCGCGTGTTAAACTGTGAACATCGAAAGGGGCACGGGACACATGATTTTTAAGGTCGGAGATACCGTCGTTTATCCCCATCATGGGGCGGCTTTGATCGAAGCTATCGAGACCCGCACCATCAAGGGTGAGCAGAAAGAGTATCTGGTCCTGAAGGTCGCACAGGGTGACCTCACTGTTCGGGTTCCCGCGGAAAACGCGGAATATGTCGGCGTCCGCGATGTAGTGGGCCAGGAAGGCCTGGATCGGGTCTTCCAGGTGCTGCGTGCGCCACACACGGAAGAGCCCACCAACTGGTCCCGCCGTTACAAGGCCAACCTCGAGAAACTCGCTTCCGGCGATGTGAACAAGGTGGCCGAGGTCGTTCGCGACCTGTGGCGCCGGGAACAGGATCGTGGCCTGTCCGCGGGCGAGAAGCGGATGCTGGCCAAGGCTCGGCAGATCCTCGTCGGGGAGCTCGCGCTCGCCGAGGGCACCGACGACGGCAAGGCCGAGACGCTTCTCGACGAGGTTCTCGCCGCGGCTTCCTGATCGTGCACAGAACAGACGGACCCGGCCGTGGCGCCGGTCCCGTCACCGCACTGGTTCCTGCCGCCGGTCGTGGCGTGCGCTTGGGTGCAGATGAACCCAAAGCGTTCGTCCCGATCGGCGGCATACCCATGCTCACACTGGCCGTGAAGGGGCTGGTGGCGGCCGCGGTCGTCGACGAGATCATTGTGATGGTGCCCGCCGAACACGTCGACCGGACGGCAGCTCTCCTACCCCCCGATGCTCCGGTGCGGATCGTTCTCGGCGGCGCCGAGCGCACCGATTCGGTACGCGCCGGTCTCGCCGCCGCCGGTGATACCGCGTACTTCCTGGTGCACGACGCGGCCCGCGCGCTCACTCCGCCCGCCCTGATCGCCCGGGTGGTGGACGAGCTGCGCGCCGGTCATCCCGCGGTCGTGCCCGCACTGCCGGTGGTGGATACCGTGAAGACCGTCGATCACGGCGGGAATGTCACCGGTACACCGGATCGTGGCGCGCTGCGTGCCATCCAGACTCCGCAGGGGTTCACCGCGCAGGCATTGCGCGCCGCGTACGCCGACGCGGGTTCGGCGACCGACGACGCCGGCCTGGTCGAGCGGCTGGGCGTCGCGGTGCGTACCGTCGCCGGCGACCCGCTGGCCTTCAAGATCACCACACCGCTCGATCTGCGCCTGGCCGAATCCCTGCTCACCGCGGATCCGGCGGTGACGCCGTGCTGAACATGCGGGTTGGGATCGGCACCGATGTGCATCCGATCGAGCCGGGCCGTCCCTGCTGGATGGCCGGGTTGCTGTTCGACGGTGAGGACGGTTGCGCGGGCCACTCCGACGGTGACGTCGCCGCGCACGCCCTCTGCGACGCCCTGCTGTCCGCGGCGGGCCTGGGCGACGTGGGATCGGTCTTCGGCACCGGCCGGCCGGAATGGGCCGGAGTCTCCGGGGCGGCCATGCTGAAAGAAGTGCGGCGGCTGCTCGACGACGGCGGATACGAGGTCGTCAACGCCGCCGTCCAGGTGATCGGTAACCGGCCGCGGATCGGCCCGCGCCGCGCGGAGGCCCAGCAGGTGCTGGGTGATCTGCTGGACGCGCCCGTATCGGTTTCCGGCACGACCAGCGACGGTCTGGGGCTCACCGGGCGCGGTGAGGGGATCGCCGCGGTCGCCACCGCGCTGCTGCACTGTCCGGGGCGGCCGAGCGGACAGTCCGGAGACGGTGGCGAGGTGCGACCGGCATAGGGCCCGCGAGGCCGCCCGCTCAGTCCTGTGGTCCGCGCCGGACTCGATCGGCGTCGCTGTGATCGATCCGGGTCGGTGGGCCCGCCCACCGCGACAACTGTCGAGCGTGTGCCTGCGGCGGTGGAATGCCGGAGTCGCCACGCGCGGCCGAGCCGACTGCTCGCGCAGCCGACCGCACCGCTACCCTGCCCATATCCCCCTGCACCAAATCCGAGTGCAATCCATACACGAAACTAGGATCGACTGCCGTGACGCTGCGCCTGTTCGACACCGAGACACGGACCCTGCGTGATTTCACGCCGCTGGTACCCGGCCACGCCTCGGTGTACCTGTGTGGGGCGACCGTGCAGGGGCTACCCCACATCGGTCATGTGCGCAGCGGAGTCGCCTTCGATATTCTGCGTCGCTGGCTGACGGCCAACGGCTCCGATGTCGCGTTCATCCGCAATGTCACCGATATCGAGGACAAGATCCTCACCAAGGCGGCCGCGGCCGGCCGGCCCTGGTGGGAATGGGCGGCGACGCACGAACGCGCCTTCGACCAGGCCTATCGGCAACTCGGCGTGCTGCCGCCCTCCGCCGAACCGCGTGCGACCGGCCATATCACCCAGATGGTCGAATTGATGCAGCGCCTGATCGACCGGGGCCACGCCTACGCCTCCGCGGGCAATGTGTATTTCGATGTCCGGAGCTACCCGGATTACGGGCATCTGTCCGGGCACCGGCTCGAAGATGTGCACCAAGGCGAGAGCGCCGGGCTCGGTAAACGAGACCCCCGTGATTTCACGCTGTGGAAAGCCGCCAAACCGGGAGAGCCGACCTGGCCGTCGCCCTGGGGTCCCGGCCGGCCCGGCTGGCATCTGGAATGCTCGGCCATGGCCGAGTTCTATCTCGGGCCGGAGTTCGATATTCATTGCGGTGGAATGGACCTGGTGTTCCCGCACCACGAGAACGAAATCGCGCAGTCCAAGGCGGCCGGGGACGGTTTCGCGCGGTACTGGCTGCACAACGGCTGGGTCACGATGGGCGGCGAGAAGATGTCGAAATCGCTCGGCAATGTGCTGTCCATTCCGAATGTGCTGAAATCGGTCCGTGCGGTGGAATTGCGCTTCTACCTGGGTAGTGCGCACTACCGGTCGATGCTGGAATATTCGGACAAGGCGCTCAACGACGCCGCCCAGTCCTATCAGCGGATCGAAGCGTTCGTGCAGCGAGTGGCCGAACGCGGCGGGGATATTCCGATGGGTAAATGGACAGACGGATTCGCTGCCGCGCTCGACGACGATCTCGGCGTGCCGAAGGCACTCGCCGAGATCCATCACGGCGTGCACGAGGGCAACCGCGCCCTGGACGCGGGCGTGCTCGACACCGCCCGCGAACACGCCGGGCAGATCCGGGCCATGCTCGATGTCCTCGGCGTGGACCCCCTTGATCCGCACTGGCACGGCGCCGCCGATCATTCGGCCGCCGACGCCGCCCTGGACGTGCTGGTGGGCGCCGAACTGGAACGGCGGCAGCGGGCCCGGGCCGCCAAGGACTGGGCGACCGCCGACGCCGTCCGCGACCGGCTGCAGGCGGCCGGAATCGAAGTAACCGATACACCCAACGGTGCCGAATGGTCGCTGGGCGCACCTATCCCTGGAAAGGCGGGCTGATGGCCGGCAATTCACAACGTCGCGGTGCGATCCGTAAAGGCGGCACCAAGAAGGGGGCTGTCGTCGGATCCGGCGGGCAGCGCCGCCGCGGGCTGGAGGGCCGCGGGCCGACACCGCCGGCCGAACAGCGCACGAAACATCCCGCGGCGCGTCGCTCGGCGGCGAAAGCCAAAGCCGCGCAGAACAATCCGCCCGGTCGCGGCCGGCCGGCCGGGCGGCGCAGCGAGGACGGCCCCGAACTGGTGCTCGGCCGCAATCCCGTGGTGGAGTGTCTGCGGGCCGGCGTGCCGGCCAGCGCACTGTATGTGGCGGTGGGTACCGAGAACGACGAGCGGCTCACCGAGAGCGTCCGTCTCGCCGCCGATACCGGAATCTCCATTCTCGAGGTGCCGCGCACCGATCTGGACCGGATGAGCTCCAACGGTCTGCACCAGGGCCTGGCGCTACAGGTGCCGCCCTACCGGTACGCCCACCCCGACGATCTGTTGGCCCGGGCGAAGGAATCCGCCGAGCCGGCGCTGCTGGTGGCGCTGGACAATATCTCCGATCCGCGCAACCTCGGCGCCGTCGTCCGCTCCGTCGCGGCCTTCGGCGGTCACGGTGTGGTGATCCCGCAGCGCCGCAGTGCCAGCGTCACCGCTGTCGCGTGGCGTACCAGCGCCGGCGCCGCCGCCCGGCTGCCGGTCGCTCGCGCCACCAATCTCACTCGCACTCTGAAGGATTGGGCCGCCACCGGTGTCCAGATCGTGGGTCTGGACGCCGGCGGCGATCTGTCCCTCGACGATTTCGACGCCACCGCGCCGACGGTGATCGTCGTCGGATCGGAGGGCAAGGGGTTGTCCCGGCTGGTCCGGGAGACCTGCGATGCGGTCCTGAGTATCCCGATGGCGGGTCCGGTGGAATCGCTGAACGCTTCCGTCGCCGCGGGCGTGGTGCTGGCCGAAACCGCCCGGCAACGCCGCGCCTGAACGCCCCGCCCCGTCCGGCCCGGTCGACGGGCCGGCGGCCGCCGCCGCGACGCGGCGATCGGGCGTGTCGCGGCGGCGGTCAGCGCGCGGTTCGGGAGTGAATCCGCCGCGCCCGGACCGCAAATCCGGGACAGCACCGTAGAATTCGTCATGTGGTGATACCCAATGCGCCCATCGGTAAGCCGGTAGAGCACCCGCATGCGACAGCGGTGCTGTTCCTCGGTGCGCTCAGCGTGCTGTGTTGCGGGCTGACCGGGCCGGTGGCCTGGGCACTGGGCAAACGCGCACTCGATCAGATCGAGGAGTCCGGTGGCGCGTACGGTGGCCACACGCAGGTCGTCGTCGGCTTCATCCTGGGCGTGATCGGCACCGTCCTCATGATCGTGATGGCGGTGCTGTTCCTGGTGGTACTGCTCGGCGGCGGCTGAACGTATCAGTCCAGGCTCTGCTGCCCGGACCATTTCGTGCGCGCCCAGCTCGGCCATTCGTCATTGATCGAGCCGGACCACGAGGGCTGGCGACGCTCCCGGAAGGCCGCCATCGCCTCGCCGGCATCCCGGCCCTCGGCGATGTGCTCGTTCAGATCGCCCTCCAGCCGCGCGACCACATCGGGTTCCAGCCCGACCCCCTCCCACAGCAGCCGTTTGGACAGCGCGGCGCTCAAGGGGGCCGAACCCCCCGCGATATCGTGGGCCACCGCCATCGCGGTCGGCACCACCTCCGCCGCCGGCAGGCAGGCATTGGCCAGGCCCATGGCCCGGGCTTCCGCCCCGTCGAAGGTACGGCCGGTGAGCAGGATATCGGCGGCATTGGCCAGCCCGGCCAGCCGCGGCAGCGTCCAGTGCGCATAACCGTCGGCCAGTACTCCGCGCCGGACCTGGCTCAGCGCGTAGACCGCGTCGTCGGCCATGTAGCGCAGATCGCACTGCAACGCCAGCGCCAGCCCGGCCCCCACGGCGTGCCCGTTGACCGCCGCGATCACCGGCTTACGTACCCGGAACGGCGGTGGATCGATACTCGCGCTCACCTCGCCCACCCGGTCGGAGAGATCGGCGCCCGCACAGAAAGCGGGCGGGGTACCGGTGATCACCACGACCCGGATGGCGTCCTCGGCGTCGCACCGCTTCAGCGCTGCACCCAGCGCCTCGGTCATGGCAGGGTTGAACGCGTTCTGTTTCGCCGGCCGATTCAACGTGAGGACGGCGATGCCCGCTGAGACATCGACGAGCAATTCCGAACTCATGGCTCGGATGGTAGCTGGGTTTATGGCGCGGCGGCGCGCGCGGGGGTTGGGGGGTGTGGGGTGGAAGGGTGGAAGGCGGGAGTCGCGGGCTTGCTGTTGGAGGCGCTGAGTTCGGGGCGCCGGCCGCGGGATCGAGGGGTGGGCTGGTTCGTGAGGGTGGGGGTGGGCTGGTTCGTGAAGGTGCTGTGTTTTTTGGCGGCGCCTGCGGCGCCGCGGGGTTGAGGCCCCCTTGGTCTCGCCGTTTCGGCCTCGAGACTTGCGCTTCGCGCGGGCGCTTTCGAGGCCGAAACGGCGAGACGGGCCTCAACCCTTTCAGGTGTCTCGTAAAACTCGACGCATGCGGGTTGCGTGAGCCTTCGAGGTCTGGGTCGGAGGTCGACTCGACCGCTCGGGTCGGTTTGCGGTGACGTCGGCATGGCGAGGTCCGGGTCGGATGTCGACTCGACCGCCCCGGCCGACCTGGCGTCTGATCGCGTTCACGAACAGCAGCGCTTTCTCGGTGCCGAGTTCGGCGAGGCCCACAAAGGGTCGAGGCCCGTCCCGCCGTTCAGGCCTCGAAAGCGCCCGCAAGTCTCGAGGCCTGAACGGCGGGACCTCCGGGGGCCTCGACCCCGCGGCGCCGGAGGCGCCGCAAATAAACACAGCGCCCCCGACGAGCAGGCGCACCGAAAATTATCGGAGGACTTTGCGGCTGATCGCGTATTTGTGGACCTCGGTGGGGCCGTCGTAGAGGCGGAAGGGGCGCATATCGCGGAAGATCATCTCGACCACCGTCTCGTCGCTTACGCCGATGCCGCCCAGGATCTGGACGCAGCGGTCGGCGACCTTGAACAGTTCCTCGGAGACGAACGATTTGGCCATCGAACTCTCGTGGCGGGCCTTCTCTCCCTGATCCATGAGCCAGCAGGTGTGCCAGATGGTCAGCCGGCACTGGTGCAACGCGATCTCGTTGTCGGCGATCATGAAGGAGACGCCCTGGTGTTCGCCGAGGGTTTTTCCGAAGGCGGTGCGGGTCTTGGCGTGGTCGATGGCAATGCTCTGGGCGCGTTCGGCGGCGCCGAGCCAGCGCATGCAGTGGGTGAGGCGGGCGGGGGCCAGGCGGAGCTGGGCGTAGCGCAGGGCCTGCCCGGCTTCGCCGAGCAGCGCCGACTTCGGCAGGGTGAGGTTGTCGAAGCGGACCACGCAGTGCCCGGCCACGTAGTTGCGGTCCATGGTGTTCATGGTGCGTTCGATGACGATGCCGGGCTGGTCGCCGTCGGTGAGGAAGAGGGTGGGGCCGGCGGGGAGGTGCGGGTTGTCGCCGAGCAACGCCATGATGATCCAGGTCTTGGCGCCGTTGGCGCCCGTGATCAGCCATTTGCGGCCTTCGATGACGAAGTTCTCGCCGTCGAAGGTGGCGGTGGTGGCGAGCTGGCCGGGATCGGAGCCGGCGCCGTCGGGTTCGGTCATGGCGAACACCGAGCGCTGGTGCCCGTCGACGACCGGCCGCAGGTAGCGCTCGGTCTGCTCCGGGTTCGCGATCTTGGATAACAGGAACATATTGCCCTCGTCGGGGGCGGCGCAGTTCATGGCGACCGGACCCAGGGTCGACCAGCCGGCGGCTTCGTAGAGCACGGCCTGCTCCACATGGGTGAGGCCGCGGCCGCCGAGGGCGGTGGGTGCCTGGATGGTCAGCAGCTTCTCGGCACGGGCGAGTTCCACGAGTTCCTGGCGGAGTTCGTCGGTGGGGCCGTGGGAGGTGAGCCGTGGGTCGCGCTCGTAGGGCACGATCTTGTCTGCGACGAATGCGCGGACCCGGTCACGTTCGGCGGCGAGCTCGGCGGGAATCGTGAAGTCGATCATGTGGTCACCTTCGTCCGGGGGCGTTGAGCACGAGCATACGAAACTTCGCTGCCCAGACTGAAGGCACCTGCCCGCAGGTGTTCAGCGCACTCGGGCGACCTGTCGTTGCCGCGCTCCGATCACCCGGCAGACCAGGTAGATCACGAACGAGATCGTGGTGACGAAGGTGGAGACCGGCGCGCCCGGCGCCAGCGACAGCAGGATGCCGCCCACCGCGGCGATCTCGGCGAAGATCACCGCCAGCACGGTGGCCCGCACCGGGTCGGCGGTCAGCTGCGCCGCCGCGGCCGCCGGGGTGATCAGCAGGGCGAGCACCAAGAGGGCGCCGACGATCTGGACTCCGAAGGCCGCGGTGATCCCGAGCATCACCGCGAAAAGAATGGACAGCGCCCGCACCGGTACACCCCGGGCCACCGCGACCTCCGGGTCGGTGCTGGCGAAAAGCAGCGGGCGGTACACCACGGCCAGTACGGCGAGCACCGCGGCGGTGCAGGTGGCCAGCAGCGTCAGCCCACCGAAACCGACACTCACGACCTGTCCGGTCAGCAGCGAGAATTTCGACCCCGCGCGTTCGGGACCGAGCCACAGGAACAGCACCGACAGGCCGAGCCCGAACGACAGCACCACCGCGATCACCGAATCGCGTTCCCTGGCCCGGGTGCCGAGCACCCCGAAGAGTACGGCGGCCACCACCGAACCGGCGATCGCCCCGAGCCCGACCCCCGCGCCGACCAGCAGCGCGGCGGCCGCACCGGTCAGCGAGAGTTCGCTGGTGCCGTGGACCGCGAACGACATCTGCCGGCTGATGATCAGCGGGCCGATGACCCCGGCGAGCAGGCCGAGCAGTGCCGCCGCGATAACGGCCTGCTGTACGAAGTCGTAGCCGAGCAGATGTGCGGTTGTCTGGATGTCGAAGACCTCACCCAGCACCTCGGAGAGTTTGTCCATCTATCCGTTCGCCTGTCCCGATCGCTGGGTGAGTTCGGCCAGGGGGTCACCGGCGTGCGGGGTTCCCGGCTCGCCGTGGCAGTGTGCACCGGCCGTGCCGAGGGCGTCCATGGTGTCGCCGGTGCCGACCACGACGAGCCGGCCCCGGACCCGCAGCACGTCGACCTCGGTCTGGTACAGCTCCGAGAGGACCGCGGAGGTCATGACCTCGTCCGGGGTGCCGATCCGGAATTTCCCGCCGACCAGGTAGAGAACGCGGTCCACCAGCGGCAGGATCGGGTTGATCTCGTGGGTGACGAACAGTACCGAGGTGCCGTGCCGGCGCCGCCGGGCATCGATCAGCCCGGAGACCAGCTGCTGACTGGCCAGGTCGAGACTCAGCAGTGGTTCGTCGCAGAGCAGAACCGCGGGGTCGCCGACCAGCGCCTGCGCCACCCGCAACCGCTGCTGTTCGCCGCCGGACATGCTCTCCAGCGGGGCCTTGGCGAACCTCTCCGCCCCGACATCGGCGATCGCGGCGGCGACCTTGCGGCGGCGCTCGGCGCGCGCCCGCAGGCCCAGGCCCCAGCGGTGTCCGTCCACGCCGAGGCCGACGAGATCCACACCGCGCAATTGCACGCCCGCGTCGATGGTGCGCTGCTGCGGGATGTAACCGATATCCGGGTGGCCGGCGCGCGGCGCGGCGCCGGCGATCCGGGCACTGCCCGAGCTCAGGGCGAGCTGGCCCAGCAGTACCCGGAGCAGAGATGTCTTTCCGGAGCCGTTGGGCCCGAGGACCGCGATGAACTCGCCCCGGGCGACGCTGAGGTCCAGCTCCCGCCACAGGACGCGGTCGCCGAATGTCAGGGTGGCCGATTCGAGCCGTACGGCGGGTTCCGGCGTGGGCCGAGTGGAGTCGTCGAAGCGCTCGGCCGCGACGCTGCCGTCACCGGCCGTCGTGGCACGGTGCGCTGTCGAGGCGATATCGCTGCTCATATCGATCCATCCGTTCCTCGGGTGCCGTCAGCCGATGGCGTCGGCCAGCGCCTGGGCGTTCTGCGTCTGCCACGTTACGAAATCCGTTCCGGACGGCAGGGTTTCGGTCACCTCTACCACCGGAATACCGGCGGCGCCGGCGGCAGCGCGCAGCTCCCGGCCCACCTTGTCCTCGGTCTGCACGTTGTAGACCAGGACCGCGACCTGCTTGCCGGTGATCAGATCGCGGGTAGCGGCGACCGCGGCGGGCGACGGATCGGTCTCCTGCTCGATCGCCTCCTGGTAGTCCCGGGGCGTCCGGTCGACGGTACCGGCATCCTGCAGCAGGTAGTACGCCAGCGGCTCGGTCTGCAAGACCGGAGTGCCGGGGTGGGCGGCGGCGATCGCGTCGGTGCTCGCGCCGACCTGTGCGAGCCGGTCGGCGAACTGCGCCGCCCGGTCGGTGTAGTCCTGGGCGTGCGCGGGATCGATCTCGGCGAGCTGTTCGCCGATCTGTCCGGCGACCAGCGCGACGGTTTGCATGTCGTACCAGACGTGCTCGTTCGAATCGTTTCGGATCGCCTCGTCCCGGGCCGCGACCGCCTCGACGGTGCGCTTATCGCGACCCTCGATCGCCTTCGTGACGAACTCGTCGTAGTGGCCCCCGTTGTACACGACCAGATCGGCATCGCTGAGCTGCGCGGATTCCGATGCCGAGGTTTCGTGCGAATGCGGATCGGCGGAGGGGTCGGAAATGATGGCGGCGACCTCGGCATCGGGTCCGGCGATGGTGCTCGCGATATCGGCCCAGACATTGGTCGAGGCGACCACCGAGGGTTTGCCGGAATCGGAGCCGGCCCCGCCGCAGGCGGTGAGCGCCGCGGCCGCCGCCACCCCCACGGCGATGATCAGAGCGCGACGAGCATAGTGAGGTGACACGGCAATACCTACCAGGGTTAATGGAAATCGTTTCCGTTTTACTTTAGCAGCCCTGGTGGGAGGGTCTGAACCGACCGCCCAGTTCTAACACCCCCCGGGCCGTCGACGCATTCCACGCGGCTGCACACACCCCAGGCGGACCATTCACCGACGCCAGACATGCGGGACACCCTTCGCGAAGGTGCTGTGTTTTTGGCGCCGCCTGCGGCGGCGCGGGGTTGAGGCCCCCTTGGTCTCGCCGTTTCGGCCTCGAGACTTGCGCTTCGCGCGGGCGCTTTCGAGGCCGAAACGGCGAGACGGGCCTCAACCCTTCGAGGTGTCTCGTAGAACTCGACACATGGGGTTGCGTCGGGGTCGGTGTCCAGGTCTCCTCTTCAGGAGAGGGACTGCATGGTCATGCGCCGGCGAGCAACTCCCACCCGCCTCCCCGGGTCGCGTATGTTCGACCCACTCCGATCACCCCGCACCTACGAAAACGGCGGGCCGCAGAGTGCGCCCCGCCGTCCTCGCTCATAGAGCGATCGACTCTACTTCCCGAGCAACTGCGCACACCGCAGCAGACCCAGGTGGCTGTAGGCCTGAGGATGATTACCCAGGGACCGTTCGGCGACCGGGTCGTATTCCTCGCTGAGCAGCCCGGTGGGTCCGGCCACATCCACCAGCTGCGCGAACAGCGCCTCGGCATCGGAGCGCTTGCCGATCAGCAGGTAGGCCTCGACCAGCCAGGCGGCGCACAGGTGGAATCCGCCTTCGCCGCCGGGCAGGCCGTCGTCGTGGTGGTAGCGGTACACCGTGGATCCGCTGCGCAGTTCCGCTTCGGTGGCCACCACCGTCGCGGCGAACCGCGGGTCGCTGGGATCGATGAGGCCGCTGAGCCCGATGTGCAGGGTCGCCGCGTCGAGGTCGGTGCCGTCGTAGGCGGCGGTGTAGGACTGGACCTCGTCGTTCCAGCCCTTGGCCTTGACCTCCGCGGCGATGGTTTCGCGCAGTGGTGCCCAGTCGCTGTCGACCGGCCGGTCGAACTTCTCCGCGAGGGTCAGCGCCCGGTCGACCGTGAGCCAGCCCATCACCTTCGAATAGACGTGGTGGCGGGGGTTGCCGCGGATCTCCCAGATGCCGTGGTCGGGTTCGGTCCAGCGGCGCTGTACCGCCGAGACCATGGCGTGCACGAGCTCCCAGTCGGCATCGGGGAGCACCTTGCGCGGATCGGTGGTGCCCTGCTTCTCCCGGGCGTGGGCCAGGCTGGTGATGAGATCCACGATCGGGCCGAAGACGTCCAGCTGGACCTGCATATTGGCCGCGTTGCCGACCCGCACCGGCCGCGATCCGGCGTAGCCGGGCAGCTGGTCGATCACGGCCTCCGGCGGCAGGGTTTCGCCGTAGATGGTGTACAGCGGATGCAGGCGTTCGGGGCCGGGCAGGGTTTCCAGCACCCGGTGCACCCATTCCAGATACTGTTCCGCCTCACCCAGCGACCCCAGCGAGACCAGGGCGCTGGCGGTCAGGGCGGCGTCGCGCAGCCAGCAGTAGCGGTAGTCCCAGTTGCGGACGCCGCCGATGTCCTCGGGCAGCGAGGTGGTGGCCGCGGCCAGGATCGATCCGGAGGGCGCGTGCACCAGCCCGCGCAGAGTGAGCGCGGACCGTTTCATCAGATCGGGTTTGAGGGCGGGCAGATCCAGCGTCGCCGCCCACTCTTTCCAGTACAGTTCGGCGATCCGCCGCCGCTCGGCCTCACCGGTGGCGGCGGGGGTCAGATCGTGTGTGCCACAGCGCAGTTCCAGGACGATGGGGCCGTCGGTGGGGTCCACGACCGCCGTGGCCGAATCGTGGGCGCCGTCGCTGTGGATCTGCCACTGCACGCCGGGGGCGCGCAGGACGACCGGGTCGTTGGTACCCCAGACCCGCAGGCCGTCGGTTTCCACCTGGATGGACACCGGGACCTGGCCGAATTCCGGGCGCGGGGCGAAGGTGATCTCGGCGGGAGCCGTACCGGTGATCACCCGGGTGAGATCGGTGCGGTCGGGGTCCACGTCGTGCGGAAGATAGTCGGTGACCTGCAGTTTCGCCCATCGTGTCTCGACCGTCATGGTGCCGTCGACGTACCGCTGGGACAGCGGCAGGCCCGGCCGCTGCGGGGTGATGGAGAAGTGCCCGGCGTCCATACCGCCCAGCAGGTGGGCGAACACGGCGGCCGAATCCGGTTCCGGGTGGCAGAACCAGGTGACGGTGGCATCGGGGGTGACCAGTGCGACCGAGCGCGGGCTGGCCATCATGGTCAGCCGTTCGATCCGGGGCGCGCTGGCACCGGCCAGCCAGGTGCGGCGTTCCTCCAGCAGGAAGGCCAGTGCGTGCGAGACGGCCTCGGTGCTGTCGACCCGGTATTTGGCCAGCGATTCGCCCTCGCCGACCTTGATGCCGATATCGGGACCGGTCAGTGCGCGAAACGCTTTCTCATCGGTGACGTCGTCGCCGAAGAACACCGCGGCCGACGCGCTCTCCTGGTGGCGGACCGTGCTGAGGGCCGAACCCTTGTCGGTCGGCACCACGGCGAGTTCGATTACGGCCTTACCCTCGGTGACCTGCACACCGACCCAGCAGGCCGGACCCTGGCGGGCCTGGCCGAGGGCCCGGCGGCCGATCTCGGGGGTGGCGTTGCGCACGTGCAGGGCGACGCTGGCGGGTTTGACCTCCACCGTGACACCCGGATGGTCCGCGGCGATCTTGTTGAGGGCGGTCACCACCTCCCGCAGCAACTGCCTGGCGTCGCTGTCGATGGCGTGCACGAAGCCCACATCGAATTCCGAGCCGTGGCTGCCGATCAGCTGCACTTCGACCGGTAGCCGGGAGAGTGCGGCGAGGTCACGCAGCGCTCTGCCGGATATGACCGCGGCCGTGGTGCCGGACAGACCGGCCAGCGCGCGTAATGCCCGCACGGATTCCCCGTGCGGGTACGCCTTGGCCGGATCGGAGACGATGGGAGCGAGTGTCCCGTCGTAGTCCGATGCGACGAGCAGCCGAGGTACGCGCGCGACCGTCGACAGCGCTCGGCGGAGTTCCAGTGGCAGATCCTGTGCGCTCACACATCCAACCTATTGATCGGAGTTTTCGTTAAGAGGGGGCGCGCATGACAATACTGTGTCATGTCCGCTGATCCGATTCGGCGGGAAGTGTGGGCGGGTGCCCCCGGCTCGACGTGCGGGTGAACGCGCGCCCGGTGTCGTTCCGACGCGAAATCCGCAGGGCGAGCTCACCGCCGCCGGTGGGGGATTGCGAGGTTTTTCCGGCTCGCGCGACCCCGCAGCGAACGCTCGGATACCGCCGCGCCCCATCGCTGTCGGTGAGGCACCGGCGGCGGCCACCGGGCGTGGCGGCGCGGGTTTCAGGAGCGCTGACCGAGCAGGAGATCGACGGTCAGTTCGAGCCGTTCGGAGACGTCGGTCGCGGAGGCGCGGCGGGTGAGCCAGGCGACCAGATTCGACAGCCACACATCGCTGATGACACGGGCGATGGCGAGCTGGCGGTCGGTGGGTTCGCCGTCGTTCATGGCCCGGGCGAAAACCCGGTCCATCACCTTGCCGACCCGGTCCACCTCGGCGGCGGCCGAGGCGTCGGCGAACATGAACGCACGGGTCATGGCCTCGGTGAGCAGCGGGTCGCGTTGCATCATCCGGGTGATCTGGGAGAGCAGGGCGTGCATCCGCTCCTCCGGCGACTGACCCGCCAGCGGTTTGCGTTTGCCCTCGAATTGCTCGAACTCCCGGGCCAGTGCCGAAACCAGCAGGTGCACCTTGGACGGGAAGTACCGGTACAGCGTGCCGACCGCGACATCGGCGCGTTCGGCGACCGCGCGCATCTGCACCGCGTCGTAGCCGCCCTTGGAGGCGAGCGCGAGGGTGGCGTCCAGGATCCGCTTGCGGCGTTCGCGTTGTGCCGCCGAGCTCAGTTCGTCCTCCCGCAGCGTGGTGACGGGGGCGGCTGTCGCCGCACCCGGATCGCCGGGCTGGGAACGGGAGGGGCTGGCCATGGAGTGGACTTCCTTTCCGTGACGTATCGCGGACGTGAGCGCGTGCGGCGATGCGGTGGGAGCGTCTCTTGACTTCCGCCCGCCGTGGATATTAGAACATGTTCTAGGTGTGGGAGTCACGCCGGAAAGGCGGTATGGACTGTGACCATCGCCACCACTGACGAGCATAAAGCCGTTCAACAGTCGATGAGCGGGTGGGCAGCAGCGGCGCAACCGATTGCAACAATGCGGGCCGACGCGACCGGCTTCTGGCGTACATATTGGCCAACGCTGACCGATCTCGGAATCTTCCGGGTGGCGGTGACCGAGGAGGCGGGCGGCGCGGGCGGATCGGTCTCCGATCTGGCCGTATTCATCGAACAGGCAGCACACGATATGGTCGGCGGCCCGCTGCTGACCACGGCGGTCGCCGGTCTGGTGACCGCCGGACGGCTGCCCGAGGAGCAACCCTGCGGAATCGCACTGGACACGGTCGCCGGGGATGGGACCGCGACCGACGGCGGTGCGGCGGTAGTCCTCGACGACGCCGGATCGCTCAGCGGTACCTGGGAATCGGTACTCGGTGCCGCGCCCGGCACCGCGGTGCTGCTGCCGGTGGACACCGCGGAGGGCCGGCGCTGGTGCCTGCTCGACCCGGAGACGCCCGGACTGCAGCTCGAAGCCCTGGAACCGCTCGACCTGACCACCCCGCTGGCCCGGGTCCGCTGCGTCGAGGTCCGGGTCGACCCGGAAGCGGTGTTCACCCCCGAATACGCGGTGGAAGACCTGCTGGTCGCACTGCTCGTGGCCGAGCTCGCCGGTGTGACCGGCTGGTGCCTGAGCACCGCCGTGGAATACGCGAAGGTCCGCGAGCAGTTCGGGCGGCAGATCGGGTCGTTCCAGGCGGTCAAACATATCTGCGCGTGGATGCTGTGCCGCACCGAACTCATCCGGTCCGTGGCCGCCGACGCGGCCGCCGCGGTGGATTCCGGCGGCGCCGAACTGCCCATCGCGGCCGCGATCGCCGCCGCCATCAGCCTGGACGCCGCGGTGGACACCGCCAAGGACTGTATCCAGGTGCTCGGCGGGATCGGCTTCACCTGGGAACACGACGCGCACCTGTATCTGCGCCGGGCGACCGCACTGCGTCAGTTGCTGGGCGGCGCCGCGTACTGGCGAACCCGCGTCACCGAGCTCACCCGGGCCGGTAAACGCCGCACCACCGGCGCCGACCGGGTCTTCGCCGACGCGGCGCTGGCCGGTGGGGAGACCGATACCGAGGTGGCCACCGACGAACTCGCCGCCGAGGTCGCGCGTATCGCCGCGCTCCCGGCCGCCGAGCAGCGTGGTGCGCTGGCCGACGCGGGCCTGATCATGCCGCACTGGCCGCAGCCCTACGGTCGCGGCGCCGACCCGATGACCGGGTTGGTGATCTCCGAGGAACTGCGCCGGGCCGGGCTGACCGTCCCGGACCTCACCATCGGCGGCTGGGCGATCCCGACCCTGCTGCAGCACGGCACCCCCGAGCAGATCGAACGGTTCGCCTGGCCGACCCTGCACGGTGAGGTGGTGTGGTGCCAGCTGTTCAGCGAACCGGGGGCCGGCTCGGATCTGGCGGCGCTGCGCACCACCGCCGAACGGACCGAGGGCGGCTGGGTGCTGAACGGCCAGAAGGTGTGGACGTCGCTGGCCAAGGAGGCGAACTGGGCCATCTGCCTGGCGCGCACCGACGCGAGTGCGCCCAAGCACAAGGGGATCAGCTACTTCCTGGTCGACATGCGTAGCGCCGGGATCGATATCCGGCCGCTGGTGCAGATCACCGGCGAGGCCCGGTTCAGTGAGGTGTTCCTCGACGGGGTCTTCGTGCCTGACGACTGCGTGGTCGGCGCGCTGGGCAACGGCTGGAAGATCGCCCGCTCCACGCTGTCGGCCGAACGGGTCGCCATGAGCGGCAACGGGATCGGGCCGGCGCTCGAGGAGCTGATCGCGAAACTGCCGGCGACCGGCCGCGGGACGGAGCTGCTGAACGACCGGCTGGGCGGTTTCGTCGCCGATGCCATCGCCGGGCTGCTGCTGGAACAGCGCGCGGCGGTCCGGATCCTGGCCGGCGCCGACCCCGGCGCGCAGAGCAGTGTGCGCAAACTCGTGGGTGTGCGGCACCGGCAGGCGGTGGCCGAGTTCGCCGTCGAGGTGGCCGGTCCGGCCGGCGCGCGGACCACCGAGGACACCTCGGAATTCCTGCTCACCCGTTGTCTGTCGATCGCGGGGGGAACCGAGCAGATCCTGTTGACCGTGGCTGCCGAGCGGATTCTGGGACTACCCCGCGACGCGGCCGGCTAGTTCGTGCGACGACTGGAGAGCAGAACGTGGACTTCACCCGAGACGAGGCTCAAGAGGCGGTGGCCGAGGTCGTCGTCGGACTACTGGAGCGGGAGTCGGCGCGCGACGCCGGACTCTGGCCCAAGATAGCGGCCACCGGCCTGCTGTCGGTAGCGCTACCGGAACGGTTCGGCGGTGACGATATGGGCATCGACGCCGTATCGGTGCTGCTGACCGAGCTGGCCACCGACGCCGTGGCCGCCCCGGCGCTGCCCACTCTGGGTTTCGGCGTGCTGCCGCTGCTGGCGGCGGTGCCCGAGGCGGTGGCCGCGGAGGTGTTTCCGGCGGTCGCCGAGGGCGCGGTGCTCACCGCTGCCGTCAGCGAACCCGGTGCGCCGCTGACCACCGAGCCCACCACCAAGGCCGAAGTGACCGGCGACAAAGTGCGGATCACCGGATACAAAGTGGCGGTGCCGTGCGCCGATCAGGCGCGCTGGCTGCTGGTGACCACGGATTCCGGGGTCGCCGTGGTCGATTCGGACGCCGCGGGGTTGTCGCTGGTCCCCTCGGCCGTATCCGGCGAACTCGCCGAGTTCTCGGTGAAACTGGACGGCGTCGAGGTGCCCGCCGACCGGCTGCTGCCGGACGCGGGCCCGCGGCTGCACCGGTTCGTGCTCGCCGCCATCGGCGCGGTGGCCGACGGTCTGCTCTCGGGTGCGGTGAAATTGACCGCCGCTCACGTGGGCACGCGGCAGCAGTTCAACCGGCCACTCGCCGAATTCCAGGCGGTGGCCCAGCAGATCGCCGACCTCTATGTGGTGTCCCGGACGCTGCACGTGGCCGCGGTCTCGGCCAATTGGGCTCTCGGGCAGGATGATTCGAGTCCGGAGCGGCAGCGGCGGATCGACGACGATCTGAACGTGCTCGCCTACACTGTGGCCGCGGAACTTCCGCGTGCCATGCAGAAATGTCACCACCTGCACGGCGGTATCGGAGTGGATGTCACCCACTCCATGCATCGCTACTACTCACAGTCCAAGGACCTCGCCCGCTGGCTGGGCGGCGCCGCACTGCGGCTCGAACGATTGGGGGCAGGGTGTTCATCGATCTGACCAGCGAACAGCGCAAACTTCGCGACGACCTGCGCGCCTACTTCGCCCGCCTCGTCACGCCGGAAGAGGCCGCCGCGATGGCGGTCAACCGGCATGGTGACGCCTACCGCGAGGTGGTGCGCCGGATGGGCCGCGACGGCTGGCTGGGTGTCGGCTGGCCCAAGGAATACGGCGGCCAGGGTTTCGGCCCGGTCGAACAGCAGATCTTCTACAACGAGGCGTCCCGGGCCGACGTCCCGTTGCCGCTGGTCACCCTGCTGACCGTGGGTCCGACGCTGCAACAGTTCGGTACCCAGGAGCAGAAAGAGAAGTTCCTGCCCGGAATACTGGCCGGGGATATCCATTTCGCCATCGGATACTCCGAGCCCGAAGCGGGCACCGATCTGGCCGCGCTGCGGACCAGCGCGACCAAGGACGAGTCGGGCGACTGGATCGTCAACGGCCAGAAGATCTTCACCACCGGCGCGCACGAGGCCGACTACATCTGGCTGGCCTGCCGCACCGGCCCGGTGGCCGACCGGCACCGCGCGATCACCATCCTGATCGCGGATACGAAGGACCCGGGCTATTCCTGGACGCCGATCATCACCGCCGACGGCGCCCATCACACCAACGCCACCTATTTCGACAGCGTCAGGGTCCCGGCGAACATGCTGGTCGGCGAGGAGAACAAGGGCTGGCGCCTGATCACCACCCAGCTCAATCACGAACGGGTGAGCCTGGGTCCGTCGGGCAAGATCGAACAGCTCTACGACCGGGTCGAGGGCTGGGCACGGCCGCGCGGCGTGCTCGACCATCCCGACGCGCGCGCCTCGCTCGGCCGCATCCATGCCATGACCCGGCTCAACGAACTGCTGAACTGGCAGGTGGCGGCCACGGCCGACGATCCGGATATCGATCCGTCGCAGGTCATCGCGGACGCTTCGGCGACCAAGATCTTCTCCACCGAATCGCTGCAGGAGGCGGGCCGGCTGGCCGAGGAGATCATCGGCCGCTTCGGCGACCCGGCCGACCCCGCGACCGCCGAACTGATGACCTGGCTCGACCGGCGGACGAAGCAGAACCTGGTGGTGACCTTCGGCGGCGGTGTCAACGAGGTGATGCGCGAACTCGTCGCCTCGGCGGGCCTGAAACTGCCGCGCGTGCCGCGCTGACGTCGCGGTCGGCCGTCCAGGACCGGGAGCCCGTCGAGCCTTGCAGTGCCGGGACCTGTCCCGGACCGGTCGCGACGTAGTTCCACGACGAACCATCGGGCGGCGCCGCTCGGTCGGGGCCCGCCCGGCCGGGGAGCGACGGCGCGAAGTGGCACAGCGACGAGTAGCGGAGTGAAGACCCCGGGTCGACAGGGCCTCGACCCCGCCCCGGGGGCGGGGCGAACAGACAAGGAGCAGTGCGTGCCGGACACAAGTACTCCGGAAGCGATCATCGCCGCCGCGGAGCAGATCCGGGCGGCCGGGGCCAGCGCGCCCCGGCCCGGCCGCGACCCGGTGAACCAGCCGATGATCAACAACTGGGTGGAGGCGCTGGGCGACCGCAACCCCGTCTATGTCGACGAGGCCGCCGCGAAGGCCGCCGGTTTCGACGGAATCGTGGCGCCGCCCGCCATGGCGCAGGTGTGGACCATGCTGGGGCTGGGTGGCCGCCGTCCGTCCGACGATCCGATGGAGGCCACCAACGCGCTGCTCGACTCCGCCGGGTACACCTCGGTGGTCGGCACCAACTGCGAGCAGATCTACCACCGGTATCTGCGGCCCGGCGAAGAGGTGAGCATCACCAGCGCGCTGGACAGCATCAAGGGCCCGAAACGCACCGGACTGGGCGAGGGTTTCTTCCTGACCTACCGCACCAGCTGGTACGTCGGCGACGAACTCGTCACCGAGATGCTGTTCCGCATCCTGAAGTTCGCGCCGGGCACCGGGGCCGCCCCGAAACCGGCGCCCGCCGAGCGGGTGCGGCCCCTGGTCTCCCACGACACCGAATTCTTCTGGGAGGGGACGAAAGCCGGCGAGCTGCGGATCCAGAAGCTGCCCGACGGAAGCCTGCGCCATCCCCCGATCCCGGCCATCTGGCAGGACAAGACCGAACCGGTCGACTACGTGGTGTCCGCCGGGAAGGGCACGGTGTTCAGCTACGTCGTGCACCACGCGCCGAAGGTGCCGGGCCGTGACCTGCCGTTCGTGGTCGCGCTGGTGGAACTCGACGAGGGGGTGCGGATGCTGGGCGAACTGCGCGGTATCGAACCCGAGAAGGTCGAGGTCGGGCTGGCGGTCGTGGCCGATTTCGAGAAGCTCGACGACGATACGGTGCTGCCGTTCTGGAAGGTGAACCCATGACCGCCACATTCGATCCCGCCGTGGTCCGGGTCGGGACCGAACTGCCCGAACTGTCGATCCACGCCGATCCGACGTTCGTGATCAGCACCGCCCTGGCCACCCGCGATTTCCAGGACGTGCACCACGATCGGGACAAGGCGATCGAACGCGGTTCGAAGGATATCTTCGTCAACATCCTCACCGACACGGGACTGGTGCAGCGGTTCGTGACCGACTGGTCGGGGCCGAGCACCGTGGTGAAGTCCATCGCGCTACGCCTCGGGGTGCCGCTGTACGCCTACGACACCCTGACCCTCACCGGCAAGGTCGTCGAACTCGACGGCGAGGACGTCCGGCTGGAGGTCGTCGGCAAGGACAGCCTGGGCGATCACATCGTCGCGACGGTGGTCGCGACCGTACCGGGTGCCGGAGGCGGAGCGTGAGCGCATCCACGACCCCGAGTCCTGCCCAGCCCGCGGAATGAGGAACGTATGAGTACTTCGCAACATCCCCTGTCCGGCCGGGCCGCCATCGCCGGGATCGGCGCCACCGATTTCTCCAAGGAATCCGGTCGCAGCGAACTGCGGCTGGCCGCCGAGGCGGTGACCGCGGCGCTGGCCGACGCGGGGCTCACCCCGGCCGACGTCGACGGCCTGACCACCTTCACGATGGATACCAACCTGCAGGTCGCGGTCGCGCGGGCGGTCGGTATCCCGCAGCTGAAGTTCTTCAGCCATATCGGATACGGCGGCGGTGCGGCGTGCGCGACCGTGCAGCAGGCGGCGATGGCCGTGGCGACCGGGGTCGCCGATGTGGTCGTGGCCTACCGGGCATTCAACGAGCGGTCGGTGTCGCGGTTCGGGCAGTTCTCCACCTCGCTGGCGGCCGCGCCCACGTCCTCGGGTATCGACGCCGGCTGGTCCTATCCGCACGGCCTGGGTACGCCCGCCGCGCAGGTGGCGATGGTGGCCCGGCGGTACATGCACGTCTACGGCGCGACGTCCGCCGATTTCGGCCGGGTCGCGGTGGCCGACCGCAGGCACGCCGCGGTGAACCCGAACGCGTTCTTCTACAACAAGCCGATAACCCTGGAAGATCACCAGAATTCGCGCTGGATCGCCGAACCGCTGCATCTGCTGGACTGCTGTCAGGAGTCCGACGGCGGCGTGGCGATCGTGGTGACCAGTGTGGAGCGGGCGCGGGACCTGCCGAACCCGGCGGCCGTGATCACCGCCGCGGCGCAGGGCAGCGGCGCGGATCAGTACGTGATGACGAGCTACTACCGCGACGCCCTGACCGGGCTGCCGGAAATGGGTCTGGTCGGCGACCAGTTGTGGGAGCAGAGCGGGTTGCGGCCCGCCGATATGCAGGCCGCAATTCTGTACGACCACTTCACCCCGTTCGTACTCATGCAGCTGGAGGAACTCGGTTTCTGCCCGCGCGGTGAGGCGAAGGATTTCATTGCCGACGGAGCCATCGAAATCGGCGGGAAACTCCCGATCAATACCCATGGCGGGCAGTTGGGAGAGGCGTATATCCACGGCATGAACGGCATCGCCGAGGGGGTGCGGCAGTTGCGTGGAACGTCGGTCAATCAGGTCGAGGAGATGGAGAACATACTCGTCACCGCAGGTACCGGCGTCCCGACTTCGGGCCTGGTGCTCAGCGCGGATAGGTAGCGCAGGCGAGCCCACCTCGATATCCCGGCGGCCGGGATGCGTTGCCGGGTAGGGCTTCTGCCCGCCTCCGGCGGCTGTTGCGGCAGGTGCTCGCGACTGGCAAGGTTCGACGATGCCGACGAGTGATCGGGTGTCCCAACTTGTCCTGGGGGCCAAGCAGGCTATAGAAGATGCGTTGCTTGCGTTCGGTCGAATGGCGAGTGGACGTGTGCGGAATACGGCTGGGACAGTGGAGGCGGGGGCCGAAGTATTCGATGCCCGGGGTCGGCAGGCAGCGGACATGGCCGCGTTCGAAAGGATGCTGCGCGATGCCGGGCGTGCCGAGAATTCGGTCGGCCGGCACGATGGCCTTCGTCTGGACAAAAACAGCGGTGCGTTGTGGAATCCGATGCGTCCGGAACCACCGTACGAACTGGTGGAACGCTATCGGGAATTGTGGGACAAGGCGATCAAGACGCCGGATAGAGATAGACCGAAGGTGCTGGCAGAAATGCAAGAGGAGCTCCGGGGCTACCCGGTCGATTTTCATGTATTCGACAGTCTCCACCGTAACCTCGGCGAACTGGCCGAACAGCTCGGCGCTCGGCCCCAGGAATTACGTACCGTCATGGAGCACCGGCTGCGCGAACTGTTCGCAGGCAAAGATATCGCTATCCGTATTACTCCCGATGGCCTTGCCGGAGTGCTGGAAAGAGGCCGCTTCGTGACGGCCGTAGATATTTCACACCCGGACAGTAATGTAGTTCGGTCGCGAATCGCTCTGCACAAGGATTGCTTCGGGTACGACCGCGAATACCCGCCTGAGTTGCGTCCGGTTTCCGGGTATGTGCGAATACTGGGCGAACAGGCATCCGGGGTGGGCGGCAAGGATGCGCTCTCGCGTTACGGCGATATCCAGGTGGTTTTGAAGTCCGACGTGGTCGGACGCACGACCGCCTGCGTCGGCGATGCTGTGACGGACAGGATGCGCACTCGCCCATCGCCACTGCTCGATCCCAGTGCGTGGTCGTTCGGAATTGTCCCGCACGGTCGTGCGGACACGGAGTTCGGGTATATTCGGTCACTCGGCGCCCTGACCGGAATCGATCGGAAGTACGATTCGCCCGAATTCCTCGGCTCACAATATGTGGAGGCGCAGGTGCACGGTGGGGTCAAGGTTTCCGATATAGATCATGTAATATTCCCGAGTGAGCCTTCGAGTGAACTGATAGAGAAACTCGCCTCGGCATATGAAGGTGGAATACCGTGGAAGGTCCTACCTTTGCAGTCCACGTAAAGGGATGTATCGCATGCATCGTCTGCAACACGCGGTGCCGGTCGATCACAGCCGGAGGTCATCTGATGCGGGTCGGCCGGCTCGGCATCGGTTGCCTCGTCGACCGGCGGCGGTAGTCGCCGCGTGATGTTCAGGCGCCGACGCGGTGCGGTGTCGGTGCGAACTCGGGCCGAGCGGGTGGAACGGACATACCGAGGTCGCGGGCTCGTGACACGGTTGTGAGTCATCACGATGAAGAACAAGATGTAACTGTCGATCCCGCAATGGGCACCAGGTTTGCCGGCAAGGGGCTGATAAACGTGAAAAACTCGTCATTTCATATTGCCGATTCGCTCCCGGACCCGCCGTCCGGCATGTAAGCATGTGGCTGTTCTTGGCAGTGAGCAGGTAGGTATCGGGTTGGCCGGGTCGCGGGCGCTGATCGCGCGCATTGTGGCGGTGTTCGCGCTGTTGTTCTGCGCTGTCATCGCGCTGCGCGGACATATCCCCGGTATGCCGGACAGCGGCGGTTCGGTGGGTAGACCGCCCTCGGCTCTCACCGTGGCCCTGATGCCGGTGCTGCTCACCGTCTCGATCGTGGTGCTGCTGGCCGGGGTGATCGCCTCCCAGCATCGGCTTCCGCTGGCCCTGCCCGACCTCGACTCCGAAACCGAGTCGCACTGGCGGCTGGGCCGCCTCGGCTTGGCCGTGCTGTTCCTGCTGGCGCTCGTTGGTGTCCTCGCGGCGATCGTGTTCGCCGTCTACTTCATCGGGCTCCAGCGCGTCGCCGAACCGGTTCCGGCCGTGCCGCCCGGTTCCCCCGCCCCGCAGCCCACCGCGGTGCCGCCCGGAACCGAGGAGGACCAGCCGGTCCTGACCGGAACGGGGTTGCTCCTGGCCACAGCGGCCGCGAGCACGCTGGTGGCGGTGGCCGTGACCGGTCTGGTCGTCGTCACCGTGAACACCCAGCGGCGCGAGCGTGCCGAGGATCCCGGCGACGACCTGCCGGCCGCCGGGGATCCGCTCATCACCGATACCGAAACCCTGGTCAAAGCCGCCGAAATGGGGTTGGCCGCCATGAACGCGGCCGGTCAGGATCCGCGCGCCGCCATCATCGCCTGCTACCTGGCGATGGAACGCGGCCTGGTCTACGCGCGCGGTCTGGCCCCGCTGGCCTCCGACACCCCGATGGAAGTGCTGGCGCGCGCGTTCGAGCACGGGGCCCTGCACGAGGCCTCCGCCCGGGAACTGGTCGCGCTGTTCGAAGAGGCCCGGTTCAGCCCGCATTCCATGCTGTCCTGGCAGCGGATGCGGGCCGAACAGTTGCTGCGGGTGGCGCTCTCCGACCTGCAGAGCACGCCGGACCCGGCGGTATCGGCCGCCCCGGATCCCGGCGGCTATCCACCCGCGCTACCGCCGCACACCGGTGTGCCGAGCGGGGTGGGGCCCAGATGAGCAGACCCTGGGTCGTCGTCGCCGCGATCGTCGCCGTCGCGGGACTCGAGGTGGCCGCCGTCCTGCGGGCCCGGGAATTCGTACTGATCGCGGCCGGAGTGCCGGTCGCGATCGCACTGTGCTGCTTCGTCTGGGTGCTGCTGCGCCCGGAGAAGAGAGAAAAAGAACTCGCCGACGAGATGGAGAACGGGCCCGCCGAAATGCTGCGCCACTGGCATGCCCGTGCCGAGATGCTCGTCGACCGCGCCGACGGCAGCCGCGCCGACTGGGATCGGCATCTGCGGCCGCTGCTGGCCAAGGAGTTCCAACTGTCCGCCGGTCTGCGGGTCAGCAAGAACCGGCGGGCGCTGGAAAGTGCCGGGATCCATCTGTTCGGCGCCGAACTGTGGCGCTGGGTGGACCCGGCCGATTCGGCGCTGCGTGACCAGAACACGCCCGCGCCGGGCCGCGCGGCTCTGGACGAGATCCTGAGCCGCCTTCAGAGAATGTGAACGGGTCGACCCATTGCGAGAAAACACATGACGATGCCCTTGGACGCGACCGTCCAACGCACCGAAGCCGTGCTCCGGGAGGTTTCCCGGGTGGTGGTCGGCAAACGCGAAGAGCTACAGCTCATCATGATCGCGATCCTGTCCGGCGGGCATGTACTCATCGAGGACCTGCCCGGACTGGGCAAGACATTGATCGCGCGGTCGTTCGCGGCCGCCCTCGGCCTGGACTTCACCCGGGTGCAGTTCACGCCGGACCTGCTGCCCGCGGATCTGCTCGGCTCCACGATCTACGACATGTCCACCGGGCGGTTCACGTTCCGCCGGGGGCCGGTGTTCACCCATATGTTGCTCGCCGACGAGGTGAACCGCACCCCGCCGAAAACCCAGGCGGCGTTGCTGGAGGCGATGGCCGAGGGACAGGTCAGCATCGACGGCGAGACCTTCCCGCTGCCCCAGCCGTTCATCGTGCTCGCCACCGACAATCCCATCGAATACGAGGGCACCTACCCGCTGCCCGAAGCGCAGCTGGATCGGTTCGCCATCCAGTTGCGCCTGGGCTACCTGTCCGAACAGGACGAGACCCAGATGATCCGCCGCCGGCTCGAACGCGGTGCGGCCGAGCCCCGGGTGAACCAGGTGATCGACGCGAAGGGCCTGCTGGAAATGCGGCACGCGGTGGAGTTCGTCTCGGTGCATCCGGACGTGGTGGGCTATGTGGTGGCGCTGGCCAGCGCTACCCGGGCCCATGCGCAGGTCGAGGTCGGCGCGAGTCCGCGCTCGGAACTGGATCTGGTGCAGATGGCCCGTGCCCGGGCCCTGCTCAATGGCCGTGACTTCGTGGTCCCCGAAGATGTGAAAGCTCTGGCGATCCCGGCCATGGCGCACCGGATCACCCTGCGGCCGGAGATGTGGGTGCGGCGCATCCGCGGCGAGGATGTGATCAGCGAGCTGCTGCGCCGCCTGCCGGTTCCCCGCGCCGCCACGCCATGAGACATCGCGACGCCGGTGCCACGGTGGAGGCCCGCCTCCGCTGGCGTCCCGCCCCGCTGACCTACCTGCTGGCCATCGCCTCGGCCGTCGCGCTGCTGGTCGCGGTGGTCGCGGGCAGCTGGCAGCTGGTGGTGTTCGCCTCGCCCATGCTCGGTGTGCTGGCCAGTGCGCCCTGGCAGGTGTCGCGCACCCGGATCCAGGTGGACGGCGGCGGTACCCAGCGGTGCTTCGAGAACGAGGAGGTCACCGTTACCATCGCCGCCTTCGTCGATCAGGGGCACGCGCTGCTGCGCTGTAAGCCGGTCGTGGTGGAGGGGATGACGGTGACCGTGGAGGAATCCGCGGATTCCGGGGTGGCCCCGGCCGGGCTGCGATTGACCGTATCGGCGGCGCGCTGGGGCAGGTATCCGATAAAAGTGCGGGTGAAGGCATTGAGCCCGGCCGGGATGGCACTGGCCACCGCGACCCTGCCCGCCGGGGAGATCTACGTCTACCCGATCACCGATCCGCAGCGGATGCGATTGCCCCGCACCGAACTTCCCGAACGGCTCGGCGTACACCTCACCCGCCGGCACGGTCCGGGCGTGGAATACGCCGATATCCGCGCCTACGCCCCCGGCGATCAGCTGCGCATCGTGAACTGGCCGGTGAGCGCCCGCCGCGGCCGCCTGTACGTGACCGAACGCCTGACCAACCGTTCCGCCGACGTCGTCGTCCTGGTGGACACCTCACAGCAGGCGCCCGGACCCGCCAGCGACGCACTGGAACTGTCGGTACGCGGCGCGGCGCAGGTGGTGCAGTCCACGCTGCAGGCCGGCGACCGCACCGCTGTCGTCTGCCTGGGTCAGTCGCCGCGCTGGCTGCGTCCCGATATCGGCCGGCGGCAGTTCTATCGCATCGTCGACACCGTGCTCGATGTCGGCGACGAGTACATCCCCACCACCGGCACCCTGGCGCCCTACGCCGCGGTCCCGCTCGGCGCGGTCATCGTCGCCTTCACCACCCTGCTGGACACCCAGTTCGCTCTCGCACTGATCGACCTGCGCAAACGCGGACACGTGGTGGTGGCGGTGGATGTGTTGCGCGGCAGCCCGTTCGCCGGCGACCTGGACCCCACCATGGAGAAGATGTGGCAGCTCGAACGGATGTCGATGTACCGCGATATGAGCACGATCGGGGTCGACGTCGTCCCGTGGGCCGCTGACACCCGCCTCGACCAGACCATGCGCCTGCTGCCGCAGCACCGCCGGATGGTCCGGGTGCGCCGATGATCAAATTCCTGGCCCATCTGTCCGGCACGCTGCTGGTTCTGCTGGTCGCCCTGATCCAGCCGTGGGCGGCTCCGGCCGCGATCGTGCTGGTGGTGGTCGGCTGGTGGTGGCGGTGGGCGGCGATCGGCGCGGTGCTGTTGGTGATCGGGGTGCTCGCGTTCTCCGACACCGGCCTGGTCGCGGCGGCCGCGGCCGGTCTGGTGGCGACCACCTATCTGCTCAATATCGCAACGGTCACCGCGCCGCGCGGCGTCGTCCCGACCACCCTGCCCTCGGTGGTGGGCGCGGTTTTGTGGACGGCGGCGGCGGGCGGGGCGGCCCTGCTGCCGGTCGAACTGGAATGGGCGCCGGTGGTCGCTCCCGTGCTGGTGATCCTGCTGTCGTCGATCCTCACCTACAGCATCACCACCGCCCGCCGACGGCCGCCGGCTGCGGCGCAGCCCGGGGCTGTCGCGAAAGATACGCCGACAGCCGCCGCGGATTCGTGAAGTGATCTCGACCCCCGCCCCTTTCAAGGTATAGCCGACCCGGGGGCTTGCGGCAAGGCCCGGGTGGTGCCGCATACTCGCTGGCCGAGCCCACAAGCGTGGGACAGGAAGGGTTTGCGAGGTGCGAGTGCAGTCGTCGGCGAATGGACACGAGGGCGGAGCCGCGGAGCGGCGGCCGGAGGTGGAGGCCGAGGTCGTCATCGTGGGCGCGGGCCCGACCGGCCTGCTGCTTGCCGCCGAACTGAGTCTGGCGGGGGTGCGCCCGCTGCTCCTGGAGAAGTACCCGCAGCCCAGGACCACGCAGAAGGCCCAGGGCCTGGGCGGGCAGATCCTGCAACTGCTGCACTACCGGGGATTGCTCGAGCGGGTCGAAGCGGCTGTGACCGCGCCCGAGCCGCCGCCCCGCTACCCATTCGGCGGTGTGCACGTCGATCTCACCGGCATGGTGGACCCGCCTTTGCGCGGGCTGCCGCTGCCGCAGACACGGCTGGAGGAATTGCTCACCGAGCGGGTGGGTGAACTCGGCGTGGATATCCGCCGCGGCCACGAGGTGGTCGCGGTGCGTCAGGACGACACCTCGGTGACGGCGGAGGTGTCCGGGCCCGACGGTCCGTACCGGATCACCGCGCGCTACCTGGTCGGCTGCGACGGCGGACGCAGCCGGGTCCGGGAGATGGCCGGTATCGCGTTCACCGGTACCACCTATCCCGAGGTGAACCGGGTGTGCCAGGTGACCGTGCCGGATTCGGTGACCCGCCTCGACAACGGCGACCTCGAAGTCCCGGGCATCGGCCGGATCACCACCGGTTTCACCCGCACCGCACACGGTGTCTTCGGATACGGGTCGCCGACCCCGGAAATGCTGATGTTCTCGACCACCGAGGACGAGTCCACCGATATCGCCGACGACGAGCCCATGACCCTGACCGAATTCCGGGACAGCGTGCGTCGGGTACTCGGCACGGAGATCCCGTTGGGCGAACCGCTGCGCTTGGCGCGCTTCACCTTCAAGGACCGCCACGCCGAAACCTATCGGGCCGGCCGGATCCTGGTGGCGGGCGACGCCGCCCACCTGCTGCCCGCGACCGGGTCGGGCCTCAACACCGGCCTGCTCGACGCGGTGAACCTCGGCTGGAAACTCGCCGCCGACATCCACGGCTGGGCCCCACCCCGACTGATCGACAGCTACCACACCGAACGTCATTACGCGGGGGCTCGTGCCCTGCGGCAGACCCGCGCCCAGGTGGCGTTGCGGCGCGGACTCGACCCGGCCGCGGACGCGCTGCGGGAAGTGGTCCAGGAATTGCTCGGCGACGAGCAGGCGGCCCGCCGGGTAGCCGGTTTCATCGCGGGTGCCGATGTGCGTTACGACCTGCCCAACCCGAACAACCAGCCGCTGACCGGAACGTTCGCCCCGGACCTGGCCTTGTCCAGTGATACCGGGGAGACCACCGTCGCCGACCTCCTGCACTCCGCACGACCGGTCCTGCTGGATCTCGCCGACCGCGCCGAGATACGCGAGGTCGTCCGGGAGTGGCAGGACCGCGTCGATATCCGCACAGTCACCACCGACGAGCGTCCGGCCGACGCGCTACTGATCCGCCCGGACGCCCACATCGCCTGGGCCGCGGCTGTCGGCGAACCGGCCGATATCGCGGCGGACGGGCTTCGTGCGGCGCTGACCGGCTGGTTCGGTGCGCCGAGTCGGTCGCCGGCCCTCGCCCCGGAGCCAGGAGTTCGACACAGGTAGGGGCCCGCACCCGCCTCGTAAGGTCGGCGGGTGCGGAGCACGATCCACCACTACGAATGGCCGATACGACCCTGCCGCGGGCAGTGTTCCGATGTCATCGCCCGGCTACGGCGGATCGACCTCGACGTAGTCCGATTCCTCGACCGGCCCGGTGTGTACGTCTCGGCGCAATGGACTACGCATCACTGCGGCGGTAGTGGCCCACGCGTGCAGGGTCTCTCGCAGTGGGCCGGGATCTCCGGAAATCACCGTGAGCACCACGGCGGCCCGAATTTCGGCAAGCGCTTCGGCTCGATCGTCGGGCTCGAATTCCGCCGGCCAGCCCGGCCCGCCCCACCGGGTCGGTGCGACGGTTCGGGCGAGCGCCACCGCGAGAGAACCTGCTGCTCAAAGGATCGGCGGATGCGGGCCCCGGTCGATCACCGAGACCCCCACCCATGGGCATGTCCCGGCATGCGGGCCGATCCGCCCCTGCACCAAGCGGACGATCTCCCGGCAGCCGCTGCCCGGGCAACCGACCGAGCGGATCATCCCGTTCGGCCGGTAGTCCACGCGCAGGACGATCCGCAACTGCCTGGTTGTGATGGTGGGCCCGCATTCGCAACCGGGCGCGGAATCCCCCACTCGCACGCCGATCCACGGGCAGAGACCCGAGACGTTGCGCTCGTGATCACCGATATGCCCGCCCACGACCGGTGCCCCTCTGAGGCAGAAGAGAGATTCCGGGCAACGCACCCAGCGGTCTGGCCGCGTGCTGCGTTTCCAGTCCAGCAGGCCGGCCGTGATCCACGGGACCGCGTGGTCGGCGCACTGCGGCCACACCGGGCCGCCTTCAGCGGACACGGCCGTGGGTCGCTCGATACCGGGCAATTATCCGATCGATATCGCGCTGCGGATGGAACTCGTCCGAGTACTCGGGTGCGCGCAGGCCGGCCGCGACCCGTTCCAGTAGCGCTCGGTCGGTGCCGTGATCAGCGTGCCAGAGCGACCGAGCGATCGCGATGGCCTGATTGCTGATCGGCCCTCTCATCGGTAGGGCCGAACCCGATTCGTTCGGACGCTCTTTCATGGTCGCTCGCTCCCCTCGGACTCGATTCGTCTCGCGTCTTGCCTGTTCGAGGAAACTCGGAGCCTGGTCGGGACGGAAGGTAGCAAGTCACCGAAAAGGCGGGTTGCCATACAGGGCGCTAAGTCAGAATGAACACATGAGCAGGAGGGGAATTCGATGACCGGCCGTATCGTGGTACCGGCCGTGGGCCGGGCGGCCCTCGCCGATGAATTGGCTCGGGAGATCAAGAGACTCAGAACAGAAGCCGGTATGAGCCAGCGAGTACTCGCCGGCAGAATCGGTTACTCCCGCCAATACGTCTCGATGGCGGAGTGGGAGGATGCCAATCTGCCGTCGCGAGAACTTGTCGCTGCTGTGGACTCGGAGCTCGCAGCAAATGGTGCTCTCAATGCCCTGCGCGCTCGAGCGGACGCGGCAACGAGGGCCTCCCGTTTCGAAGTAGCGTATGGGGAGAGCGCCGGATCGACGGGTTCCGATACGTTCGGAGACCAGGCGATCGGAGGCGAGTTTCCGGCTGCCGGTCGGAGCAGTGACGAACTGCTCGAGGTGCTGAGAAGGATCCATAGAATCACCGCGGCTGTCGATCGGGAGATCGTGGAACGATTGGCATCCAGGGTCCACGCGGTGATCGAGGATTATGAATTTCTGGATGGCGCGAAGCTTGTCGATGGTCTGGTGGAGCAGCGGCAGTTGATCGATACGCTGACAGAGGATTGTGGGGATATCCGTGAGCGGCGCCGGCTGTACGAGATCGCAGCGAAGACTTCAGGACTGCTCGGTTTCGTCAACGTAGGCTTCGGGAACTTCGAGCTGTCACGCGCATACTGCTATGAGGCGTTCCAACTCGGCAGTGTAGTGCAGTCGCCGGATCTCCAGGCTTGGGCGCGCGGTATGCAGAGCTACTGTGAGTACTATTCCGGCTACTATCGCGAGGCTCTGCAGTTCGCAGAGGATGGGTTGAACTATGCGGCGTCTGGTCCGCAGCAGGTCCGATTGAAGATCAATGGCGTAGCCAGGGCACTGGGGAAACTGGGTGATCGTCGTGGTGTCGATCGAGCGGTCGAAGAGGCCTATGAGTTGGTGGGTGAGGGCGGTATGGAGAATCACTCGCGTTCTAGCATCTCCATCAGCGGATACAGCCGCGCGCAGGTAGCCGGCAATGCCGCTACAGCGTATCTTTCACTCGGAATGCCGGACCGGGTCGAAGCGCACGTGAAGGATGCTCTTGCCGAGATGGATCCAGCCGAGTGTCCATGGGGGCGTTCGCTGGCAAAAATCGATCTGGCGCGGGCACAGCTCAGTTCCCGCAAAGGCGATTTGGACTACGCGAGCTCGCTGATCATCGAAGCACTCGAAAGTACGCCCGCAGACCCAACAGTACCGGTGCGAGCGCGTGCTGCCGAATTCGCGCGGGACCTCATGGCACGCGGGGGTTCTGCGTCACAGTTGGCGACAGTTCGTGAGGCGATGGCGGCACATCGGAGCACCGATGCCGAATAGGAAGAATGTGGCCGCAACAGAAGCGGCGGTCGTCGGCAGCCAGTTGAGAAACCACTGGACAAAGCCCTTGGGAGTAGTCGGATACTACTGGTTTCTGACGTTCGAGGACTCGGCGCCGTTGCGCAATGCGGTCCGTGAGTGCCAGAGCCGACTCGCCTTTCCACAATACGATCCAGCGCCATTGGAAAGCCTGCATCTCACCGTCGGCCGTATTGGCAAATCGGGCGAGGTGTCTCCCGGTCGACTTCATGCGATACAGGCCGGTGTCCGGCGCGGGCTCTGCGAGATGGATCCGTTCGAGTTGACCATCGGTGCGCTACGACGGGTGCCCGCCGCACTGATCTTCGATGCGACACCCGTCGGGAATGTCGACGAGTTACGAAGAAAGTTGAGAGCGGGCGCTATCGGCGCGCTCTCCGAGTCGGATGCTCCACCACAGCAGCACCCCCCGCACGTGACCGTTGCGTACGGTAATTCGGACGGGATCGCGCCTCCGGAACTAGATGAGGCGGTGGCGACGGTGGACCGCAGTTTGCGAACGGTGCGGGTGGAGGTGTCCGAGGTCTCGATGGTCCTGCTCTACCGGCGGCGGGCCATGTACTCGTGGGATTTGATCGAGCGAATTCCGCTTGGGAAATCGATCTAGCGTTCGTGCCGAACCCGGTATTTCCTCCGTCTGCCGTTCAGACGCGGTCTGTCGTCGCCAACCAGGCCGGTGCGCCGTGGTCGTGGAATCGGGTTTCGATCCGGTCCGGTACGACGGCGGCGATACTCCAGCCGCTGGTGGGGGTGAAGGTCGCGTTCAGTTCCTCGAGGCTCACCGGGTGGGGGCCGAGGTCGGGGCCCTCGTCGCTGAAGCAGAGTAGGTACAGCGTGGCACCGGGCGTGGTCACCGAGGTCAGGCTCGCGACGTAGGGGTGGCGCTCCGCGGTGTCGAAGGTGTGGAACAGGCCGCAGTCCAGCACCGTGTCGAATCTGCGGTCGATTTCGCTCAGTTCGAGCGCATCGGCGGCGACGAACTCGACCGCGATTCCACGGTCGGCCGCCTTTTCCCGGGCTGCCGCCAGAGCCGTTTCCGCCACATCGAACCCGAGTACCGGCAGCCCTGCCTCGGCTATGTGCAGTGCGTTCTCCCCGGTCCCGCAGCCCGCGTCGAGGACCGAACCTGTGAAACCGCCCTCGGCGGCCACGCGCACCACGGCGGGTTGCGGCCGGCCGGTATCCCACGGGGCGGGACCGTCCAGATAGGAAGCGTCCCAGGGGAGCCCGGTACTGCGTTCGTGGCTGGTGGGTCGTCTGCCGCCGAACGGATCACCGGTGCGGTCTCCCTGTTGTCCGGGCAATGCCATCACCTCCCTGGGGCCTGGTCACCACATGGTGGCACGTCGGGAGGTGAATACCGAGGATCGACCGGCACCTGTCGGACCCCTGCTGTTCAATGCGTGGTGTGGACACTGTGGACTTCGCGCGGGTCGTAGCGGAATTCGGTGCCGGCTCCGCGCTGCTCGTCGAACCGGGGAGCTCCGCCGCCGCGCACGTCCCCGCACAGTGGGATCCGATCGCCGGTGCTCGTGACCCGCGCGTCCGGAGCGCCGCTGCGGTGGCGCTGTGGAATCTGGACATGTTCGAGCTGGTGCCCCGGTTCGGTGCCGTGCTGGCCGAATGCCTCGACGATGTGCGGGTCTGTCTGCTGCGTGGCGACTGGGTGTTGCTGTACGCGCTGCGGAAACCGTTCCAGCCGCACGAGTTCCGTATCGGCTGGGATCCGGCGACCTTCGGCGCCGATGTGCCGCGCTACTGGGATGCGCTGCCGGAACCGCTGCGGGTTTTCCTCGGTATGGTCCATGCCGGATTCACCGACCTCGACGGCGTGTCCTTCGGTCCGGCCCGGCCGCGGGATATGCAGACCTACGACGAGCTGGATCTGTCCGGATCGGTGCGGAACTGGGATACCGACGAGCGGATCCCGGGCGACCGGGCGATGTTGATCGCCAAGGGGCTGGGCGATACGAACTACTTCGCCTCCCCGGAGCTGCCCGGTGACACGGTCGGCTGGGAGTACGGGGGCGATATGGAACGGCCCATGGACTTCGGCCGCACTTTCGACGATCTGATGGGCCACGGTTTCCAGCTCGAACGCGACCTTCCACCCGAGCCCGCCGCGCCCGTCACTCCGGACGAACTGCGGCAGCGGGTCGCCGCCCTGTCGACCGTGCGAGCGGCACGAGCGGTCGTGTGGACGCGCGAACTCACCGAGGACGCCGCCCGCGCCCGCATTCGCGAAATCCTCGCGGAATTGCTCGACGCGCTCGGCGGCGAGCTCGGCGCCCGGCCCCAGGACGGCCCGGACGGCGAGACGATCCTGCCGTGCGACGACGACGCCGGAAACGTTTACCAGGTGGATCGACTCGAAGCCCGCTATTTCCTCGATCCGCCGCCACCGGACCGGCCCCAGGCCTATCTGCCGTTGATCCTGCGTATCTGGGAGCAGCTGGGCTGGAAGGTCACCACCTCCGCCGGGGCCGACGGTATCTCCGGCGAGGCCCGGACTCCGGACTGGTACGAGCTGACGCTTTCCTGTCGCGACGACGACGCGCTACGTCTGGCGGTGGCGTCGCCGGGCTTCCCGCGGCCTTTCTGAAGAAGGCATCGGGGGGAGACGGGGCCGGATGGTCCGGCCGCGATCAGTCCACCGACCGCCCGGCCCGCCAAGCGTGCAGCGGTTCGGCGGTCAGCACCTCGCCGTGGCCAACGCAGACGGTATCGACATCGAACCGGGCCAGCCGGTACGCCGCCGCGTCGACGGCGGCGCTGTCGAGGTTGAACACTCCTGGCATGGTCACACCCCGCACGTTCGCCAGTGTGTCACCGGTGAAGAGCAATCGGTGGCGCGGGAGATGCAACGCGATACTGCCGGCCGTATGCCCCGGAACCTCGACTACCTCCGCGCCGCCACCGAAATCGAGAACATCGCCGGCGCGCAGTTCGCGGTGGACCGGAGCCGGACGGGGCCGCGGGCCCGGTGGGAGAGCCTCGGCGATAGGACGTTCCCAGTCACGCAGCACCGGAGAAGGTTGCGGTCGCCGGCCGCGCACGATATCGGCATCGGCGTGGTGGGCCCAGATCTCGGCGCCACGGGCAGCGAGATCGGCCGCGGATCCGATGTGATCGTCGTGGGCGTGGGTGAGCACCACCCGCCGCACGGCCTCCGGCGCGAACCCGAGCTCGCCGAGTCCCTGGTCGATCTCGGTGAGGGAACCGGGCAGTCCGGCGTCGATCAGGGTGATCGTTGCGCCGTCGTCCCACACGTAGACGTTCAGGTCGTTGGTGTCGGCGAAGCGTAGTGCTGTCAGCCGGGGTGATACGGGCACGATCTCCACGAACGCGAACTTACCGGCGCCGCCACCGCGTGCGCCGCTTTCTCTGCTCTGAGCAGCGACGGGCGTTCGGTGAGTGCACGTCCGCACCCGCCGCGAGTTCACCGTCGCACGATCACGTATTCACCGTGGTTCTCCTGGAACTCGACCGCGGTCACGATCGCCGCATCGTCGAGATCCGGGCTTCCCGGCGGGACGACCACCAGTTTGTCGTCATCGTCGTACAGCCGGTGCACGATCGCGATACATCTGCCTCGTGCGGTGGCCAGCGGTTCGGCCGGACCGAGATAGTAGGCGTCCAGTTCCTGACCGTCCGGCGCCAGCGTGCCGGGGACGTAGCCGTAGTTCACCGGGTAGCGGAATCCGCAGCGCGGGTGCAGGCTTCCGTATGGCCGGTCGAAGGTGAGATCGACACTCCGGCCGAGAAAGGGGCGGGCCAGCGCGAGCGATACCGAATCGTATTCCGCGCTCCGATCGGTCACCGGATCACACTACCGGGCCGGAGGACACCGCCTCGCTATCCGGCGGTGGTGACCATCGGCAGCTGATCGAAGGCTTCGCCGTAGAGCGTGAAAGTCGGTCTCCGGGGTGGTCGGCGACCAGTCGGGCGTTAGCGGCCGTGTGCGCACATCTGCGTTTTGCGTTCAGGGAATTGTCTTGTGTCTCCCCCCGGGGGAGACAGCAGTCTGGTGTCCATGGACGACGAGACGCTCTACACGATCGGGTCCCTGGCCGAACGGACCGGACTCTCGGTGAAAACGATCCGGTTCTACGCCGATCGGGGAATCGTCCCGCCGACCGCCCACAGCCCGGCCGGTTACCGGCTCTACGACACCCACGCGCTGGCCCGCCTGGAGCTGGTCCGCACTTTGCGCACGCTCGATATCGACCTCGCGACGGTGCGGGCGATCCTGGCCCACGAGACCTCCCTGCGTGAGGTGGCGGCCGCGCACGCGGACGCCCTCGAGGTGCAGATCCGCACGCTGCGGCTCCGGCGTGCGGTATTGCGAGCGGTGGCCGACCGGGATTCGAATCCGCAGGAGATGGATCTGATGCACGAACTGGTCAACCTGTCCGCAGCCGAACGGCACCGCCTGGTCCACGATTTCGTCGACGGAACCTTCGGCACGGTCGACGCGAACCCCGCTGTCGTGGAGTTGTTGCGATCGACCATGCCGGACCTACCGGTCGATCCCACCACCGAACAGGTCACGGCATGGATGGATCTGGTGGCACTCGTGCGGGACGAGACCTTCCGCGCCGCCGTGCGCCGGATGGCCGAATACCAGGCTGAAGAGCGGGCCGCGGGCGACGATACCGGACTTCACCACGAGCTGACGGAGGCGGTGCGCGACGAGGTGAGCAGGGCACTGGAAGCGGGTATCGATCCCGGCTCGGCTGCGGCGTTGTCGATAGTCGATCGGCTGGCCGGGCGATACGCCGAGACTTTCGGCAGGCCGGACGACGGTGAACTGCGGGGCTGGATCCTGGAAAGGCTGAAGGTGGCCGATGATTCCCGGGTGGCCCGGTACTGGCAGTTGGTGGCCGTGGTCAACGGGTGGCCGCCACCGCCGGAGCTGGGCCCGGTGTTCGCTTGGTTCACCCGAGCTCTCCGCGAATCCCTGCGCCGGCCCTGATCACCGGCAGTGCGTGCCCGGGCACCGAATACTCGAGCGCGCGGATCCGCGATGCCGCTGATCACGAGTTCGGCTCGGGTACGGGAAAGCACAGTCCGGCCGGGACCCCCACCGGCCGGGCGGTGTCGGTGCTATCCGGAGAGGGAGCTGAGCAGGCAGGAGAGCTGGCCGAGCGGGTGGATGACACCGGTACAGTCGGCCGTGGCGACGGATTCGGCAGGAGCCGGGGTGGGCGCTTCGAGCGGAAGGGGGGCGGCCGTGGCGGCCCCGGCGCCGGCCAGGGTCGCGGCGCCGATCAGGGCGGCAGTAAGAGTTCCACGTAAGGCGGTCATTCAAACTCCTCAGATGTCGATCAGTAGCCGTTCGAACCTAGCCGACACCTGTTTGCGCTGACCAACCGAAATATGGTGTCCCCGAGTCGGATATCTCACATTCGCGCCGGTGCCTACGCGGTCGGCCTCGGCTGTGAATTGTTCATGGCCTGTTCGATTCGGTCCTGCGACCATCTCGGCCGGACAACCCGAGCGGCCGCGGAGATCGGAACCCGGCGCACAGGTTCGGCTTCGAAAAGGACGATGAACAGCATCCTTCGGGCGCCCGTGACCGTCGCGCCTCCCACACCTGCGCGTTCGCTGGATTAGCATCCGAGGCCGTCGGCCGATGCAGTCCGGGTGACAGTGGATCGGCCATTCGCCCTCTGGAAAGCAGGTCGATGAAAACTGTGCTCACGCTGCTCGCCCGACTTGGTGTGGTCCTCGTTTTGCTGGGTTGCGGTTCGGTAGGGGCATCGGCCGTTTCGGCCCACGCCGATCCTGCGCCGGCGAATCCGGTGCTGGTGATCGGGGGGTTCGATGCCGACCGTGGGATCTTGGAGAACTTGCGGTCGGAGTTGTCCGATCGTGGATACACCGCCTATTCGATGGTGCCGGCCGGGGTGCCGGCCGGGTCGTCCGGGTCAGCGGGAATCGCCGAGTCGGCGAGAGTGATCGCCCGGAAGGTCGCCGAGATCCGGCAGGGCACCGGGGCCCGCCGGGTGGATCTGGTCGGGCATTCCATGGGCGGACTGGCCCAGCGGCACTATGTGAAGTTCCTGGGCGGTTTGGACTCGGTGGGAACCTACGTCGATTTGGGCACCCCGAATTCCGGCCAACCTCTCGGATACCTTTGCTCGCTCGTATTTCCGGGCTGCCGCGATATCGCACCGAACTCGGAATTCCTGCGGCAACTCAATACGCCGCCGGCATTGCCGCCCGGTCTCCCGGCATACCACCTGTATTCGGAGAACGAGGGCCCTGAGCGCGAACCTCTACCGGGAGCGGTCAATGCGAGCGTTCAGCAATTCTGTCCCGGGCGACATGTCATACATCGCAACGAACCACAGGACGGGGCTTTCCAGGATCTGATCGATTCCGCCCTGCGCGGTGGCCCCCTTGCCACGGACTGCCCGCGACAGTTCTTCCTCAGCTCCCGGTAGCCGGTCGCGGCAGTGGGTCGCGCCCTCGGAACACCGGTCCCCGTGAGGCGCGAGGTCGGCGGTGTCCAGGTGGATGAGATGGCCGTTCCGCCGGTTGTACAGAGATTCGGTAGGTCCGGTGGATACGGCTGTGCCCGGCAGATCTTTCGAAAGATCTGCCGGGCACACGGTGTTCCATACCCCGGGGCGCGAATCCGGTGGCCGGTAGCCGCGCTATCTCACCTGGATGTCACTCGGCGTAGCTGAGCACCACATCCCCCAGCACCGGGGCGCCGTCGCGTTCCACGGCGGTGGCGCTGATGATCAGCTGTCCCGGTTCCCGCCAGATCCGCGACCGCAGCGTCTCCCCGGGGAACAGCACTCCGGCGAACCGCGCCTTGAACCCGGTCACCCGGCCGGCGACCGAGTCCAGCACCGTATCGGTGGCGGTTTTGCAGATGATCCCGTAGGTGCACAGGCCGTGCAGGATCGGCGCCGGGAAACCGGCCCCCTTCGCGAATTCCGGATCGGAGTGCAGCGGGTTGCGGTCGCCGCAGAGGCGGTAGAGCAGGGCCTGCTGCGGGAGGGTCGCGGTGGTGACGTCGAAATCCGGGTCGCGGTCGGGGAGTTCGGTCTTGCTGCTCGGACCGCGCTCACCGCCGAATCCGCCCTCGCCGCGGGCGAAGATGGAGGACCGTTCGGTCCACAGCGCTTCGCCGTCGGAACCGGTGACGGTGAACTCCTGCACGATCACCGCGTTGGCGCCCTTGTCCCACAGTTCGCTGATCCGGCCGGTGCGGGTGGCTTTACCCGCGGCGGGCAGCGGCCGGTGCACCTGAACTTCCTGCGAACCGTGCACCACCTTGGCCAGGTCGATATCGACACCGGGGAACTTCACCTTCGGCGGGTCGGTATCGCGCAGGGTGTGGGCGACGGTGGCGAAAGTGGGCAGCACCTGCGGTTCGCGATCGTCGAGGTAGCGCAGTTCGGCGGGTTCGGTCCAGCGGTGACCGGCGCCGATGCCCAGGTGGTAGAGCTGGACATCGGAAGCGGTCCAGGAGAACTCCTTGCTCGGAAGTTCGGCTCCGAGCGCGACTTCAGGATCGATGGGCATACAGATTCTCCTCGCCGGCGGCTCAGGCCGCGGACTTCTTGCGGTCGATGATGTCGTGGACCGCGAGATAGCCGAAGGCGATCGCGGGTCCGATGGTGGCGCCGGGGCCCGCGTAGGTGTGGCCCATGACCGGGGTCGATACATTGCCGGAGGCGTACAGCCCCTCGATCGGGGTACCGTCCTCGCGCAGCACCCGCGCGGCGGTATCGGCGACCAGGCCGCCCTTGGTGCCGAGGTCGCCGGGCACCATCTTGGCCGCGTAGAACGGGCCCTGGACCAGCGCCGCGAGGCACGGGTTGGGTTTCACGGTCGGGTCGCCGTAGTACCGGTCGTACTGGCTGTCGCCGCGGCCGTAGTCCTCGTCCTTCCCGGTTTCGGCGAACTTGTTGAACCGCTCCACTGTGGCCGCGAGTTTGTCGGCGGGCACACCGATCTTCTCGGCCAGTTCCTGAAGGGTCGCGGCCTTGACGATGAGGTCGTTCTCCATCCAGCGCGACGGGAACTTCAGGCCCGGTTGCAGGCTGGCGAACATATAGCGGTTGCGGTAGCGCTGGTCGAAGACGAGCCAGGTCGGGATGTTCTCGCCGGGGCCCTCGCCCTGCCCGTACTCACCGCCGTACATGGTGTGCACGGCCTCGACGTAGGGCGCGGACTCGTTGCCGAACCGCTCGCCCTTCGGGTTGATCATGATCGAACCGGGCAGGTTGCGCTCGGACAGCGCGAACCAGGGCTTGCCGCCCTTGAAGATGGTCGGACCCCACCAGGCGTCCTCCATGAAGCCGATAGCGGCGCCCGCGTCCATACCGGCGACGATGCCATCGCCGGTGTTGGTGGCGGCACCGGTTGTCCACTCAGTGGTAATCGGTTCGCGCTGGTATTTGGCCCGCATCTCGGCGTTGTGCTCGAACCCGCCGCTGCCGAGCACCACGCCGTAGCGCGCGGTGAAGGTGACCGTCTCGCCCTTGTGGGTGGCCTCGACCCCGGTGACCTTGCCGTTCTCGACGACCAGTTTGGTCATGGGGGTGTCGAGCAGCAGGGGCACGTTCGCGTCCATCAGGCCCTTGCGCATGCCCGCGATGACCGCCTGGCCCATCACCATCAGATGCTTGTTGGTGAACTTGGCCCAGTAGGTGCGCGCCCCGACGCGCAGGGCCCGCAGCATGCCTTTCGGGTGGCGGCGGATCAGGTTCAGCCGGACGAAGTCGGCCTGGGTGACCGCCACGTTCAGCGGCGCCTTGGAATAGGGCGGATGGATATTGAACCGCTCGTCGCCGAGGATCTTGGCGTTGAACGGCTTCGGCTCGCAGGACCGCCCGCCCGCCCGGCCGCCGGGGGCCTCGGGGTAGTAGTCGGAATAGCCCTTGACCCAGGTCATCTTCAGCGGTGAGTGCGCGAGGACGAAATCCATGGCTTCGGCGCCGCGGTCGATATAGGTATCGATCCGTTCGGCGGGCACCACGTCGCCGATGATGCTGTGCAGATACCTGCGCGCTTCCTCGCGGTCGTCGGGACCGCCCGATTCGCGCAGGGCCTTGTTACCGGGGATCCACACCCCGCCGCCCGAGCGCGCGGTAGATCCGCCGTAGTACGGCGCCTTCTCCAGGATCACCACACTCAGCCCGTTGTGCGCGGCGGTGAGGGCGGCGGTCATCCCGGCGGCGCCGCTGCCGACCACCACCACATCGTATTCCCGATCGTTCATGTAGAACACGTTATAGAATGATGGCGCTGTTGGTCTATGTTGTCTGGCAGAAGACTTGTTCTGTGGAGTAAACAGCAGGGAAACTCGTTTCAGTTTGTGGTGGAGTTGGTAGATGACGCACGAATGGGACCTGGCCGCGGACGTGGTGGTCGTCGGTTTCGGCGCGGCGGGCGCGGCCACCGCCCTGCAGGCCACCGAGGACGGTGCGCAGGTACTCGTACTGGACCGTTTCACCGGCGGGGGCGCGACTGCGCTGTCCGGCGGCATCATCTACGCCGGTGGGGGCACCTGGGTGCAGCGCGCGGGTGGAGTCGAGGACACCCCGGAACTGATGCTGGCCTATCTCGAACGCGAGGTCGGTGACGCGGTCTCGCCGGCGACACTGCGGCGTTTCGTCGACGACAGTCCCGCCATGATCGACTGGCTCACCGGGCACGGGGTGCCGTTCGAGGCGTCGCTGTGCCCGTACAAGACTTCCTACCCGAACAACGACTACTACCTCTACTACTCCGGCAGCGAGATCTCCGGCGCGTTCGCCGATATCGCCCCTGCTCAGCGCGGCCACCGGGTCAAGGGATGGGGCACCTCCGGGAAGAAGCTGTTCGCACCACTGGCCCGGTCGGCGCGGCAGCGGGGAGTGCGGGTGGAAACGCTCACCACCGCCACCGCCCTGATCACCGACGACACCGGCGCGGTCGTGGGGGTCGAGTGCCGCACCCTGCGCGACGCACCCGCGCGTGTCAAGACGCGTTACGCGCGACTGGCCGCGATCGCCGCCAAACCCGGCATCTACTACCCGCCGCTGCGCCGGGCGCTGGAGAAGCGGCTGGCCCGGCTGGACCGCAGATATGCGACCACACTCCGCGTCCTGGCCCGGCGCGGTGTGGTGCTGACCGCGGGCGGGTTCATCGCCAACCGCGAGATGCTGCACGCCCACGCCCCCGCCTACAAGAACGGCCTGGCCCTGGGCAGCTCCGGTGACGACGGCAGCGGGATCGAGCTGGGTCGCAGTGTGGGCGCCGCGACCGACCGGATGGGCAATGTCTCGGCCTGGCGGTTCCTGCTGCCACCGAGTTCGTTCGCCGGCGCGCTGCTGGTCGACGGAAAAGGGCAGCGGGTCATCGATGAGACCCGCTACGGCGCGGCGGTCGGCGACGCCCTGATCAACCGGCACGACGGTATCGGCTGGCTGCTCGCCGACGACGCGCTCATGCGTACCGCCATCTCCCAGATCGGCCCCCAGGCCGCCTGGTTCCAGCGCATGCAGTTCGAGGTCATGCGCCGCAAGGCCAAGCGTGGGAAAACCCTCGACGAGGTCGCCGCCGCGGCGGGTGTCGACCCGGTGGGCTTGCGTGAAACAGTCGCCGCGTACAACAGCGCCTACGCGACCGGCGCACCCGACCCGGTGGGCAAACCGGCCGAATACGTGCGCCCGGTCGGCGCCGGCCCGTACTGGATGCTGAACGTATCGATCGAGCCGAGCCTGACCAATCCGTGCCCGATGTTCACCGTCGGCGGCCTGGTGGTCGACGAGCAGACCGGGGCGGTGCGCGATACGCACGGCGGTGAGATCCGAGGCCTGTACGCGGCGGGCCGGACAACCGCAGGAATATGCGTGAACTCCTATGTCAGTGGCTTGTCCCTGGCAGATTGCATTTTCTCTGGTCGTCGGGCGGGCCGTAGCGCGGCGGGCGAAGCGTTGGCCGTGGAAGGCGTGCCCGCAGAGCGCACGGTGAGGTAGGGATCGAACACCGGAGGCGCAGCCGATTTCGCGCCCTACGCCAGCGGGGACGCGGTGCCTGTTGACGCAGTCGCGGCCTTCGCCGACATCGATTACGCCACCGGTTTCGAGCTGGTCGACGGTTTGGCCCGGCTGGCGGCGATGAATCTGCTGCTGCACGGCATCGGGACCCCGAACGGTGGAGCGGGCAAAATCCTGCGCGCCAAACTCCTGGACGACTTCGATCTGCACACTATCCTCAGGCTGCCCACCATGGGCAGACCGTCATTCTGCCGCGGAGCAGCGGGCGGCCCGCACTGCGGTCAGCTCCTCGTTGCCGGCGGCAGCAGCGTGGCGGACAAGTGCTCCTGTGCCAAGCGGCGGAGAGCGGAAAGCGCGGTGTCGCCGAGGACGGTCCCGACGATGGCGGTTTCGATCATCCGCTCGAGAGTGGGCTCGTTGCCGATCAGCCCGAGGTCCGTGGCGGCGATGGCTTCGCTGGCGACGGCGTACTCGTCCAATGCGGCGACCACGTCGGAATGACCGAGCAGGTGAAGCGCCGCGCATACATCGATGAGGTTGGCGAGAGCGGGGCTGTGCTCGGCAATGTGCCAGCCTCGGCGCTCCAGTAGGGCAGCGACATCACGCGCGGCCGACTCGCGGCGTTCGTCACCGACTGGTGACCGGCGACCGGCGACCGCGTACAGCACATGACCGAGCGAGTCGCGGGCGGACAACTTCCTGCTGTCGAGCGCGGCGAGTAGCTCTTTGGTTTCCCCGACCGACAGTCCGCTGATGTCCATCAGTGCCTTGATCAGGCGCAGACGGCCGATGTGTGCGTCGCTGTAGTCGACCTGGTTGTGATGAGTTCGCATGCCGGGTGGCAACAGGCCCTCGCGGACGTAGTACTTGATCGTCGCGGCAGAAACGCCGCTGACGCGGCTGAGTTCGGCGATCCGCATCGAGACCCATACCTTTCGGTCGAGTGTTGACAGTCGATAGTAAAACTATCGATAATGCTATCGATAGTTCAACTATCGATAGTGTCACTATGAAAGAAGGCCGACCGATGACAGCTCCGTTTCCCGCCCTCCACTGGCATCGCCCGTTGATGCTGCTGGCCATCGTCATGGCAGCGCTCACCGGCGCGTCCCTCATAGGCTTGGTCATCGACGATCGCACCTTGACCGGCATGCCGATCTGGACCAAATCCGTGAAATTCGCCGTGTCCGTGGTGGTTTATGCCGTGACCTGGGCCTGGCTGATCGCCCAGCTCACCCGCTGGCGGAAGATCGCGTGGTGGGCCGGCACGATCGCGGCGGCCGGTCTCGCGGTGGAGTTGATCATCATCGTCACCCAGATCGTGCGCGGGACCACCAGCCACTTCAATTACACGACGCCGCTGAACGCGACACTGTGGAATATCATGGGGGCCTCGATCATTCTGGTCTGGGTCGCCACGCTGGTTGTCTCGGTGGCACTGTTCCGTAATGGCACGGCCGACCGCGCCCGCAATACGGCGATCCGCTACGGCGCCGCGCTGTCCCTGGCCGGCGCGGCACTCGGCCTGTTGATGGTGCCGGCGACCCCGGCGCAGCGAGTGACGGGCAGTTCGGTCGTCGGCGCGCATACCGTCGGCCTCCCCGACGGTGGACCCGGATTGCCGTTCCTCGGCTGGAGCTCCGTCGGCGGCGACCTGCGGGTCCCGCATTTCATCGGTATGCACGCGCTGCAAGCGCTTCCGCTGCTACTGGTCGCCCTCGAATTCGGGGCACGGCGGATTCCGGCCTTGCGGTCGATGCAGGTACGACACAGACTCATCGTGACAGCGGCGGTGGCTTTCGGCGCGTTGCTCGTCGTGCTGACCTGGCAGGCGTTGCGCGGTCAGTCGGTAGTGCGGCCGGACGGTCCCACCTTGCTCGCCTTCCTCGTGATCGTCGTAGCTTCCCTGTGCTCGGCGGGCATTGTCCTGCGGCCGAGAGCCGTTGCTGTTTCGGGCGACTCGGTGGACGCGGTCCGATGACCGATTTGCTCTTCGATATCACTTTCTGGTTCGCGGCGCCGTTCTGGGCGCTGATGATCCTGGCTCCCGGATGGCGTCGAACCAGTGCTGCTGTGGCATCGCCACTGATCTGCCTACCGTCTCTGGTGGTCTACGCCGTGTTGATCCTTCCCGGCTTCTCCAGTTTCGCGAAAGAGCTGATCAACCCGAGCCTGCTCGGCCTGCAGGCTGTGCTCGGTAGCGATGTGGGCGCGGCAGCCGCGTGGGCGCACTTCGTCGCATTCGATCTGTTTCTCGGGCGGTGGATCTTCCATGACAGCCGCGCTCGTGGTCTTCCGGCGCTGCTCATCAGCCCGCTGCTCGCGCTGACCATTCTGTTCGCGCCGGTCGGTGTCCTGCTGTATCTGATCACCCGATCCGCGTGGGCAGCGCAGTCCCGGCTCGGCCGGCCCGCCCCTCAACGATCTTGATGGGCCGCATGTACCGTCCCGGCAACGCTCGTTCAGCCGATGCGGTTCTCTCACCGGGGGTATCGCCGGGCACCCCCCCGAACCTTGAACGAGGGGGCCTGATCGGGCCGATGCGGCGTCGGCGTCGGCGTCGGCCCGTCGGCAGCGTGGCGGCCATCGGCGTCGGGCTCAGTTCTGTTGAGCCGATTTCCCCTCGGCCGACGCGGAGCTCAATGCGGTGGCCTGGGGGTTGACCGTATCGCGCACGATGCGTAACGCGCAGAGAAGTGCGTCGAGTTGTTCGGCGGTGAGCAGGTCGATGAGCCACTGCTGGATTGCGTCGAGGTAGAGCGGCAGGACTTGTTCGAGTCGTTGCGCTCCCGCCGCGGTAAGTGTGGCGTAGGAGACGCGCCGGTCGGTGGGGTCCAGTTCGCGGACCGACAGGCCGCCGCGGGACAGCCGGTCGACCAGCCGGGTGACACCGCTGGTGGACAACGAGGTCTGGTTCGCGAGGTCGGTCATGCGCAACCGTCGGCCGGGGGAACGGCTCAGTCGGATCAACGCATTGAGGTCGAGGCCGGACAATCCGTGCGCTTTCCAGACGGGTTCCATCCGCGCGAGCAGGCCCTCGTGCGTTTCGAGCAGCAGACCCATCGCTGTGAGCCGGGGGTCATCGAACAAGTCACTGGCGCCCATGCGCTCGAACCTACCAGAAGTCTGATGCGCGGATAGTTGACATGCGTAATATTGACGTGCAAAATCTGCTCTATGGGAAATTCCGCATCGCAAATAAACTTCGACGGAAACAGCTGGCTCGCCGGCTTCCGATCGGGTGTCATCAGCCCGGATGAGCAGATCGCACTCACCGAACCCCGTGCGTTCGCCGATCAGACGATCCGCCAGTCCCTGCGACTCGCCGGGGGCGGCAGCCGGGTACGGGTGCGTCTGACCAACCGTTACGGCCGCACTCCGCTGCGGGTGCGGGCCAGGATCGCGATCCAGTCGGCGGGGGACGAAATAGACGCGGCGACCGACACTCCGCTGCGTTTCGCCGGCGCGGACGAGGTCCGGATCGCGCCGGGGGCCGAGGTCGTGAGCGATCCGATCGACTGGGCGACAACGGCCGGAACGACCCTGGCGCTGAGTCTGTACCTACCGGAGTCCACCGGCCTCGCGACCTACTCGCACATGCCGCAGCAGACCGCCTACGTCGCACCCGGTGACCAGTCCGGCGCTGTCCGCCTCACCGGGGTGGAGCCGGTGGGCGCGCGTTTCTTCGTCACCGGTGTCGACGTCTACGGCCCTGCCTCGACGCCGGTGACGGTCGCATTCGGTGACTCGTGGTTCGAAGGCGTGGGTACGACTCCCGACACCGACCGGCGCAGTGTCGACATCATGAACCGGCGGCTGCCCGCGGGCTGGGTGGTCAACCAGGGAATATCCGGTAACAGGTTGCTGCGCCCGGAGATCGGCGAGAGCGGGCTGGCCCGGTTCGATCGGGACGTCCTCGCGGTCCCCGGGGTGCGGCGAGTCCTGCTCCACTTCGGCATCAACGATCTGATCCTCGGCGGGATGGCCGGGCAGCCCCCGGCGACGGCGGCGGAGCTCATCGCGGGCTTCATCGAGTTGGCCCGGCGCGCACATAGGGCCGGGCTTGCGGTGCACGCCGCGACGATAGGACCCTTCGGTGGGTCGGTATTCCCAAAAGTTACTGCTGTCGAGGGGTCTCCGATCCGTCGGGAGGTCAACGAGTGGCTCCTGCGCACAGATGTCTTCGACTCGGTGGCCGACCTCGCGGACGCGGTGGCCGACCCTGCGGACCCGGACCGTATCCATCCGGTGTTCGACAGCGGCGACGGAACCCATCTCAACGACCGAGGAGCGGCGGTCATGGCCGAAACCCTGCTGCCGATGCTGCCCGAGTTCGACCGCGTGATACCAGGGCGGGGAAGCTCGGCGGGGGCTGGTCTCGCGGAAGCTGCCTGACCGGGTGCGGGGTTCCGCAGCCCCGGGGAGACGGCACGATCGAGAGGCGGGTGTACGGTTCACCGCTCACCGCTGCGGGATGAGCGAACGCCGGGCCCGAGGTCCCGGACCCCCGCGGAGGGGTCTGCCGACCGTTCGTGGTGAACGCCGCGTCGGTCCGGTGGCCCGGCGGATCATCTCTGCGGACCGGGGTCGTCGCAATGGGATCCCGGTCCACATCGGAAGCGCTCATTTCTGCGGCCGGCGACCCAGATAACGCAGCAGCCGGTCCGTACTGGAACCCTCGCCCTCGACGATCGGGCCGTAGGCGCCCCAATCGCGCAGTGGTTCGATCCGGCCCTGGGCCGCGGCGAGGATCGGTGCGCAGAGTTCGTCGGTCAGCGGGGATTCCTGGCCGGTGGCGACCGCGATATCCCAGGCGTGCACCGCCGCGTCCAGGGCGCACAACACCGCGGCCACCGGGGTGGGCAGGGGGCCGAAGGGGAGTGGGGTGGGCACGCTCTCGGTGTCGTCGGTGACGGTGGACCAGGCGGTCGCCGTCTCCTCCAAGGCGACGGTGACCAGGGCGACGGGGCCGTCGGCGATGGTGCCGGTCGGGGAGAAGGGATCGTAGGCCGGGCCGGCGCCCACGCCGAGTGCCGCGGCGAAGGCGCGCTGATCTCCGGCGGCGTGCTCGGCGACCTGTGCGACATTCCAGTCCGCGCACGGGGTCGCCAGCTGCCACTGACCGGCGTCGACTCGTGCGATCACCTCACGCAGTGCGTCGTGGGCGGAGCTCAGCACCTCGCGCCAGACCGGTGCGAGCTGAGCGGTGGTGTCCTGTGCGGCGGTGATTTCCATTGTGCTGCCTCTCGGTCGTTTTCGGTGTTGAACACAGGCTATGGCCCTATTAGGCTCGTTTTCTTCCTGATAAGCACGGCGCGGAAATGAGAATTTTGTGACCTCCACCACAACCCGGGTGCTTCGGTTGCTGTCGCTGCTTCAGGACCGCGCTTACACCGGTCCCGAACTGGCGCAACGGCTCGGCGTCACCGATCGCACCCTGCGCCAGGACATCGCCCGTTTACGCGAGCTCGGATACCCGGTGCACGCCGCCCGGGGCCCGGTCGGCGGCTACCGCCTCGGCCAGGGCGCGACCATGCCGCCGTTGCTGCTCGACGACGACGAAGCGGTCGCGGTCGCGCTGGCCATGGGCCTCGCCGAGGACGGGTCCACCGGTATCGCCGATATCGACCACAGTGTCAAACGGACCCTCGCCAAGCTGGAGCGCATCCTGCCGAAACGCCTGCAGCGCACTGTGCACGCCCTGCGCGAGACCACCGCGGTCGGTCCGGCGACCATCGGATCCCGGGAACCGGACGCGCCGGTGCCCGCCGAAACCCTGGCCACGATCGCGGCGGCGATACGTGCCGCCCGGGAACTCGAACTGGACGATCTCCGGGTCGAGCCGTACCGGCTGGTCAGCTGGCAACGCCGCTGGTATCTGGTCGGCTACGACCTCGACACGCACGCCTGGCGCGCGTTCCCGGTGGCGAATCGGCGCCGGGTGGTGGCGGGCACCCGCCGCTTCGCCGCCCGCACCCCGCCCGAAAGCGATTTGGTGGCATTCGTGCTCCGGGAGGTGGCCTCCGCGGGTTACGCGGTGCACGCCCGGGTCACGGTGCTGGCACCTGCGGAAACCGTTATCGCCCGGATCAATCCGGCGGTCGGGGTGGTGGTACCGGTCGACGAGAACTCGTGCCTGCTGCTCACCGGCGCGGACGCGATGGAGACCATAGCCATCTACCTGAGCATGTTGATGATGGATTTCCGCGTCGACGGCCCACCGGAACTGGTCGAACACATCCGCACCCTGGGACGGCGATATCGGGAGGCGGTGGCCCACCTCTGATATGGCCGGGCCTGTGTGGCGAGCCGATTCACCGTGAGCACCCATGCGGGTTGCCGTGGAATCGAATGGACCACTGTCCGCCCGTGCTGCCCGAACATCGAATCGGCGGAATGGTCGATCCCGGGTGCTCAGGCGGTCGCCGGGAGGGTCGGATAATCCGTATAACCCTCGGCCCCGCCCACGTACATCAGCTGCGCGTCGCGGACCGCGTTCAGGGGCGCGCCGATACGCAGGCGTTCCACCAGATCGGGGTTGGCCAGGAAGGCGCGGCCCAGCGCGATGTGGTCGGCGCCGGCGGCGAGCAGGCGTCCGGCCCCTTCGACGATGGCGCCGGCATCGCGGGCATCACCGGCGGGGTTGGCGACGAGGCTGCCGGGCCACAGCTCCCGGAGCCGGGGCAGCAGCGGATCGTCGGCCTCGACCCGGACGATGTGCAGGTACGCGAGACCCCGGTCGGCGACCGCGCTGACCAGGGCCGGATAGATGGCCTCGGTATCGCCCTCCGCTATGCCGTTCACGGGATTCGCCGGCGAGATGCGCAGCCCCACCCGCTCCGGCCCGATGGCCGCCGCCACCGCCTCGACGACCTCGACCGTGAACCGGATCCGGTTCTCGACCGGGCCGCCGTACTCGTCGGTGCGCTGGTTGGTGTTGCGGGCCAGGAACTGATGCAGCAGATAGCCGTTGGCGCTGTGGACTTCCACCCCGGCGAACCCGGCGTCGACGGCATTACGCGCGGCGGCGGCGAAATCGGCGACGGTCGCCTGGATCTCGTCGGCCGTGAGTGCGCGCGGTGTCACGGCCGGCTGATGACCCGACGGGGTGTGCACGGTATCGGGCAGTGGGATCGGCGAGGGCGCGACCGGAACCAGACCGCTGTTGTCGGGATGACCGACCCGCCCGCCGTGCTGGAGTTGCAGGAACATCCGACCGCCGGCCGCCCGGACGGCGTCGGTGACGCGGCGCCAGCCCGCGATGTGCTCGGCGCGGTGGATACCGGGGATATTGGCGTAGGTCTGGCCCACCTGGTTCGGGGTGGCGGCCTCGGCGATGATCAGACCCGCGCCGGCCCGCTGGGCGTAGTAGGTCGCCATCAGGTCCGAAGGGGTGCCGTCCGCCTGCGCGCGGTTACGTGTCAAGGGGGCCATCACCAGGCGGTGCGGTAGTTCCAGCCCGGCGAGGCGAGCGGGAGCGAATAGATCACGGGGCGCTGTGGTTGTCATGCCTGGACGGTAAGACCTGACATTGATGTGAAGTTCAAGCCCGAACGGGAAAATACGAGGTGAGCATGCGAATCGGAGAACTGGCGCAGCGGACCGGGGTCAGCGAACGCTCACTGCGCTACTACGAAGAACAGCGGTTGCTCACCGCCGACCGCACCCCGGGCGGCCATCGCGACTATCCCGAGCACGCGGTGGACCGGGTCGTACACATCCAGGAACTCTTCGCGGCCGGACTGTGCAGTAAGAAGATCGTGGAGATCTTGCCCTGCATGCGCGACACCGACGGCGGCGCCAATGAATTCGCGACCCCCGCGCTGGTGAACGAGCTGCGGGTCGAACGGGAACGGATCGACCGGATGATCGCCGATCTGCTGCGCTCGCGCGAAGTCCTGGACGAGGTGATCGAACGGGCGGGCGCGGGTTTCACGACCGCGGCTGCGTGAGAGCCGTCCCCGCATCCCGAATCGGTTCGCCGACGCCGGATGTCGCTGCCGGCAGGCCCCGGTCCGTGTCGGCGACAGGCGGAGCCGCAATGAAGCCGGGAACCGGCCCCACCGGTGTATCTCACCCTCGAGCGGAGACTTGACTGCCGGGATTGCGCTGTCATCGTCGCCGATCCCGCTACACTCGGGCCACTGTTCCCGAGTCAGGTGGTGACTCATGGTATTCGCGGTGTGGGTACGGCCGATTGCGGTTTTCACGGCGCTGCTGGCGGCCGCGCTGAGTGGCTGCGCGTCCCCCAGCGACGGCGACCCCGGCTCGACGGTCTCCTCGGCCGCGCCTCCGGCGGCGGCACAAACGTCCACGGTCGCGGCGACCGGGGAACAGCTCCCGGATGACCCGCCGTCCACCACGATGGTCACCCTGGCCGCCGTCGACGCCTCGGGCCGCCCGGCCGACGGTTTCGACGTATCCGGTACCGCGCCCGCGGGCCGGCTCGACTGCGGCAATGTCGTATCCAGTCGGTCCGCGATCAGCCCGGGTATCTACCACTGTGGGGCTTCCGCCGACGCCGCCGATATCTGCTGGGCCCGGGCCGGCGGCACCGAACTGCTGTGCGCCGACGACCCCTGGAACCGTGAACTGCGCTGGTACAGCGTCGAGCCCCGGCTCGAACCGATCGGGAAAACCCTCGATCCCGAACCGTGGGCGCTCGAATTGGCCGACGGGCGCCGCTGCCGTATCCGGGTCGGCGGAGCGTGGGGCGGCCGGGCCGACGGCCTGGTCGGCGCCTATTCGTGTACCGGCGGCGCCGAAGTTGTCCTGCAGCCGTCCGCCGCGCGGACCGCCATCGACACCTCCGCCCCCACCTGGCATGTCCGGTTGGGCGAACTCGGCGCCGGTTCTCCTGAGCTGCCCCCGCCCACCATCGTGGACGTGCGGACAGCGTATTTCGCGGCCGTATCCTGACGACTTCGCCTCCGCCTCCTGGACCGAGCCGGTCGGGCCGCCCGTCTACTCGCCGGCAGCTTGCCGATGAGGTGGATTGCCGCCGGGTATCGCCGGTGCCGCGCTCGGCTGCGGATGAACACGCGCGGCGCCGACTCGCGCGATGCGTTCCCGCCCCCACTCGCCGAGCGGTTCGAGCGCAGTATTGAGGGAGCGGCCCAGGCCGGTGAGACGGTATTCCACCCGCGGCGGAACCTCCGGGTAGACCGTCCGGTCTATCAACCCGTCTTCCTCGAGCTCACGTAGCTGTTGGATGAGCATCTTCTCGGACACCCCGGGGAGCCCGCGACGTAGCTCACCGAACCGCCGTACGCCGTAGTTGTCCAGCTCCCAGAGAATCAGCCCTTTCCATTTACCGCTGATCACATCCATGGCGGCATCGATCCCGCAGAAATACGGTCCGAACCTTTTCTCGCCCACTTCGACCTCGCTACCTGTTCCCATACCTTTTGGTAGGTACCTCACCGAATAGTAGGTACTTGTCCCGACATCCGGTGTCGATGATCGTTGGTGCGGGCGCGCCGAGCAGATGAACCATTCGCCTCAGCAAGGAGTCGGTAGATATGACCGCAAACGAGCAGACAACCGTGGCCGTGCTCGGTCTCGGACCCATGGGCCGGGCCATTGCCACCACCCTGGTGAAGGCCGGAAATCCCACCACGGTGTGGAACCGTACCCCGGGAAAGGACGCGGAACTGGTGGGCCTGGGTGCCGTGAGCGCCCCCGATACCGTGTCGGCGATCGGTTCCGCTGCCGTGATCGTCGCCGTCCTCGGCGATCACGCGTCCGTGCATGAGGTGCTCGACCCGGTCGTCGACCGGCTGCGCGGTAAGGCGCTGATCAATCTGACCAGCACCGCTCCGGAGGACTCCCGGGAACTCGCCCGCTGGGCGGCCGGACACGGTATCGACTTCCTCGACGGCGGTATCATGGCGGTACCGCCGATGATCGGCGGGCCGGGCGCCTCCATCCTCTACAGCGGCTCGGAATCGGTATTCCAGCGCTTCCGCTCGGACCTGGAGAAACTTGGCGCGGCGGATTACTTCGGTGCCGATGCCGGGACCGCCGCGCTCTACGATTTCGCGTTGCTGGCCGGTATGTACGCGATGTTCACCGGGTTCTTCCACGGTGCCGCCATGGTGCGTTCGGCCGGGGTCACGGCCGCGTCCTTCGCCCCCCGCGCGGCCGCGTACGTCACCGCCATGGCGGGGCTGCTTCCGGCCTATGCCGAGGTGATCGACAGTGGTGACTACGCCGACGACGTCCAGCCCGCGCGATTCCACAAACCCGCCTTCGACGCGATCGTGCGGGCCAGCCGGGACGCCGGGGTCGGCCTGGACATCGTCGGCCCGATCAAGAACCTCATCGATCGGCAGATCGCAGACGGCCGGGCGGGCGAGGGACTGGAACGGATCACCGAGGAGTTGGCCGGGAACCGCGAGTAACACGCACCACGGTCGCTGCCCCCTGTCGGTGCCGACCGGCATGATCCGGTCATGGCGTTCACCAACCGGATCGAAGTGCGGGTTTCCGACCTGGATCTACAAGGGCATGTGACCGGCGCGGCGTATCACCAGTACGCCGATCATTCCCGGTTCGCATGCGTGCAGGCCGCAGGGATTCCGGTCGAGGAGATGATCGCGGCAGGCTTCGGTCCGGTGAACCTGGAAACGGTCCTGCGTTTCCAGCGGGAGCTGCGTGGCGGCGACTACGTCGACATCACCTGCGACTGGGTGTGGGGGACGGGCAAGACCTATCGGGTCGAGCACGTCCTCACCCGCCCGGACGGCGAGGTCGCCGCCACGGTGTCCCACGTCAGCGGGCTACTCGACCTGACCACCCGCCGCCTCGTCGCCGACCCGGCCCGGCAATGGCGGTCGATGGCGAGCCGCCCCGAACTGCTGCAGCTCGGCCGACACTGATGTACGTATGAAGGTGGCGCTTGATCTCGCCTACAGCCAGGTGTCCAGGGTCGTGGTGGTGAGGAAGTGGTCGAGGTCGGCGCGCCAGGGGGCCGGGGTGGTCTTCTCCGGTTCGATGGCGGTGTACTGACCCCGGTAGAACAGCAGCGGGCGGCCGTTGGTGGTGGCGGGGGTCTCCGACATGGCCAGGACGCGGCCGATGACGATGAAATGGTCGCCGCCGTCGACCACGCTGTCCACCCGGCATTCGATGGTGGCCAGGGAGTTGTCGAGCCGCGGCAGGCCGAGGTCGGAGGTGTGCCAATCGGTTCCGGCGAATTTGTCCGGTTCGCGGGAGCCGAACTTCGCGCAGACCGGCTGCTGTTCCTCGGCGAGTACGTTCACACAGAACCGGCCGTTGGCCTCGATGGCGGCCCAGGACCGCGAGCCCTTGGTCGGGCAGAACAGCACCAGAGGTGGTTCGAGGGAGAGGGCGGCGAAGGATTGGCAGGCGAAACCGATGGGGGTTTCGTCGTCGGTGAACGTGGTGATGACCGTGATGCCGGTGCAGAACTGCCCGAGGATATTGCGGAACTGCCGCGGGTCGATAGTGGCCGCTTCGCCCGCGCCGTCGGCCGGATCCGCTGGTGCCGTCACGTTCATACCGTCCTCGCCTCGTTCATGGAGCTGCCGGCGGACGGGCCGCCGGATTCGGCCGGACCCGATGCGAGTATCGCACCGGGTCCGGCCGGAGATCACTTGAAACCCACGGAGAAATCGTGGCCCCACAGGCTCACCGCGGTGGATTCCCGGGCGATCCAGCTGTGGTCGTCGACTTCCAGTCCTTCGCAGCCGAATTCGACGTCGAACCCGCCGGGAGTCTTCATATAGAACGACAGCATCTTGTCGTTGATGTGCCGGCCCAGGGTGGCCGACATCTTCACCTTCTTGCGCATGGCCCGGTCCAGGCACAGGCCGACATCGTCGGAGTTCTCCACCTCGACCATGAGGTGGACGATGCCGGTCGGATTGGGCAGCGGCAGGAACGCCAGCGCGTGGTGGCGCGGATTGCACCCGTAGAACCGCAACCAGGCCGGGTCACCGTCCTCGGGCCGGCCCACGAGCTGTGGCGGCAAACGCATCGAATCGCGCAACCGGAATCCGAGCACATCCTGGTAGAACGCCTGTGCCGCGGCATCGTCGTTGCAGGTCAGGACCACATGGCCCAGGCCCTGTTCGGCGGTGACGAATTTGTGGCCGTACGGGCTGACGAACCGGCGGCCCAGGTACTGCGCACCGTAGAACGCCTCGAGGGTGTTGTCGGAGGGGTCCCGGAAGCGGATCATTCCTTCGACCCGGCGCTCGGCGAGTTCCTCCTTGGTGCCTTCTTCGAAGTCGACGCCGTTCTTCTCCAGTGTCTCCCGGAGGCGTTGCAGTGCGGGACCGTCGGTGACCTCCCAGCCGGAGACCAGCAACCGGTCCTTCTCACCCGGCACGATCACCAAGCGGGCGGCGAAATCATCCATCCGGAGATAGAGCGCGTCGGGGTTGTTCCCGTCGCCCTCCATCATGCCGAGCACCTTCAAGCCGTACTCGCGCCAGGCCGCCATATCGGTGGCCTCGATACGCATGTACCCGAGTGCCTTGATACTCATCGTCATTTCTCCTTGACGCCGAGCAGGAAATCGGTGGCCAGCCGGTTGAATTCGGCGAACTTCTCCAGCTGGGCCCAGTGCCCGCACCCGCCGAACACATGCAATTGTGCGCGCGGGATGCTCTTGAGCGCCACCAGCGCGCCGTCGAGTGGGTTCACCCGGTCCTCGCGGCCCCAGATCAGCAGGACCGGCTGGCGCAATTTGTACGCGTCCCGCCAGAGCATGCCCTTCTCGAAATCGGCGCTCGCGAAGGATTTACCCATGGCCCGGGCGGCGGCGAGCGCCTCGGGGGTGCTCGCGGAGGCGAATCGTTCGTCGATGAGTTCCTCGGTGACCAGGGACTGGTCGAACACCATGATCCGCAGGAACGCCTCGATGTTCTCCCGGGTCGGTTCGTAGTTGAACTTGCCCAGCAGTTTGACGCCCTCGGTGGGATCGGGGGCGAACAGGTTGGTGCTCAGCCCGCCCGGGCCCATCAGGATCAGTTTCCCGGCCCGATCGGGGTAGTCGAGCGCGAATCGCACCGCCGCGCCGCCGCCGAGCGAATTGCCCAGCAGATGGACCCGGTCGGTGATCTCCAGGGTGTCGAGCAGATCCTTCAGCGCCGAGGAACTGTGCACGAAGTACTGCGGATGCTCGGTCGGCTTGTCGGACTGCCCGTACCCGGGCTGATCGACCGCGATCACGTGGAAGTCACGGGCCAGCACCGGGATATTGCGCGAGAAGTTGGACCAGGAGGAGGCGCCCGGCCCGCCGCCGTGCAGCAGCACGATGGTGGGACCGTTACCGATGCCGGCCTCGTGGTAATGCAGCTTCAGATCCGGACGAACCTGGGCGAATCGCGAGGTGGATTCGTAGGTGAGTTCGGCGGTCGAGGTCATCACACCATCCCGTCGGAAACCGGCAGCCCGAATTCGTGCGTGCCGTACATGACGTAGGCGCGCTCGGGATCGTTGGAGGCGTGCACACGCCCGGCGTGGGCGTCCCGCCAGAACCGCTGCAGCGGCGTGCCGTTCACCAGTGCGGTGGCACCGGAGCTCTCGAACAGTTTGTCGATCGAGGCGATGGCCCGGCCGGTCGCGCGGACCTGGTCGCGCCGGGCGCGTACACGCAGGTCGAACGGGATCTCCTTGCCCTCGAGCAGCAGCGCGTATTCGTCGGCCACATTGCCCGACAGCTGCCGCCAGGCGGCATCGATATCGCTGGAGGCCTCGGCGATCCGTACCTTGGTGAACGGATCCTCGTTCGCCTTCTCCCCGGCGTAGGCCGCGCGCACCCGCTTGCCCTGGTGCTCGACATGGGCTTCGTAGGCGCCGTAGGCCATACCGATGATCGGCGCGGAGATGGTGGTGGGATGGATGGTCCCCCACGGCATCTTGTACACGGGATCGGTGTTGCGTTCGAGACCGGGCGATTTCAGGTCGTTCATGGTCTTGTAGCTGAGGAACCGGTGCGTGGGGACGAAAACGTCCTTCACCACGAGCGTATTCGACCCGGTGCCGCGCAGGCCGACCACGTTCCAGACGTCGTCGATCTCGTATTCGGAGCGAGGAATCAGGAAGCTACCGAAATCGACCGGTTTGCCGTTCTTGATCACCGGACCGCCGACGAAGGTCCAGTCGGCGTGCCCGGAGCCCGAGGACCAGGCCCAGGAGCCGCTGACCCGATAGCCGCCGTCGACCACGGTGCCGGCACCCATGGGCGCGTAGGACGAGGAGATCCGCACATCGGTGTTCTCGCCCCACACCTCTTCCTGAGCTTCCTGGCCGAAGAGCGCCAGGTGCCAGTTGTGCACGCCGATGATCCCGGCGACCCAACCGGTGGAGCCGCAGGCGCTGGCGATCTTGCGGACCGTGTCGTAGAAGACGACCGGGTCCGCGGCGTGCCCGCCCCACTGCTTGGGCTGCAGCAACCGGAAGAACCCGGCTTCCTGCAGGTCCTTGATGGATTCGTCGGGGATCTGCCGAAGGTCTTCGGCCTCCTGTGCGCGGGCGCGCAGCGTGGGCAATAGCGCCTCGACCCGTTCGGTCACTTGTCGCGTCATCTCCGGCCCTGCTCCTGCCTGGTCGTTTGCTAACCGGTGGTCATCTGCTCGGCGCAGAATTTACTTCTGAGACTAGAACAGGTTCTTGTTCATGTCGAGAACCGGTGTCGGTGGGCCGCATATATGCGACATGTGCTGGATGTGGCGTGAATAGCTGGCGTTCGGGGCGTCAGTTTTGTAACGTGTTCTAGTACAGCAGGAGGAGGAATTGCGATGGCAGTAACCCCCCCGTCGCCGAGCGATGGGCCCGGAGGAGGCAGCGTGCGTAACCACGGAGGGACCCGCGCGGCGGCGGATCCGGCGCAGCGCGGTGCGAAGGTCCGGGAGCTCGACGTCGGCTCGGTTCCCACCCGGTACGCGCGCGGATGGCATTGCCTGGGGTTGGCGCAGAATTTCCGGGACGGCAAACCGCATTCGGTGCAGGCGTTCGGAACCAAACTGGTGATCTGGGCCGACAGCGCCGGCGAATTGCACGTACTCGACGCCTACTGCCGGCATATGGGCGGTGATCTCAGCATGGGCGAGATCAAGGGCGACGATGTCGCCTGCCCGTTCCACGATTGGCGCTGGGGCGCCAACGGCAAATGCACGTCCATCCCCTACGCGCGGCGCGTGCCCCCGCTGGCGCGGACGCGGCGCTGGACCACCCTCGAACGCAACGGTCAGCTCTTTGTCTGGCACGACCACGAGCGCAACGAACCGCCGCCCGAGGTCACCATCCCTTATATCAAGGGCCCCTACACCGATGCCGACGGCAACCCGGTGGAGGAACTCGACAGTGGCTGGACGGAATGGACCTGGAACTCGTTGCTGATCGAGGGCGCGAACTGCCGTGAGATCATCGACAACGTCGTGGATATGGCCCACTTCTTCTATATCCACTACGCCTTCCCCACCTTCTTCAAGAACGTTTTCGAAGGGCATGTCGCCACTCAGTTCCTGGAGACCAAGGGTCGGCCCGATATCGGGATGGGCGCCAAATACGCCGGCGATCAGCTCCTGAAATCGGAGGCCTCGTACTTCGGGCCCTCCTACATGATCAACCCCCTGGTCAACAGCTACGGCGGTTACGAGATCACGGTCAACCTGATCAACTGCCACTATCCGGTGACGCAGGATTCGTTCATGCTGCAGTGGGGCCTGACCGTCGAGAAGCCGAAAGGCCTCGACGACGAGACCGCGCAGAACCTCGCGAAGACCATGGCCGATTTCTTCGGCGACGGTTTCCTGCAGGACGTGGAGATCTGGAAGCACAAATCCAAGGTCGAGAACCCACTGCTCTGCGAGGAGGACGGCCCGGTCTACCAGCTGCGGCGCTGGTACGACCAGTTCTACGTCGATGTCGCCGATGTGACCGAGAAGATGACCCAGCGGTTCGAATTCGAGGTAGACACCACCAAGGCGAACGAGGCGTGGGAAGCCGAGGTCGAAGAGAACCTGCGGCGCAAGCGCGAACAAGAGGCGGCCGCGGCGGACGCCGACCAAGCGGAGGCAGGAGTCTGATATGACCCGCTGGGCAAAAGCACCCGACTTCGCCGACCAGCCCGCCCGGCAGGCCGCGGTGCGGGCCCAGACGGTCGTGGATCAGCAGCGGTACCTGGAGGACGGCCTGACACCGCTGCGGTGTCAGGCCTGTGACACCGAGGTACGGGTCCGCAAGAGCAGCTCCCGGCAGACCTCGGTGCAGTGGACCGAGAACCCGGCCGCGCGCTGCCCGGTCTTCGCCGAGCTCAGCGCCAAGGGGTACGGGCCCGGTCGGCCGGAAACATGTGACCGGTTGCAGAAGACCATCAAATGGGCCGTCGACGAGGGTTTGCTCGAGGTTCCGGAGTAGCCTGCCGGGACCACCGGGCGGCCGGGGACGACCGAGGTGTCCTACGGCGGCGACACCCCTTCTGCGGAGTCGCGCGGACGCTGTGCTGGGACACCTCAGTGGGCTAACCTGTTAGCTAAGGAGGTGTCCATGGCGAGCAGCGCAGCAGAGCAGTTCAATATCCACGAGGCGAAGACAAATCTGTCCCGCATCGTGGAGCGGGTGGAACGTGGCGAGGAGATCGTGATCAGCCGGGCCGGCCATCCGGTAGCCAAGGTGGTGCCGCTGGTCCGGCGAGCCGACCGTACCGGTCGTGGGTCGCTCCGCGGAACGCTCGTGCTGGAAGCGGATTGGGATTCCGACGAGACGAACGAGGCAATAGCCGACGAGTTCGGTATATCGCGATGAGCCTCTTGCTCGATACCCATGTGGTCCTGTGGTGGCTCGCGGACGATCCCACGCTCAGCGGCGAAATAAAGGATCGGCTCGATCACGACCCGGATGTTTTCGTCAGTGCCGCGTCCGTCTGGGAGGTGGCGATAAAGCAGGCAGGTGGCAAGCTGGGCGGACCGGCCGACCTCCCGGAGCGAGTGCGTGACAGCGGGTTCAATCTGTTGCGTATCGATGCAGAACACGCCATCGCTGCCGGTCGGATGCCACTGATCCACCGCGATCCATTCGATCGCATGCTGTTGGCGCAAGCCGGTTCGGAAGGCTTGGTGCTGGCCACCCGCGACCCGTGGTGTCAGAAATACGAGGTACCGACACTCGCGGTCTGACGGGCTACCGCCCGCCAGGGCGCAGCGTGAAAGAGCGCCGGTTGAATGGCTACGGCCGCTTCCAGAAATCTGGAAGCGGCCGTATTTCATTCGGTGATCGGACCGTATCGGCGGTGCGATCAGCGCCGGGAGCCGCGCTCGCGATACATGCGCCGCTGTTCCCTGGCGATACCCCGCCACACCTTGTCGCGCTCGGCCTGGAGCCGCTTGTCCGACCGCGCTTCCATCCAGGCGTTCTCCTTGCCCAGCTTGCGATAGCTGCGCACCCGCCGTTCTGGTATCTCGCCGGACTCGACGGCCGCGCGGACCGCGCAACCCGGTTCGGCGTCGTGAGCGCAGTCGGCGAACCGGCAGCCGGTGGCGAGTTCCTCGATATCGCTGAAGGTCCGGCTGATGCCCTCGGCCGCGTCCCACAATCCGACACCCCGCAGTCCGGGAGTGTCGATGAGAGTGCCGCCGGTGGGCAGCGGCCGCAGTTCACGGTGCACCGTGGTGTGCCGGCCCTTCTTGTCGGCCGCGCGCACCGCGTCGGTGGCGAAGACCTCTGCGCCGAGCAGTGCGTTGGCAAGTGTGGACTTACCCGCACCGGACGGTCCCAGGAGCACCACCGTGCCGCTCAGCACCGCGACCAGCACATCGAGACCGAGTTCGGCGGTCGCGCTGACCGCCAGCACCGGGGCGCCCGGCGCCACGGCACGGACCTCGTCGAGCGGTAGATCCTCGGTGGTATCCGCCTTGGTGAGTACGACCACGGGCTGGGCGCCGCTTTCCCACACCAGGGCGAGCAGCCGTTCGATGCGCCCCAGATCCACGTCGCCGTCGGCCGGCGCGCAGATCAGCACGGTATCGACATTGGCGGCCAGTACCTGGCTCTCCGACCGCCCGGACGCGGCGGAGCGGGTGATGGCGGTACGGCGGGGCAGCAGAGCCCGGACATGTGAACGGGCGTCCAGGCTCACCCAGTCGCCGGTGCACAGACCGCTCACCGAGGAGTCCGCGCGCGGACAGGTGGCCCGGGCGGGCCCGGTGGGGGTCACCACATCGCATTCGCCACGATCCATCCGCACGATGCGGGCGGGGACGCAATCGGCGTCGAGGAGCGGGAGGTACTGCTCGGCTAAGTTTTCTGTCCAGCCGAAAGGGACGAGTGGGTCGAAGTCGACCATGAGGGAAGAAATCCTTCGTCGGGCGCCGAGCCCGACGGGCTCAGCGAGTGGAGTTCGAGAGGGAGAACGACGGGGCGGTACGAACCGATGCGGTCCGCCGCGCCACGGCAATCCGGGCGACCGTCACGTTCTCCACCTCCTTCACGACTCGCTGTTGCCGGATACTCTGGCATGCCTTCCGCGGGTGCGCAATTCTTTTTTCGCGGCGCCCGCACAGCGGGCGAAGAAGCCGCGGAGGTCGCGCTCAGGCGATCGCATAGTCGCCGAGCGCGGGTTCGAGCAGATCGAAGACCCGCCCGGCTTCGTCGACCGCCCGCGCCACGATGTGTGCGGGCGAGTGTCCGAGCATCGTCAGTTCCTGCACCCGCTGGAACAGCAGGCGGTGCGCGGCGCCGAATTGGGCGGCCGCGGCCCGGCGGGTGAGATCGTCGCCGGGCAGGGCCGCGGCGAGTGCGTGTTCGCGAAGTTCGTGCAGTTCGCGCAGCCGCGCGACCAGGGTCGGACTGTCGGTGATCATGCGGCAGAAGTCCGGACCGGAGAAGCCGGCGAGGGCGTCGGAACGCCGTGCGGCGGCGAGGTATTCGGTACGGAGAGCGGCCAGGGCGGAGGTGCCCTGAGCGCGTGCGTGCACCGTCTCCGCGAGCGAGGTGACGAACTCCCGGTGGATATCGAGTGCCAGGTCCTCCTTGCGGGGGAAGTAGTTGGTCACCGTCTTCTTGGCGACCCGGGCCCGCGCGGCGATATCGGCGATGGTGGTGGCCTCGAACCCGCGCTCGATGAACAGGCGCGTCGCGTGGTCGGAGATCGATCGGCGGGTCTCACGCTTCTTGGCCTCTCGCAGGCCCATCGAGTCGGTGCTCATGAGCCAAAGGTACAACGAACGTAATTTTCGCGTTGACATACTTTCTGCCCTGAGCATAAATTTACTATCGATGTAAGTTATGGCCGCTGCCGAATCCCGACGGCCGCGTGAGCAGGTAAGTGGCTTCGTCATCACAGCGGACGAGCGACGCCGGTGACCCGGCGTCGGACCAGGAAGGCAGGGCGACGTGCGCAGAATTCGCTTCACCGGGCATCCGGAGGTCGTCGAGGTGCCGCGGCCCGCACCCGGTCCGGGCCGGCTCCTTGTCCGGACCCGACTCGTGGGTGTCCACCTGGGCCTGGTGCGCATGCTGCGGACCGATCCCGTCGCCGAGCCCGGAGGCGAAATGGTGGGCACCGTGGTCGAGATCGGTTCGGGTGTTCCGGAGAGCTGGCTGGGCAAGGAGGTCGGCGGGGTGGTCCTGGAAGGGGCCTACGCCGACCATGTCCTCGCCACACCGGAGCTGGTGACAGAACTGCCCGGTGGGGTGGATGCCGCCGACGCGCTCGCCGTGGTGCGCGGCGGTCTGGTGGCACTGGGGGCGCTGCGTGCGGCCGGACCCCTTGCCGGGAAATCGGTGCTGGTCACCGCGGCGGCGAGCGGAACCGGTCATCTGGCCCTGCAGATCGCGCGAGCATCGGGCGCCGCGCGGGTGGTCGGCGCGGTCGGAACGGGCGACAAAGCCGGCTTCGTCCGTGAGTGCGGCGCCGACGCGGTGGTCACCTACGACGAGCCGTGGACCGAAAGGTTCGATGTGATAGCCGACGGAGTAGGTGGTGCGCTGGTGCCGCGGGCGGTCGAAGCGCTGGCGCCGTACGGACGCCTGGTGGTCTTCAGCGCGGGCGGCGGCACGGTGGAGGCGGGAAGTCTGCTCGCGGACCACAAGAGTGTCACGGGTTTTTCGATAGGCCGACCGGCGCGCACCGAGCCGGAACGGATCGAGCACTACCGTCGGGAGCTGTGGCAACTGCTCGCCGACAAAGCGATCGGCCCCCGTCACACCGTGTATCCGCTCGAACAGATCGGCGCCGCCCTCGCGTCGGTCGAGGCGCGCCGCAATACCGGACGTGTCGCGATCCGGATGAGCCACGGCGCCGGCTGATTCGGTCCAGGACCGCAATCTCGCCGAAAGTCTCGTCGCTGCCGCGCGCTTCGGCCCACCCGGGTGTCCTCAGCTGTTGACCAGTGGACGGCGTGGTACGCCGAAGAGTTCGGCGTCGCCGTGGGCCCGTTTGAAGTACAGGTGCGCGTCGTGTTCCCAAGTGATGGCGATACCGCCGTGCAGCTGGATGGTTTCCGCGGCGATGGTGGAGAACGATTCGGAGCACTGCCGGCGGGCCACCCAGACGTCCTCGGCCGCCGACGGGGCGTCCTCGGCCACCGCGAAGGTGGCGGCCAAGGCCGCCGATTTCGCCGACTCGGCGAGCACGTACATATCGGCCATCCGGTGCTTGAGGGCCTGGAAACTGCCGATGGCCCGGCCGAACTGCACCCGCGACTTGGTGTACTCGACCGTGGCCTCCAGGCAGTACTCGGCCGCGCCGACCTGTTCGGCGGCGACCGCGGCCCACGCGACGCGGCGCAGACGTTCGATGATCGGCCCCGGTTCGGCGTCGCCCAGGCGGCGGGCGGCGGTAGCGGTGAACGAGACCTCGGACAGTGCGCGGGAGGGATCCATGGCGGCGACCCGGCGCCGCTCGACACCGCCGGCGGCCGGGTCGACCTCGAAGAGGCCGGTCCTGGTGACCACGATCAGCGTGTCGGCGACGGTGCCGTCGAGCACGTAGTGGGCCGTACCGTCGAGGGTGTCACCCGTGGCCCGCACCCCGAAACCGTCCCAGCCGCGGGCCGAGGCCCAGCAGACTGCCAGGGTGCGGCGGCCCTCGGCGACCTCCGGCAGCAGCCGCGCGCACGCCTCTCGATCACCGGAGAGCAGCACCGCCTGCACGCCCAGGACTGCCGAGCCCAACATGGGCACATCGGCCAGGGTCCGGCCGAGTTCGCCGACCACCAGCAAAGATTCGACCAGGCCCGCGCCGAACCCGCCGAACTCCTCGGGCACGGCCAGCGCGGCCACCCCGACCTGTTCGCACAGCTGCGCCCACAGTTGCGGGTCGTAGCCCAGATCGGTGTCCATGGCTTTGCGGATGCCGGCCCGCGCGTCACGTTTGGCCAGCAGTCCCCGGACCGCCGCCACCAGCTCCTGCTGTTCCTCGCTGATCATCTTTTTCTCCCGTGGTTTCGGACGGATACCGGCAGCGCAACCCGCCGGGTCTCCGGTCAGGTGAGCGCGCCGGCCGGATCCACGGCGGGCCCGGTGCGCAGCGCCTCGGCGATCCGGCCGCGATGCAGGTCCGGGGTGCCCCACGCGGTGCGCAGGGCGGTGACCCGGGTCAGCCACAGCGATAGGTCGTATTCGGCGGTGTAGCCGATGGCGCCGTGCACCTGCAGGGCGGCGCGGGCCGCCCGGTAGGCGGCCTCGGCGCAGGTCACGACCGAGGCGGAGATATCGCGGGCGCTGTTGGCCGTCGTGGTGGTCAGCGCGGCCCGGTACAGCAGCGGTTCGGCGAGATCGAGCCCGATGAGCACATCGGCCAGCTTCTGTTTGACGGCCTGGAATTCACCGATCGGGCGACCGAACTGTTTGCGCTGCTTCACGTAGTCGGTCGACGCGTCGAGCAGCGCCTTGCCCGCGCCGAGCAACTGGGCGGCATTGGCCAGGGCCCCGGCATCGAAACCGGCCGCGATCGCCGCGGCGACCTGCGGTCCCTCGGCGACGAGCTCGTCGGCTTCCACCACGAACAGCCGGCGGGCGGGGTCCACCGAACGCACCTGTTCACCGGCCCGGCCGGTGCTCAGCCGGTCCTCGTCGGCGACCAGTACGAGGTCGACGCGGTCGGCGTCCACAGCCACCGCGCGTCCACCGCGGCCGGTGAAGGCGACCGTTGCCGTCAGGGTGCCCTCGGAGATCCCCGGCAACCAGCGGCGGGCGGGCTCCGGATCGGCGAGCGCCTGGAGCAGGGCGGGAACCGCGGCCGCCGCCTCCACCAGCGGGCCCGCGGCCGCCGCACGACCGATCTCGACGAAGGCGACCACCTGGTCCAACGGTTCGGCGCCGAGACCGCCGAACTCCTCGGCGATGGTCAGGCCGAATGCCCCGGCGGCGGCCAATTGTTCGATCAGTGCCCGGCCGGGCGCGGGATCGCCGGCGCTCCACGCCCGCACCGCGGCGGTCGTGGAACCGGACTCGAAGAGTTTGCGGATACTGGCACCGAAGTCCAGATGTTCCGGGCTGAGCGCGAATTTCATCGGCCACTTCCCCTCGGTAGGCCGAGGAGCCGCTCGGCGATGATGTTGCGTTGGATTTCGTTCGTACCGGCGTAGATCGGGCCCGACAGCGAGAACAGGTAGCCGTCCGTCCAGCGACTAGCCTGTTCGGCTTCCGGTCCGAGTAGATCCAGTGCGGTTTCGTGCATGGCGATATCGAGTTCGGACCAGAACACCTTGGTGATCGACGATTCGGCGCCGAGCTTGCCGCCCTCGTTCAGCCGCGTGACCGTCCCGAAAGTGTGCAGCCGGTAGGCCTCGCTGCCGAGCCAGGCGTCCACCACCGCGTCGCGGGCCGCGGTGCCGGTATCGCCGCGTTCGGTCCACAGGTCGATCAATCGTTGCGCGGTCGCGCTGAACCGGCCCGGGCTGCGCAGTGAGAGACCGCGCTCGTTGCTGGAGGTGCTCATGGCGACCCGCCAGCCCTCGTTCGGCGCGCCGATCACATCGCTGTCGGGAACGAAGACATCGTCGAGGAAGATCTCCGCGAAACCGGGTTCGCCGTCGAGCTGGGGGATCGGGCGGACGGTCACGCCGTCGGCGTCGAGCGGGAACATCAGATAGGTGAGTCCGCGGTGCCGCTCGGCGGCGGGATCGCTGCGGAACAGGCCGAACGCGCGGTCGGCGAACGCCGCCCGGGAACTCCAGGTCTTCTGACCGCTGAGCACCCAGCCGCCGTCGGTGCGCCGGGCGGTGGAGCGGATACCGGCCAGATCGCTACCGGCCTCCGGTTCCGACCAGGCCTGGGCCCAGATATCGTCGCCGCGGGCCATCCGCGGCATGATCCGCTCCAATTGCTCGGGGGTGCCGTGCTCGAACAGGGTGGGAGCCAGCAGGAAGATACCGTTCTGACTCACCCGGCCGGGGGCGCCCGCCGCGTAGTACTCCTGCTCGAACAGCACCCATTTCAGCAGCGACGCGTCCCGCCCACCGAACTCGCGCGGCCACGACACCACCGACAGCCGGGCCTCGGCCAGGGTGCGTTCCCAGGTGCGATGGGCTTCGAATCCGGCTGCGGTGTCCATGGACGGCAGCGGTTCCGCGGGCACGTTCGCGGCCAGGAATTCGCGGACCTCCCGCTGGAATTCCCGGGTGCCTTCGTCGAGATCGAGATCCATTCAGTCTTTCCCGTCCGTATTCTTCGCGTCGGCCGTACTCGCCTGCGCTTTCATGGTTCTGGCGTTCATACCGCCCAGAGAGTCCGTCCCGACCTCGGCGTTGTGCGCGTGCGCGAAATGATGGAGGCCGAACACCGAATCCATTCCGGCGCGCATTCCCATGAGGTCCTCGGACTGGTTGACCGCTTTCTTCGTCAAGGCCAGCCCGAACTGCGGCATGGCCGAGATCTTCTCGGCCAGCGCCATGGTCTCCGATTCCAGGTCGGCGCGCGGCACGACCCGGTTGACCATGCCCCACTCCTTGGCCTGCGCGGCATCGAACCGGTCGCCGGTGTACAGGAATTCCTTGGCGGCCCGCGGACCCATCACCCACGGATGGGCGAAGTACTCGACACCCGGAATTCCCATGCGCACCACGGGGTCGGAGAAGAACGCGTCGTCGGCGGCGACGATCAGATCGCAGACCCAGGCCAGCATGAGCCCGCCCGCGATACAGGCGCCCTGCACCATGGCGATGGTCGGCTTGGGAATTTCCCGCCAGCGGCGGCACATCCCCAGATACACCTCCGTCTCGCGGGCGAAGCGCTGGTCACCGCCGGGGCGGTCGACATGGTCCCACCACAGCGCGGCCTTGTTCGGATACTTCACATGATGGTCGCGTCCGGGGGTGCCCAGATCGTGGCCGGCGCTGAAGTGTTTCCCGTTGCCGGCCAGCACGATCACCTTGACCTCGGGATCCTCCACCGCCCGCTCGAACGCGGCATCGATCGCGTAGGTCATCACCGAGTTCTGGGCATTGCGGTACTCGGGCCGGTTCAAGGTGACCACCGCGATCGCGCCGCGGCGTTCGTAGATCACCACATCGGGTTCATAGGGAATGCCCCCGGCAGGGCTGTCCGACATCACGAATTCTCCTCACGTAGCTGGCGTTTGAGCACCTTGCCGCTGGCGTTGTAGGGCAATTCGTCGCGGAATTCGACGAAACGCGGCACCTTGAAATTGGCCAGTGCCTTGGTGGCATAAGAGAACACCTGGTCCTCGCTGAGGGCGGCGCCCGGTTTCCGGACGATATAGGCTTTGCCCACCTCGCCCATCCGGGTATCGGGTACGCCGATCACCGCGACGACGGCGACACCGTCCAATCCGGCCAGGACTTGTTCGATCTCGGCCGGATACACATTGAATCCACCGCTGACATACATGTCCTTGAGCCGGTCGGTGATCTTCAGGTAGCCGCGGTCGTCGACCACGCCGATATCACCGGTGTGCAGCCAGCCGTCGGCGTCGATCGTTTTCGCGGTGCTCTCCGGATCGTCCAGATAACCGAGCATCACATTGGGTCCGCGCAGCAGGACCTCGCCCGCGTCGCTGAGTTTCAGCTCGAATCCGGCCATGGGGCGGCCGCTGGTGGCGGAAATGGTTTCGGCGTCGTCGTCGACCCGGCACATGGTGCCGAACCCGGTGGACTCCGAGAGCCCGTAGGCGGTGAGCACCACATCGAAGTCCAGTTCCCGGCGCATCCGTTCGACCAGGACAACCGGTACCGGAGCCGCCCCCGTGACGGCCACGCGCAGGCTCGCCAGCCGGTAGTCGCCGCGGTCGGGAAAATCGAGGATGGACTGGTAGATGGTGGGCGGGCCGGGCAGGACGGTGATCTGCTCCTGATCGATGAGCCGCATGGTGGTCGGGACATCGAAAACGATCTGCGGGACGATGGTCGCCCCGGTGAGCAGGCAGGCGATGATTCCGGCCTTGTAGCCGAAGCTGTGGAAGAACGGGTTGACGATCAGATAATTGTCATCGCTGTTCAGCGTGGCGCATTCGGTCCAGCCGCGGACCGCGGACAGCGTCTGCCGGTGCGCGATGAGGACGCCTTTGCTGCGGCCGGTGGTGCCGGAGGTGAACAGGATGTCGGACAGGTCCTCGGGGCTGATCGATTCCGCGTGCTCGCGCGCCTGTTCGCGGCTCACTCCGGCACCGGCGGCCGCCAGCTCCGACCAGTTCAAGGCGTCCTCGACCGGTTCTTCGGTGCCTTCGACCGGGAGCACCACGACGGTATCGATCCGCAGATCGGGCGCCGCCGCGCGCAACTCGGCGAGCCGGTCGCGTTTGAGGAAGGTGCCCGCGATGAACAGGCCCTTGGCGTCGACCCGCCGCAGTACATCGGCCACCTCGTCGGCGACGTAGCGAGTGTTGAGCGGAACCAGCGTCGCGCCGGCGTAGTGGGCGCCGAGCGCGGCGATCACCCAGTGGTGGGTGTTGGGCGACCAGATGCCCACCCGGTCACCGGTCCGGATTCCCCGGGCGAGCAGGGCGCGTGCCACGTCCTGGACCTGTTCGAGCAGCTGGGCCCAGTCGAGCCGGATCGGTCCATCGGCCAGCGCGGGCGCGGTGCCGTAGGTCTGGGCGGCGGCGTGCAGGGCCAGCGGCGTGGTCCGGTCCGTCGGTGGGGTGTGCGCAGGGGTGGTCACGGGTGTCCTCGATGTCGTGCGGCCGTGGGTGGTGCGCGGTCTGCGAGCGGCGGTCTACAAAGCAAGTGCTTGGTAGGTTATCCTACCGGCGTGGGTGCTATCCAGACCTCAGAATCCGGTACCGGCCGCGACGGCGGGCGGCAATCGGCCGAACACGCCGCCGGGGCTCGGCCGACGGCCGAACGGACCAGCGTGGCCGCCCTGAGCGACGGCGAATTCGCCGCGCAGGTGCGGAGCTGGCTCGACGAGCAGCTCAGCGGTGAATTCCGGGAGCTGCGCGGACTGGGCGGACCCGGCCGCGAACACGAGGCCTTCGACGAACGCCTGGAATGGGATCGCGCGCTGGCCGCCGCCGGCTGGACCTGCCTGGGTTGGCCGGTGGAGTACGGCGGGCGCGACGCGAGTGTGGCGCAGCAGATCATCTTCCACGAGGAGTACGCGAAGGCGAACGCGCCCGCGCGGGTCTCTCATGTGGGCGAGGAACTGCTCGGCCCGACCCTGCTGGCCTTCGGGACCGACGCCCAGCGCGACCGTTTCCTGCCGGGTATCCGCACCGTCACCGAACTGTGGTGTCAGGGCTACTCGGAACCGGGCGCCGGCTCCGATCTCGCCGCCGTCTCGACCTCCGCGCGCCTGGACGGTGACCAGTGGTCGATCAACGGGCAGAAGATCTGGACCTCGCTGGCGCATGTGGCCGACTGGTGCTTCGCGGTCTGCCGCACCGAACCGGGTTCGAAACGTCATAAAGGTCTTTCGTACCTGCTGGTGCCGATGGATCAGCCGGGTATCGAGGTCCGCCCGATCGTGCAGCTCACCGGCACCTCCGAGTTCAACGAGGTGTTCTTCGACAACGCGCGCACCGAGGCCGACCTGGTCGTCGGCGAGCCGGGCGACGGCTGGCGGGTCGCGATGGGCACGCTGAACGTCGAACGCGGTATCTCCACGCTCGGCCAGCAGATCCGCTTCGCCCGGGAATTGGCGGCGATCGAGAATCTGGCCCGCGAGTCCGGCGCCCTCGACGATCCGCTCCTGGCGGACAAGATAGATCGTGCCTGGGTGGGGCTGCGGGTCCTGCGCGCCCACGCACTGCGCACCATGGCCGAGACCGCCGACGACGGCGGCCAGGCCTCGGTGGGCAAACTGCTCTGGGCGAATTGGCATCGCGGACTCGGCGAGCTCGCCATGGCGGTGCGCGGCGCCGCCGGACTCGTCGCCGCGGACGGTGATCTCGACGAATGGCAGCGGCTGTATCTGTTCACCCGCGCCGACACGATCTACGGAGGTTCGAACGAAGTGCAGCGCAACATCATCTCCGAGCGGGTGCTCGGTCTGCCCCGTGAGGCCCGCCAGTGAGCGGGCCGCTGTCGGTCGCTCCCGCGCAGACTCCGGGGCACGGGCTGCTCACCGGCCGCCGGGCGGTGGTCACCGCGGCCGCCGGTACCGGGATCGGGTCCGCGACGGCTCGCCGGTTGCTCGCCGAAGGCGCCGACGTAGTGGTCTCGGACTGGCACGAACGGCGGCTGGAGGCCACGCGCGCCGAACTGTCCGAGGAGTTCAGCGACCGCTTGGTCGCCGCGATCGCCTGTGATGTCACCAGCACCGAACAGGTCGACGAACTGGTGCGTGGCGCGGCCGCGGCGCTGGGCGGGGTCGATATCTTCGTCAACAATGCCGGGCTCGGCGGCGAGACGCCGGTGGTCGATATGACCGACGAACAGTGGGACCGTGTCCTCGACATCACCCTCAACGGAACCTTCCGCTGCACCCGGGCCGCGCTGAACTACTTCCGCGACGCGAAACACGGCGGCGTGATCGTGAACAACGCGAGCGTGCTCGGTTGGCGGGCCCAGTACGGTCAGGCGCACTATGCCGCGGCGAAGGCCGGTGTCATGGCGCTGACCAGGTGCAGCGCGGTCGAGGCGGCCGAGTTGGGGGTCCGGATCAACGCGGTGTCGCCGAGCATCGCCCGGCACGCCTTCCTGGACAAGACCAGCTCCAGCGAACTGCTCGACCGGCTCTCCGAGCGTGAGGCCTTCGGCCGGGCGGCCGAGCCCTGGGAGGTCGCGGCCACCATCGCGATGCTCGCCAGCGACTACACCACCTATCTCACCGGCGAGGTGGTCTCGATCAGCAGCCAGCGCGCCTGAGCGCCCGTCCCGGCCGGTTGGCTCGTCCGAACCGGAACCGTTCCCCGGCGGCGCATCGGGCGCTCGGCCGCCACCGCGTTCATCGGCATGCGGTCACCTCGGGCCGGTGCTGTACCGTGCCTGCCGTCGATTTCCGTACGGCCGAGCCGGTGTCGGCGGGGTTCTGGTGTGCCCGCGTCCGGTACCGCCGGATGCCTCCTCGATCGGACGGCGGGTGTGCCGGGTTCGGTGGATTGCGCGGCGCCGTCGACAATGCGCAGGCGCGCGCCGCAGGCGGGTGCAGGCCCGGAGCTCGGCCGGCGGTGAGCTCCGGTGTGGGTCGCCTGCGAATTCGGCGTGTGTAGACGCGGTTCAGGCGCGGGTCAGCGCGAAGATGCGCAGGTCGCGGTCGGTGCGCTTGCGGTAGGCGGCATAGGCGCCGGTGATCTCGACGAATCGTTCGAATACCGATTCCGCGGCCGGCCCGTCGACCCGGGTGGCGGTGACCGGTATGCGTTCGCCGGCGATGGAAACGGTCGCGGCCGGGTCGGCGAGAAGATTGGCCGTCCAGGCCGGGTGGCGGGCGCCACCGAAGTTGCTGCCGATGACGTAGAGGGTCGCACCGTCGTGTACGCACAGCAGCGGCTGGGTACGCGGCTGTCCCGACCGGCGACCCGTTGTGGTCAGCAGGATCACCGGTGCTCCGATCGGCCCGAGCACGGTGTAGCGGGCATCGGTGCGTTCGAGTACCCGGCGGTCCAGTGGGGTGAGGGCGCGGACCACCCGGGAGCCGAACTTCGTGCCTGCGAACCTGTCTGCCGCACGGGCCAACGGGCTCTCCGGCGAACCCCATTGTCGCTGCGGAAAGGGTGTCGTCATCCGGCGAATATACCGACGAGACCGGTGCGCCCCCGGGTGTGCGGCGGGCCCGGGTTCGCTGTGGCTCCTCGCGCAGCGAACGGTGGATCGCCGAATCGGTCGCCTGAATTCGGCATGCGGCGGAACCGGTTCGGGATATCGGCCGTCCAATCAATCGGAAGCAGTGCGGAGTTCGTACCTCTTCCGAGACGCGGGCCCGAGGGGTCCGGCTCCGACAGGGAGGGGGGAGCCGGAAAACTCGGGCCCGTACGTTTGCGCACCGCCCATGGACCAAGCAAATGCTTGGTTGTATTATGGCGGGGTGACCGCACCCGACCCCTCGAAATCGGCCCGGCGAACCGAACTACTCGATATGGCGGCCGAGCTGTTCGCCGAACGGGGCGTGCGCGCCACCACGGTGCGTGATATCGCCGACGCGGCGGGCATCCTCTCCGGCAGCCTGTACCACCACTTCTCCTCGAAAGAGGGGATGGTGGACGAGATCCTGCGCGGTTTCCTCGACGAACTGTTCGGACGCTACCGCGAGATCGTCGCCGCCGGGCTGAATTCACGCGCCACGCTGGAAGCCTTGGTGCTGGCCTCCTACGAGGCCTTCGACCGATCCCACGCGGCGGTCGCCATCTACCAGTCCGAGGCCAAACGCCTGCGCGCCGCCGAACGTTTCGCCTATATCGACGACTACAACCGCGAGTTCCGCGAGCTCTGGCGTCGCGTGCTCACCAGCGGGGTCGCCGACGGCAGCTTCCGCCCCGAACTCGATATCGACCTGGCCTATCGCTTCCTGCGCGACACGGTCTGGGTCGCGGTCCGCTGGTACCGGCCCGGCGGCGGGTCGCTCACCGTCGACACGCTCGCCAAGCAGTACCTCACCATCGTGCTCGACGGGCTCACCGTGCCGGGCCACACCGATTAGGAGAAATTCCATGGCAACAGCTGCCCGCCGCCCCTACGCACCGCTGCGTGAGGCGTATGTGATCGATGCGGTGCGCACCCCGGTCGGGAAGCGCGGTGGTGCGCTGGCGGAGGTCCACCCGGCCGATCTCGGCGCGGCCGCGTTGCAGGGCCTGCTCGGCCGCAATTCGATCGACCCCGCCCGGGTCGACGATGTGATCGTCGGCTGTGTGGACAACGTCGGCCCGCAGGCCGGCAATATCGGCCGGACGATGTGGCTGACCGCCGGATATCCGGAAGAGGTCCCCGGTGTCACCGTGGACCGGCAGTGCGGGTCCAGCCAGCAGGCCATCAACTTCGGCGCCCAGGCCATCATGAGCGGTACCGCCGAGGTCATCGTGGCCGGCGGTGTGCAGAACATGAGCGCCATCCCGATCTCCGCGGCCATGATCGCCGGTAAGGAGTACGGCTTCGATTCGCCGTTCGTCGGCGCCAAGGGCTGGGATCATCGCTACGGCACCGGTGAGGTGTCGCAGTTCCGTGGGGCGCAGATGATCGCCGAGAAATGGGGGATCACCCGCGAGGATATGGAGCAGTGGGCGCTGCGCAGTCACGAGCGCGCCCGTGCGGCCATCAAAGCGGGCCGGTTCGACAATGAGATCGTGCCGGTGGGCGATTTCTGGATCGACCAGGGTCCGCGCGAGACCAGCCTGGAGAAGATGGCGTCGCTGCCCGCGCTGGAGGAGGGCAGCCCGCTGACCGCCGCGGTCGCCTCGCAGATCTCCGACGGCGCCAGCGCCACCCTGCTCGCCTCCGACTGGGCGGTCGAAGAATACGGTCTCACCCCGCGCGCCCGCATCGTCCACGTCAGCGCCCGCGGCGCCGACCCGCTGTACATGCTCACCGCGCCCATCCCGGCCACCAGGTGGGCGTTGGAGAAGACCGGTCTGACCATCGACGACATCGACGTGGTCGAGATCAACGAGGCCTTCGCCCCCGTGGTGCTGGCCTGGTTGAAAGAGACCGGCGCCGACCCGGAGAAGGTGAACGTCAACGGCGGTGCCATCGCCCTGGGCCACCCGCTCGGCGCGACCGGCGCGAAACTCTTCGCCACCCTGCTGAACGAACTCGAGCGGATCGACGGCCGGTACGGCCTGCTCACCATCTGCGAGGGTGGCGGCACCGCCAACGCCACCATCATCGAAAGGCTCGATCGCTGATCGGGTGGTGGCGGCAATGCCGCCACCACATCGGCTCCGTCGGTGAACCCGGACGGGCACTTTCGCCCACCCGGCGATATCGGTCACCGTTGCCCGGCGCAGGCCCGCCCGGTCGACGGTGTACTCGTGCATCACGTCGAGTAGCGCGTCCAGGGCGATCCGGCCCTCCAGCCGGGCCAGAGCGACACCCAGGCAGCTGTGGATGCCGTCGATGTGGAACCGGATCACGTCCTGGCCGAACTCGCCCGGGTCATGCCGGTTATGCGTGAACTCATCCGGCCGATGGTCGAGGGCGCCGACGCCGATATCGTCGCCGCGTCGATCATCCGGCCGGTGGCCTGTCACTACGTGGTCCGGGGCGACGACCGGGCGACCTTCCTCGCGCAGCTGCGGCGTGTGGCGGGTATCCCACCGGACGGTCTAGAAATAGATAGTTAGCCTATGTAATAATATCGAGGTGCAGTCGAACCCGGTGACCGATGTGGACGACACCGTCGTCGATCTACTCGTCACCGCGGGTCGGCTCACGCGCGCGGCGGGAATGCTCAGCGTCGACGACCTACCGCGCGCCACCGTGCGCGCACTGGCAGGGCTCGAGGAGCACGGTTCGCTGCGGGTCAGCGAATTCGCTCGTATCGATCGCACGTCGCAACCCACGGCGACCGCGCTCATCGCCCGTCTGGTGGGAGAGGGATACGCCTCCCGGCACCGCGACCCGGACGATTCGCGTGCGGTCGTCGTCCAACTCACCCCGGCCGGGCGTGCCCGGCTCGCCGCCACCCGCGTCTCCATGCGTGAGGCGCTGTCCGGCCCGCTACCCGGCTTCGACGCCGAACGCTTGACCGGACTCGCAGCCGACCTACGGGACCTGCTGGCGGCGATCCGGGAATCGGCCGGGCACCACCCGTAATCGAGGAAAGACCGATGAGCACCACGACCGGGAAGGCCACCGCGCCGGACAGTACGAGCGCGTCAGGCCCGGAGGCGGTAGCGCAGCGTGACCACGTAGGGCCCGCGCTCGTACTCGAACAACACAGCACATCGACCGGACAGCCGAAGGCGGTCTGGGCCGTCGCCTTCGCCAGCGTTATCGCGTTCATGGGCATCGGCCTGGTCGATCCGATTCTCAAACCCATCGGTGAACAGCTCCACGCGTCGCCGTCACAGGTATCGCTGCTGTTCACCAGCTATATGCTCGTCACCGGTGTCGCCATGCTGGTCACCGGTGTGGTCTCCAGCCGGTTCGGCGCGAAGAAGACGCTGCTCGCCGGCCTCGCGCTGATCATCGTGTTCGCGGCCCTGGCCGGAATGTCGGAGACGGTCGGCCAGATCGTCGGCTTCCGCGCGGGCTGGGGGCTCGGCAACGCCCTGTTCATCGCCACCGCGCTGGCCACCATTGTCGGGGCCGCCAGCGGCGGGGTCGCGCGCGCGATCATCCTCTACGAGGCGGCGCTGGGGATCGGTATCGCCACCGGACCCCTGCTGGGCGGCGTGCTCGGCGGGATCAGCTGGCGCGGGCCGTTCTTCGGAGTGTCGGTGCTGATGGCCGTCGCCTTCATCGCGATCGTCGTGCTGCTGCCCGAGGGGCCGAAAGCCGCGAAACCGACCTCGCTGGCGGCGCCGTTCAAAGCGCTGCGCCACCGCGGCCTGCTGGTCGTGAGCATCACGGCCCTGCTGTACAACTTCGGTTTCTTCACCCTGCTCGCCTACACCCCGTTTCCGCTGGATATGGGCACCTACGCGATCGGCTTCATCTTCTGCGGCTGGGGCATCCTGCTGGCCGTGGCCTCGGTGTTCTTCGCGCCCAAACTGCAGCACCGTTTCGGCACGCTTCCGATGATCGCCGTGGCGGTCGGGCTGTTCGCCGCGGACCTGGCGGTGATGGCGTTGTTCGCCGAGCACAAGCCGGTACTGATCGTCGGCGTCGTCCTCGCGGGCCTGTTCCTCGGCGTGAACAACACGCTGATCACCGAGGCCGTGATGATCTCCGCCCCGGTGGAACGCTCGACCGCGTCGGCGGCCTACAGCTTCGTCCGCTTCGTGGGCGGCGCCGCCGCACCGTGGCTGGCGGGCAAACTCGGGGAGACCAGTGTTTCGCTGCCGTTCTGGGTGGGCGCGGTCTGCACCGCCGCCGGTGTGGTGGTGCTGCTGGCCGGCCGCTCGGCCCTGGCCCATATCGACGACCACGACCCCGCGCCCCACAGTGTGGAGGAAGCGCAGGCGGTCACGGTCGGTGACTGACCTCCACAAGAGGTCTTTCCGCGGGTCCCGCCGACAGGCGGGACCCGCGCTTTTCGTGGCCCCCGGGCAACCTGCTCGGCGTAGGGTCGGGGAGTATGACCGAAGCACAGCGAGACGAGGTCCGGGTCGAGACGATCCAGAAGCGGGTGCGGGTCTACCTCGGCGGCCATCTGGTCGCCGACACCGTGCGGCCCGCGCTGGTCTGGGAGAACCCCTATTACCCGGCCTACTACATCCCGGTCGCCGACCTGCGCGCGAAACTCGAGTTCGACGGCAGCACGCGCACCTCGCCGCGCCTCGGGGAGGGGACCGAGTACAACGTCGTGGTGGACGGCACCACGGCTGCCGGCGCCGCCCTGCGCTATGCGGATGAGCCATTGCACGACCTGGTGCGGCTGGAGTGGGACGCGATGGACGAATGGTTCGAGGAGGACGAGCCCATCTACGTCCACCCCCGCAACCCGTACTCGCGGGTGGACATTCTGGCGAGCTCCCGGCATGTACGGGTGGAACTCGACGGTGTGACCGTGGCGGATTCACGGTCCCCCCGGATCCTGTTCGAGACCGGGCTCCCGCCCCGTTTCTATCTGCCGCTCACCGATATCAGGATGGATCTGCTGCGGCCGTCGGACACCCACACCGGCTGCCCGTACAAGGGCAACGCCGACTACTGGAACATCCACATCGGCGAGACCGAGTATCCGGATCTGGTGTGGATCTACCGGACCCCGACCCCGGAGAGCCAGAAGATCGCCGGGCTGGCCTGCTTCTACAACGAGAAGGTCGATCTCTATATCGACGGCGAGTTGCAGGAGCGGCCGCGAAGTCCGTTCGGCTGAGGGAACCAGTGGGCGGCCGGCTGGGTGCGCGTCGGCCGCCACCCGGCGCACCGGGCACCGACGGCAGAGCCGGTGTCGCGGCAGGGACGAGGTCCGGTCAGGGGGAATACCGAGGTCTTGTAGGAGCACACCCGCGGCGGCGCGCCGAGGAAGTACCGGATCAACCCGATGGCGGCGGCGATGCCGTTCGGCCGACCGGATCGCCATGCCGCGATTCCGATGTTTCCGCGCGTGGGGACCCGATCTCGATACTGTCCCGAGCCGCCAGGGTCCCACCCCAGTCGTAGAGCGCCTGCAGGACCGGCCGGAGTCCGGGATCGATCAGCCGATAGGTCACGGTGCGGACCGCGCCCTCGTCCACCGTCCGCTCGATCAGGCGGGCTGTCTCGAGTTCGCGCAGCCGCTGGGTCAGCATCTTCTCGGTGATCTCGGGAACGAGCCGGCGCAGTTCGCCGTAGCGCCGCGGCCCCTCCTTCAGATAGCCGAGGATCACGACCGCCCACTTGCCGCCGATGGTGTCCATCGCCAGTTCGATCTGGCAGGAGTAGAAGGTTCGCCGCACGCTCACGCACCACAAAGTACGTTCTTGTGCCGTCGCTCCCAAGGTGGTCGACTTCATCCATGATCACCGAGTACATCCGGTACCGCGTTCCCGACCCGGCCGCGTTCGAGGATGCCTATCGCCGCGCTGCGGTCTCGCTGCAGTTCTCACCGTACTGCCGGACCTACGATCTGGACCGGTGTGTCGACGACCCGCAGACCTATATTCTCCGGCTCACCTGGACCTCGGCGAGCGATCATCTGGAGAAGTTTCGCAACAGCTCGCACTTCCGCGAGTTCTTCGCCGAGATCAAGGATTACGTCACCGGTATCGAGGAGATGCGGCACTACGAGCCGGTCGCGTTGGTGCCGTCGCTGTACGACTGGGCAGGCGGCGCGGAGGCGTTCGGGAAGCTCTTCGACACCTTCTACGACCGGGTTCCCGAAGACCCGGTGCTCGGCCCGGTGTTCGAGGGTATGCACCCCGACCACGCGAAGCATGTAGCCGCCTGGCTCGGCGAGGTTTTCGGCGGGCCCGCCGTCTACTCGGAACGACACGGCGGCCACCAGCACATGATCTCCCGGCACCGGGGCCGGGCACTGACCGAGGAGCAGCGGCAGCGGTGGATGAGCCTGCTGATCGATACCGCCGACCGGGTCGGCCTGCCCGCGGACGCCGAGTTCCGGGCGGCATTCGTGGGATATCTGGAATGGGGAACCCGGATGGCGCTGTTGTTCTCCGGCCCGGATGCTCCGGCGAGCGACAGCGAACCCACGCCCACCTGGGGCTGGGGTGAGGTACGTCCGTGGCCGCGGGATTGAGCGCCTGGCAATGAAAGGGCCCGTCCACCGGCGGTGGACGGGCCCGTGAGCCGGATGTCTCAGCTCTTCGATTCGGCGCCCTGGGGCAGCTCGGCGAGCGCGCCGATCCGGGCGACCGCGTCCGTGACGATCCGGTCGATCAGCTCCTGGCAGGTCGGCAGATCCTCCAGGATGCCGCTCACCTGACCGGCCGCCAATACCCCGGCTTCGGTATTGCCCTCGACCAGCCCGGCACGCAGCAGCATTGGGGTGTTGGCCGCCATGATCACCTGAGACCAGGTCAGGTCCTTGGCCTTGCGCATGGCCAGACCGTCGCGGACCAGCGTCGACCATTTCATCCCGGTCATGCTCTTGAACCGGGCCGCATTACCCACGGCCGCGGTGAGCCCGCGGATACGTCCGGAGTTCTCCAGTTTCTGCACGAGTTCGGTGTTGAGCACCCGGTGCGGCATCCCGTCGACCTTGGTGGACACCACTGTTTCGCCCAGTTGGCGGCGCAGGTACTCCTGCTTCACCGAATCCGGGACACTGCTCTCCTGGGTGAGCAGGAAGCGGGTGCCCATCGCGACCCCGGCGGCGCCGTAGGCGAGGGCGGCGGCGAGGCCGCGTCCGTCGAAGAACCCGCCGGCCGCGACCACCGGGATATCGACCGCGTCCAGGACCGACGGCAGCAGCAGGGTCGTGGCCACCGGGCCGGTGTGCCCGCCGCCCTCGCCGCCCTGGACGACCACGGCGTCCGCGCCCCAGGAAGCGACCTTCACCGCGTGCTTGGCCGCGCCGATCGACGGAACCACCAACACGCCCGCGTCTTTCAGCTTGGCGATGAGGTCCTTCTTCGGCGCCAGGGCGAAGGAGGCGACCTTGACGTTCTCGCGGATGAGCAGGTCGATCCGCTCGGGCGCGTCCGAGGCGTCGGCGCGGATGTTCACGCCGAACGGTTTATCGGTCTGCGCCTTGGTCTTGGCGATGGCCGCTTCCAGCTCGTCATAGGTCATGGTGGCCGAGGCCAGAATGCCCAATCCGCCGGCATTGGACGTGGCCGAGACCAGGCTCGGGCCCGCCACCCAGCCCATACCGGTCTGCACGACGGGATGTTCGATCCCGACGAGTTCGGTCAGCGGAGTCCGCAGCCGGGGCGTCACTGCGGGACCTCCCGGTCGCGGATCTTCTTCGGATCCAGGACCTCGCGGATGATCCGCAGTTCCTCGTCGCTGGGCAGCCGGGACTCTTCGGCCGTACCCAGGTCGGCAATCTCGAAGGCGGTGTTCTCCGCGACCTCACCGGCGGTGACCCCGGGATGCAGGCTCAGCGCGCGCATCGTGTGGTCCGGGCCGTTGAAATCGAAAACGCCCAGATTGCTGACCACCCGGTGGATGTGGTGGAAGCGGAAGGCCGGGTTGTCCGGGTCGACCTTGTCATAGCCGATACCCGCGACTATATCCACCTTCTCGCCGAACACTCGCCTGGTGTGCCGGCCGACCCAGTAGCTGGTGGGGTGGTTGATGGTGTTGCCGGGTGCGCCGCGGACGCCGAACATCTGCCGGGTCGGCTGCTGGAGCGGGCCGAAGGCCGAGAGATTCTGGTTGCCGTAGCGGTCGATCTGGTTGGCGCCCATGACCACATGGCGGCGGCCGGAGGCCAGCACATCGAAGACCTTGCGGAACGGAATCCAGCCCTCCACCGGCGCCTTTCCGCCGATCGGCGGGGTCTCGGCGAGGAAGAACGCCTCACCGTCGGAGATCAGCAGATCGGGTTCGAAGGTGAGTTTGGCCAGCCGCGCGCCCAGCTGTGCCATCGGCGACATGGGACTGGCGAAGATCTCCCCGGCGCCGCGGAAGATCTCGGCGCAGGCGACCGCGCACACCTCGGCGCGGGTGATGGTCTCGGTGCTGGTCACCGCTCCTCCTTGAATCGCGCGACGGCGGCCTGGTAATCGGCTTCGGAACCGCTGAGGTAGGTGTCGACGAAGGTCTGCCAGGTTTCCGGCGACCCGGCGGCTTCGACATAGTGTCGCTGGAATTTCTCGTCCCGGCCGTAGCTCTCACCGCCCAGGGTGAAATGGGCGCCGTTCGGGGCCTCGACCACCGCGTCCACCATCATGCGGTTGAGCAGCAGGGCCTGCTGGGGAACGGTTTTCACCAGTTCCTCGGTCTCCACGAGGCGCTCCACCGAGAGGTAGCGCTTCTCGGCGGCCAGGCAGAACAGGTCGTCCATATAGGGGTCCACGCCCTGATAGGCGGCATTGCCGTGCGCGTCGCCGATGTTCAGGTGCACCAGCGCGGCGTCGAGGTTCAGGGCCGGCATGGCGATCAGGGTTTCGGCGCGTCCGTCCGGTCCGGGGTACGGCGAGGTCACGGTCCGCAGTTCGCCGTCCCAGAAGTTGGGCACATCCGACCCCAGGCCGGCGCGGATCGGCAGGAACGGCAGTCGCGCCGCGGCCGCCTCGAGCCCGCATTTGAGCATGCCCTCGTCCATCTCGCGGGCGACGAGCTGCCCGGAGGTACGGGCCTTCGCGAACCAGGGGTCGTAAAACGGCGCCGAGTCGAGGGAGACGAACCCGTAGTAGGCTTTCCGGACCTTCCCGGCCGAGAGCAGCAGCCCCAGGTCCGGGCCACCGTAGGTGACCACCGTCAGGTCGGTGACATCGGACCGCAGCAGGGCACGCACCAGGGCCATCGGCTTACGCCGGGAACCCCAGCCGCCGATGCCGATGGTCATCCCGCTGCGCAGTTCGCCGACGATCTCTTCCAGCGTTTTCCGCTTGTCTCGCATGGTCTTCCGCTCCATGTCAGTTCTTGTCCTTCTGCGCCGCGAGGTCTTGGTCGAAGCGTTCGCGGATCTCGTCGGAGGCTCCGGAAAGGTTCAGTTCGAAGGTGAACCCCTGCTCGAAGCGGTAGCTGCGGTGCACGTCCTGCAGGTCGATTCCGTTGAGGGCGCGTTTGGCGGCGCGGATGACCCGGCCGTCCTTGGCCGCGATGTCCTTGGCGACCTCGAGCGCGGCGGCGTCGAGTTCTTCCCGGGGGACCACCTTCAGCACGGACCCGAAGTGGTGCAGCTGCTGGGCGGTGGCGGTGCTCGCGGTGAAGAAGAGCGCGCGCATGAGGTGCTGGGGGACCAGCCGGGCCAGGTGGGTGGCGGCGCCGAGCGCACCGCGGTCGACCTCGGGCAGGCCGAAGGTCGCGTCCTCGGAGGCGATGATGATGTCGGAGTTGCCGACCAGGCCGATCCCGCCGCCCAGGCAGAAGCCCTGGACCGCGGTGATCACCGGGACGGGGCAGTCGTAGACCGCGCCGAATGCCTCGAAACATCCGTGGTTGGCGTCGATGAGCGCCTGATGTCCGGGTTTGCGCTGGATCTCCTTGATATCGACGCCCGCGTTGAAGCCCCGGTTCTCGGCGCGCAGCACCACCACGCGGGTCTGCGGGTCGCGCCCGGCGGCGCGGATCTCGTCGGCGAGGGCGAACCAGCCGTCCGAGGGTATGGCGTTGACCGGCGGATAGTCGACCGTGACCACGGCGATACCGGCGGATTCCGAATGGCGGTTGATCCCCATCGCGTATCCCATCTCGCATCTCGAGCATCTTGGCTAAGCAAGCAATTGCTTGGTAGGTTAACACGGTGGCACTCGAAATCGACCTGTCCGATCGCGTCGTTCTGGTAACCGGCGGCGTCCGCGGCGTCGGCGCGGGGATCAGCCGCGTCCTGCTGGCCGCCGGGGCGACCGTCGTCGCGTGTGCCCGCCGTCCCGGCGATACGCCGGTCGAGGCGGACGGGCGGCAGATCGATTTCCTGCCGTGCGATGTCCGCGACCCGGCGGCCGTGGCGGAGTTGATCGCCGAGATCGTCCGGCGGCACGGGCGGCTGGATCACGCGGTGAACAATGCCGGTGGCGCTCCTTATGCCCTGGCGCGGGACGCGAGCCCCAAATTCCACACCAAGATCATCGAGCTGAACCTGCTCTCCGCCCTGCACGTCGCCCAGGCCGCACACGCGGTGATCAGTGAGCAGGAAGAAGGCGGTTCCATCGTCAATATCTCCAGCCTGAGCGGCCACCGGCCCTCGCCGGGAACCGCCGCCTACGGTGCGGCGAAGGCGGGAGTCGACGCCCTCACCGTCTCCCTCGCCGCGGAATGGGCGCCGAAGGTCCGGATCAACTCCCTGGTGGTGGGTGCGGTGGAAACCGAACTGAGCGCCCTGCACTACGGCGATGCCGACGGTGTAGCCGCCGTCGGGCAGACCATCCCGATGGGCCGGCTGGCCCGGCCCGAAGATGTCGGCAACGGGGTGGCCTTCCTGCTCTCCCCGCTGGCCGGGTACATCTCCGGGGCGACCCTGCAGATCCACGGCGGCGGCGAACCCCCGGCCTTCCTGTCGGTCGCGACCGCCACCCACTCCGGGGACGCGGCGAAAGCCTGACCTGCAGCTCGAACAGATATCGACCATCGACGATAGGAACGGACATGGCAACCGAGGGCATCTGCGCCGGACGGATCGTGATCATCACCGGTGCCGGCCGAGGTATCGGCCGGGCACACGCCCTGGCCTTCGCGGCCGAGGGCGCGAAGGTCGTGGTGAACGACCTCGGCTCCACTCTCAGCGGTGAGTCGACCGCGGAAACCCCCGCCGAGCAGGTGGTCTCGGAGATCCGTGCGGCCGGTGGGGAAGCGGTGGCCAACGGTGACGACGTAGCGAGCTGGGAGGGCGCGCAGCGGCTCGTCCAGCAGGCCGTGGACACCTTCGGCGGCCTGGACGTCCTGGTCAACAATGCCGGATTCGTTCGTGACCGGATGCTGGTCAACCTCGCCGAGGACGAATGGGATTCGGTGGTCCGCGTCCACCTGAAGGGGCATTTCGCCACCATGCGTCACGCGGCCGCGTACTGGCGCGCGGAATCCAAGGCGGGTCGCGCCGTAGACGCCCGGATCATCAACACCAGCTCCGGCGCCGGTCTGCAGGGTAGCGTCGGCCAGGGGAACTACGGCGCCGCCAAGGCCGGTATCGCCGGCCTCACCCTGACCGCCGCGGCCGAATTCGGGCGGTACGGCGTGACGGTGAACGCGATCGCCCCCTCGGCCCGCACCCGGATGACCGAAACCGTTTTCGCCGACATGATGGCCGCGCCCGAGGACGGTTTCGACGCCATGGCGCCGGAGAACATCTCACCGATCGTGGTGTGGCTCGGCAGCACCGAATCGGCCGGCGTCACCGGGCGGATGTTCGAGGTCGAGGGCGGTCGCCTCGCGCTGGCCGAGGGCTGGCGCCATGGGGTGCCGGTCGATCGCGGCGCGCGGTGGAACCCCGCCGAATTGGGCACCGTGGTCTCGGAACTGATCGCGAAGGGCGCGACTCCGGAACCTGTATACGGAGCGTAGGAATTCACCCCGTCACGAACGTGTCCGTCCCGCCGTCGGCCGATGGCGGGACGGACACGTTTCGGTAGGGGCTCGTGGCCGTCCAGCTACTGGACCCCGCACCGGGTGGATGTGATCTGTTCCATGTTTCCCGGGCCGCCGGCCGCTGTGTACTGGCGCTCGAACAGCGGATAGCCGGTCCGGCCGCTCGATATCGCCACTTCGTCATGCACCGGTTGGTCGGCTGGTTTACCATGAGCAACCATCTGTTCGTTCTACCCGGAAGACGTCATCGCCGGGCGAATCCGCAATAACGATCGAGGGGTTGACTGGCGCATGGCCGTGGGTCGCATCAAGCGATTGCTCGCAGTAGCCGGGGCGGCCGGATGCCTGGGACTACTCGGGGGGCCGACACTCGCTCAAGCGAATCCGGGCCGGGGGCCGGTAACCGAACAGGGCCCTTCCGGTAGCGGAGGTGAGGGTGTCGTACCGCCCCGACCGGATGCGGAGCCTCCCGTCGGCGGTCCGCTCGCGATACCGGGCAGCGAAACAGGGCCGGGCGACGCGTCCGGCGAGCGATCGCCGGCCGAATCGGGCGCACCCTCCGGCCTCGGTACGGGTAGCAGCGCACCGGCGCCGGAACCCGGTCCGGTGGGCCCGGACTCCGGTACCGGTAGCAGCGGTGCGGATTCCGATGACGTCGCGCAGTGGCAGCCCCTGGGCATTCCGGGCCGAGTCCAGGAGCCGGAACCGGTCGACACCGGCGAACCGGCGTCGGTCGCTGTCCCACAGTCGGATCCGGCGCCGGTCGCCGAACCTCTCGGGCCGGTGGGGCTGGGAACCGCCCTCGGCACCATCCTGGCCACCGGCTCGGCCGCCGTCGGCTCGGCGGCCGCGGCGCCCCTGGGAGTCACCGGCTCCGCCGCGCTCGGTACCGGATCGGCAGTCCTGGGAACCGGTTCCGCCGCGGCCGGTTCGGCCGGCCTCGGGGTCGGTGTGACCGGTTCGGCCGCACTGGGCACGGGCTCGGCAGCTCTCGGAACCGGTTCCGCGGCCGTCGGCTCCGCAGGGGCCGGGGTACTCGGGACGGGTTCGGCCGCGCTCGGTTCCGCCGGGGTCGGCGTGCTCGGGACGGGCTCCGCGGCGACGGGTTCGGCCGGTGCCGGGATACTCGGCACCGGTTCGGCCGGGGTGGGTTCGGCTGCCGTGGGTTCCGCGGCCACAGGCTCCGCTGCCGCCGGATCGGCGGCGACCGGTTCCGCCGCGGTCGGTTCGGCCGGGGTGGGTTCGGCGGCCCCGCTCCTGCTCCTGTTGCTACCGGCGCCCCCGGTTCCGCCGCCTCCGGTCGGGCCGCCGTTGGCATTACCGGCACCGGGCGGCGGTGCCGGAGCACCGGCGATCGGGGTCGCCGCGCCGATACCCGCGCTCGCGCCGCCAGTGGTTCCCGCCGCGCCCGGAGCCGGTGGCTCCGCGCCGGCGGTCGTCGCGGCGCCGCCGAATCACGCGGTGCGCCCGACGAACGCCGAGGGGCTGCTGCCCGAACCCAAGGTCCTGTCGGTGATCGGTGGGCTGATCGCCCTGGCCATCGCCGGCACCGGTTCGGCCGTGATGAGTTACCACAGCGCCGCCCAGGCGCAGGCCCGGGTCGATGCCGCGCGCGCCGAATTCTTCGGAACGGGCGCGTGATCACCATGACCCAGAATCGGACTCAGAGCACCAGGGCCTATCGGCGGGTCGCCGCCGCGGTCGACGCGGTGTGCGCGATCGCCGCCGATGCCGACGCCACCACACTCGAGGAAGTGGTGGACGCGGTGGCCGCCGAACGGGGCCGCCCGATCGAAATCGCCGACGCCGACCTCGGTCCCGGCGTCTGCGGCCAGCGTCGGTACTACCCGACCAAGGACATCATCGTGCTCGCCAGCGCGCTGCCGAGCCGGGACCATACGCTGGCCCACGAGCTGGGGCATATCGTCTTCGACCACGAGGGCGCCCCGGCCCCCGAGGTGACATTGGAGGTGAGCGACGAGCTCATCGCCTACATGCTGAGTCAGCGTGCCCATCAGACCGCGCTCGAGGACGGTGAGGACGACCAGTCCGAATGGGAGGCAGAAACTTTCGCCGCCATGCTGATGACGCGGCTGCGCGTGTTCAACAGCCGGGGCGCGGGCGTCTCGGTCCTTCGATTCGATGAGGCTCTGGGATGACGTTCTGGTTGACCGCCCTGATCGTCTGGATCGCCGCGGGTGCGCGGGTGGGGCGGGTGCTCGTCAAACCCGCGACCACCGCGCGGGTGGCGATAGTGGTGGCCGTTTCGGCGGTGGCGTTGGCCTGTACCGCGGCGGTGCCCGATGTGGCGCTGGCCGTCGACAATCTGCTGCCCGGCGGGTTGCCGCCGGGTCCGCTGTCGGAGGGACTGGTGGTATCCGCGTGGCTGCTCTTCGCCGCCGCTACCTCGGTGGTCGCCTCGGCGGCCTGGCCCGTGGTCTCGCGCCGTAATCTGCGCCAGATCGCCGGGGGCATATACGGAACCTGGCTCTTCGTCGTCGCCGGTACCCTCAGCGCGTCGTTCGCCACGGGCTGGGCGGTCATCGCGGCGGCCGGTGTCTTCATCGTGGTGACCGGGCTGCGAAATCTGAGCTGGACCGCGCTCGGCCGGGGCATCGCTGTCTACGTCACCGGGACCGCGCTGGTGGTCGCTCTGGCCGCGTGCCAGGTGCGACGGGAGGTCACCGGCGCTACTCGGCCCGGGCCGGGCGAGCCGGCCTGGGCCTGGCCGTTCTGGCAGCTGGCCGCGCTGCTCGTCGCCTTCGGCGCGGTGTGGATCGTGGTGGAGATGTGGGTGCGGGCGCGGTTGCTGCTGCGCCGGGTGCGGACCTTGCACACAGTGCTGGTCGAACGCTTCCCGGAGGTCGTCCAGGAGGAGACGGGGACATCTACCCAGCTCAAGGCGTCGGATCGGGTCGCGCAGATCATGGACGCGATGTACCTGCAGTCGGGCGGCGGTGTCGAGATCGCTGCTGCCGGAGAGCCTCCCGCTGCGGTGTCCGCCCGTGCGGAACGGGTGGCGCAGTGGGCCCGGAACCCGATGGGCCGCGCGGTGGTGGACTCTCGCTGGATCGCACCACCGGAAGGCATCAGCCCACGCGGATGGGCGCAGGCGATCGCCGCGGCGTTCGAAGCACAACCGGAACCGACCGAGCGCCCAACGGTCACGGTTACGTAGTTGCCCAAGGTATGCGGTACACCCGTTACGTCACTGTGATTATCCCCGGCGCGGCTCGGTAATCGTGCCGGGCGGTCGGTCTGTATTCTTCCGTGCCGCGGAACTTCAAGGGTTTCACGAGCTCCGCCGGAGGAAATTTTCCCGTCCATGGGAACACTGTGTATGGATTTCCCCGGCGCAGACGTCGGCGCGGTGCGACCCTCAGGGAGATCGCACCGCGCCGACGATGCCTGCTATTCGGTGCCGTCCGGCGGAATTTCGGGCAAGCCTTCGCTCGCGCGCAGTTTTTCCGCCATGGAGGTGAGCAGGTTCTGCGACTCCTCCGACAGGTCGAAGGCTCGGCTGGACAGCCGGCGCAGACCGTAACCCTGTAGCTGCGATAGAAGTTCCAGATCGTGGTCGATCTTCGCGGCGTAGATGTCGTTGAAGAAGTAGTCCGGCTTCACCTTGAAGAACTTCGCCAGCGCCGCAACCGTCTCATCGGAAGGATTCGTACGCTGGCCCGACCGTAACTGCGACAGATACGGTTTGGAGATCGGATGACCGGATGCCGTCAGGGCGGCCGCTACCTCTGCATTGGTATGCGGCTTACGCCCCGGGGGATGCACGGTTTCGAACAGCTTGTTCAGCCGCGCCGCGAAATCAGCCATTGTGAGCCGCCCAATTCCCTTCACTGTACTAACAGTCGTTATCTCGGATACCTATCATTGATATTAGCGGCTCAGTAGCTGAAAACCTACGCCTGAATCAGGATTTCCTTGAAGCTTCCAGGCGCATATCAGGGGAAGTGGACCGTGGTACCGCGTTTGCGGGTTGCCCGCACCGGACTTGTGGACCTCTGATACGGCCAGGTAGCCGCCCGTCGCAGGGGTCTTCCCGGGCGGGTGGCCAGTAGCCTCTGGATAGCTGGTATCCCTTCCGTAGTCGCGCCGGAGCCATTGTGTGGCGTACGACACGTCTGCCGAAAGCTGAGATGAACGTTCAACCTACCGGTTCGAATTTGTGATGGACACCGGGCCCGTGCGGGTGCGGCTGGGATCCCGCACAGGCCTGGTGTCCTGTTGTATTAGGGAATTCGGCGATCTCCTACAGGCGTTCGATGATCGTTCCTGTCGCGAGTGCGCCACCGGCGCACATGAGAACCATTGCAATGTTCCGGTCGGAACGTTCGAGTTCGTGCAGGGCCGTGGTGATCAGGCGGGACCCGGTGGATCCGACGGGATGACCCAGGGCGATGGCGCCACCGTTCACATTCACCCGATCGAAATCGGGCTTGTGTACCTGGGCCCAGGACAATGCTACGGAAGCGAACGCCTCGTTGATCTCGAACAGATCGATATCGCCGATGCTCATACCGGACCGCTCCAGCAACCGGCTGCACGCCTGGACCGGGCCGTCGAGATGGAACTCCGGTTCGGAGCCGACCAGGCACTGGGTCACCACCCGTGCCCGCGGCCGCAATCCTTCGCGCTCGGCGGCCTTTTCGTCCATCAGCAGCACCGCCGCGGCGCCGTCGGAGATCTGCGAAGACGTTCCGGCGGTGTGGATTCCGCCCTCCAGTACCGGCTTCAGTTTCGCCAGGCTCTCCGCGGAGGTCTCCCGCAGACCCTGGTCGCGGCTCACCTCCTGTTTCTCCCCGGTCGGATTGCCTTCTTTGTCGACGACGGGTGCGGTGACGGTGAGGACCTCACGGTCGAACCGGCCCTCGGCCCAAGCCTGGGCGGCCAGGCGCTGGGACCGCACGCCGAGCGCGTCCACGTCCTCGCGAGTGATCCCGCGCCGCTTCGCGATTCGCTCGGCCGCCTCGAACTGGTTGGGCATATCGATATCCCAGGAGGCGGGCCGGCGCGGGCCGGCCTGGTCGCCCACGTTGGCGCCCAGCGGCACCTGGCTCATCGCCTCCACGCCGCACGCCACGCCGATATCGATGGCGCCGGTGGCGATCAGGCCGGCGACGAGATGGTTGGCCTGCTGGGCCGAACCGCACTGCGCGTCGATGGTCGTGGCGCCCACCTGCCACGGCAGGCCGGCGGCCAGCCAGGCCGTGCGGGTGATGTTGTTGGACTGGGCGCCGGCCTGGGTGACGCAGCCGCCGATGATCTGTTCGACCTTGGCGGGGTCGAGGTGGGCGCGATCGAGCAGCCCGCGCTGGGCCAGGCCGAGGATCTCGGCGGCGTGCAGTCCGGACAGCCAGCCGTTGCGTTTGCCGATGGGGGTGCGAGCTGCCTCGACGATAACGGGATTGCCCATCATGAACCTTTCGTTTCGGACATAAAACTGTAACGTGTTCCGCACATGGCACGAGGCCTGATCAGTCCACTTTCTTTCCTCGTTCTCCCGCCTGTGCTTCAATGATTGTAGAACGTGTTTCAGTTTGTCGAAGGAGACATCTGGTGGTGGATACGCGCATGGCCCGGCCGAACCTGCCGGACGGGTTCGACGTCACGGACCCCGACATGTACATGCAGCGCATACCGGTCGAGGAGTTCGCCGAACTCCGGCGTACCGCACCGATCTGGTGGCAGGAGAAGTCGCCGGAGGTGGGCGGATTCCACGACGACGGCTTCTGGGTCGTTACCAAGCACGCCGATATCAAGGAGGTGTCGCGGCGCAGCGATGTGTTCTCGACCTTCGAGAACACGGCGCTGCCGCGCTTCAACGACGATATCGAGCGCGAGCAGATCGAACTGCAGCGTTTCATCCTGCTGAACATGGACCCGCCCGAGCACACCCGGATGCGCAAGATCATCTCGCGCGGCTTCACCCCCCGCGCGATCAACTCGCTGCGTGAAGAGCTGTCCAAGCGCACCGAGGCCATCGTCAAGGCCGCTGCCGAGGCCGGGTCCGGTGATTTCGTCACCCAGATCGCCTGCGAACTGCCCCTGCAGGCGATCGCCGAACTCATCGGCGTCCCGCAGGAGGACCGGATGAAGGTGTTCACCTGGTCCAATGAGATGACCGGCTACGACGATCCCGAGATCGACGTGGACCCGGTGCAGGCCTCCACCGAGCTGCTCGGATACGCCTACGCGATGGCCGAGGCCCGTAAAGCCTGTCCGGCCGACGATATCGTCACCACCCTGGTCGAAGCCGATATCGACGGTGAATCCCTCAAGTCCGAGGAATTCGGCTTCTTCGTCATGCTGCTGGCCGTCGCGGGTAACGAGACCACCCGCAACGCCATCACCCACGGCATGATCGCCTTCCTGGAGAACCCGGATCAGTGGGAGCTCTACAAGAAGGAACGCCCCAAGACCGCGGCCGACGAGATCATCCGCTGGGCCAGCCCCATCACCACCTTCCAGCGCACCGCGCTCGAGGACACCGAACTGAACGGCGTCCAGATCAAGAAGGGCCAGCGGGTCCTGATGGTCTACCGGTCGGCGAATTTCGACGAGGACGTCTTCGAGAACCCGATGAAGTTCGACATCATGCGCGAGGACAATCAACATGTGGCGTTCGGCGGTACCGGCGCGCACTACTGCATCGGCGCCAACCTGGCCAAACTGGAGATCGACCTGATCTTCAACGCGATCGCCGACCATATGCCCGACATCACCAAGCTGGGCGACCCGAAGCGGCTGCGGTCGGGGTGGCTGAACGGCGTCAAGGAGTTCCAGGTGGACTACAAGACCTGCCCGGTCACCGGTAAGACCGGAAGCTGACGCTCGCGACCGACCGCTGTTCCGGCCCCGCGTGACCACGGTCCGCGGGGCCGGACTCTTTCGGGCCTCCCCGGCGAATTCTTGCCAGATCGTCGGCCGGTCATCGGCGACGACGGGTTCCTCCGGGCCGACGTCGCAGTTTTCGTCGTCCCGCTGCTCTGGGGCAAAACTGAAGGATTCTGCCCCGCACACCCGGTGGTGTGCGGGGCGGGACCGTACTGCGGAAGCGGCCGCGCCGGGAGGGAAACCGGCCGGCCGCCGCTCAAGTGGCCGGTGCGGCCGTCGCCATGGCCCGATCGACCTCCCAGAACGCGCGCAGCGCGAGGATCTTGCCGGCTTCGTCGACCTTGTAGGTGAACACGCCCTCGGCATCGATGCGGTGGCCCCCGACAACGCTGCGGATGGTGCCGGTGAACGCGACCTCGGCGCCGCAGGCGAACGAATCACCGAACAGGAATTCGATGGAATCCGTCGCGGCGATCGCTTTGTCCCAGAACGCCCCGATGGCCTCCGGGCCACGGTGGCCCTTGCCTTCGGGGTCGAAACCGGACGGGCCGATGGGGTCCTCCACGATGCCGTCCGGAGCGAACAGCGCGAGCCAGGCGTCCTTGTCCCGGGCACGCACTGCGGCTTGGGAGGCGAGCCCGGCCGCGCGGGCGGGATGTTCCTCGCTGCTCATCGGTTCCTCTCGGCAAGCCGGTGTGCCACCACTTCCGTGGCGGCACACGCGGAAGTCAGTTGATCGGGTTCTGGATGTACTCTTCGGCGAATTCGCGCAACGCGTCCTTCTTGGCCTCGAGCTCACCGTCGAAGCCGATACCCGCTGCCAGCCAGGGGATCACGATCGCATCGGTGACCCCGGCGTCGTACTGCTCCTGGTAGCCGTCGCGGCCGAACTTGTCGATGCAGACCGCCTGGATCTCGAACGGCACCTCGGCCCGCCCGTATTCGGCGCGGAGTTCACCGAGCCGGGCGATGGTGGTCTGCAGATCGTCGAACTTCATCATGGCCGAGGTCCAGCCGTCCCCGACCTTCGCGGCGCGGCGCAGTGCCACATCGGTATGGCCGCCGATGTAGAACGGGACCGGTTCGCTCGGTGCGGGACTCATCTGCAGTTCGTCGAAATCGAAGAACTCACCGTGATACTCGACCGTGCCACCCGCGAGGACTTTCTTGATAACCTCGATCATCTCGTCCACGCGGGCGCCGCGGCGCGCATAGGGCACCCCGCACCATTCGAATTCCTCCGGCGCCCAGCCGATCCCCACCCCGAACCCGAACCGGTTACCGGACAGGTTCGCCACCGACCCGACCTGACGGGCCAGCAGCAGCGGATTGCGGGAGCCGAGTTTGAGCACATTGGTGTAGAAGCGCAGCCGGGTGGTCACCGCGGCCATGGCTGTCGCGGCGATGAGCGGATCCACCCACGGAGTGTCCGGACCCCAGAAGCGGCTGCCGTCGGGGGTGTACGGGTACTTCGCCGCCTGGGATTTCATGTAGAACAGCGAATCCGGCAGGGCGATCGAGGTGAATCCGACCTCTTCCGCGGTCCGGGCCAGTTCGGGCAGCTGGTCCAGCGGGCTCAGCGCGATACCGAGGCTGAACTGCAGCGTCATGGGCGTTCCGATCCGACGACCCACATGGAGAAGTACTGCGAGCCGCCGCCGTAAGCGTGGCCGAGCGCCTTGCGGGCATTGTCGACCTGGTAGTCGCCGGCCCGGCCCATGACCTGTTTGGCGGCCTCGGCGAACCGGATCATGCCGGAGGCGCCGATCGGGTTCGAGGAGAGGACACCGCCGGACGGGTTCACCGGCAGGGCGCCACCGATCTCGGTTTCGCCTTTGTCGGTGAGTTTCCAGCCGTCACCGGGGGCGGCGAACCCGAGGTTCTCCAGCCACATCGGCTCGAACCAGGAGAACGGGACGTAGATCTCGGCGGCGTCGATCTCGGCCAGCGGATCGGTGATCCCGGCCTGGGCCCACAGCGCCTTCGCGGCCTCTTGGCCGGCCTGCGGGTTCACCTGGTCGCGACCGGCGTAGGCCAGCGGTTCGGTACGCATGGCGGTCGCGTGGATCCAGCCGACCTTCTTGCCCGACGCCTCCACCGCGGCCGCCGATTTCTCGCCGCCGATGACCACGGCACAGGCGCCGTCGGAGGAGGGGCAGGTCTCGTCGAACCGGATGGGATCCCAGAGCATCTGGGAGGCCAGCACTTCGTCGGCGGTCTTGTCGCCCTGTTTGAGATGGGCGTACGGGTTCTTGGCCCCGTTGCGCCGGTCCTTGGCCGCGACCATCGCGCCGATGTGCAGGGGCGCGTTCGAGCGGCGGATATAGGACCGCACATGCGGAGCGAAGTAGCCACCGGCACCCGCGCCGACCGGCATGGTGAAGGGGACCGGGATCGACAGCGCCCACATGGCATTCGATTCCGACTGCTTCTCCCAGGCGATGGCGAGCACCTTCTCGTGCACCCCGCCCTGCACCATACTGGCGGCCACACAGGCGGTGGAACCGCCGACCGAGCCCGCGGTGTGCACGCGCAACAGCGGTTTCCCGGGTGCGCCCAGCGCGTCGGCCAGGTACAGCTCGGGCATCATCATGCCCTCGAACATGTCCGGCGCCTTGCCGATGACGATCGCGTCGATATCGGCCATGGTCAACTCGGCGTCAGCCAGTGCCCGGTCGATCGCCTCGCGGCACATCCCGGCCATCGAGACATCGCTGCGCTTGGCGACGTGATGGGTCTGTCCGGTGCCCAGCACCGCGGCGGGGAAACTCATCGGCCGGCCTCCTGTGTCATGCGGGACACCCGCACCCGGTCGGCACAGCGAATGGCTGCGCAATGGTGATTCACTGTGCCTCCGAGTTCAAAACGGTCACAAGGTTCTGCTGCAGGGCCGGGCCGCTGGTGGCATGTGCCAGGGTGCGGCCCGCGGTGCCCGCCATGATGGGCAGCGCGGCGTAGCCGATGCGCTCCAGCCCGGTGGCGAACATGGGATTGCCGGCCAGCGCGCCGCCGGACGGGTTGACCTTCGTCTCCGGTTTCAGGCCGAGTGCCTCGGTCAGGATGAGCTGCTGGTGGCTGAACGGCGCGTGCAGTTCGGCGACGTCGATACCGCTGGTGTCGCCGGTGGTCACCGCCTGTCCCGCGGCGGCCGCCGACGGGGAGGTGGTGAGGTCGCGGGCGCCCAGCACACTGGAATCGATCCGGTGGGCCATCCCGGTGATCCACGCGGGACGCTCGGTCAGTTCGCGGGCGCGGTCGCCGACCGCGAGCACGATGGCCGCGGCGCCGTCGGTGATCGGCGCGCAGTCGTGTTCCCGGAGCGGGTCGGCGACATAGGGGTTGGCGAGCAGCTCGTCGACCGATTTCCCGTCGACGGTGTGCGCGGCCGAGACCGCGGCCATATCGCGCTCGGTCCAGCGGCCGGCGTCCAGACCTGCCCGGGCCTGCAACCCGGCGATGGCCAGGGAATCCGGCCACAAAGGCGTAACCAGGTATGGGTCGAGCTGGGTGGACAGCACCTGGCGCAGCGTGCTCGCGGAAGACTTCCCGAACCCGTAGACCAGGGCGGTTTTCGCCTGGCCGGTGCGCAGTTTCACCCACGCTTCGTACAGGGCCCAGGCGGCGTCCATCTCAACATGGGATTCGTTGATGGGCGGTACCGCGCCGATCGAATCGATGGCGGAGATGAACGAGAAGGACCGCCCGGCCAGGTAGTCCGACGATCCGGAACACCAGAAGTCGATATCGGACTTGGTGATACCGAGCTGGTCGTAGAGCTGCTGGAAGCAGGGCACCAGCATCTCCACCCCGTTGGTGGTGCCGTAGGTCTCCGACACATGCGGTGCGTGCGCGAAGCCGACGACGGCGATCTCGGTGGCGTTGTCGATGGAACGCTCGGTGATGGTCACGCGGGGAGCCCTCTCACAGGTGATGCTTGTAGGTGTCGTAGTCGGCATCCGGCTCGCCGGTCGGCTCGAAGTGGCTGATATTGGCCATGGTGTAGCCCCACTCCTCGCGCGGCTTCCAGACCACCTTGACCCGCATCCCCATCCGCACCTCGCTCGCGTCACAGCCGAGCACGAGGTGCAGGAAAGGGATATCCGCGCCGTCGAGCAGGACATACGCCGCCACATACGGTGGCTTGATCCGCTGCCCCAGGAACGGCACGTTCACGATGCAGAAAGTGGTGACCGTAGCGGTCTCGGCCAGTTCGACCGTTTCCGCGGTGGACCGGCCGTCCATGGGGTCGACTCCGCGCGGCGGGAAGTACACCTTGCTGTTCGCGTCGGCCCGCGCGCCGATGAGCTTGCCCTCTTTCAGGCCGCGCAGGAAGGTGCTCTCCTCGGGAGACGCGGTGTGTTTGTAGTCCATCCCGATCGGGGTGGTGATGATGGTGACCGGGTCGGCGTCCGAGGCCGGGGCCGGCTCCGCCGTCGGGGTATCGCCGGGCTCGAAGCAGACGATGTCGTGGATGGTGCCGGTGAGTTCGGCCGCCCAGCGGGCGGTCACCCGCAGGCCGGTGCTGATCTCGTCCGGGCGCTGTACGTCCACCGCGTGCAACAGCGCGGTATCGGCGCCGTCGAGCTGGATCAGCGCGTAGGCGAAGGGCCGGTCGAAGGGCTGGCCGGGCAGTGGGTCGCGGACCCAGGTCCACGACTTCACCGTGCCGGTGGCGGCGACCTCGACGAACTCCGACAGCGGTTCGGCGGTCACCGGGTCGAATTCGGCCGGTGGTACGAGCACCCGGCCGTCCGAACCGCGGATACCGAAGATGCGTCGTTCGCGCAGGCCGGTAAGGAACTTGCCGATGATGGGTCCCACGGAGCGCGTGTAGTCGAACTCCATCCGCAGGGGCGCACTGAGCACATCGCTCGGTTTCAGTCCCGGCGGGCGTTCCTGCGTAATTACCGTGGGTGCAGTATTCCCCTGAGTCACGATATCGAGTAGAACAGGTTCTTATTCTGCTGGCAAGCAGTAGGCCGGAAAGGGGTCGGATGTGAAGTTCGGATTGCAGCTCGGATACTGGAGCGCCGGGCCACCGGAGCATGCCGCGGAAGTGGTCGTCGCCGCGGAGGAGGCCGGGTTCGACGCGGTGTTCGCCGCCGAGTCCTGGGGGTCGGACGCGTTCACGCCACTGGCCTGGTGGGGTTCGGCGACCCACCGGGTACGGCTGGGGACCTCGGTGGTGCAGCTGTCCGCCCGCACCCCCACCGCCACCGCCATGCACGCATTGACCCTCGACCATCTCAGTGGCGGGCGGGCGATTCTCGGCCTCGGCGTCTCCGGTCCGCAGGTGGTGGAGGGCTGGTACGGGCAGCCGTTCGCCAAACCGTTGCAGCGCACCCGCGAATACGTCGATATCGTGCGCAAGGTGCTGGCCCGGCAGGGTCCGGTGACCAACGACGGGCCGAACTATCCGTTGCCCTACAACGGCGTGGGCGCGACCGGTCTGGGTAAACCGCTCAAACCGATAACCCATCCGCTACGTGCGGATCTGCCGATCTGGCTGGGCGCGGAAGGGCCGAAGAATGTGGCGCTGACCGCGGAGATCGCCGACGGCTGGCTGGCCATCTACTACACGCCCCGCATGGCGGATGTGTACAACGAATGGCTGGACGAGGGCTTCGCCCGGCCGGGTGCCCGGCGTTCGCGGGCGGACTTCGAGATCGCCGCGACAGCGCAGGTGATCATTACCGACGATCCGGCGGCCGAGATCGAACGGATGCGCTGGATCACCTCGCTCTACATCGGCGGGATGGGCGCACCGGAACTGAATTTCCACGCGCAGGTGTATCGCCGGATGGGCTACGAGAAGGAAGTCGACGAGATCGGCACGCTCTTCCAGGCGGGCAAGAAGGCCGAGGCCGCGGCCGCGGTGCCGGACGAACTGGTGCTCGAGACCGCGATCATCGGCAACGAGACCCAGGTGCGGGAGCAGATTGCTGTGTGGGAGGCCGCCGGGGTCACCATGCTGTTGGTTTCGGTGCCCGATGTGGAGCAACTGAAGCGTTTGGCGCCACTCGTCGGAACCCGGTGAACTTGTTCCAGAATTGCTCTATCTACCGATACCCGCCGGAGGCGCCCGGTGGGTATCGGGTCGCACCCGCGATGCCGATATCCGATACCGGACCCGCACCGGGCACGAAATCGACGGGGCCCGTTCCGGCCGGTTCGATCGACCCTCACCACTCGGAGATTTCCCCGCCGCTGCCCCGGCGTCATATGTGGTCGGCGCCCCTCGGCACTGGGTAGGACTCGTTTCGGATTCGGCTTGGAGAAGCTTCCCTGGCGGTGTGCAGTGGTGCGGCCAGGTCGAGACGGCCATGGACGAGGGCACCCGGAATACCGGTGAGTCGGTGATATCGGCTGCTCGGTGACGATCAGCCGATATCACCCCGAGAGGTCGTTTCCCAGGGATTGATGATGGTGAGGCCGAGGTCGGTGAAGTCTTCGACGTTCCGGGTCGCTACGGGACAGTCGTTCGCGAGGCAGATCGCGGCAATCTGTGCATCCGCATACCCGATCGGCCGACCTCGGCGACGACGTTCGGCGACAACTCGACCGTAGACACGCGCCGCGCGGAAATCGTAGGCCTCGACCTCGTCGCCGAATTCGTCGAATAGTTCCGCCGCCAATGTGGCCAGGCCCGCCCTGCGAGACCCCTCGGGCAAATTCTCGATGCCTGCCCAGATCTCGCCGATGGTGACTGTGCTGATCGTGACGTCGTCGGAGTTCTCCAGCCAAGTCAGGACGTGGCTGTCGGGGGTGGGTCTGAACAGCTCGGACACCACGTTCGTATCGGCGATGATCACAGCTGTGCCGCTCCGGCCTCAGGCTGTTCCGGGATATCCAGCTCGGCTGCGTAGAGTCGGCTGCGCTCGTAGAGTTCGTGGAGTAACCGTTTCGGGCGCACCGCCGCGGCGAGTATGTCCCGGGCCTCGGCTTCCATGCTCCGTCCATGCGCGGCGGCTCGCCGGCGCAGGCGCTCCTTCACGTCGCTGTCCAGGTCGCGGATAGTTATCGTTGCCATGCAATCAATGCTATCAGTGATTGCATGGGTCGGCGATTGCCTGGACGGAGTGAGATTCTCTCTTCGGCCGGCCATTCTCGGTTGCGCGAGGCGCTCCCTGTTGTCGGTTCCTTGCCCGCGCTTCCCGGGCATGATCAGGGCTATCCGCACCCGTCGCCAAGATGCTCACAATCTCTCTCGGGAGCTATTGACCGAGACCGAAGCGCAATCCAAGTGGATCGTCCCACTGATCCGTGGACGACCTACGCCAGTCGAGTTCGAGTGCTCATCCGCACAGTGCGTGGGTGAGCAAGCCGCGGATGTCCACGGTGGCGGGTGTACCGGTGTAGGTGACGGTGACCGCACGCCCGACCGCGGTGGCACCGGAGATGGCGGAGAAACCACGCACGCTGCCTACGTGGCCGATATATTGTGTACCGCAGGGTAATTGGGTGTAGCCGACGCCGAGCCCATAGGACATGCCGTCGCCTTTGCTCATATCGCTTCCATCGAGCATCTGCTCGAGTTGGGTCCGCGGCACCACCTGTCCGGCCAGCAAAGCGGTGAAGAACCGGTTCATATCGGCGCCCGTGCTCACCAGCGCGCCCGAGGTCCACGGCAGCGACGGCTCAATCCGCGTCTGGTCGGTGACGATGCCGTCGATAGTGGCATAGCCGGTCGGATGAGGCTCGCGCAGACCGGTTTCGCCGGTCGCCGGTAGGTATGTGTCCTGCATGCCCAGCGGAGTGAGGATGCGGTCGCGCAGTTCATCGGCTTAGGAGCGTCCGGTCACCGCCTCGATCAGCATGCCGGCGACGATGTAGTTGGTGTTGGTGTATTTGAATCGGCTACCCGGGGTGAACTGTGCGGGGTGCTGCAGCGCGAGTGCGATCTCCTGTGCTGGGGTGAAGGTGCGACCGGTGCGCGCCGCCTCGTACTCATCGGTCTGCGGGGAGTAGGCCGGTTCGGGTATACCGCTTCGATGTCCCAGGATCTGGCGGACGGTGATGACGTGTCCGTCTACGCCGTCTCCGGCGAGCAAACCGGGTAGATATTCCTCGATCGGCCGGTCGAGGTCGATCTTGTTCTCAGCCACCAGTTGCAGCGCGATCGCGGCGGTGAAGGTCTTGGTGATGCTACCGATCCGGACATGCTCGGGCGGATCGGTGGGCATCGAGGTCCCCGCAGCGATATCTGCCAGGCCGGAGGCCACGACGGTGGTGGCACCGTTGTCGGTGAGTGTGGCAATAGTCCCGACAGCACCCGAGCCGACGATTGCGTCGAGGTCGCCGCGTGCCTTCTCCACACGGGCAAGGGCAACCGTAGGTGCGGTGGACTCTGCCGAACGCGTTGTGCAGCCGGCGAGGAGCGCCGCGGTTGTGCAGATCGAGAGGACGAAGACTCGTTTGTGCATGATTCGACGGTAGGGATGCGAGGTCGGCAAGCACATCGGGCTGCGGTGCCACAGCACATAGGACCGGGGTACCGGTCTCTCGGATCATCGTCGAGTATTGACATGATGCCGACGACGAGTACGTCGAAAAGCCCAGTAGCCGGAGTACCCGGTCTCAGGCCGGTTCGCCTGCCGGTTCCTCCGTCCATTCCGGCGGCAGACCGAACAGCGGGAACAGGCGCTCGGTATCGAGGAAGAAATTGAGCCCGGTGATCACGCCGTCGCGCATCTCCAGGACCGTGATCGACCACGGCAGCCAGCGGCCTGGCTCACCGCTCGGCTTGTAGTGGCCGAACGCGGGATGGCCGTTGGCGCCGGCCAGCGGCACCATACGTGAGCCCCGGCAGGCCGCACCGGTACCGAGCATGAACGCGGCCACGTTCTCCGGGCCGGAAACCCAGAGGTCGAAGGGCGGCATGGACAGCGCCACATCGCTTTTCAGCAGCGCGGTGAGCGCGTCCATATCGTAGGACTCGAACGCCGTGACGAAATTCTCGACGAGTTTGCGCTGGTCGTCGTCGGATTCGTCGTAGGTGTCGGTATCGGCGGGCTTGACCTTGCTCATGGTGGCGCGGGCGCGCTGCAGGGCACTGTTCACCGAGGCGGTGCTCATGGTGAGTGCCTCGGCGGTCTCGTTGGCGGAGAAGCGCAGGACCTCGCGCATGATCAGGATGGCGCGCTGCGTGGCGGGCAGATGCTGGCAGGCTGCGACGAATGCCAGGCGCAGGCTGTCCTTGGCGGTGGCGTGCTCGGCGGGGTCGGCACCGAAGGCGAGCGAGTTGGGGATGGGCTCGACCCAGACGTAGTCCGGCTGCGGGGCCGGCAGCGGGCGGTCCGGTGTCGAGGGGCCGGACAGATCCATCGGCCGGGCGCGGCGCTGCGGGCCGTCGAGCATATCCAGGCAGATATTGGTGGTGATCTTGTAGAGCCAGGAGCGCAGGCTGGCCCGGCCCTCGAAGGAGTCGTAGGACTTCCAGGCCCGGGTGAACGCGTCCTGGACGGCGTCCTCGGCTTCGAAGGACGACCCCAGCATGCGGTAGGCGTAGGCACACAGTTCCCGTCTGTGCACCTCGAAAGATCTCATGACATCGGCATCGACTGTGCTGGTCTGCTCGCTCATGCGTGCCACTGTGGCACAGGGCACCGACATGTGAACAGAGGATGAAACGCGCCGTTTTCGGTCGGCTTCCCAGGCGTATCACCAGGCCCGGTTGCCACAGTCCGCAGCGCACCGGCCGGCTGCCCTCGCCCGCACTGTCGGCTTCGGTCGAGTCTCCGTTCCGCGGGCGCAGGTTCCGCGGCCGGTGGTGATCGTCGTTTCGACGGAATCTGTCCGGCACCGATGATTTTCCGGGATGGCCCGCGTCCGAACCTTTGCAGCCGGCGAAACGCAGACCACCCTCCCGAAAGGATCGACACCGTGAGCAGCAAGATGATTTTCGTGAACCTACCCGTCACCGACCTGGGTCGGTCCAAGAAGTTCTACGAGGCGCTCGGGTGGAAGGTCAACGACGATTTCACCGACGACAATGCCGCCTGCATCGTGGTCGACGACAATATCTGCCTGATGTTGCTGACCCATGGGCATTTCGCCACCTTCAGCCGACGGCCGATCGCCGATACCCGGGCCGCCACCGGCGCCGCCTACGCACTGTCGCTGAGCAGCGCCGAGGAGGTCGACCGGCTGACCGCGGCCGCGGTGGCCGCGGGCGGTACCGAGGAGATCAATACGGACAAGCAGGCCCAGGAGGCGCAGGTCGGGATGCACGGCCGGACCTTCCTGGACCCCGACGGCCACCAGTGGGAGCCGTTCTACATGAATTACCCCGGCGTGTAGGCGTAGTGCGCTCACACGAACGCCCCGGCCGACAACCGTCGAACGGGGCGTTCGGTGTTTCGGTGGCCCGACGCCGGCCGCTGGAACCGGCCGGGCCGTGTATCGACCGGACGCACCGAGCTGTGCTCGGCCCGCACCCGGCTTCTATTTACCGCTGAAGTTGGGCTTGCGCTTCTCCTTGAACGCCTTGGGGCCCTCCTTGGCGTCGGCGGATTGGAAGACCGCCATACCGAGTTTGGCGTCGATCTGGAAGGCCTCTTCCTCGGGGATGCATTCGCTGTCGCGGATGGTCTGCAGGATCGCCTGCACCGCGAGCGGGCCGTTGGCCGCGATGAGGTCCGCCAGTTCCAGCGCCTTGTCCAGCGCTTGGCCGTCCGGCACGACATGGCCGATGAGACCGATGTCCTTGGCCTCGGCGGCGCTCAGATGCCGGCCGGTGAGCAGAATATCGGCGGCAACCGTGTAGGGGACCTGACGGACCAGCCGGACCGCGGAGCCGCCCAGCGGGAACAGACCCCAGCGGGCCTCGGACACCCCGAACTTCGCGCTTTCGCCCGCGACCCGGATATCGGTGCCCTGCAGGATCTCGGTTCCACCGGCGATGGCCGCGCCCTCGACCGCCGCTATGAGCGGTTTGGTGAGCCTGCGGCCCTTCAGCAGCGCCTCGATCTTCGACAGGTCCCAGCCCCCGCCCGCGAACGAATCACCAGGATGCTGCTGGGTCATGCCCTTGAGGTCGGCGCCCGCGCAGAAGGCCCCGCCGGCGCCGGTCAGGATCGCGACGCGAATGTCGGGATCACTGTCGACCTGATCCCACGCATCGCGCATGATCGCCATCATCTCGGTCGAGAGCGCGTTGCGCGCCTCGGGGCGGTTCATGGTGACGATGAGGACATGGCCGCGCTTCTCGACGAGGCATTGAGGCATCGTTGTTTCTCCTGTTACTCGGACCCTTGCCAGAAACAGTAACACGTTCTATTTTTGACCTTGTGACGTACAACATAGCCGACCTCGTCGAACACACCATCGACCTTGTGCCGGACCGGGTTGCGCTGGCTGACGACCACCGCTCGGTGACCTTCGCCCAATTGGAGGACCGGGCGAACCGGCTGGCGCACTACCTGCTGGAACACGGTGTCCAGCCGGGCGACAAGGTCGGTATCTACTCGCGCAACACCATCGAGGCCGTCGAGTCGATGCTGGCGGTGTTCAAAGCGCGGGCGGTGATGGTGAACGTCAACTTCCGCTACGTCGAGAACGAGTTGCAGTACATCTTCGAGAATTCGGACATGGTGGCGCTCATCCACGAGCGGCGCTACACCGACAAGGTGGTGAACGTCCGGTCGAAGGTGCCGCATCTGAAAGCGGTCCTGATCGTCGACGACGGCACGGACGCCGCCACGCCCGCGGACGCGGTGGAGTACGAAGCGGCCCTGGCGGAATCGTCGGGTGAACGCGATTTCGGCGATCGGTCCAACGACGACATCTTCATGATCTACACCGGCGGCACCACCGGTATGCCCAAGGGCGTCATGTGGCGGCACGAGGACTGGTGGCGGGTGCTCGGCGGCGGTATCAACTTCATGACCGGTGAGTATGTCCAGGACGAATGGCAGCAGGCCAAGACCGGCGCGGCCGGCGGCCAGATGGTGCGTTACCCCATTCCGCCGCTCATCCACGGCGGTTCGCAGACCGCGGTCTTCCACGGCCTGTTCGACGGTGGCAAGACCATCATGATCCCGGAGTTCGACGCGCACACCGTCTGGCAGGCCGTGGACGCGCACGGCATCAACATGATCTTCATAACCGGCGACGCCATGGCCCGTCCGATGCTGGACGCGCTGAAGGCGGGTCATCCGGAAACCGGTGAGCCCTACCAGCACACGAACCTGTGGGCCATGGCCAGCAGCGCGGCCCTGTTCTCGCCCGCCCTCAAGGACGAGTACATCGACCTGCTCCCGAATACGGTGATCACCGATTCGATCGGCTCCTCGGAAACCGGTTTCGGCGGTATCTCCATCGCCGCCAAGGGCGCGACGCACACCGGCGGTCCGCGGGTGAAGATCGACGCGTCCACCGCGGTCATCGACGAGAACGGCAAGCCCGTCGTCCCGGGATCCGGGCAGACCGGTGTGCTGGCGCGCAAGGGTCATATCCCGATCGGGTACTACAACGACCCGGTGAAAACCGCGGCGACCTTCAAGGAGTACGACGGCGTCCGCTACTCCATCCCCGGCGACTGGGCCCGGGTGGAGGAGGACGGCACCGTCACCATGCTCGGCCGTGGCTCGGTCAGCATCAACAGCGGTGGCGAGAAGATCTACCCCGAAGAAGTAGAGGGCGCGCTGAAATGCCATCCCGAAATCTTCGACGCGCTGGTGGTCGGCGTCCCGGACGAGCGCTGGGGACAGCGGGTGGCGGCCGTGGTGCAGTGTCGCGGCGACAAACGCCCCACCCTGGAGGAATTGCGCCCGGTGCTGACCCGGGAGATCTCCTCCTACAAGCTGCCCCGCAGCCTGTGGTTCGTGGACGAGATCAAGCGGTCGCCGGCGGGTAAGCCCGACTACAAGTGGGCCAAGGCGCAGACCGAGGAGCGTGACGCCGACGAGCACGGGTCGGCGGGTAACGCTTCCTGAGAGCGATCGGGCGCAGAAGGGCCGATGGATGATCAGCGGTCCTTCTGCGTGTGTCCGGCGATCTATGCTGGTTCGGAAACGATTCGGAACTGGAGGTCGCCGTATGGAGCAAAACGCCGACGACGCGCGGGTGAATGTTTCCGATGAGCGTTCGCGGTTGTTCGATCGCGCTGCCGATCATGTCTTGGCTGTCAGCGCCGAGCTCAATCGGCGGCTCATATGAGCAGCGTGCCGACTTCTCACCGTGCTGGAACAATCAGGTCCACGGTCGGGAAGTAGCCCTTGAAGCGTTGTTCGTCTCGGGTGAGCAGCCGGTATCCGGCCACCGCGGCGTGCGCGCCGATATAGAAGTCGGGCATGGGTGAGCGTTTCGTCCCGTCATTGCGCCTAGAGCGCTGATAGGCCTTGCCGGCCAGGAATCCGGCTCGGAAGGGCAGCGGTTCCCGGACGAAATCCTCGGCCGGAAGCAGCCTGTCCAGCACTTCGACCGTTTCGTAGCCGACCGATACTTCCGCGTAAACGATCGGATTGATGACCACTCGGCCGAAGTCGACTGCTTCGGCCAGCCTTTCGGCCGACCACTGCGCCCAGTTCTTGTCGTCGGTCAGTACGTCCAGAAGAACGCAGGAGTCGACCAGGGTCGTCGGACCACCGATCGGCCGCAGGTTAGTCACCACGGAGCAGTTCCATGATCTCGTCGGTGCTCATACCCTCGATCTCTTTGCTGTCTGCGGTACCGCGCATCCGATCGACCAGCCGCTGACCACGTGTGGGGGTGTTATCGCTCCGGACGATTCGCAGCGCGCCGTCGACCTCGATTACCTCCACTTCATCTCCTTCATGAAGGTTGAACCTTGCGCGTAAGGCGGAGGGGATAGTGACCTGGCCCTTGCTGTTGAGTATCACCGCGCGCTCCTGTCATAGGTAATACGTGTAATACGTAATACTACGCGCGGTGATATCACTCGGGAGTGGCAGCTCAGGCCGATTCGGGGACGAACTGCGCCAAGGGGAGCAGGTGGTCGGTGGCCCCGCCCAGGGCGAACTCGTTGCGGGTGGCGGCGGTGAAGTAGTTGTGCACGATGTGGTCACGGTCGATACCGACGCCGCCGTGTACGTGGACCAGGGTGTGGGCGACCTGATGGCCCGCCTCCGCGGCCCAGAACTTCGCGGTGTGCACAGCCCCGGTGGCGTCCAGGCCCTCCGCGAGCTGCCAGGCGGCCTGGGTGACGGTCAGGCGCAGGCCCTGCAGGCCGATGTAGCTGTCCGACAGGCGCTGGGCCACGGCCTGGAAGCTGCCGATGGCGCGGCCGAACTGTTCGCGTTCGCGCGCGTAGTCGGCGACCAGTTCCAGGGATCGTTCGAGGGTTCCCAGCTGCTGGGCGGCCAGGCCGAGCCAGGCGCGGTCGAGTAGCCAGTCCAGGATCCGGGCGCCGTCCTCGACGGTGCCGAGCAGTTCGGCCGGCGCGTCGGTGAACTCCACCAGCGATTCGGCGCTCCGGTCGGTCACCTGCTGGGCGGTCACAGTGACGGAGTCTGCCGAGGGGTCGACCAGGAAGACCGCGGCGACTCCGGACACCGTCGCGGGGACCAGAATCCGGGCCGCGCGGTCGGCGACCGGGACCGTGGTCTTGGTGCCGGTGACGCGCCAGCCGCCGTCGATTTCGGTGGCGGTCGTGGTGGGGCGGGCCGGTTCCCAGTTGTGCTCTTCGGCCAGCGCCACGGTCAGGATCGCGGTGCCCGCCCCGGCGGCGGTGGCGAGCTGCTTCTGCTCGGCGGACCCGAACTCGGCCAGCGCACCCGCGCCCAGGACGACCGACCACAGGTAGGGCACCGCGGCGACGGCTTTGCCGAGTTCGCGCAGGATCGCGGTCTGTTCGAGTGAACCGAAGCCGCTACCGCCCACTTCCTCGGGCAGGGCGGCGGCGAGCACACCGGTCTCCGCGAGCGATTTCCACAGCGGCTCGTCGAACTTGGCGGTCCCTGCGTCCAATTCGCGCAGGCGATCGGCGGTGACCAGTTTGCCGCAGACCTCGCCGGTGAGCCGGGCCAGATCCGACTGGGCTTCGGTGGGGGTGAAATCCATGGTGAACTCCTGAATCGGGTATCAGCGGCCGGAGGCGGGCTGCTTCAGAGCGGTCATGGCGATGATGTCGCGCTGCACCTCGTTGGTGCCGCCGCCGAAGGTGAGGATCAGGGCGGCGCGATGCATCCGCTCGAGCCGGCCGCGCAGGACCGAGCCGGGGGAGTCCTGCCGCAGCGAGGCCTGCGGGCCGAGGACCTCCATGAGCAACCGGTACGCCTCGGTGGACAGTTCGGTGCCGTAGACCTTGCAGGCCGAGGCGTCCCACGGGCGCGGCGCGGCGTCCCCGCCCGCGTCCACCCGGCTGGCGATCTCCCAGTTCATCAACTTCAGGTATTCGACCTTGGCGTGCACCCGCGCCAGGTTGAGCTGCACCCATTCGCGGTCGAAGATCCGGGAGCCGTCCGCGGCCTTCGTCTCCTTGGCCCACGCGGTTGTCTGGGCCAGGGCCAGCTGCAGCGCGGCGGCGGAGGTCAGGGCGACCCGCTCGTGGTTGAGCTGATTGGTGACCAGCGGCCAGCCGCCGTTCTCCGGGCCGACCAGCGAGGTGACCGGGACGCGCACATCCTGGTAGTAGGTCGCGCTGGTGTCGGGGCCGGCCATGGTGTGCACCGGGGTCCAGGAGAAGCCCTCGGCGTCGGTGGGCACGATCAGCATGCTGATGCCCTTGTGTTTCTTGGCGGTGGGATCGGTACGTACGGCCAGCCAGATGTAGTCGGCGTAGGCGATGAGGCTGGTCCACATCTTCTGGCCGTTGATCACGTAGTCGTCGCCGTCGCGTACCGCGGTGGTGCGCAGGCTCGCCAGGTCGGTGCCCGCTCCGGGCTCGGAGTAGCCGATGGCGAAGTGCAGTTCGCCGGCGGCGATCTTGGGCAGGAAGAACTTCTTCTGCTCGTCGCTGCCGTAGTGCATGATCGTCGGCGCGACGGAGTTGATGGTCAGGAACGGCACCGGGGCGCCCGCGATGGCGGCTTCGTCGGTGAAGATCAACTGATCCAGCATGGGCCGGTTCTGGCCGCCGAACTCCTCGGGCCAGCCCAGCGCCAGCCAGCCGTCGCGGCCCATCTCCGCGACGACCTCGCGGTACACATTGCCTTGGCCGTACTCGCCGGTCTGGGAACTGAGCGCGGCCCGCCGTTCGGGAGTGATCAGCCGGGCGAAGTATTCGCGCAACTCGGCGCGTAGCCGGTCATGTTCCGGGGTATACGCAATGCGCATAGCGGTACCTCGAGCCTTCGTTCTGCGGGATGGGAGATGGGGGCCTGGATGTGGGATCGCGCCGCGCTCACCCGTCGAGAGCGCGGAATGGATCTCCGATACCTTGCTCCGATCATTGCATATGCACTGAAACATGTTCCAGTATTGAAGAGTAATCAGCCCATGTAGCCCGTCTGCGCGGCCGGTGCTTGTTAGGCTTCGGCCATAGGGCGGGAAAAGGAGTTTCGATGAAGGTCAGCGTTGACTTCGATCAGTGCGAAGCGAACGGAATCTGTGCGGGAATCGCTCCCGACGTCTTTGAACTCGATGACGAGGACATGCTGCACGTTGCCGAGGGCGAGGTCGCGCCGGATCAGGAGTCGCAAGTGGCCGAAGCGGTCGCGCAATGCCCGAAAGCGGCGTTGCGTTTGCTGTGAATCGGCTCTTGCCGTGAATAAGAACACGTTCTAGAGTCGGCCCGGTGAGCGATACAGATACCAGCCTTGCCGGGCGAGTTGCGATCGTGACCGGAGCGGGTGCGGGCCTCGGTAGGGCCGAAGCGCTCGCCCTGGCCGCGGCCGGTGCCTCGGTCGTGGTCAACGACCTGGCCGAGTCCGACGCCGTGTCCGAGACGCTGGAGCAGGTGCGGGCACTCGGCGCCAAGGCCGAGTTCGTGGCCGGCAGCGTCGCCGAGCGGTCCACCGCCGACGCGTTGATCACCGCGGCCACCGAATCCTTCGGTGGTCTGGACGTCGTGGTCAACAATGCGGGTATCACTCGCGACAAGATGCTCTTCAATATGTCCGACGAGGACTGGGACGCGGTCCTCGCGGTCCATCTGCGTGGCCACTTCCTGCTGACCCGCAATGCCGGTGCCTACTGGCGTGCGAAGTCGAAGGAAGCCGGTGCGCCGGTCTACGGCCGGATCGTCAACACCTCGTCCGAGGCCGGGCTGCTCGGTCCGGAGGGGCAGGCCAACTACGCGGCCGCCAAGGCCGGTATCACCGCCCTCACGCTGTCCGCCTCGCGCGCGCTGAACCGGTTCGGTGTCCGGGCCAACGCCATCTGCCCGCGAGCGCGCACCGCCATGACCGAACAGGTCTTCAGCGCGGCCCCCGAGGGCGAGGTCGATCCGCTCTCGCCCGACCATGTGGCGCGATTGGTGGCCTACCTGGCCTCTCCCGCGGCCGACGCGGTCAACGGCCAGGTGTTCGTGGTGTATGGACCCATGGTCGCGTTGATGGCCGCGCCGGAGGTCGAGCAACGGTTCGACGCCGCGGGGGCGCAGTGGTCAGGTGACGATCTGGCCACCACGCTGACCGGTTACTTCGCCGGGCGCGAAGAAGGTCGTACGTTCTCTGCAACGGCTCTGCACGAACTGGGTTGAGCGCCGTCGTCGGAGCGTATCGCGAGGTTTCGGCTCCCGATGCGTCCGGTGAGAGTTGAACAACCGTCCAGTCATTGGTAAACAGAGTGGTCGACTGTGCCCGGCCTCACACAATGATGCTCAAGGCGTATGAATCGTGTTGCAATCCCGCTGTCTGGTATTGCAGCAAGTTTCCAGTTCAGAAGCCTCAAAATGGCCCCATTTAGGAAATGAACGTGTTCTACTTATCGGGGCGCGCGCCGGGTTGTACTCCGAGCTGCCGCCAGCGGGACCAGTAGTCGGGCAAGGAGGATCATCAGTGACCGAGGTCCTTACCGTGCCATTGCGGGCCGTCGGCGGATTCTTCGAACTCGCCGCGGCTGTGGCCCGCGCCAGTCTGCGCCGGCCGTTCCAGATGCGCGAGTTCATCGACCAGTCGTGGTTCGTCGCGCGAGTGTCCATCATTCCGACACTGCTCGTGGCCATACCCTTCACCGTGCTGGTGAGCTTCACCCTGAACATCCTGCTGCGCGAGATCGGCGCCGCCGACCTCAGCGGCGCGGGCGCGGCCTTCGGCGCGGTCACCCAGGTCGGCCCGATCGTCACCGTGCTCATCGTGGCCGGCGCCGGCGCCACCGCCATCTGCGCGGATCTCGGGGCCCGCACCATCCGCGAAGAGATCGATGCCATGAAGGTGCTCGGTATCGATCCCATCCACCGCCTGGTGGTCCCGCGGGTGCTGGCGTCGATGTTCGTGGCGCTGCTGCTGAACAGCCTGGTGTGCACCATCGGCATCGTGGGCGGGTTCCTCTTCTCGGTCTATCTGCAGGACGTGAATCCCGGCGCTTTCGTCAACGGCATCACCCTGCTCACCCATCTTCCCGAATTGCTCATCTCCGCGGTCAAAGCCGGGCTTTTCGGCTTGATCGCCGGCCTGGTGGCCTGCTATCTGGGTTTGAATGTCAAAGGTGGTCCCAAAAGTGTCGGTGATGCGGTGAACCAGACAGTGGTTTTCGCCTTCATGGCGCTGTTCGTGGTGAATGTCGTGGTCACCGCCGTCGGCCTCAAATTCGCGGTGCGGTGATATGTCGGCCTCGGTGATCATCCAGTCCCGCTTCCCGAAAGTCGTCCGCCGCGTCCGCCGCTGGTCCACCTCCCTGGACAATCTCGGCAAGCAGGCGGTGTTCTACGGCAAGGCGATCGGTTCGATGCCGCGCGCGCTGGTGCACTACCGCACCGAGACGATCCGGCTCATCGCCGAGATCAGCATGGGCAGCGGCGCGCTGGCGGTGATCGGCGGCACCGTGGTGATCGTCGGCTTCCTCACCCTCTTCTCCGGCGGCACCATCGCCGTGCAGGGCTACAGCTCACTCGGCAATATCGGGGTCGAGGCGCTGACCGGTTTCTTCGCGGCATTCCTCAATGTCCGCATCGCGGCCCCGGTGATCTCCGGAATCGGCCTGGCGGCCACCATCGGGGCGGGTTCCACCGCGCAGCTGGGGGCCATGCGGGTGGCCGAGGAGATCGACGCCCTGGAATCCATGGCGATCCGGCCGGTGCCGTACCTGGTGGGCACCCGGGTACTCGCCGGAATGATCGCGATCGTGCCGCTCTACGCGCTGGCCGTGATCGCGTCGTTCATCGCCAGCCGATTCGCCACCGTCGTCATCTACGGTCAGTCGGCCGGTGTGTACGACCACTATTTCTCCACATTCCTTATTCCGAGCGACATTCTGTGGTCGTTCGCCCAAGCCATTTTCATGGCGCTGGCGGTGATGATGATCCATACCTATTACGGCTACAACGCGGCGGGCGGCCCGGTGGGGGTGGGTGTCGCAGTGGGTAACGCAGTGCGCAGCTCACTGGTCGCCGTGGTCACGGTGACCCTGCTGATCTCCCTCGCCGTCTACGGCACCTCCGGCAACTTCAACCTTTCCGGATAGCCGCGATGACGGGACTGATGCGAGCGAACAGCTTGGGGACAGGGGCGTCGAACGCCACCGCGGGTGGGTCGTCCCGCGGAGGTGAAGATCCCTGGGCCCCCATCGGGGCGAATCGCTGGACCTCGGTCCGCGAGAAGGCCGGGCTGAAACTGGCCGGGGTGGGAATGGTGCTGGCGGCCGTGGCGGCCGTGACCGTCTCGCTGACCATGTTCTTCGGCGGTTTCACCCCCAGCGTCGAGGTGACCGTGTCCGCGCCGCGCAGCGGACTGGTGCTCGACCCGGACGCCAAGGTGAAGGTGCGCGGAGTGCAGATCGGGCGGGTCTCCGGAATCGACCGCACCCCCGACGGTACGAATCTGCGACTGGCCCTGAACCCCGACCTACTGCACCTGGTCCCGGCCAACTCCACCGTCGATATCCGCTCGACCACGGTCTTCGGTGCCAAGTACATCAACTTCGTGATCCCGCCGGAGCCCGCCGCGAAATCCCTGCAACCGGGCGCGCTGCTGGCGGCCGATCAGGTGACCGTCGAGTTCAACACGCTGTTCCAGCATCTCAGCGATGTCCTCGCCGATGTGCAGCCGGAGAAGCTGAGCGCCACGCTGACCGCCCTGGGCACGGCGTTGCAGGGCCGCGGCGAAAGCCTCGGTCGGTTGCTCGCCGACAGCGACGCCTACCTGCGCGAGATCAACCCGATGCTGCTGACTCTGCAGCGCGACCTGAACACCACGGCCGCGGTGAGCAACCTCTACGCCGACGTCTCCGGAGATCTGCTGCGGACCGTGGACGGCGCGACGGTCAGCAGCCGCACGCTCGCCGAATCCGAATCCGATGTCGACTCACTGCTGGCGAATATCACCGGTATCGCCGATACGACGGGTGCGGTGCTGCGCGACAACGAGGGGCAGATCAATACCGCCCTGGACCTGCTGCGCCCGACCGGTGAGCTGCTGAACGGGTACAAGGAAGCGTTGTTCTGCCTGATCGGCGGTAGCGCCAAGGCGCTGCCACTCGGTGAGGCGGTCTTCGGCGGCGGACAGGAAGGTGTCGCCCTGAACACGGGATTCATGTACGGGTCTCCGCCCTACACCTATCCGAACGATCTGCCGAAGGTGAACGCCACCGGCGGGCCGCGGTGCGCGGGGCTGCTGGACCGGGTGCCGGACAGCCACTCCGACTATGTCGTCACCGATACGTCGGAAGGGCACCCCTACACGCCGTCGACGAAGCTGCAGACGAACGCGCCCAAGGTTTTCCAGGTACTGTTCGCCGGACTCCCGGGGGTGGGACAGCCATGAGGAACACCGGTACCACCGTCAAACTCGCCATCTTCACGCTGGTGATGACGCTCGTGTTCGCCGGCCTGGCGGTGGTCTTCTCGCAGATGCGTTTCTCCCGGGAAACCGGTTACAACGCGGTCTTCACCAGCGCCTCGGGCATGCTGCCCGGCGACAAGGTCCGGATCGCCGGCGTGCCGGTCGGGTCGGTCTCGTCGGTGAAGGTCGACGACGAGTACCACGCGCATGTGGAGTTCGATGTCGACACCAAATACAAGCTGCTGACCAGCACCCGCGCGACCATCCGGTACGAGAACCTCGTCGGTGACCGTTATCTGGAGCTGCTGGAAGGCCCCGGCGAGGCGACCACCCTGCACAAGGGCGGCACCATCGGCCTGGACAAGACCGCACCCGCACTCGACCTGGACATGCTGCTGGGCGGATTCAAACCGCTGCTGCGCGGGCTGAACCCGGCACAGGTCAACGATCTGACCAATGCGCTGCTACAGATCTTCCAGGGACAGGGCGGCACCCTGGTCGAGCTGCTCAACAGCGGCGGATCGTTCACCAGGACCCTCGCCGACCGGGACGCGCTCATCGGCAGCGTCATCGACAATCTGAACTCGGTGCTGAAAACCATCGACGATCGCGGCGATCAGTTCGCCACCACCATCGACGAACTGCGTCGTCTGGTGAGCGGGCTGGCCGCGGACCGCGACCCGATCGGTGCCGCACTGCCGCGCATCGCCGACGCCACCGCCGCCACCACCGATCTGCTGGCCCAGGCCCGCCCCGACCTGGCCGCGACCATCGCGCAGACCGGGCGGCTGGCCACCAATCTCGACAACGGTTCGGACACCGTGCAGTGGGTGCTCGACAAACTGCCGGCCACCTATCGCAAGCTGATCCGCATCGGTTCCTACGGTTCGTTCCTGCAGCTGTACGTATGCCGGACGAACTTCCTGATCGACGGTCCGGACGGGAAACCGCTGCTGCTCGAACTACCCGGTGAGCAGACGACCGGAAGGTGTGCCAGCGAATGAGAGAGCAATCGCGTGCGGTGACCATCGGCGTCGTCGGGTTGGTGCTCGCCGTGGCGGTCGCGCTGTCGGCCCTGCAGTTCGAACGGCTGCCCTTCATCCGCGGCGGGGCCACCTTCACCGCCTACTTCGCCGATGCCGGTGGCCTGGTCACCGGTGACGATGTGGAGGTCGCCGGGGTCCGTTCGGGCAAGGTCGAGGATGTAAGCCTGGACGGTGCGCAGGTGCTGGTGCGGTTCAGTCTCGACGAGTCCATCGTGCTCGGCGACAAGACCTCGGCCGCCATCAAGACCAATACGGTACTGGGCCGTAAATCGCTGGCCGTCAACCCGGCCGGCGACGGGGCCCTGAAGGTCACCGACACCATTCCGCTGGCCCGCACCACCTCGCCGTACTCGCTGAACGAAGCGCTCAGCGATCTCGCCGGAACCGTGGGCGATCTCGACCTGCAGAAGGTGGATCAGACACTGGACACCCTGTCGGCCGCGTTCGCCGACACCCCGGCCCCGCTGCGGTCCGCGCTGGACGGTGTCACCGCGCTCTCGCGCAGCATCAACGCCCGCGACCAGGCGCTGTCGGATCTGCTGACCCGGGCCCAGAACGTCACCAAGATCCTGGCCGACCGGGCCGATTCCATCAACGCGCTGCTCGTGGACGGTAATCAGCTGCTCGGCGAACTGGACCGGCGGCGGACCGCGATCAGCCAGATGATCGTGTACGTGAACGCGCTCGCCCAGCAGCTGTCCGGGCTGGTGCACGACAACGAGGCACAGTTGCAGCCGGCACTGGACAAACTCAACTCGGTCCTGGACCTGCTCCAGCGCAACCGGGACAACATCAACGGCGCGCTCGACGGCCTGGGCCCGTTCGCCGCGGCGCTCGGTGAACAGGTCGGCAGCGGACCGTACTTCAACGCCTACGTCGTCAACGCCAGCAGTGAGACGCTGCACCCGCTGGTGGACGCGCTGGTCTGGCCGCAGCATCTGCCCGAATCGCTGCGCGCGTATCTGCTCGAACCCGGTCCCAAGATCGGCCCGTCCGTACAGGAGCCGCCGCGATGAGGTGCCGTACCGATGCTTCGGTCTCCCCGGACCGTATGCCTCCGCTTGGCGGAGGCGCGATGCGGCGATTCCGCCGCCGCCCGGGCCTCGACGGACTGCGTGAACCTGCTCCGAGGAGGAACCCGTGACCACTCTGACGGACAAGGTTCGGGCCATTCCGCGTAAGTGGGTGGCGATCGTCGCCGGTGTCGTGGTGGTGGCGCTGGTTGCCTTCGGCGGATACACGGCCTACCAGCAGATCACCAAGAACGAGATCACCGCCTACTTCACCTCCACCAGCGGCCTCTACGCGGGCGACGAGGTGCGGGTACTCGGCGTGCCGATCGGCCGGATCGACGGCATCGAACCGGGCAAGGACCAGGTGAAGGTCACCATGTCGGTGGACGGCAGCGTGGACCTGCCCGCCGACGCGCGCGCGGTGATCATCGCCCCGTCGCTCGTCTCGGCCCGGTTCATCCAGATCGCACCCGCCTACACCGGCGGGGAGAAACTCGGTGACGACGCGGTGATCCCGATCGACCGCACCGCGGTCCCGGTCGAATGGGACGACATCAAAACCGAGCTGAACAAACTCTCCACCGCGCTCGGTCCCGTCGGGGACGACCCGCAGGGTTCCTTCGGCCGGTTCGTCGACACCGCCGCGAACAACCTGGACGGCAACGGCGACCGCTTCCGGGCCACCCTGCACGAACTCTCCGCCACCCTGACGACACTGTCCGACGGCCGCACCGACCTCTTCGGCACCATTCGCAACCTGCAGAAATTCGTGGATGTGCTGTCCAAGAGCAACGATCAGATCGTGGAATTCGGTGGCCGGCTCGCCTCGGTGTCGTCGGTGCTGGCCGGGGTCTCGCAGGACCTGGGCGCCGGCCTGGACAACCTGGATCTGGCGCTCGGCGATGTGCACCGGTTCCTGGACAGCAGCGGCACCGAACTCACCGAGGGGGTGCAGCGACTGGCCGATGTGACCCAGATACTGGTCGACAAACGACCACAACTCGAACAGGCACTGCATTCGGGCCCGACCGCGCTGGTGAACTTCTACCAGATCTACAAACCCGCCCAGGGCACGCTGACCGGCGCCATCTCGCTGAACAACTTCGCCGATCCGCTGAGCTTCCTGTGCGGTTCGGTACGCGCGCTCGAACAGAACGAATCCGAGACCAGCGCCGACCTGTGCGCCCAGTACCTCGCCCCCGTGCTCAGTTCGCTGGCCATGAACTACCTGCCCATCATGACCAACCCCGCCACCGGCGTCACGGCGTTCCCGAACCAGTTGCAGTACACGACGCCGGATCTGGCCGGGAAGGTGGACCCGCAGAAGGTGGGCCCGCCGGCCGCACCCGAACCGGCGCCGATCACCGTGCCGGCCGGGGTCGCGGGACTGGCCATCCCCGGTGTGCAACTGCCCGGGATACCCGGTCTGCCCGGAGGAGGACGATGATGCGCCGGCTCGACTCGAGGGCGCCGGGCGTCCGGCGCCGGATCGCCGCGGTGGCCGCGGGGCTGACGCTGGCGCTGTCGGCCACGGGCTGCCAGTACGACGGACTCAACTCGTTGCCGATGCCCGGCACCGAGGGCACCGGCGAAGGGTCCTACAAGGTCCGGATCCAGATGCCGAACGTGACCACGCTGACCCGGAACTCACCGGTGCGCGTCGACGACGTCGCGGTCGGCACGGTGACCGATATCGAGGTCGAGGACTGGCACGCCCTGGTCACGGTATCGCTGAACCCCGGCGTGGTACTGCCGGCCAATGCCACCGCCAAGATCGGTCAGACCAGTCTCCTCGGCAGCAACCACGTCGAACTGGCGCCGCCGAACGGCGTGCCGCCGGAGGGGCGGCTGGCCGACGGCGACGTGATCCCGCTGGACCGGGCCGGGGTCTATCCGACCACCGAACAGGTGCTGTCCTCGCTGTCGGTGGTGCTCAACGGCGGCGGCATCTCCCAGTTGGAGAACATCACCACCGAACTCAACAAGGCGCTCGTCGGCAACGAGGACGAGGTACGCGACCTGATCCCGCAGATGAACGACCTGATCCGCAATCTCGATGCGCAGCGGGGCGACATCATCGCCGCGATGGAGGGCCTGGACCGGGTCAGCGGGCAGTTCGTCCAGCAGACCGATGTGGTGGCCGCGGCCATCGAGGAGATCCATCCGGCGCTCACCGTGCTCGCCGACCGGCGGCAGAACATCACCACCACCATCACCAAACTCGGTGAGCTCAGTGATGTGGTGAACCGCCTGATCGCCGCGAGCGGCGACAACCTGAAAGCCAACCTGGCCAATCTGGCCCCGGTCCTGCAGACCCTCGCCGACACCGGCGCCGATCTCACCGAATCGCTGAAGATCATCGCCTCCTTCCCGTTCCCGCTGAAGAACCTGGACAAGGCGATCAAGGGCGACTATCTGAACCTGTTCATGACCGTCGACCTCACCGGCGCGCGACTGGATTCCAACTTCCTCACCGGCACCGGGCTCGGCGGAATGTTCGGCGGGGTCGAGGTCGCGCTCGGTCAGGTCGCCGGACCCGCCGGACAGCAGGGCAATCCGCTCACCACCCCGCTGGCCCCGCCGCCACCCGCGCCGGCCGGGGGAGAACAGCCGCAACCGACAATTCCAGGGCTGCCGCCGATTCCCGGCCTGCCCGCCATTCCCGGGCTCACGGTGCCGGTGCCCGGGCCGCAGCCGCAAGGGGGCGAGGGCCCGTGACACTCACCCGTTTCGTCCGGATCCAGCTGACGATATTCGCGATCCTCACCGTGGTCGGGCTGGCCGTCATGGGCGGCACCTATGTGGGCGTGCCCGCGCTGCTCGGTATCGGCCGCTACGAGGTCACGCTGGAGCTGGCGGCCACCGGCGGGCTCTACCAGAACGCCAATGTCGCCTACCGCGGCACGAATGTCGGGGTGGTCCGGGAGGTCCGGCTCACCACCGAGGGCGTCGAGGCGAAGCTGTCGGTCGACAGCGACTACAAGATCCCCGCCGACTCCTCGGCGCTGATCCGTAGCGTCTCGGCGATCGGCGAACAGTACGTCGACCTGGTGCCGCCCCCCGATCCGGGGGACGCCAACCTCTACGACGGCAGCGTGATCCCGGTGGACCGCACCGAACTCCCCCAGGATGTGGGAGCGCTGCTGGACCAGGCCGACCGTCTGCTGGCCAGCGTCGCCGACACCCGGCTGCGGCAGGTCATCGATGAGGCGTTCCGGTCGTTCAACGGCGCCGGTCCGGATCTGCAGCGTTTCATCGACTCCGCGTCATTGCTGGTCCAGGAGGCCAACGACAATGTGGGCCCGACCAAACAGCTGATCGAGCAGATCGGGCCGCTGCTGGACACCCAGGTGAACTCCGATGCCGCGATCCGCTCCTGGACCCGGGATCTGGCGACTGTCACCGATACGCTGCGCGCCCACGATCCGGCCTTGCGTAACATCCTCGCCACCGGCCCGGCCGCGCTCCAGCGGGTGACCCGGCAGTTCGACGATCTGCGGCCCACCCTGCCACTGCTGCTGAACAACCTGGTGAGCCTGGGCCAGGTGGGCGTCACCTACCACTCCGGTCTGGAACAGATCCTGGTGGTGTATCCGCCGCTGATCGCCGCCCTGCTCACCGCGGTCCGCGGCCCGATGGAATACGGCGCGCTGGTCGACTTCATGACCGTGCTCAACGACCCACCGCCGTGCACCACCGGCTTCCTGCCGCCCGATCAGCGTCGCGATCCGAGCGAGCTCGACACCATCGACACGCCCGAGGGTCTTTACTGCAAGGTGCCGCAGGACGACAAGACCGCGGTGCGCGGGATCCGCAATACGCCGTGCATGGAATATCCCGGCCGCCGGGCGCCGAGCCCCGAACTGTGCCGGACCGGCTATGTTCCGCTCGGTACCAATCCGCCCTTCGGGCCGCCCCAGCCGGTCGCTCCGACCGAACCGCCGGCGCCGGTGGCGCCCGCGGCCGCTCCCGACACGGCGCCGGGGGTTGCGGGAGTACCCCCGGCACCTGCTAGTTTCTCGGGCGCAAGCACCCCCGCCGCCGCGCTCTCCTACGATCCGGCCACCGGGGTCTACACCAGCAGCGACGGACGCAGCTACCGTCAGGGCGATATCGCCCCCGGCGGTTCGGGCACCGTACCCGCGGATTGGCAGGCAATGTTCGAGGAGCAGCAACGATGAGCGAAACCAAGGACCCCCGCCGCCCCCGCCGCCGGGCCAGCCGCACGGCGGGCCCGCCCCCGGCCGAGGCCGCGGCGACCGAGAAGCTCACAACCGGAGCCGCCGATCCCGCAGCGGCGGAGGAAGCGGCCGCGGAGACGGTAGCCACCGGGAAAGCAGCGAGTTCCGCCGAGCAGACCGCAACGGTCACCCCGAAGGCCGGAGCAGATTCCGCGAAGACCGCAAAAGCCGAGCCGGCCACCGCGGCGACCGCGAAGGGGACGGTCGGGGTCGGCGAGAAATCCGCTGCCGAGCCCGCCACCGAAAAGGTCACCCTGGGTGAAGCCGCCGAAGGGGCGCCGGGGTTCGCCGGGGCAGCGGAGAGCCCGGCGGAAACCGTGCGGTTGACGAAGGCCGGTGCGGCCGCCGATTCCACCGAGCATGTCGGCGACGACTCCGCGTCCGACGAGTCCGGAACCACGGAGACTCCGGCGTCCGGCCGGTCGTGGAAGCGGGTCGTGGCCCTCGCCGCGGCGGCCGTACTGGTGATCGGGCTGGTCGGCGCCGCCGTGGTCTCGGTATTCGCCGTGCAGTCCACCCAGCAGCGCGACGAACGCCGTTCGGAATACGTGGCCACCGCGCGGCAGACGGTTCTCAACCTGACCACCATTCGCGCCGATACCGCCAAGGAGGATATCGACCGCATCCTCACCATGGCCTCCGGAGAATTCAAAACCGAATTCGACGGCCGGGTGGACCCGTTCACCGAGATCGTGAAACAGGCCAAGGTCGTCTCCACCGGCGAGGTGGTGGAGGCCGCGGTCGAACGCGACGACGAGAACTCGGCGGTGATCCTGGTGGCGGCGAAGCAGACGCTCACCAATGCGGGGTCGGAGGAACAGCAGCAGCGGTTCTATCGATTCCGGGTGACCGTGCAGCGGGCCGACGACGGCACGCTGACCGCCTCGGACGTCAAGTTCGTGGCATGAGACCGGCCAGCATGACCGGGCCGAACCCGCATGCCGAGAGGAACCGAGAATGAGCGTGCGTAACAAGATCCTGGTCGGCGTGACCGCGGTGGTGGTGGTCGCGGCGGCGGTGGTCGCCGGTATCGGCGGCTACCGGTACTGGGACTACCGGCAGTCGGAGCAGTCCCGCACCGATGCCGTAGCCGCGGCGACCCGAACGGTATCGGCCATGTTCAGCTACGAATTCCAGACGGTGGACCAGGAACTCCCGAAAACCGCCGAGGATCTGGCACCCGACTTCAAGGCCGACTATCTCGAGCTGATCGACAAGGCGATCGTGCCGGGGGCCAAGGAGAAGGAACTGACCGTCAAGGCCACCACACAGGCCGGGGGAGTGGTCTCCGCCGACCGTGCGCACGCCGTGGTCCTGCTGTTCCTCAACCAGGTCACCACCAGCAAGGACAGCCCGCAGGGCACCACCACCGGTAGCCGGGTGCGGGTCGCGCTCGACAAATCCGACGATCGCTGGCTGGTCGCCTCGGTCACCCCGATCTGACCGGCATCCGAACCTCAGGCCCGATCAGTACGACTGGCCGCGCGCGTAACGAATGCGCCTCAGATGCCGACCCCGCCCGCGATTACGGCTCTTGAAGGTCGGCAGCTGCGAATCGCAGTTCGGGCAGATCAGGCGTAGGTTCTCTCGCCGGTTGGTGGTGGGATCGCCATCGATGTGGTCGAGGACGAATACGAGCGGCTTCCCCTGCCACACGACACCGATCCCGCAGATGGCGCAGCGACCCTCCTGTGCCTGTGCGAGATAGTCGCGGATGTAATGCCCCTGATAGCTGCCCACCTCGGCCTCGCCGGTCGCGAGCCAGAGGCGGATCTTGTCCGCGCGTTGCGCGGCCTGCTGGCATCTTGTTGTGCAATAGAGCTTCTGGCTGCGCCTGGTCAGCAGCGCGGAACACCCCCGGCAGTACCTCATGGCGCGAAAATAATTCGGCCCACCGACATGTCGGTGGGCCGAAGTGAGCGGAGCCGCCTGTGGGACTCGAACCCACAACCTACGCATTACAAGTACGTTGCGCTGCCAGTTGCGCCAAGGCGGCGGAGCAGCCCGCGGATACGGTCGCTCGGCAGCCGATCATACGGTGCGGTCCGGGAGTTCGCGAAATGTAAAAGCCCGGCCACCGGGCTCGCGCCACCAACGACACGCACCCCGAGAAGGGCGTCGCACGGGGAGGCGGAGCCCGCGTCGGCCGGGCCCGTGGAGATTCGGCCTACTTGCGGGCCGCCTCGTCGGCCGCCATGGCGTCACGCAGGCTCTTGGGCCGCATATCGGTCCAGTTCTGCTCCACGTACTCCACGCAGGCGGCGCGGCTGTCCTCACCGAATACCACCCGCCAGCCGGCCGGGACTTCGGCGAAGGCGGGCCACAGGGAGTGCTGTTCTTCGTCGTTGACCAGTACGAAGAAGCGGCCGTCCTCGTCGTCGAACGGGTTGGTGCTCATTTCACCTCACTGGGGTGCTCGTGGGTTGTGGATTCGGATCTGTGTGGGCCCGCCCCGGCGGCTCGGGTCTGATATCCGGCTGCCGTGTCGCGAACCCAAACGATGTGTCGACACTAGCAAGCTCGGCGTTAACCGTGGGCCCTCCCCTCACGCCGCGAAGAATTCCAGCAAGATCTTGTTCACCGCGTCCGGGCGCTCCAGATAGCCGTAGTGACCGGCATCGGGAACCTCCTGGTAGCGGGCGCCCGGGATAGCATCGGCGACCTCTCTGGCCAGGTACGGCGGGATCATCCGGTCGTCCGCGAAACCGACGGCCAGGCACGGTACCCGGATATCGCGGTAGGCGTGCAGGCGGTCGAACTCGTGGTCCATCCGGCGCTGCGCCCGGATCCCGGGCGACACCGGGCCGCCGGTGAACTCGAACAGATCCAGCCAGTCGCGGGCCTTGTTCGTATCGGCCATGGTGGCCGGCGAGAGATTCATCACCGCGGTCAGCGCGGCCTCGTACTTGGCCGGCAACCGCACCTCCTTCTCGTCCATCTCGTGCTCGCCCAGCGACAGCGTCTTCTGGAACTGGTCCAGCCGGCCGTGTCCCGCGAGGAACACCGCCTTGCGCACCAGCTCGGGCCGGGCGAGCGCCAGTTCCTGCGCCACCCGGGCACCCATCGACGTACCGGCCACCAGCGCGGGACCCTCGTCGAGGAATTCGATCAGGGCCGCCGTATCGGCCACCATCTCGTGGATGGTCATCCCATCGGCGGCTTCGTAGCTGGGAGCGATCCCCCGGTTGTCGAAGGTGCACACCCGGTACCCGGCAGCGAGCAGCGCCGGCACCTGATGCAGCTCCCACACCCGGCCGGGGCTCCCGGTGCCCATGACGAGCACTACCAGCGGGCCGCCGCCTTTGACGTCGGTGCCCTTGGCGCGGTCTCCCTTGACCTGATAGTTGAGCGATATTCCGTTCACCGTGGCCAACGGCATGCTGCGGGCCCCTTCCTCATCGTTTCTGCTGCCAACCGTATAGCCCCGATCGCCCGCGCCGTGTTACCCCGCGGCGAGAGCGGGCACTTCCCCCGACAGATACCATTGACATTTCACATACAAGCGCACCAGCCGGGAGGACTGAGATGGCCGCGAAGAGCAGCGCCAACGGTATCGCCGACGAAGATCTGGAACCCCTCGCCGACGAGACCGCTCGTCAGGCGCAGCGGGTCGTGGCCGCCTACGCCGCCGATGCCGACGAATGCCGGATGCTCCTGTCGATGCTCGGTATCGGCCCCGGAGCCCGCACCGAGTAACCAGCCGCCGGCGCCAACGGCGACGTCGGCGGATCCCCCCACACAACTACATGGCGTTCAGCGCCGCGCAAAGGATGCGTGAGTGGACCAGATGACCGATCAGCCGTCCAGCGATTCCACCCCCGAGGATGAAACCGCCGTGTCCACGGACCAGCCCGGAGACCGTAACGGTTCCGGGCCGGTAGGCAGCCCGATCGACCCGGCGGAGGCTCTCCCCGAGGCGGTGGATGCCGAACCCCTGCGCGAACGCGGGGCCGGTTCCGGCTTCGTGGTGGTGGCCAACCGGCTACCGGTCGACTTGGAGAAGTTGCCCGACGGCAGCAGCCGCTGGAAACGCAGCCCGGGTGGTCTGGTGACCGCGCTGGAGCCGGTGCTGCGCAGCAACCGGGGCGCCTGGGTCGGGTGGGCCGGGGTCCCCGATGTGGACGTGGACCCCATTGTCGAGGACGGGCTGGAACTGCATCCGGTACCGCTGTCCGCGCAGGAGGTCGCCGACTATTACGAGGGTTTCTCCAATGCCACCCTGTGGCCGCTGTACCACGACGTCATCGTCCGCCCCGTCTACAACCGCGCCTGGTGGTCGGCCTATGTGCAGGTGAACCGGCGTTTCGCCGAGGAGACCGCGAAGGTCGCCGCCGAGGGCGCCACGGTGTGGGTGCAGGACTACCAGCTGCAACTGGTGCCCAAGATGCTGCGGATGCTGCGGCCGGACCTCACCATCGGCTTCTTCCTGCACATTCCGTTCCCGCCGGTGGAACTGTTCATGCAGATGCCGTGGCGCACCGAGATCGTGGAGGGACTGCTCGGCGCCGACCTGATCGGCTTCCACCTCCCCGGCGGCGCCCAGAACTTCCTCTACCTGGCCCGGCGCCTGGCCGGTCAGCCCACTTCGCGCGGCACCGTCGGGGTGCGGTCGAAGATGGGCGTGGTCCAGGTCGGATTCCGGACGGTACGGGTCGGGGCCTTCCCCATTTCCATCGACTCCGCCGGCCTCGACGAACATTCGCGCCGGCGCTCGGTGCGCGAACGTGCCGCGCGCATCCGCGCCGAACTCGGCAGTCCCAAGAACATCCTGCTCGGTGTCGACCGCCTCGACTACACCAAAGGCATCGACATCAGGCTCAACGCCCTCGAGGAACTGCTGGCCGAAGGCCGGGTCGACCCGTCGGAAACCGTGATGGTGCAGCTGGCCACACCCAGCCGGGAACGGGTCGAGAGCTATATCCAGATGCGCGGCGATATCGAACGGCAGGTCGGACGTATCAACGGCGAGTTCGCCCGGGTGGGCTACCCCGTCGTGCACTACCTGCACCGTCCGATCGCCCGCGAGGAACTCATCTCCTTCTTCGTGGCCGCCGACGTCATGCTGGTGACACCCCTGCGCGACGGTATGAACCTGGTCGCCAAGGAGTACGTCGCCTGCCACTCCGGCCTCAACGGAACCCTGGTGCTCAGCGAATTCACCGGGGCCGCGGCCGAGCTCCGTCAGTCCTATCTGTGCAACCCGCACGATCTGGACAGCGTCAAGGACGCCATCGTCGCCGCCCTCACCGACGACCGCGAAACCCGCCGCCGCCGGATGCGCTCGCTGCGCCGCCAGGTCCTGGCCCACGACGTGGACCGGTGGGCCCGGGCGTTCCTGGACGCGCTGGCCCAGGGGCAGGTCGCGGGGAAGGCCCTGATGGCCGACGGGAACCATGATGACGAGGACTACCGGGACTAGGTTCTTTCTGGGGAGGCTCGTGTACTCGAACAAGCTGTGTTCAACACAGCTTGTTCACAGCGAGTGCGCAGGGAGATGCCAGTGGGGTGGGTCAGTATGGGTGGCATGAGTGGGGCGCAGGGCGGAGCACCTGAGGCGCGGGTGCTGGTCGTCGACGACGAGGCGATGATCGTGGAACTGCTGACCGTCAGTTTGCGGTTCCAGGGGTTCGAGGTGGCGTCCGCCGCCGATGGGGCGCAGGCGCTGGATGTGGCGCGCGGGTTCCGGCCCGATGCGTTGATCGTCGATGTGATGATGCCGGGGATGGACGGGTTCGGGCTGCTGCGGCGGTTGCGGGCCGACGGTATCGATGCGCCGGTGCTGTTCCTGACCGCCCGCGACGATATCCAGGACAAGGTGACCGGGCTGACGCTGGGCGCCGACGACTATGTCACCAAGCCGTTCAGTCTGGAGGAGGTCGTCGCGCGGTTGCGGGTGATCCTGCGCCGGGCCGGGGCCACCGCGCCGGCGCGGGAGCAGTCGCGTATCCGGTTCGCCGATATCGAGCTGGACGACGATACGCACGAGGTTTTCAAGGCCGGGGAGCCGGTGGCGTTGTCGCCGACCGAGTTCACGCTGCTGCGGTATTTCATGGTGAACGCGGGGACGGTGCTGAGCAAGCCGCGGATTCTGGATCATGTGTGGCGTTACGACTTCGGCGGGGAGGTCGGGGTGGTGGAGACCTATGTGTCGTATCTGCGCAAGAAGGTCGATACCGGTCCGCAGCGGCTGATCCACACATTGCGCGGTGTCGGGTACGTGATGCGCGAATCCGCCGGCCGGTCGTGACCGCCGGGACCGCGCCGGCGCCCGTTCCGGCCCGGGGGCGGGGGATGACCGGTCGCCTCGCGGCCGTCCCGTTGCGGGTGACGTTGGTCCTGGCGCTGGTCGCGCTGGCCGCCGCGGGCCTGCTGGCTTCGGGGGTGGCGGTGACCTCGGCGCTGCGTGCCGCGTTGATCGATCGGGTGGATCAGCAGTTACAGGAGCAGGCGCAGACGTGGGCGCGGCCCGGTAGCCGGCCACCGTTACCGCTGCCGGGAGAGCCGGGGCGGGAGCGGCCGTCTGTGCCGTACTACGCGCGGGTCGAGGACGACTCGGGCAAGTTGTACCTGCAGTCCGATGTGGGTAATGGTGGGCCGGAGTTGCCACAGGATATGCAGCCGGGGTTCTTCACCACCGGATCGGCCGACGGTGACTCCGGGCAGTGGCGGGTCCGGTACACGGTGAATTCCCGGGGCACCAGTGTGGTGGCGCAACGGCTGGACGAGACCGAGGAGATCGTCGAACGGCTGGTGGTTCTGCAGCTGGTGATCGGGGCACTGGTGCTCGCGGTGCTGGCGGTGGCCGCGTACTTCGTCATCAGGCGCAGTCTGCGGCGGCTGGTGCAGGTGGAGGAGACCGCCGCCGATATCGCGGCGGGGGATCTGCATCGACGGGTGCCGATGCGTGGAACGAACACCGAGGTCGACCGGCTGGCACAATCGTTGAACTCGATGCTGGCCCAGATTCAGCGGGGGTTCGCCGCGACCGAGGCCTCGGAGGAGGCCGCGCGCCGCTCGGAGGAGAAGATGCGCCGTTTCGTCGCCGACGCCAGCCACGAGTTGCGGACGCCGCTGACCACGATCAAGGGTTTCGCCGAGTTGTACCGGCAGGGCGCCACGGGGGACACCGATATGCTGCTCGACCGGATCGAGCGCGAATCCAAACGGATGGGCCTGCTGGTCGAGGACCTGCTGATGCTGGCCCGGCTCGATGCCGAGCGTCCGGTGGAACACGCCCCGGTCGATCTACTGGCCTTGACCAGCGACGCCGTGCACAGTGCGCGCGCGGTCGCGACAGCGCAGGGCCGCCCGGATCCGGAGCGCACGATCCGTTTCGAGGTGCGGCCCGGCTCCGGTACCGCGGAGGTCCCGGGCGACGCGGCCCGGCTGCGGCAGGTGCTGGCCAATCTGCTGAACAACGCGCTCGTGCACACGCCACCCGAGACCGTGGTGACCGTGCGGCTGACGCCCGACCGCGACGAGGTCCGGCTCGAGGTGGCCGATACCGGGCCGGGGATGTCGCCGGACCAGGCCGCGCGAGTTTTCGAGCGGTTCTACCGGGCCGACGATTCGCGCAGCCGGGGCAGCGGTGGTACCGGGCTCGGTCTGTCGATTGTGCAGGCACTGGTCGCCGCGCACGGCGGCACCGTGGAGGTGCGCAGCGAAGCCGGGGTGGGCACCACCTTCACGGTCCGGCTACCGCGTAACCGGCCGGAGCCGGCCGGTCCCGCCGCCGTGGACGACGGCGGGAACCGGACCTGACTCAGGCGGGAACGTTGGCGCCGTGGCCGAGGTCGCGCAGCGCCTGCTTGATCCGTGCCTGCGCGTCGTCGAGAGATTCCGGCTCGGGGTTCGGATCGGCGCCGGAGATATCGAAGTTCCCCATGGTGAACGCCGGGAAGACGTGCACGTGCAGATGCGGGACCTCGAGCCCCGCGATCAGCAGTCCCGCTCGCGGCGCGTCCCAGGCCGCGCGCACGGCCTGCCCGATCTTCTGCGCGACCCCGTTCAGCCGCGCGAAGACCTCGGGCTCGATGTCCTGCCACTGATCGATCTCTTTGCGGGGCACCACGAGGGTGTGCCCCGGCGTCACCGGAGCGATGGTGAGGAACCCGACGAATTCGTCGTCCTCCCACACGAACCGGCCCGGCAGGTCACCGGCGATGATCGCACTGAAAACAGAAGCCATGGGCCGAGACTAGTGTCGGCCGGCCGCACAACCCTTCATGCCCCGACGAAGTGGGACAGAATTCCCTGTACCTCGTAGATGTCGACCTGGCGGTTGAACTTCTTCTGCAGCGGCGTGTCGGTGCCCGCGATCCACAGCACCAGCTCCGCGTCGAGGTCGAAGGTGCCCGCTGTCTCCACCGCGAAATGGGTGATCGAGCGGTAGGGGATGCTGTGGTAGCTGACCTTGCGGCCGGACAGGCCCTGTTTGTCGATGAGGATGAGCCGCCGGTTGGTGAACAGCATGGCGTCGCGGACCAGGATGTAGGCGGAGTAGACCTGCTCGCCGTTGCCGAGTAGCCGCTGGTATTCCTGCTGGGCCCGGGCCGGCTCCACCTGTCCGGCGTTCCCCATGATTCCGTCCATCAGACCCATTGCGCACGTCCTCCCGTATGCGCGCACCGGGATCGCTGGGCCCCGGCACGCGGGTTGTCCACCCGTTCAAGGTGTTTCCTCCATCATCCACAGCCGGCCGGCTGCGGGGTGAAGTCGCTGGTACCGGGCCGGGACCGGCGGTGAACCTGCCCCGTGGAGGATCGATCCGGCACCTATAAGCTGTCCGGGTGCGAGTACTCGTCATCGGTTCCGGAGCCCGTGAACACGCCCTCGTCCTTGCGCTGCGCCGTGACCCGGCGGTGAGTGCGCTCGTCGCCGCGCCCGGTAACGCCGGGATCGCCCAGCACGCGCAGGTGCGGCCGGTGGACCCGAGTTCCGCGGAGTCGGTGGTCGCGCTGGCCCGGGAGGTGGCCGCGGATCTGGTGGTGATCGGTCCGGAGGTGCCGCTGGTCCTGGGTGTGGCCGACGCGGTGCGCGCGGCCGGGATCGCCTGTTTCGGCCCGTCCGCGGCGGCGGCCCGGATCGAGGGCTCGAAGGCGTTCGCCAAGGATGTGATGGCGGCGGCCGGGGTGCGTACCGCGCACAGCGAGGTGGTGGACTCACCCGCCGAATTGGACGCGGCGCTGGACCGTTTCGGCCCGACCTGGGTGGTCAAGGACGACGGGCTCGCCGCGGGTAAGGGTGTGGTGGTCACACCCGACCGTCTGGTGGCCCGCGGGCATGCCGCCGAACTGCTCGAGCAGGGGCATCCGGTACTGCTGGAGTCGTTCCTGGACGGCCCGGAGGTTTCGCTGTTCTGCCTGGTCGACGGGGAGACGGTGGTGCCGTTGCTGCCCGCGCAGGACCACAAGCGGGTGGGTGACGGCGATACCGGGCCCAATACCGGCGGAATGGGTGCCTACACCCCGCTGCCGTGGCTGCCCGACGGTACGGTCGAGCAGATCGTCGACGAGGTGGTGGCGCCGGTGGCCGCCGAATTGGTCCGGCGCGGGGCCGCTTTCAGCGGGCTGCTGTACGCGGGGCTGGCAATGGGTGCGGCCGGGCCCGCCGTGGTGGAGTTCAACTGCCGGTTCGGTGACCCGGAGACGCAGGCGGTGCTCGCCCTGCTGGACAGTCCGCTCGGAGAGCTGCTGTACGCCACCGCGACCGGCACCCTGGCGGAAACGCCCGCGCCACGCTGGCGCGCCGGCGCCGCCGTCACCGTCGTGCTCGCCGCGGAGAACTACCCGGCCCGGCCGCGGTCCGGTGATGTGATCACCGGCGCGAATGACGCGGCGACCGACGACGCGGCGACGGTATTGCACGCCGGCACCGCGCAGCGTGCGGACGGCGCGCTGACCTCCGCGGGTGGGCGGGTGCTCAATATCGTCGGCACCGGAGTCGATCTGGCGGCGGCGCGCGAGGCCGCCTACGACCGTCTGGCCGGTATCAAACTGACCGGGAGCCACTATCGCTCCGATATCGGACTGGCCGCTGTCGAGGACCGTATCCGTCTCTGAAGCCCACCGCCGCGGGGGTGCCTCGGCGTGCGCCGCCCGCGGCGGGCCGGTCTTCCGGCCGATGGATCAGTAGGCCCCGAAGACGTTGTCGATCGAGCCGTAGCGGTGGGCGGCGTAGTTGCAGGCCGCGGCGATATTGGCGACCGGGTCGTAGATATCCCACGCGGTGCCGTCCACATGGTAGGCGGCGAAGGTGGGATCGATGACCTGCATGAGCCCCTTCGACGGGGTGCCCGCCGCGGCATTGGAGTCGTACAGGTTGATCGCCTGGGGGTCACCGCCGGACTCGCGCATCGCGTTGCGGTGGATGCCGTCGTAGCTGGCCGGGATCCCGTGCCGGCCGAGGACCGACAGGGCGTTGCGGATCCAGCCGTCCAGGTCGTTGGTGTAGGCCGGGGTGCCGAATGCTTGCGGCAGCTGCTGCTGCCACTGAAGGATCTGCTGCTGCGCCTGCTGGGCGGGGGCCTGCAGGACTGCCGGCACACCGGTGACGGGTGCGTCGGCGTGGGCCTGGGTGGGGACCACGACGGCAGCGGCAACGGCGACGAGCGGTAACAGGTTTCGTAAACGCATGGGAACGGCTCTCCTACAGCGCAGGTCTCCGCCGCCGGGTGTCATGGCCGTCGACGCAGTCGTTGCGCTGCTTCTCGATTACTTGTGTGGGAAATGCGAGATTCAGTTGTCCGCGCCGATGGCATACTGCACCCGCCGGGGCGACCGGTCGCTCGGAATGTTCAGGATCCGACTCGATAACCGTGCGACAAACGAACTTGCGATTCGTTATCTGGCAAATCACAGATTGATTGCGGTAGGTTAACGGAAGTTGAATACAAACATAACTATTGGTTTTATTCTCCTGAGAGAAATCGATGTACCAGGACTTACATCCGTGTAAGTAGCCGGGCAGTCATTATCCGATGATCGAATTTTTCGGATTCTGATGATTTGCCCTGGGGCCAGGAATTCAGTTGTACGAGAGCCCGTGCAGTGCGAGCCAGCGCTGCGGATCGACGTACTGGCCGTCCAAGATGATCTCGAAATGCAGATGCGGTCCGGTGGAATCACCGCGATTTCCCATGCGCGCGATCTGCATTCCGGCGGGAACACGTTCCCCGACCGAGACGAAGAAGTCGTACATATGGCCGTAGACGGAGATCGCGCCGTCGTCGTGCCGGATCCGTACCCACAGGCCGAAACCGGACGCGGGACCGGCATCGATCACGGTGCCGCTCGCGACGGCGTAGATCGGGGTCCCGATCGGACCGGCGATATCGATACCGCGATGGAAGGTGCCCCACCGGCTGCCGAAACCGGAGGTGAAGGTGCCCGGCGCGGGCAGGACGTAACCGCCGGCTCCGGGAGGTACGGCGCCGGGCGGGATCACTCCGCCCTCGAGCCCCCCGGGTGTGGGCGCGGTATTGATCCATGGCTGCTCCTGGCCGGCGACCGCGGCCGCGGCCTCGGCCTTGGCGCGTTCCAGGGTCGCCCGGGCGGCCGCGGCCACCACTGCCTGCTCGCGCAGGCGTTCACCGTTGTCGATGGCATCGAGATAGCGGCGCACCGACGGCACCGGTGCGGATAGTTGCAACGGGTGGGCGAGGGCCACGCGATAGGCGATCCCGGGAACAGGACTCCGATCGGTGACCGAGATACCCGCGGATCCGTCACCCGCCGCCAGCAGCAGGGCGAGCAGCAATACACCGATGAGCACGCGGTGGCGGCGGGCCGCGTCGGCGATCTCCTCGGCGGTCGGCCGGCGCGAGACGAGGTCGGCGAGGCCGGCCCGGGTAGGGCGGCGGGACCAGAGATCCACGGCGGATCGACGCAGCCACCGTCGGGCGGCCACCACCCGAGGGTCCGGTGTCCGGGCCTGCGCGGCGGCACGCTCCCGCCAGTCGGGGGCGATGACCAGGCCACCACCGGTCGCTGCCGCGCGGTCCAGGGATCTGGACTGCTTCCCGGTGCCGGATTCTGGATCGTCGGGACCCGCGATGGGATCGTGACCTGTGGTTTCCGGCCGGCTGCCACCGCCGCGGCCCGGGTCCGTGGTTTCCGGTGCGTCGCCGCGTCCCGGACCCGTTTCCGCCGATCCGGTGTCGTCCGCGCCGGGGTCGTGCTCAGTGGAGTCCTGCTCCGATCCGGTGCCGACCGCTCCGGGGTCGTGCTCAGCGGTGTCCTGCTCCGATCCGGTGCCGACCGCTCCGGGGTCGTGCTCAGCGGTGTCCTGCTCCGAGTCGTGCCTGACCTGTGGTCTCCGGCCGGAGTGGGTGGCGAGTTCGTGGCCGGCAGGCTCGGGTGTCGCGCCCGCCGCGCCCGGGCGCGTGCCACGGCGAACCGCCGCGGAAAGTGGGTGCACGGCCCGGTTCCAGCGTCGGCGCAGAGCCCCGGTCCCGCGACCCGTCGCGGTGTTCCCGGGGTCCTGGGTCGGCGGGCCGTCGGGCTGCCGGCTGGCCTTGTCGAGCATCAGAGCAGACCATAGCTGTCGAACCGCCCGAAGCGGTGTTCTACCGTCGGTCGGGTGTCCACTGAATCCCGGCGCTCGACCATCCCACCTTTCTACGTGATGGATGTCTGGAAAGCCGCCGCAGAACGCGCCCGAACCCACGGCGACGTGCTGAGTCTCGCGGCCGGGCAACCCTCCACCCCCGCACCGGCTCCGGTCCTGCGTGCCACGAAGACCGCCATCGATGCCGAATTGCTCGGATACACGGAAACATTCGGCATCCTGCCGCTACGTCGGGCGATCGCCGGACACCATCACCGGACCTACGGGTATCCGGTGGATCCCGACGACGTCGTGGTCACCACCGGTTCGTCCGGCGCGTTCACCCTCATCTTCCTGGCGGCGTTCGATCCCGGCGACACCGTGGTGGTCGCGCGGCCCGGCTACCCGGCCTACCGCAATACACTGGCGGCGCTCGGCTGCCGGGTGGTGGAACTGGACTGTCGCGCCGAGACCAGGTTCCAGCCGACCGTCGCCATGCTCGAAGAACTTCCCGAGCCACCGCGGGGCCTGATCGTGGCCAGTCCCGCCAACCCGACCGGCACCATGATCGACCCCGGAGAACTCGCGGCCCTGGCCCGCTGGTGCGACGCGCACGGCACATTGCTGATCTCCGACGAGATCTACCACGGCATCACCTACGGCGGTGAGCGAACCGCCTCGGCCTGGGAGACCTCCCGCTCGGGAGTGGTCATCGGTTCGGTGTCGAAGTATTTCTCGATGACCGGCTGGCGATTGGGCTGGATGCTGGCGCCGCCCGAACTGCGCCCGGCGCTGCAGCGGCTCGCCTCGAATATGACGGTCTGCCCGCCCGCGATCTCGCAGTACGCGGCGGTGCACGCGTTCGGCGACGAAGCGCGCACCGAACTCGACGCCCATGTGCACCGGTACGCGATCAACCGCGCCATCCTTTTGGAAGGGCTGGCCGGGCTCGGTATCACCGACCTCGCGCCCGCCGACGGCGCGTTCTACGCCTACGCCGATATCGGCCACCTCACCGACGATTCCATGGCCTGGTGCGCGGATGTACTGGCCGGCACGGGGGTGGCGCTGGCGCCGGGCCTGGATTTCGACACTGTCAACGGGCATCGCACCGTCCGCCTCTCCTTCGCCGGAGCGACAGCGGAGATCGAGGCGGCGCTCATCCGGCTCCGGGACCACTTGCGGCGGAGCACAGGCCAACCCCATGCGCGGCAATGATTTTCCACAGTACGACAACATCACCGCGTGGATACGGTAGAAACATCGATGGTTCTTTTCCCTTTCCCTGATTTCGCACGGAAGTATTGATGAAGACTGGCACGATGGCACGGTGATAACCGCGACGACTCCGAAGGGTGAACGACGTCGCCAGGCGCTGGTGGCGGCTGCTGCCGAGTTACTGCTCGAAGGCGGTTTCGACGCGGTGCGGCATCGCTCGGTCGCGACCCGCGCCGAATTGCCGCTGGCCTCCACGACCTACTACTTCGAATCGCTCGAGGATCTGATCGCGCGGGCGGTCGAGTTCAGCGGCAACGCCGAACTCGAGGCCATGCGGCGGCGGATCGGCGAGGTGACCCACCGCCGCCGCGGTGCGGAGGCGACCGTCGATCTGGTGCTCGATCTGCTGATCGGTCCCGAAGGTGTGGACGAGGGCGCGCGTGGGCGGTTGATCGCCCGCTACGAACGCACCGTCGCCTCGGCCCGGCACCCCGAGCTGCGCGAGGTCCAGCTTCGACTACGCGGGCAGCTGGACGAGCTGCTCTCCGATGTGCTGCGCCGATCCGACCGGATCGTGCGGCCCGAACAACTGCGCCGGCTGGTCGCCGTCGTCGACGGCGCGGTGGTCGCCGCCCTCAGCGAATCCGACCCGCAACCCCGCCGGTTGGCCCGCGGCGCCCTGCTCGAGGTCATCGATATCGTCGCTCCGGCGACGCACCAGCCGATCGACCGCTACCGGTCATTAGACTGACCGGACGTGACCTCAGACCTGATTCCCAACGTCCTCGCCACCCGCTACGCCGGCCCGCAGCTGGTGCATCTGTGGTCTCCCGAGCAGAAGATCGTGCTCGAGCGGCGGCTGTGGCTCGAGGTGTTGCGCGCCCAGGCCGAACTCGGGGTCGATGTTCCGCCCGGCGTGGTCGAGGACTACGAACGGGTCGTCGAACAGGTCGACCTGGCCTCCATCGCCGAACGCGAACGGGTGACCCGGCACGATGTGAAGGCCCGGATCGAGGAGTTCAACGCCCTCGCCGGGCACGAGCACGTGCACAAAGGGATGACCAGCCGCGATCTCACCGAGAACGTGGAGCAGTTGCAGATCCGGCTCTCGCTGGAACATATCCACGCCCACGGTGTCGCGGTGGCGGCCCGGCTGGCCGAACGGGCCGTCGAATATCAGACGCTGGTGATGGCCGGCCGCTCGCACAATGTCGCCGCGCAGGCCACCACCCTCGGCAAACGTTTCGCCTCGGCCGCCGACGAACTGCTCATCGGACTCACCCGGCTGCGTGAGCTCGTCGACCGCTATCCGCTGCGCGGGATCAAGGGCCCGATGGGCACCGCGCAGGACATGCTGGACCTGCTCGGCGGTGACGCCGCGAAACTGGCCGCCCTCGAACAGCAGGTCTCCCGGCACCTGGGCTTCACCAGCGTGCTGACCAGCGTGGGGCAGGTCTACCCGCGTTCCCTGGATCACGATGTGCTGTCCGCGCTGGTGCAGATAGGGGCCGCGCAGTCCTCGCTGGCCCACACCATCCGGCTGATGGCCGGCCACGAACTGGTGACCGAGGGCTTCCAGCCGGGCCAGGTCGGCAGCTCGGCCATGCCGCACAAGATGAACACCCGCTCGTGCGAACGGGTCAACGGCCTGCAGGTGGTGCTGCGCGGATACGGCTCGATGGCCGCCGAACTGGCCGGCGCGCAGTGGAACGAAGGCGATGTCTTCTGCTCGGTGGTGCGCCGGGTGGCGCTGCCGGACGCCTTCTTCGCCATCGACGGCATGATGGAGACCTTCCTGACCGTTCTGGCCGAATTCGGCGCCTACCCGGCGGTGATCGCCCGCGAACTGGATCGCTACCTGCCGTTCCTCGCCACCACGCGCATTCTCATGGCCGCGGTCCGCGCCGGGGTCGGCCGCGAGGCCGCGCACGAAGTGATCAAGGAACACGCGGTGGCGGTCGCGCTGGCCATGCGGGAGCAGGGCCGCGAACCCGATCTGCTGGACCGGCTGGCCGCCGATGACCGGCTGCCCCTGGACCGGGCGGCCCTCGACGCCGCCCTGGCGGAGAAGTCGGCGTTCATCGGCGCGGCCGACGCGCAGGTGGCCGACGTGGCAGCGCAGGTGGGCAAGCTGGTCGCGGCCTATCCGGAAGCTGCCCGGTATACGCCGTCGCCGATCCTCTGAGTTTTCGGCGCGGGGCCTCGATGCCGCGATGCCGGTGGCGGCGCAGAAAATACACCTATGGATCCATATTCGATCTTTTCCGACATCGTTGCCGGGCGGGCGCCGGCGAGCCGGGTGTACGAGGACGATGATGTGCTCGCGTTCATGGATATCCGGCCTATGACGCCTGGGCATCTGCTGGTGGTGCCCAAGCAACCGGCGCGTGAGCTCGCCGAGCTCGATCCGGTGCTCGGTGGGAAATTGTTCCAGGTGGGGCAGCGGCTGGCGGCGGCGTTGCGGGACAGTGAGGTGGCCTGCGACGGGGTGAACTTCTTCCTGGCCGACGGTGTGACCGCGGGGCAGGAGGTGTTCCACGTCCATCTGCACGTCATCCCCCGCACCCCGGGCGACGGATTCGGATTGCGGGGGCGGCCCCGGACGCCGCCGCGGGCAGATCTGGACTATCTGGCCGGTTCCATCCGTGGGGCCCTGCAGCGGGGGCGGTGAGCGCCGGGTTCCCCACTCGCGAAGCGTTTCCCGGTTCGTATCGAAACGGGCACGTAAGATCGTTTTTCGATTATGGTCGGTATGTTTGCTGTGAATATGCTGACAGTGCGCTATCGCCGAGCGAGATGGTGAGCATGGGCATGAGCTAGTTTCCGGGGTGGGCCAGGGAGGTGCGATCGTGCGGTATTTTCGGTTGGCTGTACTGATGCTGGCGGTGATCGGTTCGGCTGCCGGGCTCCCTGTCCTCCGGCCCGCTCCGGCCGCCGCGGCCGAGGTCGTCCGGATCGATGAACTCGGCCCGACGCGTTCGGCGGTTTTCATCGCATCGCCCGCCATGAACCAGGTCGTGCAGGTGCAGGTGCTGCATCCGGCCGGGGGCGGCAGCCGGCCCGGCTACTACCTGCTGGACGGGCTCGATCCGGGAGTCGGTCAGAGCACCTGGACCAATGCCACCGAGGCCGAGCGGTTCTTCCTCGGCAAGAATGTCAATGTCGTCCTGCCCGTCGGCGGTAGGGCCAGTTATTTCACCGACTGGCAGCGCGACGACCCGGCCCTGGGCCGCTACCGGTGGGAAACCTTCCTCACCCAGGAGCTGCCACCGATCATCGACGGCAATTTCGCCGGTAACGGTGAGAACGCGATCGGTGGCCTGTCCATGGGCGGGCACGCCGCCTATATCCTGGCGGCCCGGCATCCGCAGCTCTATACGGCCGTGGCCGGGTACAGTGCCTGCCCGGATTCCGGGATGGCGGCCGGTGCGGTGCAGTTCTCCATCATGACCAGGGGCGGCAACCCGGACAATATGTGGGGGCCCGCCGGCAGCCCGGCCTGGGCGGCCCATGATCCTGCGCTGATGCTGGACCGGTTGCGCGGTAAAACGCTGTTCCTGTCGACCGGCACCGGTCTGCCCGGGCCGCACGAACTGGAGCTGAAACCGCAGCTGCCGGAGAACATCGTGCTCGGCGGGCCGATCGAATTCGCCGTCGACGCCTGTGTGATCTCGTTCGAGCGCAAGGCGCGCGCGGCGGGGCTGCCGCTGCGGGTCGACTACAGCCCGGTCGGTACGCATTCGTGGTCGTATTGGAACGACCATCTGAAGGCGTCCTGGCCGACCATCGGCCCGGCGATCGGCGCCTGATCCACTCGGCCGGTGGCCGCCGGACGCGGTCACCCGCGGTGGTCCGGCGCGGGCCGCTACGGTGGTGGCCATGGCTGACAGTGGTAGTCCGGTAACCGACGCGGCGCCCGCGGCGGTCGCGCCCACGGCGAAGAGGGTTCCGTTCGAGCGGGTACACCACGGCGACGTATTCGTCGACGAATACGAATGGCTGCGGGACAAAGAGGACCCGGAGGTCATCGCCCACCTCGAGGCCGAGAACGCCTATACGGAGGCCCGGACGGCGCATCTGGCACCGCTGCGCGAGAAGATCTTCGACGAGATCAAGAGCCGCACCCAGGAAACCGATCTGTCGGTGCCGACCAGGCTCGGTGAGTACTGGTACTACTCGCGCAGCTACGAGGGCAAACAGTACGGTGTGCACTGCCGGTGCCCGATCGACGCGAACGCCGCCGGGATCGATGCCTGGACGCCTCCGCAGCTCGAGGCCGGGACCGAGATACCCGGCGAGCAGGTGCTGCTGGACAGCAATGTGCTGGCCGAAGGGCACGATTTCTTCGCGCTCGGCGCGTTCTCGGTGAGCCACGACGGGAATCTGCTGGCCTTCTCGGTGGACACCGCCGGCGACGAACGCTACACATTGCGGTTCCTGGATCTGCGTACCGGGGAACTGCTCGGTGACGAGATTCCGCGGACCGCGCCCGGCGCCACCTGGTCGCTGGACGGCAGCCATGTCTTCTATCAGACCGTCGACGAATCCTGGCGGCCGGATACGGTGTGGCGGCACCGGCTCGGCGATACTTCGACCGCGGACGTGCAGGTATTCCACGAGCCGGATGAGCGCTACTGGGTGAGCGTCGGCGCCACCCGGTCGGAGAAGTATCTGATGATCTGGGTGGGGTCCAAGATCACCACCGAGGGCTGGATCCTGGAATCGGATGACCCGACCGGTGAGTTCCGGGTACTGCTACCTCGCCGCGAGGGAGTCGAGTATTCGGCGGAGCACGCGGTGGTGGCGGGCGAGGACCGGTTCCTGATCCTGCACAACGATGTCGTGGACGGGGCGAAAGCGGAGAACTTCGTCCTGGCCGAGGCACCGGCCGACGATCCGTCCCGGTTGCGCACCCTCATCGGGCACCGCGACGATGTGCGGCTCGAGGATGTCGATGCCTTCGCCGGGCAGTTGGTGCTCAGCTATCGCCGCGAGGCGCTGCCCCGGGTGGCGGTATGGCCGCTGAGCGCGGACGGCTACGGCGAACTGCGCGAACTCGAATTCGAGCTGGAGCTCTACAGCGCCGGGCTCGGTTCCTGCCCGGAATGGGATCAGCCCACCCTGCGACTCGGGCTCACCTCGTTCATCACACCCACCCAGGTCTTCGACTACGTGGTGGAGACCGGGGCGCTGCTGCTCCGCAAGGAGCAGCCGGTACTCGGCGGCTACGACGCGGACGATTATGTGCAGCACCGTGATTGGGCCGTGGCCGCGGACGGCACCCGGATTCCCATCTCGATCGTCGCCCGGCGCGATACCGACCGCGCCACCGGCCCGAAACCATTGCTGCTCTACGGTTACGGCTCCTACGAAGCGAGTATGGACCCGGGTTTCTCGGTATCGCGGCTGTCGCTGCTCGATCGCGGCATGGTGTTCGCGATCGCTCATGTCCGCGGCGGCGGTGAGATGGGCCGGCTCTGGTACGAGAACGGCAAAACCCTCACCAAGAAGAACACCTTCACCGACTTCGTCTCCTGCGCACGCCATCTCGTCGACAACGGAACCACCGCGCCGGATCGGATGATCGCCGACGGGGGTAGCGCGGGCGGGCTGCTGGTGGGCGCGGTCGCCAATATCGCGCCGGAATTGTTCGCCGGGGTGCTGGCCAATGTGCCTTTCGTCGACCCGCTCACCTCGATTCTCGATCCCTCGTTGCCGCTGACGGTGATCGAATGGGACGAGTGGGGAAATCCGCTGGAGGACAAGGACGTCTACGAATACATGAAGTCGTATTCGCCCTACGAGAATGTCGCGGCCGCGGACTATCCGGCCATCCTCGCGATCACCAGCATCAACGACACCCGCGTGCTGTACGTGGAGCCGGCGAAATGGGTCGCCAAACTGCGCGCCACCAAGACCGGTGATTCGCCGCTGCTGCTCAAAACGGAGATGAGCGCCGGGCACGGCGGCGTCAGCGGGCGGTACGAGAAATGGCGCGAGGTCGCCTTCGAGTACGCCTGGGTGCTGGACACCGTCGGTCTCGGGGAGAAGTAGGCCCGCCGGGCGGCGGCCGGATCGTGTCCCGATGTTCGCCGCCCGGCCATATCCGCTCCACGGGCCGGTCACCGGACCTGCATGCGCAGGTCATCGGTACTGCACGCCCCGGACACCTGCGGCTGTCAGTGTGGGTACATGAACGCTGAGCTGCTCGTTTCGGTGTCGGGCGTCCGGGAATCCACCCGGGACGCGGCGATCGGTTTCGCCGAGGAGATGGATCAGCGCGGGGTGCGGTTGTCGCTGCTGGTGGCGCCGCGGCTGAAGGGCGGCTACCGGCTCGCCGACGACCCCACCACCCAGACCTGGTTGCGCGGCCGGCGCGGTCGCGGGGATGCCGTGGTGTTGCACGGCTACGACCAGGCCGCGACGAAACGGCGCCGGGCCGAGTTCGCGACGCTGCCCAGGCATGAGGCGCTGTTACGGCTGACCGCCGCCGACCGGGCCATGGAGCAGGTGGGCCTGCGCACCCGCCTGTTCGCCGCGCCCCGCTGGGATGTGTCCGCCGGGGCGACCGCGGCGCTGCCCGAGGTCGGTTTCCGGCTCTCGCTCGGGTTGACCGGTATCCAGGATCTGGAACGCGATTCGGTACAGAAGGCGCGGGTGTACGGCATCGGTGAGGGGATCCGCGCCGAACCCTGGTGGTGCCGCGCGCTGGTACTGGGCGCCGCGCGTACCGCGCGGCGGGGCGGGGTGCTCCGCTTGGCGGTTTCGGCCGCGCAGTTGGGCCGGCCCGGTCCGCGGCAGGCCATGCTGGACGCCGTGGACCTCGCGCTCTATCACGGGGCGCGCAGCGAGGTGTACCGCTGGGAGCCTGTGCGCGCCGTGCGCGCGGCCTGAGACTCCGCCGCCCCATTCGGCGATAGCGGGGCGGCGGTTCCATCTTCCGGGACCGAGTCGAGTGGACTCGGCCATATTCCGCATGTTATGCATGAGTCATGCATGATAGCCGCACCGTGAACCTGCTGGGCGCCGCCGCCCTGGCGGTCACCGATCTGATGCTCGAACGGGTGGCCGAGGACACCGGTGTCGGAACGAGTGCCGCCGCGGCGCTGGTGGTCCTGGCGGGCTCGCCCGGGCTGAGCGGCACCGAACTGGGGCGCCGGGTCGGGTCGAGCCAGTCGGCGGCGGCGCGCATGATCGACACCCTGCTGCGGCGAGAACTCGTGGAACGCCGGCCCGGACAGGGTCGCGAGATCGCCGTCCGCCTCACCGAACGCGGCCGGCAGGCCGCGGCGAATATCCTGGCCGCCCGCAGCGGCGGGCTGGCGTATGTGCTGGAGCCGCTCGACACCGCCGAACGCGAGACCCTGGCGCTGCTGCTCGACAAGCTCCTGACCGGTCTGTACTCCGAGATCGGAAATGCCGACCTGCTGTGCCGGCTCTGCGACCGGCGTTCGTGCACCACCGATGCCCACTGCCCGGTGGGGCAGGCCGAACGGGACCGGTCCGCATGAGTGCGGGTGCGGCGCTGGCCCTGGCCTCCGCGGCCGCCTACGGTGTTTCCGACTTCGCCGGCGGACTGCTGGCCCGCCGGATCGATCTGCGCGTGGTCGCGGTCGTCGGGCAGGTCGGCGGATTGGTCGTGGCGCTGGCCGCCGCGCCGCTGTTCCCCGGGCACTGGGATGGCGCGAGCATGCTGTGGGGCGCGGTCTCGGGGATGGGGACCGGGATGGGCATGCTGTTCCTCTTCCGCGGGCTCAGCCGCGGCGCCATGAGCACTGTGGTCCCGGTCAGCGCGGTCGGCGGTGTCGCGTTGCCGGTCCTGGCCGGGGTGCTGTGGCTCGGTGAACGCCCCGCAGTGACGGCCTGGATCGGGGTGGCGGTGGCGGTTCCCGCCCTGTGGCTGGTTTCCCACGCCGGTGACGGCGCGGGCGGGCGTGCCGCGGGAACGGGTGACGCGCTGATCGCGGGGGCGGGTATCGCGGTGCAGTATCTGGCCCTGGCCCAGAGTGACCCGGCCGCGGGTATCTGGCCGGTGGTCGCCGGTCGGGTGGCCGCTGTCCTCACCCTGTCACCACTGTTGCGTGGCACGGTCGAGCGGCCGCGGCCCGCCACTGTGGTGTGGTCGCTCGCGACCGGCGCCGCCGCCGCGATCGCCCTGATCTGCTATCTGCTCGCCGGGCGGGAGCAACTGGTGGTGATCGCGGTGGTGCTGTCCTCGCTGTATCCGGTGATCCCGGTCGTCCTCGGACTGGTCGCACTCGGCGAAAAGCTCACCCGGGTACGGGCGATGGGCCTGGTCGCCGCGCTGCTCGCGGTCGCGCTGCTCGTATTCCACTGAGACCGCCACCGCGTTCGGCTCCGCCGAGCACCCGGTGAACCGGCGCCGCGTGCGCGTCCGACGCGGATCGGAACTCACCCGCGTGCGCGTCCGACGCGGATCCGAACTCCACACCGTGGCCGGGTCCCGGCGCGCCGGGACCCGGCCACGGTGACATCGAGTAGTTCGAGGCCAGTATTCCGGCGAGCCTCGACGCGTACCGAGCGGATCGATGACCATTTGCCGAGGAGCGGCGCGCACCGCACACCGGATACCGCCGCCCGGGCCCGCCGGCGAAGTCGCCGGTGCGCCCGAACTCGGCAGCGACCTCAGCGGCAACCGATGTCGTGCGGAGGACGACCCCGTCGGATCGCCGGGCGCGGCAGTGATCTCGTGCGCACGCGGGCACCGGCCACCGGATACGGTGGCGGCGAAGCGAGCCCGCCCCGGGACGCATGGTCGTCGCGGATCGTGCGCGTACCGAGACCGACGAGACCACCGAGGAGAAAGCCATGACCTCCGCCGACGACACGGCCACTGCCGCGCTGCGCGACCGGGTGGCCGGATACATGCCGCGAGCGCGCGCGGACCTGGCCGAACTCGTCGCCTTCCGCTCGGTCGCCGATCCGCGGCAGTTCCCGCCCGAGGAATGCGAGCGAGCGGCCCGGTGGGTGGCCGACGCCTTCGTCGCGGCCGGGCTCGCCCGCGCCGAACTGTACGAGACCTCGGACGGCAGCACCGCGGTCATCGCCTCCCGGCCCGCCCCACCCGGAGCGCCGACGGTCCTGCTCTACTGCCATTACGACGTGCAGCCGCCGCTCGACGAGGCGGCCTGGCACACACCGGTCTGGGAACTCACCGAGCGGGACGGCCGCTGGTACGGCCGCGGGGCGGCCGACTGCAAGGGCAATATCGTCGTGCACCTGACCGCGCTGCGGGCGTTGGGCGAGCAGTTGCCGGTCGGGGTGACGCTGGTGGCCGAGGGGTCCGAGGAGCAGGGCACCGGTGGGCTGGAACGCTTCGTCGAAGCGAACCCGGAGCTGCTGCGCGCCGACGCGATCGTGGTGCTGGACAGTGGGAATTTCGCGGTCGGGGTACCGACCCTCACCGAAACACTGCGCGGCAATGTGAACGTGGTGGTCACGGTGGAAACTCTTGCCGGTCCGGTCCATTCGGGTATGTACGGCGGCGCCGCCCCGGACGCGCTGGCCGCGCTGATCCGGCTGCTGGACTCCCTGCGCGACGACAAGGGCAATACGACCGTGGACGGGCTCGCGGACGCGGGCACCTGGTCCGGTGTGCAATACCCGGCCGAGCAGTTCCGGGCCGACGCCGGTGTACTCGACGGTGTCGGTCTGCTCGGTGACGGGACCGTCGCCGATATGCTCTGGGCTCGTCCGGCGCTCACCGTGCTCGGCATCGACGCCCCCGGCGTAGTCGGCTCGTCGGCCGCGGTCCAGCCCAGGGCCCGCGCCCGCCTCAACCTGAGGATTCCGCCCGGGATCGACCCGGATCCCGCCTACCGTGCCCTGGTGGCGCATCTGGAAGCGCACACCCCGTGGCAGGCGAGGCTCACCGTCGAACCGGAGGGCACGGGCGCGGCCTTCCGATCCGGCCGGGGCGGTCCCGCCCGCACCGCGATGGAGGCCGCGCTCGCCGCCGCCTACGGCCGTCCCGCGACCACCCAGGGCCAGGGCGGCTCGATTCCGCTGTGCAACGTCTTCGCCGACACCTACCCCGACGCCGAGATCATGCTGCTCGGTGTCGAGGAGCCGCGCTGTCTCATCCACGCGCCGAACGAGAGCGTCGATCCCACCGAGATCGAGCACCTGGCGCTCGCCGAGGCGCTGTTCCTGTCGTCCTACACCCGCTGAACCGGCCGCGCGTTCAGAGCTCGGCGTCGTTCTCCGGACGCAGGACGGTGAATTCGGTATCGGCCTTGCGCATTTCGTCGAGCCGGCTGAAATACACACCCCAGGCCGGCTCGGCGATGATGCCGTAGTGGATCGGGAAGGCCAGCCGGGGCGCCACCGACCGCAGGTAGTCGACCGCCTCGCTGATCTTCATCCAGGGAGCGGCGGCGGGGACGGCGAGCACATCGACCGGAGTGGAGGGCACCCAGAGCGAATCCCCGGGATGGACGAACTGGGTCGGGTTCGCGGCGGTGCCCAGCTGGAAGACGGTGTTGTCGATCACCGGCAGTTCGGGGTGGATCACCGCGTGCCGGCCCCCGCCGCCGGTGATCCGCAGACCGTCGAGGTCCACCACATTGCCCGCGTGCAGCGCCTCCCAGGCCCCGCCCCGGAGTTCGGCGGTCTGCGGATCCGACAGCAGGCGCGCGCCGGGATTCGCCTCGATCAGCGGGTCGATCCGGTTCGGATCGATATGGTCGGCGTGCTGATGGGTGACGGCGATCGCGTCCAGTCCGGTGAGGCCTTCGAAACCGTGGGAGAACGCGCCGGGATCGAAGAGGATCTTCTTCCCGTTCAGTTCGACGAGTACGCAGGAGTGACCGAAGTGGGCTACATGCATGCACGCAAGGCTAGTACCGCATATGTTCGGTCACCCGCCGCGTCCTTCCGGCCACCGGGCAATTAGGCTGCTCAGGTAACCCCATCCGCGTCCCGGCGTCGGCGCCGGACGCAGCTCACCCCTTTTTGTGAGGAGCAACCCGTGGCACGTGTCGTGGTCGAGGTGATGCCGAAGGCCGAGATCCTGGATCCGCAAGGGCAGGCCATAGCCGGCGCTCTGCCGCGTCTGGGATTCGAAGGCGTCACCGACGTCCGGCAGGGCAAACGCTTCGAACTCGAGGTCGGTGACGACGTCAGCGACGACCAACTCGCCTCGATCGCCGAATCGCTGCTGGCCAACACCGTGATCGAGGACTGGAAGGTGGTGCGCGTCCCGTGACCGCCCGCATCGGTGTCATCACCTTCCCCGGAACCCTCGACGATGTGGATGCCGCCCGCGCGGTCCGGCTGGCCGGCGCCGAAGCCGTGAGCCTCTGGCACGGCGACGCCGATCTCAAAGGCGTCGACGCGGTCGTGGTCCCCGGCGGTTTCTCCTACGGCGACTACCTGCGCGCCGGCGCCATCGCCCGGTTCGCGCCCGTGATGGGCACCGTCGTCGAAGCCGCCCGCAACGGCATGCCGGTGCTCGGTATCTGCAACGGTTTCCAGGTGCTGTGCGAGGCCGGACTGCTGCCCGGCGCCCTCACCCGCAACGAGGGCCTGCACTTCATCTGCCGCGACCAGTGGCTGAGCGTCGAAGCCACCGACACCGCCTGGACCTCCCGCTACGAACCGGGCGCCCAGATCCTGGTCCCGCTGAAATCGGGTGAGGGGCGTTACCAGGCCTCGCAGACGGTCCTCGACGAACTCGAAGGCGAAGGCCGGGTCGTGTTCCGCTACGCGGGCGACAACCCGAACGGCTCGCAGCGCTCGATCGCGGGAATCGCGTCGGAGAACAAGCGGGTCGTGGGGCTCATGCCGCATCCGGAGCACGCGACCGAGGCGTTGACCGGGCCGAGTGACGACGGGCTGGGGTTGTTCCTGTCCGTACTGGACGTGCTGGTCGCTTCCTGAGGGGCCGGGCGTCCTACGCGGCTGCTCTGCCGCGGGGGAGGTGCCCGCCCGCGAAGGCGGAAGATGTCGCCCTGACTGCGGCGAGGTCGCAAGTCCCGGGCGCTGACCGGCGGACACCGGCCGGACGGTAGCTCGCCACCTCCGGGGAACCACCGGCCGTCACGAGCCGGTATCCGAAGCGTCGGCGGCGGCCCGCTGGAAGCGCGCTGAGAGGTCTCGCAGCCTCGCCGTGAGCTCAGCGCCCTCGAGCACGTCGAAATCCACGTCGAGCAGTCCTAGATACAGAGCCAGCATCTGGGCCGTGTCCGCCCCCACCTCGGCCACACAACGATCCGGCCCGGCCGGTTCCAGGGTGCCGGCGTGCGGCATGCGTTCGCGCACGTACTCCACCGACGCGTGCAACAGCACCCGGGCCGTGTAGCGCCAGGTGGCTTGGCCGACGCCCCGCTGCACATGCGTCGAAGCGTCGTTGTCCGGTAACGGCCGGGGAGTGAATCGCGGGCCGTTGGGAGTGCGCGGGGAGATTCGGTCCACCCGGAAGGTCCGCCAGTCCGCACGCTCGATATCCCAACCCACCAGGTACCAGCGGCGGCCCCAGTTCACGAGCTGATGGGGCTCGATTTCTCGCCCGCCGGGGGTGCCCCGGTGGGTCTCGTAGTCGAATCGCAGGCGCTCGCGGGCGCGAATCGTCGCCGCGATCACGCTCAATGTGTCCGCGTCCACGGTGGGTCCGGCGCTCGGAACGGCGGCGATCGCCGAGCCCATGCCGCTCACCTGGTGCCGCAGCCGCGGCGGCAATACCTGCTCGAACTTGGCCAACGCCCGTACCGAGGCCTCCGCCATTCCGGAAACGCCGCCGCCCACCGATGTCCGGAGTCCCACCACTACCGCCACCGCCTCGTCGTCGTCGAGCAGCAGCGGCGGCAGCTTCGCTCCGGCACCCAAGCGATACCCGCCTCCCACTCCCGGCGCCGCGGCCACGGGGTAGCCCAGGTCGCGCAGCTTCTCGATATCGCTGCGCACTGTCCGGCCGGTGACGCCCAATCGCGCGGCGAGCTCTTCGCCGCTCCAATCCATCCGCGACTGCAACAACGACAGCAATCGCAGCAGCCTGGCAGAAGTCTTCAACATTCGTTCAGCATCGCAGTAATTGCGGAAGCTATCCTTCCGCGTTTGCTTTTACGGTGGCGGCATGACGAACACCACGGAGATCCGCCCCTTCCGCATCGCGATCCCACGAGCCGATATCGATGATCTGGTCGAACGCCTGCACCGCGCCCGCTGGCCGCAGCAGCCGGCCGTGACGGACTGGAGCCGCGGCGTCCCCGTCGACTATCTGCGGGGTTTGGCCGAATACTGGTCCAACGGGTTCGACTGGCGGGCCCGGGAGGCGGAACTGAACGAGATTCCGCAGTTCGTCACCACCATCGATGGTCAGGACATCCACTTCCTCCACATCCGATCCGCCGAGCCCGGAGCCCGGCCGCTCATCCTCACGCACGGCTGGCCAAGCTCGCCGTTCGAGTTCCAGAACCTGATCGGCCCGCTGACCGACCCGAAATCCCACGGCGCAGACCCCCTGGATGCCTTCCACCTGGTCATTCCGTCGCTTCCCGGTTACGGCTTCTCCACGCCCGTGGCGGGCCCCGGATGGGGCAACCTCTTTCGCGTCGCGACCGCCTGGGCGGAGCTGATGACCAGGCTCGGCTACGAACGGTTCGCCGTGCACGGCACCGATGCGGGGGCAGGCGTTTCGCAGCTGCTGCCCATGGTGGCTCCGGGACGGGTGCTGGGCGTGCACGCCACGGGTACCGCCCCGGCGATGCCCTTCGGCCCGCCGATCGACACCGATGGCCTGTCCGAGGCGGACCGGAAGCGGGCCGAGCGCTTCAACCGGTTCCAGGCCGACGGCCTCGGGTATCTCCACGTGCAAGCCACCCGGCCGCAGACGTTGTCCTACTCGTTGACCGACTCACCGGTCGGGCAGCTCGCCTGGATCGTGGAGAAGTTCCGGGAATGGACGGATCCGGCCGCCGAACTGCCCGAGGACGCAGTCGACCGGGATCAGCTGCTCGTCGACGTCAGCATCTTCTGGTTCACCCGATCCGGCGCCTCCGCTGCGCACTCCCTGTACGAAGGGATGCAGGCATACCGGGAGATGGCCGCGTGGCAGGGCTCCGGGGAAACCCCGCCGCCGGCGGCCCCCACCGGTTATGCGGTATTCGCCGGGGACGATGCGATCCGCGATCTGGTGGATCCGGGCGGTCATGTCGAGCACTGGTCAGAGTTCGGCCGCGGTGGTCACTTCCCGGCCATGGAGGTGCCGGAATTGCTCGTACCGGATATCCGCGCCTTCTTCGCCGGCCACCGAGCGGGTTGATCCACTCGCTGTGGCGCACTCCGAACGGATTGGGCCGCAGCTGTTCCGGCATCGATGCCGCCCGCGACATTCGCGGCGGCGGGACGGCTTCGATGTCCGGGTCGGATGCCGAGTCGACCGCTTGGCCGGCCTGGCGTCTGATCGCCTTTACCAACAGCAGCCGTCTCTCGGTGCCGAGTTCAGCGAGGCCCTGAAAGGGTCGAGGCCCGTCCCGCCGTTCAGGCCTCGAAGTGCATGCGGCGTAGCCGCGAGTCTCGAGGCCTGAACGGCGGGACCTTTGGGGGCCTCGACCCCGCGCGCCGGAGGCGCGCCAATAGGGTCACAGCATGCCGAGTTCTGCTGTCGCGGCTTCGGCCGCCGGGTTGTGTGAGTTCATCGACGCGTCACCTTCACCGTTCCATGTCTGCCGGACCATCGCCGAGACACTGGAAACCGACGGGTTCGTCCGGCTGGACGAGACCCGGGCGTGGCCGGGCACCGGTGGCCGGTACTACATCGTGCGCGGTGGCTCGCTGGTGGCGTGGGCCGACCCGGAGCAGGCAGGGCCGTTCCGGGTGGTCGGGGCGCATACCGACAGCCCGAATCTGCGGGTCAAACAGCATCCCGATCTGACGGTCGCCGGCTGGCAACTGGTGCGGCTGGAGCCGTACGGGGGTGCCTGGCTGAACTCCTGGCTGGATCGTGAGCTGGGGATCTCCGGGCGGCTGAGTGTGCGGGAGGGGTCGGGGCTGGCCGAGCGGCTGGTACGGATCGACGAACCGATTCTGCGGGTTCCGCAGCTGGCGATCCATCTGTCCGAGGACCGGCGCGGGGTGACGCTGGATCCGCAGCGGCATGTCAATGCGATCTGGGGTGTGGGCAGTGAACGTGCGGCGTTCCTGGATTACGTGGCCGAGGCGGCCGGGGTCGATCCGCGGGCGGTGCTGGGCTGGGAGTTGATGACCCACGATCTGGCGCCCGGCCGGGTGATCGGTGCCGGCCGCGACCTGATCAGCGCACCCCGCCTGGACAACCAGGGCACCTGCTACGCGGGGCTGGCCGCCTTCCGGGCCGCCGTCGAGAATCCGGGCGACGCCGTCCCAGTGCTCGCCGTATTCGACCACGAGGAGGTCGGCAGCCAATCCGACCGGGGCGCGCAGTCCGAGCTGCTGCCCACGGTGCTGGAGCGGATCGTGCTGGCCCGCGGCGGTGGCCGTGCCGAATTCCTGGCGGCGGTCGCGGGGTCGGTGTGCGCGTCCGGCGATATGGCGCACGCCACGCACCCGAACTACCCGGAACGGCACGAGCCTTCGCACGGTATCGAGATCAACGGCGGACCGGTGCTGAAGGTCAACCAGAACCTGCGCTACGCCACCGACGCCGTCGGCGCGGGAGCGTTCGCGCTGGCGTGTGACCGGGCCGGAGTCCCGATGCAGCGTTATGTGCACCGCGCCGATCTGCCCTGCGGTTCCACCATCGGCCCGATGACCGCCGCGCGCACCGGTATGCCGACCGTGGACGTGGGTGCGCCCCAGCTGGCCATGCATTCGGCGCGGGAGATGATGGGCGCCGCCGATGTGACCGCCTACGCGGCGGCCCTGGCCGCCTTCCTTGCTCCGTAGGCCGGTTCGGGCCGGGGGACGGCCAGGGGTTTTGCGGCGACGGGGTCGGTAATCGGTCCGGCGCAGGTGGACGTAGGATTCTGCTGGATCAACTCTGCCGGGACCCCGCCGCCGAGGCCCGGCGTTCCGACCGAACCGTGGCGCCGATGCCACCTGCCGCGAGCCGCGGCGGGCGCCCGGAAGGCCGGAGCCCGCGCGCGCCGGCGCGCCAACCCACGAAAGGATCCTGGTACCCCCGTGACTGAGCAGGTTGTCGATACGGTCGCCACCGCCGCCGCCACTCCGGATACGCCGCAGCCGTACGCCGAGCTCGGCCTCAAGGACGACGAATACGCCCGGATCAGGGAGATTCTGGGGCGCCGGCCCACCGATGCCGAGCTCGCCATGTACTCGGTGATGTGGAGCGAGCATTGTTCTTACAAATCCTCCAAGGTGCATCTGCGCTACTTCGGTGAGACGACCACCGAGGAGATGCGTTCGGCCATGCTCGCCGGTATCGGCGAGAACGCGGGCGTGGTCGATATCGGTGACGGTTGGGCGGTCACCTTCAAGGTGGAGAGCCACAATCATCCGTCCTATGTCGAGCCGTATCAGGGCGCGGCCACCGGTGTGGGCGGGATCGTCCGCGACATCATGGCCATGGGCGCGCGCCCCATCGCGGTGATGGACCAGTTGCGTTTCGGTGCCGCCGACGCCGCCGACACCCGCCGGGTGCTGGACGGGGTGGTCCGCGGGATCGGCGGTTACGGCAATTCGCTGGGGCTGCCCAATATCGGCGGCGAAACCGTCTTCGATGCCTCCTACCAGGGAAACCCGTTGGTCAACGCGCTGTGCGCGGGGGTCATGCGGGTGGAGGACCTGCACCTCGCCTTCGCCTCGGGCGCCGGGAACAAGATCATTCTCTTCGGCGCGCGTACCGGCCTCGACGGTATCGGCGGTGTTTCGGTACTGGCCTCGGACACCTTCTCCGGCGACGATTCCGGCAGCGGTCGCAAGAAGCTGCCGAGCGTCCAGGTGGGCGACCCGTTCACCGAGAAGGTCCTGATCGAATGCTGTCTGGAGCTCTACCACGCCGGACTGGTCGTCGGTATCCAGGATCTCGGCGGCGCCGGACTGTCCTGTGCCACCTCCGAATTGGCCGCCGCCGGTGACGGCGGGATGCGCATCGAACTCGACCGGGTCCCGCTGCGCGCCGCCGATATGACCCCCGCCGAGGTGCTCTCCAGCGAATCGCAGGAGCGTATGTGCGCGGTGGTGACCCCGGAGAACGTGGACGCCTTCCTCGCCGTCTGTGCGAAATGGGATGTGCTGGCCACGGTGATCGGTGAGGTCACCGACGGCGAGCGGCTGGAGGTCACCTGGCACGGCGAGACCGTGGTGGATGTGCCGCCGCGCACCGTCGCGCACGAGGGCCCGGTGTACGAGCGGCCGGTCCGGCGTCCCGCCGAGCAGGACGCACTCAACGCCGACACCCCGGACAGCCTGCCCCGGCCCAAGACCGCCGAGGAACTGCGCGACACCCTGCTGAAGATGGTGGCCAGCCCGCAGCTGTGCAGCCGCCGCTGGATCACCGAACAGTACGACCGCTACGTGCGCGGAAACACGGTGCTCGCCGAACAGGCCGACGCCGGGGTGATCCGGGTCGACGAGGTGAGCGGTCGCGGTATCGCGCTGGCCACCGACGCGTCGGGTCACTACACCAAGCTCGACCCGTACACCGGTGCGCGGCTGGCCCTGGCCGAGGCCTACCGGAATGTGGCCGTCACCGGCGCCACGCCGAAGGCGGTCACCAACTGCCTGAACTTCGGGTCCCCGGAGGATCCCGGGGTGATGTGGCAGTTCCAGCAGGCCGTGCGCGGTCTCGCCGACGGCTGTGTGGAACTGGGTATTCCGGTCACCGGCGGCAATGTCAGCTTCTACAACCAGACCGGCGAGAACGCCATCCTGCCGACTCCGGTGGTCGGCGTCCTGGGCGTGATCGACGACGTCCACCGCCGCATCCCCACCGGCCTCGGCCTGGAACCGGGGGAGACGCTCATCCTGCTGGGCGATACCCGCGACGAATTCGGCGGTTCGGTCTGGTCGCAGGTGGCGCACGGGCATCTGGGCGGGCTGCCGCCGCAGGTCGATTTCGACCGCGAGAAGCTGCTCGCCGATGTCCTCACCGCGGGCTCGCGCGACGGCATGATCAGTGCCGCCCACGACCTGTCCGAGGGCGGCCTGGCGCAGGCCGTGGTCGAGGCGGCCCTGGCCGGGGAGACCGGCTGCCGGATCCTGCTGCCCGAGGACGCCGACCCCTTCGTCATGCTGTTCTCCGAATCGGCCGGCCGGGTGCTGGTCGCGGTGCCGCGCTCGGAGGAGACCCGCTTCACCCGGATGTGTACGGCCCGGGAACTGCCCTGGGTGCGCATCGGTGTGGTCGATCAGGGTTCGGATTCGGTCGAGGTGCAGGGCCAGTTCTCGATCGGCATGGCCGAGCTGCGCGCCGCGCACGAGGGCACGCTACCCGCCCTCTTCGGCGGCCACGCCTGACCCGGCCCACGACTGGCACGCCGGAGGTGACCCGGGCCACCCTCCGGCGCCGGTCCCGCCCGCCATACTGGACGGGTGCTGGAAACCGCTGACTCCGTGACCAGGTTGCGGCGGCGGTGTGTCGCCGTGGTCCGGCGGACCGAGCACATCATCGACCTGAACTATGTGGGTCTGGTGGTCGCGACGGTGTTCTTCGCGCTGTCGGTATCGCCGTCGTTGCTGCCGCGCGACTGGATGTTCCAGGGACTGATCAGCGGGATCAACGCGGCCATCGGGTACGGCGTGGGCTGTCTGCTGGAATGGTTCTTCCGGTTGTGGGTGCGGCCCCGGCTCACCCGGATACCGGAGCCGCCCACCTGGACCCGGTACGCGCTGAAATCCGCGGTGCTGATCACAGCCGCGCTGAGCGCCGGCTACATGCTGGTGCAGTCGGCACACTGGCAGCGTGAGATCACCGCGATGATGGGGATGGAGGGCACCACCACACCCGCCTATCTGCGCACCGGCGGTCTGAGTCTCACGGTCGGGGTGCTGGTGGTCGCCTGCTATCGCACTGCGCGCGAACTCATCCTGTTTCTGGCCCGCCAGCTCAACCGGTGGGTCAAGATCCCGCGAGAGCTGGCCCCCTCGGCGGGTTTCCTGGTCCTGGTGCTGCTCGTGGTGACCCTGTTCAACGGCGTCGCCACCCGTGCCTTCTTCGCGGCCGCGAACTCGGCGTTCAGTGTGCGCAACGACCACACCTCCGCATACGCCGTCCAGCCCCGCCTCGCCGAACGCTCGGGCAGCCCGGAATCTTTCGCGCCCTGGGAAACTCTCGGGTTCGAGGGCCGCTGGTTCGTCTCGCACGGGCCGAGCGCCCAGCGCATCTCCTGGGTCACGGGCCGGCCCGCGAAGGAACCCATCCGCGCCTATGTCGGACTGGAATCGGTCGAGGACACCGGGCTGAGTCAAGCCGATCTGGCGGTCGCCGAACTGGAGCGCACCGGCGCGTTCGACCGGGAGGCGCTGGTCGTGGTCACCACCACCGGCACCGGCTGGGTCAACTCCATGGCCGCCAACTCCATCGAATACATGTACGGCGGCGATTCGGCCATCGTGGCCACCCAGTACTCGTATCTGCCCAGCGCGCTGTCATTCCTGGCCGACCGCGGCAAGGCCGCCACCGCGGGCCGGGAACTGTTCGACGCGGTCTACCGCAAAACCCTCACCCGCCCACCCGCGGAGCGGCCGAAACTGCTCGTCTACGGCGAAAGCCTCGGATCGCAGGGTTCGGAGGCCGCTTTCGACGGTCTCGCCGATCTGCGGGAGAAGGTGGACGGCGCGCTCTGGGTCGGCCCGCCGAACTCCAACCGGCTGTGGCAGCAGTTCGTGAACCGACGTGATCCCGGCTCCACCGAAACCGAACCCGTCTACGCCGACGGTCTGGTGATCCGGTTCGCCGGAGACCGTGAGGACCTTGCCCGGCCCGGCCCGGAATGGCGGGCGCCGCGGATCGCCTACCTGCAGCACGCCTCCGACCCGATCGTCTGGTGGTCCACGGATCTCGCGCTGACCCGGCCGGATTGGCTGTCGGAACCGCGCGGCGCCGATGTCTCGCCCCGGGTGCGCTGGGCGCCGCTGGTCACCTTCTGGCAGATCAGCGCGGATCTCACGAACGCCCAGGGGGTCCGCGACGGGCACGGCCACCGTTACGGCAGTCTGGTCCTGGACGGCTGGGCCGCGGTCGCTCAACCGCCGAACTGGGATCCCGCACTCGCGGAACGGATCCGGCTCGAGATCGAGGCGTACGAGGCATACGAGCGCGAGGTGAAATGAGAGTCCGGGTGGTGGGGGCGGTGGGTCTCCCGCTGTTGTGGAACAACATGGTGCTGCCGCGCCTGGGTCTCGACCACCGGGGGCGGACCGCGGCAAACGCCCTCGCCGCGACCGGGTACGCCCTGGTCTTCGGTGGCCGGCCACGGTGGACTTCCGCGCGCGGACTGCGCTACGGCTTCGGTTGTGCCGGTATCGTCGCGGCCGGCTTCGCCGCCGCGGTGGCCGTACCTCCACTGCGCCGCGCACTCTCGGCACCGCCGGACCGGGCGCCGGAGACGAGCACGGTGGAATGGGTGGCCGTGCAGATCCCGCTGGGCACCGTCTACAGCGAAGAGCTGATCTTCCGCGCCACGCTGGAACCATTGCTGGACAGGGAATTCGGCGAACGGCCCGGCCGGCTGCTCGGCGCGACGGCATTCGGTCTGTGGCATATTCACCCCGCCCGCGCCGCCGGTGACAGTGTGCCCGCCACTGTCGCCTTCACCGGCGCGGCCGGTCTGCTCTTCGGCGCTCTGTACCGGCGCACCGGCAGCGCCGCCGCACCGGCTCTGCTGCACTGGGCCGTGAACGCCGGCGGTGCGCTGGTACCGCGCCTACTCCGCGGAAATCGGACGATGAACTAGGCGCGACTGTCCCGAGGGTGACACACTGCGCCGGTGAGGTTGATCGACAGTGACGGATACGGTGTGGAACTCTCTGTTGCCGGATACCAATTTCCGGACCACATCGATCCGCGGATCCGGTACAGCTGGCTGGTGATCGCCGGTACCGCGAATTGCCCGGACGGGAACTGGTCCTTCCGCTGGCAGGCATTGAGTCTGGACGACACGGTCGAACTGGCGGACTGGCTACGCCGGATCGCGGCCGAGGCGCAACCGGGTGGTTCGCCGGCCGACGGGCCCGCCCGGCTGGCATTCACCGAGCCGAATCTGAGTTTCACGGCCATCCGGGCCGGGAGCGGGATCGAACTGCGGATCGGGCTGGATCTGGAGTTCTCCCCGCCCTGGGACCGGCGGGCCGCCGCGGGTTCGCCGTACATCGTCACGGCCCGGCTCTCGGCCGACGATATCGCCACGGCCGCCAAGGACCTGGGCGCCGAAGTGGACAGTTACCTTCCGCCGGGTGGCAGCCTGCTGGGTCGCGCCCGCTGAACGGTGCGCACGGGTCGCGTACGCGGCAGGTCCCCGGGTGATATCGCCCACGTTGCGCCGGGTGGCGCGCGGGGCTTATGGCCGGGCGATGAGGCGGCTTCGTTCCGAAGCTTCGCGAAGGGTTCGGAAGAACCGGCCCACCCTCGTTTCAGCAGGTGAAAGGGGGGTTAACTGGGCATGAAGGTTTGCTGGACCACCCGATGACGCGGGACGGGCCCGAGTAAGGGACCTTTCAGGTCTGCTTGCTGCCGGAGTGCTGATCCGGTGACGCGCAAGCGCGACACACCCGTAGAATGTCGAGTGCCCCCACACCCGCCCGACCAGGGAGCGCACGGTGACCAACGCCGACCAACCGGCAGTCAGCAATCCCACCGCAACCGACGAGACCGAGAATCCGCCCCGCGAGGAATGCGGAGTCTTCGGAGTCTGGGCCCCGGGTGAGGACGTGGCCAAACTCACCTACTACGGCCTCTATGCCCTGCAACACCGCGGCCAGGAAGCCGCGGGCATCGCGGTCTCCGACGGTTCACAGGTACTGGTCTTCAAGGATCTCGGCCTGGTCAGCCAGGTGTTCGACGAGCAGACCCTGGCCGCCATGCCGGGTCACGTCGCCGTCGGCCACTGTCGCTACTCCACCACCGGAGCCACCACCTGGGAGAACGCCCAGCCGATCTTCCGCACCACCGCCGTCGGCTCCGGGCTCGCGCTCGGCCACAACGGCAATCTGGTCAACACCGCCGAATTGGCCGATCGGGCGCGGGAACTGGGCCTGGTCGCCGGCCCCGGCCGCCCCGGCGCCGTCTCGGCGACCTCGGACTCCGATGTGATGACCGCGCTGCTGGCGCACGCCTCCGCGGACTCGAGTATCGAGCAGGCCGCCATGGAGTTGCTGCCCACGGTGCGTGGCGCCTTCTGCCTGACCTTCATGGACGAGCACACCCTCTACGCCGCCCGCGATCCGCACGGTGTCCGCCCGCTGGTGCTGGGCCGCCTGGAACGTGGCTGGGTGGTCGCCAGCGAAACCGCCGCTCTCGACATCGTCGGCGCCTCCTTCGTCCGCGAGATCGAACCCGGTGAATTGCTCGCCATCGACGCCGACGGCGTGCGCTCCTCCCGATTCGCCAATCCCGAACCCAAGGGCTGCGTTTTCGAGTACGTGTACCTGGCCCGCCCCGACAGCACCATCTCGGGGCGCTCGGTGCACGCCACCCGCGTCGAGATCGGCCGCCGCCTCGCCGCCGAGCACCCGATCGACGCCGACCTGGTGATCCCGGTCCCCGAATCCGGCACCCCCGCCGCCGTCGGTTACGCGCAGGGCTCCGGGGTGCCCTACGGCCAAGGCCTCATGAAGAACGCCTACGTCGGCCGCACCTTCATCCAGCCCAGCCAGACCATCCGTCAGCTCGGCATCCGGTTGAAACTCAACCCGCTGCGCGAAGTGATCCGCGGCAAACGCCTCATCGTCGTCGACGATTCGATCGTCCGCGGCAACACCCAGCGCGCTCTCATCCGGATGCTGCGTGAAGCCGGCGCCCTGGAGATCCACGTCCGGATCGCCTCCCCGCCGGTGAAATGGCCCTGCTTCTACGGGATCGACTTCGCGTCCCGCGCCGAACTGGTCGCCAACAATGCCGGCACCGACCCCGACGGAATGCCCGCCGACCCGGAGGCGATGCACGATATGGTCGAGGGCGTCCGCCGCTCCATCGGTGCCGACACCCTCGGCTATATCTCTATCGACGGCATGGTCGCCGCCACCGAACAGCCCCGCACCCGCCTGTGCTGCGCCTGCTTCGACGGGAACTACCCGATCCCGCTGCCCACCGAGGCCGCGATCGGCAAAAACCTGCTGGAGTTCGGGGGCCGGTCCCAGAGCCGCGTTCTCACGGAGAACGTCAACGCGAGTGCCCTCAGCCGGCCGTAGGGGTCTGTGTTTTTTGGCGCCGCCTGCGGCGGCGCGGGGTTGAGGCCCCCTTGTGTCTCGCCGTTTCGGCCTCGAGACTTGCGCCTTCGGCGCGGGCGCTTTCGAGGCCGAAACGGCGAGACGGGCCTCAACCCTTTGAGGTGTCTCGTAAGACTCGACACATGTGGTTGCGTCGGCATTTGATGGCCGGGTCGGATGCCGACTCGACCGCCCGGGCGACCTGGCATCCGAACGCCTTCATGAACTTTGCACCTTCTCGGTGCTGAGTCTTAGGAGGCCCTGAAAGGGTCGAGGCCCGTCCCGCCGTTTCGGCCTCGAAGCGCATGCGCCGCGGGCGCGAGTCTCCAGGCCTGAGCGGCGGGACCGAGGGGGTCTCGACCCCGCGCGCCGAAGGCGCGCCGGAAAACCCATCCCGGCCCCCCGCGCTCCGGGGCGACGCCATAAACTCTGAGCAGGCAATTATCCGCGAATTCGGTTTGGAGCTTTCCCCGACAATGACTGAGCAGAACCCCACCGGTGCCGGTGCGTCCTATGCCGCAGCTGGAGTGGATATCGAGGCCGGTGACAGGGCTGTCGAGTTGTTCGCCCCGTTGGCGCGCAAGGCGAGCCGGCCCGAGGTGCAGGGCGGGATCGGTGGCTTCGCCGGATTGTTCGCGCTGAAGAAGAGCTACCGGGAGCCGCTACTGGCTTCGTCGACCGATGGGGTCGGTACGAAGATCGCGGTGGCGCAGGCATTGGACAAGCACGACACGGTGGGTCTGGACCTGGTGGCCATGGTCGTCGACGACCTGGTGGTGTGTGGGGCCGAGCCGCTGTTCCTGCAGGATTACATCGCGGTCGGCAAGGTGGTGCCGGAGCGGGTGGCCGAGCTGGTGGCCGGTATCGCCGAGGGGTGTGTGCGGGCCGGTTGCGCGCTGCTCGGCGGTGAGACGGCCGAGCATCCCGGGATGATGGGCGCCCAGGATTACGATCTGTCGGCGACCGGGGTCGGTGTGGTCGAGGCCGATGATCTGCTGGGGCCCGATCGGGTGCGCCCGGGCGATGTGGTGATCGCGATGGGTTCGTCGGGTCTGCATTCCAATGGTTACAGTCTGGCGCGCAAGGTGCTGCTGGAGATCGACCGGATGGCGCTGACCGGCCATGTGGAGGAGTTCGGCCGCACGCTCGGCGAGGAGTTGCTGGAGCCGACCCGGATCTACGCCAAGGATTGCCTGGCGTTGATCGCCGAGACCGATGTGCGGACGTTCGCGCATATCACCGGTGGTGGTCTGGCCGCGAATCTGGCCCGGGTGCTGCCGGCGGGGCTGGTGGCCGAACTCGATCGCGGGACCTGGAATCCGGCGCCGGTGTTCAAGATGATCGCGCAGCGTGGCCGGGTGGAGCGCGTGGAGATGGAGAAGACGTTCAATATGGGCGTCGGAATGGTCGCCGTGGTCGCGCCCGAGGATGTCGATCGTGCGCTGGCGGTGCTCACCGCGCGCCATATCGAATGCTGGACGCTGGGTAGCGTGAAAAAAGCGAAGGACGCGGATGCGCCGCGGGCGGTTCTGCTCGGAGATCATCCGCGTTTCTGATCTGCGGTCCGGCCGCCGGGGTCCGGTGGCCGGAATTTCCGCGTCGCGTTGATATCCCGGTGTCCGGATACAGCGAGCATGCGTTTCGACGGCCTGCGGTTCGACGCGAAGCTATCGCGAATTCCGGAGTCGTGTCCTCGGAGCGCGAGCCCCTCAGCGCGGTGACCGGACTTCTCGGACTCGACTTCCGCCCGGTGGGGGCCAGGCCACCCACCGATTCTCGGTCGGAACCGACGCGATGATCCGGGTGCTGCTCGGGTCGTATCGCCGGTTCACGTCGTCCACCGCCGGGCAAACCGGCGGGAAACGGCGCGAACCGGCGTAAACGACCGAAAGGGAGGCCTACGGCCTCCCCCGAGCGTATGCACCCTGATCAGCGGCGCCAGCTGTCGTAGTCGTCGTCCTCGTCCCACTTGGACAAGGAATTGTCCGCGTCGTGCTCATCCGACAGGACGCCACCGCGTGGGGCGTTGTCGCTACCGGAAAGCTCGCGCTGAAGGCTCGCGAAGTCGGTCGACGGCGAGCTGTACTTCAGCTCGCGCGCAACCTTGGTCTGCTTTGCCTTAGCCCGGCCACGGCCCATGGCTGACCCCCTCGCGTCACAGCGGGGCGGCCTGGGGATTGGTGGCGGCCCCGTTCGAATTAATATCTTCCTGACAGACACTTTAGCGCGTGTCCGGCCGTCGCGCTTCCACGAGTCGGCTATCCGGTGGATCCACCGACCGGTTTGCCGATGTTTCGCCGCTCAGTCGCCAGGCGGGACCGAGCCGGGTATGGCGCGGATCACACCGACCCGGGTTCCGCCGCCCAGTACCGGTGGGGCCGCCAGCGCGGCCAGTTCATCCGACCACGTGACGCCCATACGCTGCAGGACTGCCATGGTCAGCGGGATTCTGGCGCGGTCGGCACCGTCGTCGATCTTGTAGGCGAAGGCGCTGCCGTCGGGCAACGCTCCGGCGTGCACGCCGTCGGCGCCGATCTTGCAGATCAGTTCGGGGACGGCGTTCATCGTCAGCAGATCGGGGCCGTTGGTGCCCGAGATCACCCGCGGGTGCGCGCGCAGCGCCGTGGCGATCCGGCGTTCGGGGGTGCCGTCGGGAGCGGTGGCCAGCGTCGCGAAGGCGCGGGCCAGATTCGTCAGCGAGACGGGGACGATGGGCAGGCCGCAGCCGTCGATGCCGAGATCGGTTTCCGGCTCACCGGTCGTCTCGATGATCTGGGCGAGTACCGCCTGCTGCAGCGGGTGGCCGACCTCGGTATAGCCGGTGACCGGCCAGCCGTTCACCGCGCAGGTCGCCAGCATGGCCGCGTGTTTGCCCGAACAGTTCATATAGCGCTTGGCGGGTTTCTCGCCGCGGTACAGCACCCCGGCCCGGGTCCGCTCGTCGCCGGGCAGATCCGGGGGGCAGGCCAGATCATCCTCGCCGAATCCGAAACGGCTCAGCAATCGCTCGACCAATTCGATGTGCTCGGGTTCGCCGGTGTGCGACGCGGTCGCGATGGCCAGTTCCGCGTCGTCGAGCGGCGCGAAACCGTGTTTGAGCAGGGTGAGCGCCTGCAGCGGTTTGTTGGTGGAGCGCGGGTAGATCGGTACGTGCACGGCGCCGGCCGCGAAGGTCGGGTCCCCGTCGGGGCCGATGATCACCACCGAGCCCCGGTGCACGCACTCCCGGAACCCCGAGCGCACCACCTCGACCAAGTCCACGCTCATCCGATCGCCTCCTGTTCCGGGGCCGGATCGGTCGTCGCGGCCGCGGCGGCGTGCCGCCGCGCATGCCGGGCGATCTGCGCGCGGATCTCGTCGGAGATGGTGGGTTCGGCGGTGAGCAACCGTTCGAGTCGCGCGGGGTCGGCGCCGGTGAAGACATCGCGGACGGTGATGCCGTGTTCGGGTACGTGCACGATTTCGACCGGGTCGCCGGCGCCCACCTCGCCTTCGGTGAGGACCCGGAAATAGCATCCGGTGTTCGCCCGCAGGGCGAAGCGGCGCACCCAGTGCCGTTCACCGGACCAGTGCCCGAAGGTGGCACACGGTACCCGCGGTGCGCTGACCTCCAGTAGTGCGTCGCCGATACGGCAGCGCGCGCCGAGTACGGCGTCGCTGAGCGGGAGCCCGGAGATCCGCAGGTTCTCCCCGAACCAGCCGGGTGCGAGGGCACGGCCGAGTTCGGCCGACCAGCTCCGGGCGTCCTCCTCGGCGTAGCCGTACACCGCCTGGTGGACGCCGCCGTGATCGCGGGTGTTGCACACATGGTCACCGTCGAGTCCGAGCCGCCCGGCCCGCACCCGGCCGGAAACCGGGCGCTTGTCGATCGCGCTGCGGCCCACCCGGCCCGGTACCTCCAGATCGGCGTGTACGACACATGCGGCCAGCACCCGGCCGATGGCACCGACGTGCACAGCTGTCTCCTCTCGGCTCGTCGTCCGGTGCCGGTCAGCGGCCACGGAGCCGTTCGACGGCGCGACGCCCGGCCTGCGGGGTGTCGTCGGCGATCACCGAATCGGGATCGATCGCCGCGGCCATGCCACCTACGGTCAGCCGGGTGTCGATGGGGACGGATCGCTTGATCAGGGCGAGCGCGACAGGACCCAGTTCGTAGTGGTCGATCGTGGTGCCGAGGACGCCCACCGCGCGGTTACCGGCGTCGACCGCTTCGCCGGGGGCGGGCCGCTCGTCGGCGGAGCCGTCCAGGTGCAGCAGTACCAGCCGCCGCGGCGGTTTGCCGAGATTGTGGACCCGGGCCACGGTTTCCTGGCCGCGGTAGCAACCTTTGTCCAAGTGGACCGCCCCGTATTCGGCGGGGCCGCCGATCCAGTTCACCTCGTGCGGGATGGTGCGGTCGTCGGTGTCGAGGCCGATCCGGGGCCGCACGGCAGCCACCCGCAGGGCCTCGTAGGCCCAGGAACCGGCCGGTTCGGCACCGGCGGCGGTGAGTTCGGTCCACCGCGACATGAGCTGTTCGCGGGGCAGGACGAGATCGTAGGAATCCGCGGTCGGCCAGGGCATCCGGCGCAGGAAACCGCCACCCGGGATCGCGATCGCCTCGTAGGTCTCGGGGAGCCGGTCGAGGCCGAGTACGCCGGTCAGCTTCGCGACACCCGGGCCGAGCAGGCTCACGACTGCATGATCGGCTGCCTCCCGCGGCCGGGCATCGGCCCAGAACACCATTTTGGTGAGGAAATCCAGCAGGCCGGGACCCCGGTCACCCTCGGTGTCGATCCACACCGTGGAGTCCAGTTCGGTGAGCACGAAATGGTGCAGAACCCGGCCGTTGAGGTCGAGATCCAGGTTCTCCGCGGAGCGGCCCTCGCCCAGGTCGGCGATGTGCTGACTGGTGATGGTGTGCAGCCAGCTCAGCCGTTCGGCGCCGGTGATGGTGAGCACGAAACGGTGGGAACGGTCCACGATGGCCACACGTTCGATCGCGGCGCGTTGTTCACCGAGCGGGTCGCCGTAATGCCAGGGGACGGACTCGTCCGGGGAGCCGGGTGGGGCCGCGACGGCTCCCGGTACTGCTAGGACAGGGCTGGGTGCGGCGAGCACGGACACGGCTTCCACTTTAGGAGCAGATCACCCTGTCGCGCATCAGCGGGGGGTTGACCAGGCGTTTCGCGGTGTGGTCAGTCTTCGGGGCGGACCGGGACCAACGGCAGCCAGCGGCCGATCTCCGCGGCCCGGCTGCCGGAGGCGTCCACCGCGCCGGCGGCGACGGCCGCCGCGAGATCCTGGAGGCCGGTCGCCAGCAGCAGCCACGTCCGCGCGTCGGTCTCCACCACGTTGGGCGGCGTGCC
>NZ_BAGJ01000010.1 GCF_000308775.1 Nocardia testacea NBRC 100365
GGAACTCCGCGGCCCGGCTCGGAATGTTCTGCATCAGGGTGTCCAGCACGGTGTTGCGGCGCGCGGTGACCCCCTCGGGGTTGGTGTAGGGGTTCAGCTTGGAGCTGGACTGCACCATTCCGGCCAGCATCGCCGACTGGGCGATGTTCAGGTCCTTGGCGTCGATGCCGAAGTAGGTCTGGGCGGCGTCCTGGATGCCGTAGGAGGAATTACCGAACGGGACCAGGTTCAGGTAGCGGGTGAGGACCTCGTCCTTGGTGAGTTCCTTGTCCAGGGTGAGCGCCATGCGGATCTCGCGGATCTTGCGCGCGGGCGTGGTCTCGATGGCGGCCCGGCGCTCGGCATCGGTCTTGGCGACCACGAGCAGGTTGAAGTTCTTGACGTACTGCTGGTCGATGGTCGAGGCGCCCTGCTGGACCTCGCCGCTGCTGGTGTTGGTCAGGAAGGCGCGGATGGTGCCCTGCCAGTCGACGCCGTGGTGGTCGGCGAAGCGCTTGTCCTCGATGGAGACGATGGCCAGCTTCATATCGTTGGAGATCTGGTCGCTGGGCACTTCGAACCGGCGCTGCTCGTAGAGCCAGGCGATGGGATTGCCGGCCGCGTCCACCATGGTGGACACGGCGGGGACGGTTCCCTCGACCAGTTCCGCGGACACGTTGTCGACGGCGTCGGCGGCGCGATTCGAGACGAATCCGAAACCTCCGGCGACCGGGAACAACAATCCGGCTACGAGCACGGAGGCGAGTACACAGCTGCCCGCCAGCTTGAGGAGCGCACGTGTGATCGGCACAGCACCAGCGTAGAGGGTCACCGTTCGGGGTTCGTGAAGTGTGGACGCCGGGTGTTGTCTTCGCTGATCAGTGTATTGAGCGGGGAGTATCGCGGAGGGCGCTTGACGTGCGTTTACGGGTCGGCGGGCGCGTGGCGCCCGTAGGGCCGCAGGCACGGACGTACCAAAAAGTCATCACTCGGTCTTGCGCAATCGGCATACCTTTACCTAGATTGAGAGCTCAGTGTGATAGAGCTAACACTCAATGTGGAATGTGGTGCACTTCGCAGCGGGGTTCGGGCTGCTGCGTAGTGGACGCGATTCCGGAGCGCCGTGACCCGGTGTTCGGACTGGCAAAGGGGCACACCAAATGCACATGACAACCCCCGTCGCTCGATTGGACGTAGAGCAGGCCGAAGCAAGGATCGCCTGGGTGGCCCAGGCCCGATGCAAGGAAGTGGATCCCGACCAACTCTTCGTACGCGGCGCCGCCCAGCGCAAGGCGGCGACGATCTGCCGGCACTGCCCGGTCCTGATGGAATGTGGAGCCGACGCTCTGGACAACAGGGTCGAGTTCGGGGTGTGGGGTGGTATGACCGAGCGTCAGCGGCGAGCGCTGCTCAAACAGCACCCCGAGGTGACCTCGTGGTCCGACTTCTTCCACGCGCAGCGCCAGCACCAGGTGGCTATGTAAATCAAATCCCTATTGGACTACCGACCGCCGGGCACTCGAGTTTTCGGGTGCCCGGCGGTTTGCCCGGTCGGGCCGGGTGAGCAGAGCCGAGGCCGAGCGGTTCAGCTGTCTGCGGCAGTCTGCTTCCCGGCCAATTGGGCCCCGACCGCCCGCAGCGCCGCCAGATCGGTCACGTCGAACGGCAGCGCGGTGACCGAGACGATGGGCACCCGCGGATGCGCGCCGGTGAACCGGTGCAGCAGGTGTTGTTCGCGCCGCGCGGTGGCTACCCGCTGCGCGTGGACGCGCAGCACCCCCGCCGAGAGCGGATCCGAATCATCGAGTCTGTCGGCGGCGGTGAGAGCGTGATCCGAGGGCAGTGAGCACAGCACCGGATGGGTCCGATTGAGGACCAGCCCGGCCAGTGGCATCTGTTCGGTGGACAGCCGGTCCACGAAGAACGACGCCTCGCGCAGCGCGTCGGGTTCCGGCGCGGCGACCACCAGGAAGTGGGTACCGGGCTTGGCCAGCATGGCGAAGGTGCGGTTGGCCCGCTCCTGGAAGCCGCCGAACAGCGATTCCAGCGATTGCAGGAAATTCGAGGCGTCCTTGAGCATCTGGCCGCCCACGATGGTCGATACGCCACGTACGGCCAGGCTCATCGCGCCCGTGACGAACCGTCCGACGCCCCGCCCCGGCGCCATGATGACCCGGATCATCCGGCCCTCCAGGAAGGTGCCCAGCCGCTTGGGGGCGTCGAGGAAGTCCAGGGCGTTGCGCGAAGGCGGGGTGTCCACGACGATCAGATCCCATTCCCGGCGTCCGGCGAGCTGGCCGAGTTTCTCCATCGCCATGTACTCCTGGGTACCGCCGAAGGAGGAGGCCACCGCCTGATAGAAGGGGTTGGCGAAAATCTGTTCGGCCTTCTCGGCCGTGGTGTGCTCCAGCACCATCTCGTCGAAGGTGCGCCGCATGTTCAACATCATGGCGTGCAATTCGCCCTTGGCCTCGGGCCCGAGTTCGACCCGCTGCGGACTGTTGTCCAGATCGGCGACACCGAGCGACTGGGCCAGCCGGCGGGCCGGGTCGATCGTGAGGACCACGACCTTGCGACCCTGTTCGGCCGCGCGCAATGCGATCGCCGCCGCCGTGGTGGTCTTTCCGACGCCGCCGGAACCGCAGCACACCACCACGCGAGCCGTCGGGTCGGCGAGGATGGTCGAGATATCGAGGGGGGCCGGACCGGCCGGTCGCGTGCTCATCGGACTCCCTGCTCGCTCAGATGGGCGGCCAGTTCGTAGAGACCGCCCAGGTCCATACCGTTGGGGAGGGCGGGCAGCAGCAGCCGGGCGACCTCCAGATCGAGGAGTTCGGCCGCGCTGGTGTCCTGGGCGCCGAGAGTGGCCGAATGCTCGACTGTCTCGGTGAGCAGGCCCGCGAAGTCGGCGGCGGACAGGGTGATCCCGGCGGACTCCAGTCCGGCGCGTACGGCATCGGCGTCGAGTTCACCGGCTGTCGCGGTCGCCCGCATCGGTGGGCTGAGCGGGCTGTGTGCGGCGCGGTTGACGATCACGCTGCCGATGCGCAGATCGTTTCCGCGCAGTTCGGCGATGGCGTCGAGGGTTTCCTGTACCGGCAGCGCCTCGAGCAGCGTCACCAGGTGGATCACCGTCTGGTCCGAATGCAGCAGTTTGGATACTCCGTCGGCCTGGGCGGCGATCGGGCCGCCCTTGGCGAGTTCGGCCATGGCCTGGGTGACATCGAGGAAGCCGGCGATCCGGCCGGTCGGCGGCGCGTCGACGACCACCTCGTCGTAGACGGAACGACCGGATCCATCGGATCGGACCACGCATTCCTTGATCTTGCCGGTGAGGATGACGTCGCGCAGGCCCGGCGCGATGGTGGTGACGAAATCTATGGCGCCCATCCGGCGCATCGCCCGGCCGGCGAAACCGAGGTTGTAGAACATATCGAGGTATTCCAGGAACGCGTGCTCGATATCGAGCGCCAGGGCCACCACTTCGCCGCCGCCGTCGGCGGTGGCGATCTTGGTTTCGGTGGGCGGCAGCGGCGGCAGGTCGAACAGCTGGGCGATCGACTGGCGGTTCTCCACCTCGACCAGCAGCACCCGCCGGCCCCCGGCGGCCAACGCCAGTGCCAGGGCCGCGGACACCGTGGACTTACCGGTGCCGCCTTTACCGGATACGTAGTGCAGGCGGGCGTTCGTCGCGCTGTCGGGCCACCCCGTCTTCAGGCCCGGTTCGGCCGATTCCGACATCGTCGTTGGTTCTGCCACGGTCGCGAGCCTATAACTCGCATCGGGCGGATGCCCGCATACTCCGATTTGCGCGGATGTGGTGTACCAGACACCGGGGCCGCCCCTCTATCGCCGGACCCGCGATCGCGGCGTGGGTCTCGCCGGCGGCACCCAGTAGGCTCCGTGCGCATGAGCGATGTGACCCAGTGGGAATACGCGACCGTGCCGCTGCTGACGCATGCGACCAAACAGATCCTGGATCAGTGGGGCGCCGACGGCTGGGAGTTGGTGACAGTGCTGCCCGGGCCGACCGGTGAGCAGCACGTCGCCTACCTCAAGCGGCCGAAGCAGTAAGCGCCATGGCGGAATCCGAAGCGAACCGGCCCGCGACCGAATGGCGGGCCAACCTCGACCGGCTCGGCCTGACGGTGCCTCCCGTGGTGGCTCCGGTGGCCGCGTACGTGCCCGCGATACGTACCGGCAACCACGTCTACACCTCCGGGCAGCTGCCGTTCGTGGCGGGTGAACTGTCGGCGGTCGGGAAGGTGGGCGCCGAGGTCTCGCTCGACGAGGCGGTGACCGCGGCCCGCTGGTGCGCGGTGAACGCGCTGGCCGCCGTGCACGATCTGGTCGGCCTCGACGAGGTCGTGCGGATCGTGAAGGTGGTCGGTTTCGTCGCCTCGGCACCGGGTTTCACCGATCAGCCGCTGGTGATCAACGGCGCTTCGGAGTTCCTCGGTGAGGTGTTCGGATCCGCGGGCGCGCACGCGCGCTCGGCGGTCGGGGTCTTCGAATTGCCGAAGAACACCCCGGTGGAGGTCGAACTCATCGCCGAGGTGCGCTGAGCGGGCCGGACGCTCCCGGTTCGGCAGTCACGCCGCGAAGCCCATAGATTCGAACGGGCGACTTTCGAATTGGAGGTGTTGTGGTGACACTCACCCATCCGGCCTACGGGCAACTGCGCGTGGTGACGCCGTCGGCGTCGGTGCTGCTCGCGAACAATCCGGGACCGATGACCCTGGACGGCACGAACACCTGGATCCTGCGATCACCGGATCGCGCGGACTGCGTGGTGGTGGACCCGGGCCCCGACGACCCGGCACATATCGCGGCGATCGCCGAGGCGACCGGCGGCGCGGTGGCGCTCACCCTGATCACCCATCGGCATCCCGACCACACCGGCGGTATCGACGAGTTGGTGCGTCTGACCGGGACACCGGTCCGGGCCATGGACCCGGAGTTCCTGCGTGGCGAGGTCGCGGCGCTGACCGACGGTGAGGTGGTCGAGGCCGCGGGTCTGCGGATCACCGTGCTGCACACTCCCGGGCATACGGCCGATTCGGTGAGTTTTCTGCTGGCGGACGCGGTCCTGAGCGGGGACACCATTCTCGGCCGCGGTACGACTGTGCTGGATCGCGACGGCACGCTGCGGGACTATCTACAGTCGATGGACCGGCTGCTCGAAGCCGCCGCGGGACGGGCCCTGTTGCCCGCGCACGGCCCGGATCATCCGGATGTGGAACCGGTGGCGCGGTACTACATCGCGCATCGGCACGAACGTCTCGCGCAGGTCCGCACGGCACTGGAAGAACTCGGTGCCGACGCGGACGCCATGGATGTGGTGCGCAAGGTGTATTCCGATGTCGACGAGAGCCTGTGGCCGGCCGCCCGCAGTTCGGTGGAATCGCAGCTCACGTATCTGCGGTCGGAGCGGGACGCGCAGAACTGAGTCGAGCGTATTCGGTAACGGGCGGCGCTCCGAGGGATGGTTTTCTCGGAGCGCCGCCCGTTATGCGTAACAGCGCCGGAAATGCCGGGCGCGCCTGATATCGGTCGGTGATGCGGGAGCAGTATCCGCCTCCGCGATCCGGTCGGACGCCCGGGCGGGTCTATCGAGCCGCCGTATCAGCGGGCCCGGCGGGCCAGCCGCTCGGAATCGGAGATCAGCACGCTCTTGCCCTCCAGCCGCAGCCAGCCGCGATGCGCGAAATCGGCGAGCGCCTTGTTGACCGTCTCACGGGAGGCGCCGACGAGCTGGGCGATCTCCTCCTGGGTCAGGTCGTGGGTCACCCGCAGCGCGCCGGCTTCCTGGGTGCCGAACCGCTGTGCGAGCTGCAGCAGCGCCTTGGCGACCCGGCCGGGGACGTCGGTGAAGATCAGATCCGCCAGGTTGTTGTTGGTGCGCCGCAACCGGCGGGCGAGCACCCGCAGCAGCTGTTCGGCGATCTCGGGACGCTGATCGATCCACGCCTTGAGCGCGTCCCGGTCCATGGTCACCGCCCGGACCTCGGTCACCGTGGTGGCGGTGGAGGTACGCGGCCCGGGATCGAAGATGGACAGCTCGCCGAACATATCCGACGGGCCCATGATGGTCAGCAGGTTCTCCCGGCCGTCCGGGGACCGGCGGCCCAGCTTCACCTTGCCGGACGTGATGATGTACAGCCGATCACCCGGTTCGCCCTCGTTGAAGATGACGTGGCCGCGAGGGAAATCCACGGGCTGCAGCTGTTTGGCGAGCGCAGCCACCGCGGTGGGCTCAACGCCTTGGAAGATGCCTGCTCTGGCGAGGGCCTCGTCCACGAATGTGCTCCTTAGGGAAATGGCTGTAGTCGTCGGGCGGACCGTGCGGTTCGGCCGACAGTGCAGTCTACGCGGCCTTATCGACGCGCAGTGACAGACACCACGTAAGGAAGGTTAACCGTGGGCGAGTCGGGGGCGATACCGCGCCCGCACGAACCGGCCCGTACGGGCGATGCCGATCAGCTCGCACGGGCGATGTCGAGGGTCTCGCGCGCCTCCTCGTTGCGATTACGGCGGCGGCGCATACGCGCGACCGCCGCCGGTAGGCCGAGCTTCGTCAGCTCGTTGACCTCGGCGTTGCTGGCCTTGTCCAGGTAGGCCTGGACTTCCTCGTCGGGCTCGAGAAGTTTGCGCAGACGGTTCTCCACCCGTTCCATGCCGAGTGCGAACAGCATCAACACCACTGGGAAGAGCACCACAGCGAGTCCTTGCATGCCGGGTAGTTAACACTGTCGAGGTCTCAGATGGAATACGGGAGTAGAACTGAGAAGACAACGTTGTCGGACGGTTCCGTATGGTGGACGGGTGCGTACCTCCCCCTCAGAAACCGTCGGAAGCGACATTTCCGGCACTGCCGAGGCGGCTGTCGTGCGTCCGGCCACCGGCGGGGCGCGCACCCGTAAATCCAGTACCCGACCGGCGGAAACACGTTTGGGTCTGGTGCGTCGCGCCCGCCGGATGAACCGGCTTCTGGCGCGTGCATTTCCCGACGCTCATTGCGAGTTGGATTTCGGTACTCCGCTGGAACTCGCGGTGGCCACGATCCTGTCCGCGCAATGCACGGATGTGCGAGTGAATATGACCACTCCGGCGCTGTTCGCCGCCTATCCCGACGCCCGGGCCTATGCCGAGGCCAACCGTGCGGAGCTGGAAGAACTCATCCGTCCCACCGGTTTCTACCGCAACAAGGCGAATTCACTCATCGGGCTCGGGCAGGCACTTCTCGAACACCATGACGGTGAATTACCTCACACGATGGCGGAACTGGTTCGTTTACCCGGCATCGGCCGGAAAACCGCCAATGTGATTCTGGGTAACGCATTCGGAATTCCGGGTATCACCGTCGATACGCATTTCGGCCGGTTGGTGCGTCGCTGGGGGTGGACGGCCGAGGAGGACCCGGTAAAAGTCGAACACGCGATCGGCGCGCTGATCGAGCGCAAGGAGTGGACGATGCTGTCGCACCGGGTGATCTTCCACGGACGCCGCGTCTGTCATTCCCGCAAACCGGCGTGCGGTGTATGCCTGCTGGCCAAGGACTGCCCCTCGTTCGGGGCCGGGCCCACCGATCCGGAAGCCGCGGCCAAGCTCGTGAAGGGACCCGAGGCGCCGCATCTGCTCGAACTGGTGGGCCGGTGAGCCGAGTACCGGTTTTCTGGAAATGGGCATTGACGGCGGTAATCGTGGCCTTGGCGGTGGCTGTCGCTTTCTGGCCGCGCGGTGGTTCGGAGAATGCCGGCCCGTCGACCGAGCCCACCCGCGCGATCGACCCCGAGCTGCGGGCCGCGTCGGGGGCCGCGCCGTGCCCCGCCGCCCCGGCCCCGGAGCAGGCGGCGGGCCCGCTGACGGATCTGGCGTTGAGCTGCCTCGCCGACGCCGCGCCGGCATACCCGGGCCGCCTCACCGACCGGCCCCTCGTGCTCAACCTGTGGGCGTACTGGTGTCAGCCCTGCCGTACCGAGCTGCCGCTTTTCCAGGAGTACGCCGACCGGGCGGGTGGCGAGGTGCAGGTGGTCACGGTGCACAGTGACCCGGACGAGGCCAAGGCGCTCGCGCTGCTCGCCGCGCTGAACGACGAGCTGCGGGCGCAGGGGCGCGCCGAGCTGCACCTGCCGGGCCTACAGGATCCCGACGCCCGGGTCCGCGCCGCCGCGAAGGCCCCGACGGCCCTGCCGATCACCGTTCTGGTCCGCCCGGACGGTTCGATCGCGGACTATGTCGCGCGCCCGTTCCGCGACGCGGACGATATCGCCGCCAGCGTGGCCGGCGCACTGGGAGTCACCGTATGAGCGAAGAACATGTGCCGCCCTGGCTGAGCGGGGCGGCCGGGCCGGGCCGGCCCGATTTCTCGGACACCCTGGGCCGGACACGGACCCTGCGGCGCGCAGTGGCGGGCAAGGTTCGCGAGGCCGCGGTGCTGGTGCTCTTCGCGGGAGATCCGGCCGGCGACCCGGACGCGCCCGGTGGGCTGCCCGCCGACGCCGAAGTCCTGCTCACCCAGCGGGCGTCCACCATGCGGCAGCACCGCGGGCAGGTGGCCTTTCCCGGTGGCGCCGTGGACCCCGGCGACGACGGTCCGGTCGACACCGCGCTGCGGGAGGCATGGGAGGAAACCGGCCTGGACCGGACCGGCGTGCAGCCGATCACCACGCTGCCCAAACTGTTCGTCCCGCCGTCGCGGTTCGACGTGACACCGGTCGTCTCCTATTGGCGGACCCCGAGCGAGGTTCGGGTGATGGACCGGGCGGAGACCGATCGGGTGGTGCGGGTACCGATGGCGGAACTCCTCGATCCGGCCAATCGGTTCCTGGTGCGCAGCGCGCTCGGGTACCGGAGTCCGGCCTTCCAGGTGGACGGAATGTTGGTCTGGGGGCTCACCGGCGGCATACTGGCCGGACTTGTGACTTCACTGGGCTGGGAATCGGAATGGGACCGAACCGACGTGCGTGATCTGGAAGAGGCCTTGGCCGCGGTGGGGATGGTGTTGTGAGCTCCTCGGCGTGGCTCGATATCGCGGTTGTCATATTGGCGCTCCTGGCCGCCTCCTCCGGGTGGCGGCAGGGCGCGGTGGCGTCCGCACTGGCTTTTCTCGGGGTCGTGCTCGGCGCGGTCGCCGGCATCCTGATCGCCCCGCACATTCTCGTGCACATCGACGAGGGCCGCAGCCGGGTACTGGCCGGTGTCCTGCTCATCGTGCTGCTGGTGATCGTCGGTGAAGTTGCCGGCATGGTGCTGGGCCGGGCGGCGCGCAGCGGGATGACCCACCCGTTCGCGCGCGGCGCCGACAGTGTGGTGGGCGCGGTGCTGCAGACCGGCGCGGTGCTGGTGACGGCCTGGCTGCTGGCCCTCCCGCTGGCGACCTCCTCGCAGCCCGCCATCGCATCGGCCATCAACAGCTCCCGCGTCCTCGCCGACGTGAACCGGGTCGCCCCGGACTGGTTGCGCCAGTTGCCCAACGAGTTCTCCAAGCTGCTCAACACCTCGGGCCTGCCGGATGTGATCGGCCCGTTCGGACGCGCGCCCATCGCCGCGGTGGAACCGCCGGATCCCAGCGTGCTGGCCAGTCCGGTGGCCGGTTCCCTGCAGCAGAGTGTGCTGCGTATCCGCGGGGTGGCGCCGAGCTGCCAGCGGGCGCTGGAAGGTTCAGGTTTCGTGGTGGCGCCGGAGCGGGTGATGACCAACGCGCACGTGGTGGCCGGAACCACCAGCGTGACGGTGGATTCCGCGGCCGGTCCGCTGGATGCCACCGTGGTCGAATTCGATCCGTCCATGGATATCGCCGTGCTGTCGGTGCCCGGGCTGGTCGCGCCGGTGATCCCGCAGGCGCCGGAACCGGCGAGCTCGGGTGAGAGCGCTATCGTGCTCGGCTATCCGGGCGGCGGCCGGTACACGGCGAGCGCGGCCCGGGTGCGCGAGACCCTGGATCTGACCGGCCCCACCATCTACCGGGACGGCACGGTGGAGCGCGAGGTGTACACCGTGCGCGGCTCGGTGCGGGCCGGGAATTCGGGTGGCCCACTGGTCGATACCGAGGGCCAGGTGCTGGGGGTGGTGTTCGGCGCCGCCGTCACCGACGACGACACCGGTTATGTGCTCACCCTCGACGAGGTCCGGGAGCGGATCGATATCGCGCCCTCGGCGAGTTCGCCGGTGGACACCGGTCCCTGCGTACTGAGCTGACAGCCGGGCCGGGCGCCCTGCCGCCGCCCGAGTTCCGGTCGCCCGGCTGCGCCGGCGTGCGATGGGCCCCGCCCGACTGCGCCCATCCGGCATGCCCGATCACGCTCCGCCGTGTGCAGGTCCCGACGGTCGCCTGCCGCGCTCATTACGCTCTGCTGTGCGTCCGGTTGCGGCCGTGCACTGCCGGGCCGCGCCTTCAGCCAGGGCTGCCCGGTCTTCGCCGGTCCGTGCCGGCGAGTAGTTTCGCGATCTCCGCGGTCACGGCGTCCGGGTTCTCCTGGTGCGCGAAATGCGCGGCGTCCCGGATGGTGACCACTCGGCGGCGCGGCGACAGTTGCGGGCCGCGGTGCACGGTGGCGGGCAGGATGTAGCGGTCGAACTCGCCGCGCAGGGAGAGCACCGGGATATCGATCGGCCGACGCATCACGGCCATGAACCGGCGGCCGTCGGCGCGCCACTGGCTGCGGAAGGCCCAGCGCCGGTATTCCAGCCCGCAGTGCGCCGCCCCGGGAATCCGGATGGCCGAACGCATCCGGTTCGCGCTGTCGGCGAATTCCGCGGTACGCGCCCAGGATCGCGCGCCGCGGTCGGCCAGGATCCGCACCGCACCGGCACCGTCGTCGCGGGTGAGCCGGTGTTCGGGGTAGCGGGGGAGCTGGTCGCGCAGGAACTCCGGTAACCACGCTCGGCGCTGGGCGTGGTCCCGCAGCACCGAACTCTTCAGGGCCGCCGGATGCGGCGAGGACACCACGGCGATCGACCGGACCAGCCGCGGGTGCAGCACCGCGGTCGCCCAGCAGACCAGGCCCCCGTCGGCATGTCCCACCAGGGTCGCGCCGGTGTGCCCGAGGGCGCGGATCAGCCCGGCGATATCACCGGCCAGGGTCCAGCCGTCGTAGCCGCGCGGCGGTTTGTCGCTGTCGCCGTAACCGCGCAGGTCGACCGCGACCACATGATTACCGAGTTCGGCCAGCGCGGTGAGCTGATGGCGCCACGACCACCAGAAGTCCGCGAACCCGTGCAGGAGGACGACCAGCGGCGCCTCCGGATGCTCCGGTCCGGCGCTCGCGATATGCAGCCGTATTCCGTTGGCGTGCACATCGCGGTGCGTCCAGGGGCCGCCGAAGCGCACGCTGGACGGGTCCGGTGGAAAGTTCGACGCCACGCCGTCCGAGCGTAGTGAACGCCGGGGCGTCGCCGTGTGCCGGTCCCGCCTACCGCTGCGTGGTCTTCGCCAGCGCGCTGGGTTCGTCGTGGCTGCCGAACCCGGAGGGCAGGACCGTGCGGGTCTGCTTGAGCGAATCGATGGTCTTCTCCGGCGCGCGCAGCTTCTTCACCTTGCGGTAGCCGAGGAACGCCAGCAGCGCGGTCACCAGGATCATGATCGCGAAGACGATCCAGAACGCGGCCCACCGGGTGAGCCAGATGTCCAGCGTCTCGGCCACGGCGAAGAAGAAGAAGAAACTGCTGAACAGCAGCACGGTCAGCGCGCCGATGAAGAAGACGCTGCCCTGCAGGCCCTTCTTGATCTCACCGGTCACCTCGGCCTTGGCCAGGGCCACCTCGGCGCGGACCAGGGTCGAGACCTGCTCGGAGGCGTCGCGGACCAGGCTGCCGAAACTGGCCGATGCGTGCGGGTCGATCTCGGACAGCGGAATCGAGGTGACCGTGCCGCCTCGTACACCGTCTCCGTTACCGCCCTGTGTGACACTCACGTGGTCGACCCTCTCCCTGTCCCGATCCTGCTCGGTCTTACTGTTCTGGTTCTAGCGCATCCGCGTCACGCCGTGCTCGGTGGACACGCCCACGCCGCAACAGTAGCGCCGAACCGGCCAGCGATGCGGCCATGGACGTCACCAGGACCGCGGCCTTGGCGAGTTCGGCGGAATCGGGATAGTCCTCCAATGCCAGTTCCGCCACCAGCAGGCTAACGGTGAACCCGATCGCGCCCAGCACCGACAGGGCGAACATGTCCCGATAACCCAGATGCGCGGGCCGTTCGGCGATTCCGGTACGGACGGCCAGCCAGCTGATCCCGAAGATGCCGGTGGTCTTGCCGATGAGCAGACCGAGGATTATCGCCAGCGACAGCCGGTCGGTGAACAGATCGCCGAAAACCTCCGCGTTGATCGGTACCCCGGCCGCGAAGAGCGCGAACAGCGGCACGCACAGCCCGGCCGAAATGGGTTGGAAGCGGTGCTCCCAGCGGGCTGCGGGGGCTTCGGCCTCACCCTCGTCCGGGCGGACCCGGGTGAGCAGACCACAGGCCACACCCGCCAGCGTCGGATGGATATGGGCTTCGTGCAGCGCATACCAGCAGACCAGGGCCAGCGGAATATAGATCAGTGCGGAGGTCCACCGTTTGTGCTGCGCGAACCACCAGCCCGCGCAACAGGCCAGTGCGACCGCCAGCCAGGTGAAAGCCAAGCCGGTCGTGAACAGTACCGCGATGAGCACGATCGCCATCAGATCGTCGACCACGGCCAGGCTCAGCAGGAAGACCCGTGCGCCGGCGGGGATCCGGGAACCGGTCATGGCCAGCACCGCGAGCGCGAACGCGATATCGGTGGCGACCGGAATCGCCCAGCCGCGGTCCATCCCGTCGACCCCGAAGCCCACCGTGAAAGCGATGATCGCCGGCGTCACCACTCCGCCGGCGGCCGCGATGATCGGGAGCGCGGCGCGTTTGAGGTCGGCGAGTTCGCCCACGACGAGTTCGCGTTTGAGTTCGAGACCGGCCACGAAGAAGAAGACCGCGAGCAGCCCGTCCTTCACCCAGTCGGCCAGGGTGAGGTCCAGGTGCAGTGGCGGGATCGCCAGATGGGTTTCGGTGAGTGTGAGATAGCTCTGGCCCCACGGCGAGTTCACCCAGAGCAACGCCACCGCGGCCGCGACGAGCAACAGTGCGCCACCGACGGTTTCGGTCCGCAGATAGCGGGCGAGTTCCAGTCGGGGATTGGTGACCACGGGGAAACCTTCCGGTCGCACGGACGTCTACCGCGCCCGCCGGGAAGAGCTTCCTTCCGCAGACGCGCGCCCATCTCGCCGACCAGACTTCCCGGCACACCTTCCGCAATTCTATTGGCGCCGCCTCCGACGCCGGGGGCCGGGGTCCGCACGACGCCGCGCACCGAGGTCCGGGCGGTCGGCCGAGAGCTGGGGCCGCCGGAGGAGATCGTGGCGCGGCAGCCGTTCCCGGGGCCGGGTCCGGGGATCCGGATCAGGTCGGAGCTCGAGCCGAACGGTAGGTCGTAACGGGTGCCGGCCCCCGCGCCTCGCCGGTCGCGGTATCGCGGGCGTCGACGGTCGCCTTCGGTGACGGGCGCCGGCCATGCGGAGAGGGCGGGAAACGCGTGTGATCCCCGTCGACCGACCGGGAAGGTTCACGGTACTGCCGGGGCGTGGCGACTGCTGTGCTGCGAACGGTCGCCGGCAGCGCCCGCGAAACGGGTCCGCCCACGCGAGCCGGCCGACGGAAGAAGGTCGCGGCTCGCGTGGGCGGGCGCCCGGAGCGGTTCCGGTCAGTCGGCCCGACCGGCTCGGATGGCCTCGAAGACCTGCGGATCGACCAGGGTGGAGGTGTCGCCGAGTTCCCGGCCCTCGGCGACATCGCGCAGCAACCGGCGCATGATCTTGCCGCTGCGGGTCTTGGGCAGTTCGGGCACCACGTGGATCTCCCGGGGGCGGGCGATCGGGCTGATCTCGCGCGCCACCTCCGCCTTGAGTTCGTCGACCATCGCGGCCCCGGTATCGGCGGCCCCGGCGGCGAGGATCACGAAAGCCACGATGCCCTGACCGGTCGTCTCGTCGCTGGCGCCGACCACCGCCGCCTCCGCCACGCCGGAGTGCCCGACCAGCGCCGATTCGACTTCGGCGGTGGAGATGCGGTGGCCGGAAACGTTCATCACATCGTCCACGCGGCCCAGGACCCAGAGGTCGCCGTTGACATCGAGTTTGGCGCCGTCGCCGGCGAAGTACCAGCCCTGGTCGGCGAAACGGTCCCAGTAGGTGGCCCGGTACCGCTCCATATCGCCCCAGATACCCCGCAGCATCGACGGCCACGGCTGGTCCAGGACCAGGTAGCCGTTGGCCTCGGTCTCCCCGCGTCGCACGGCCTTACCCTCTTCGTCGACCACCGCGGCCGAGACACCGGGCACGGGCGTCATGGCGGCGCCCGGTTTGGTCGCGGTGATACCGGGCAGCGGCGAGATCATGATGGCGCCGGTTTCGGTCTGCCACCAGGTGTCCACGATCGGGGCGGTGCCGGAGCCGATCACGTCCCGGTACCAGCGCCAGGCCTCCGGGTTGATCGGCTCGCCGACCGACCCGAGTACCCGGATGCTGGACAGATCGTGCGCGTCGGGGATCTGGCGGCCCCATTTCATGAAGGTGCGCACCAGCGTCGGCGCCGTGTAGTAGATCGTGACGCCGTACTTCTCGATGATCTGCCAGTGCCGGTGCTCGTCGGGGAAATTCGGCGTGCCCTCGTAGAGCACCTGGGTGGCGCCGTTGGCCAGCGGGCCGTAGACGATATAGCTGTGCCCGGTCACCCAGCCCACATCGGCGGTGCACCAGTACACATCGGTTTCGGGTTTGTGGTCGAAGACCACCCGGTGGGTGTAGCTGGTCTGGGTGAGGTAGCCGCCGCTGGTGTGCAGGATGCCCTTGGGTTTCCCCGTGGTCCCCGAGGTGTACAGGATGAACAGGGGATGTTCGGCGTCGAAGGCCTGCGCCTCGTGTACCGGGTCGGCCTGCGCGACCGTCTCGTGCCACCACAGGTCGCGGCCCTCGGTCCATTCGACCTCGGTGCCGACCCGGCGGACCACCAGGACGTGCTCGACGCTGGAGGGCACATCGCCCTTGGCGAGCAGTGCCTCGTCGACGGCTTCTTTCAGTGGCGCGGGATTACCGCGCCGCCACTGACCGTCGACGGTGATGACCAGCCGCGCTTCGGCGTCGTCGATCCGCTGGCGCAGTGCGGTCGGGGAGAAACCGGCGAAGACCAGCGAATGCGGCAGCCCGAGACGGGCACAGGCCAGCATGGCCACGATGGTCTCGGGGATCATCGGCATATATATCGCGACCCGGTCGCCCGCGGTCAGCCCGAGTTCGGTCAGGTAGTTGGCGGCCCGGCTCACCTCGGCGAGCAGATCGGAGTAGGTGATCGTGCGGGAATCGCCCGGCTCACCCTCCCAGTGCAGCGCGACCTTGTCGCCGCGCCCCGCCAGCACATGGCGGTCCACGCAGTTGTAGGCGACATTGAGCCGGCCGCCGACGAACCATTTCGCGACGGGTGCGTCGGTCCAGTCGAGTACCTGGTTCCACCGCTCGTGCCAGTGCAGGTGGCCGGCCTGCTCGGCCCAGAACGCTTCGCGGTCCTGCGCGGCCCGCTCGTAGATACCGGCGTCGACATTCGCCGCGGCAGCGAACTCCGCGCTCGGCGGGTAGGCGTCCGGGTGATCGGCGGTTTCGGTCATCTGAGTCACTTCCTTCGCATTACCTGCACCATAAGGGGCCAACTGTGACCCTAGACTCTGGCTCCGGGCCGCCGAGGTGATCCCGGGACGAATGGTCGCCGGTACCCGGTGAGCGGCAGGCGGCAGCCGACGAACGGCCGCCCGGCGGCGCGGTCGCCGGTACCGGAGTTCACCAACCCGGCAGGATCGCGCACCCGGCCCTATAGTCTGCTGACAACTCTGCGGGGTGCCGAGGCCGTGGTCGTGACGAGCCGGGAGGGTGTGTGAGGGGATCGTCGTGGGTGCTGCGGGCGGCCGCCCTGGTACTGGTTCTGGTCGGCGCGACGGTACTGCCGGCCTGCACGGTGACACCGGCTCTCGGTGCATCGATCGCGGTCAACGGGTCCGAACCGCAGAATCCGCTCGTCCCGTCGAACACCAACGAGAACGGCGGCGGGCGCATCGTGGACCGGTTGTTCGCCGGGCTGCGCCGCATCGCGGCGGACGGCAGCCTGCACGACGAGGTCGCCGAATCCATCGAGACCACCGATCAGCAGTTCTATCGGATCAGATTGAAACCCGGCTGGACGTTCTCCGACGGTTCCCAGGTCACCGCGCATTCGTTCGTCGACGCGTGGAACTTCGGCGCCCTGATCACCAACGCGCAGCTGCAGAGCTACACCTACGCGCCGATCGCCGGGTTCGAGGAGGTGCAGGCCGACCCGCCCCGGGCACAGACAATGTCCGGGCTGCGGGTGCTCGACGATCTCACTTTCACGGTCGCCCTGAAAGAGCCCACGATCGACTTCCGGACCCGGCTGGCCTACGCCCCGTTCTATCCGTTGCCCGCGGCCGCGTACACGGATATGGAGGCGTTCGGGCAGCGACCGATCGGTAACGGGCCCTACCGCTTCGCGGCCGCGGACGCCTGGCAGCACGATGTGAAACTGGACCTGGTGCCCAACGAGAGCTACCGGGGCGGACGTCCGGCCCGTAACAAGGGTCTGACCTTCGTGTTCTATTCGGACTTCGACGCCGCCTACGCCGACCTCCTGGCCGGCAACCTCGATGTGCTGGATACGGTGCCCTCCAGCGCGCTGACGGTGGTGGACGACGATCTGGGAGAGCGGGCGGTCTCGGCGCCGACCGCACAGAACCAGTGGATCGGCACCCAGCCCGGTCTGCCGCATTTCGGCGGTGAGGAGGGCCGGTTGCGCCGGCACGCGATCTCGATGGCCATCCAGCGGCAGGCCATCGGCGACAAGATCTTCCGCGGAACCCGCGCCCCCGCCCGCGACTACACCTCGCGGGTGCTTCCGGGCTACGACGGTGATCTGCCGGGCGCGCAGGTGCTGGACTACAACCCCGGCGAGGCGCGCCGGTTGTGGGCGAAGGCCGACGAGATCTCGCCGTGGTCCGGCCGTTTCGAGATCGCCTACAACGCCGACGGCGACCATCAGGCGTGGGTGGACGCGGTCGCCAACAGCATCAAGAACACCCTGGGTATCGAGGCCGTGGGCGCCGCCCTGCCGACGTTCAAACAACTGCGCGATCAGATCACCACGCGGACCGTCGGCAAAGCGTTCCGGTCCGGCTGGCAGGGCGACTATCCGACCATGCTGCAGTTCCTGGAGCCGGGTTTCCTGAGCAACTCCGAAACCAACGATTTCGACTATCACAACCCCGAATTCGACGCACTCGTCGCGGCCGCGGAGGCGGCGCCGACCGAGGCCGAGTCGTGGGCGCTGGTGGCCCGCGCGCAGACGCTGCTCCTGCGGGACATGCCGACCATCCCGATCTTCGACTACGTCAATTCGGCGGGGTACTCCGAGCGGGTACGCGGGGTCGCCTTCGGCTGGAACGGCCTGGCCGATTTCGAGAACCTCGAGCTGATATGACCGTCGCCCGCGAACCCTCGTACCGACCGCAGGAGAGCCCATGGCGTGGTATGTAGTGCGGCGACTGCTGCAGATGATCCCGGTGTTCTTCGGCGCGACCCTGCTCATCTACTTCCTGATCTACAAGATCTCCGGCGGCTCGGTCGCCGCACTGGCCGGTGACCGCACCCTCACACCCGCGCTGGAGGCGCAGCTGAAGGCGCGCTACCACCTCGACCGTTCCTTTCTGGTGCAGTACCTGTACTATCTGAAAGGCATCTTCACCTTCGATCTCGGCACCACGTTCTCCGGTCGCTCGGTGAAAGACGAACTGGCCCGCGCCTTTCCGATCACCCTCCGGCTGGCGGTACTGGCGCTGGTGTTCGAGGCGGTGTTCGGGATCCTGTTCGGCACACTCGCCGGGTTGCGCAGGGGCAAGCTGTTCGACTCGACCATGCTGGTGCTGAGCCTGGTGGTGATCGCGGTGCCGGTGTTCGTGCTCGGTTTCCTCGCGCAGTACCTGCTGGGCGTCGAATGGGGGATCGCGCCCGTCACCGTCGGCGCCGACGCGAACTGGGGGCGTCTTGTCGTGCCGGCGCTGGTGCTCGGCTCGCTGTCGTTCGCCTATGTCCTTCGGCTGACCCGCAACGCCGTGGCCGAGAACCGGGACGCCGACTACGTGCGCACCGCCACGGCCAAGGGCCTGCCGCGGCGCCGGGTGGTCCGGGTGCACATCCTGCGCAATTCGCTCATCCCGGTGGTGACTTTCCTCGGTGCCGATCTGGGCGCGCTGATGGGCGGCGCGATCGTCACCGAGGGCATCTTCAATATTCCGGGCGTCGGCGGCACGCTCTATCAGGCGGTCGTCCGCGGCGAGGCCCCGACGGTGGTCTCGTTCGTCACGGTCCTGATCGTGGTTTTCCTGCTCGCCAACCTGCTGGTGGACCTGTTGTACGCCGTGCTCGATCCGCGGATTCGCTATGCCTGAACAGGAGTGCGGTCATGTCCGATGAGAAGCGGGCGCGTCCGTCCCGGCCCGACCGGCAGCGCTGGGTCGCCGCGGCGGACGCGGTGACCGTCGAAACCACCGATCGTGTGCGTGTGGCGGGCGCACCGCGGGGGTTCTGGGGGCAGGCCTGGCACGGTCTGCGCCGCAATCCGCTGTTCCTGATCTCGATGGCGCTCATTGCGCTGGTCCTGGTGGTCGCGGCCTTCCCAGGGCTGTTCACCGATCAGGACCCGCGCTACTGCGTGGTCGACAACAGTCTGCTGCCGCCCAGTTCGGCACACTGGTTCGGGTTCGACCTGCAGGGCTGCGATATCTATGCCCGCACCGTCTACGGGGCGCGGGCTTCGGTTCTCGTCGGAGTCGGGGCGGCCCTGTTGTTCGTACTGATCGGCGCGACACTCGGCGCGCTGGCCGGTTACTACGGCGGGCTGCTCGATTCGGTGATATCTCGGGTCTCCGAAATCGTCTATGCCGTCCCGCTGATGCTCGCCGCCATCGTACTCATGCAGCTGTCGACCACGCGCACGGTCGGGCTGGTGATCGTCACCCTCGCCGGTTTCACCTGGCCGCAGGCGGCACGGATCGCCCGCGGCGCGGTCATCGCCGCGAAGAACAGCGAATACGTACTGGCGGCCCGGGCCCTCGGTGTCTCCCGGCTCGGCATCCTGGTCCGGCATGTGCTGCCGAACTCGCTGGGCCCGGTGATCGTGGTGACCGCGATCTGGCTCGGGGTCTTCATCGTCACCGAGGCCACCCTGTCGTTCCTGGGTGTCGGCCTGCCGCCCACCGAGGTCTCCTGGGGCGCCGATATCGCCACCGGCCAGCAGCAGTTGCGCGGCGGTTCGCTGATCCTGTTCTATCCGGCCACCGCGCTGGCGCTGACGGTGCTCGGTTTCATCATGCTCGGTGACGCACTCGGCGACGCCCTGGATCCGAAAGGCCGGGCGTCGAAGTGATCACTGCGCGCGAGCGAACTCGAGGCGGGGAGCAGATATGAGCGAGGATGCGAAGGAAGAGCGCCCGCTGCTGCGGATCCGGGATCTGCGGATCGCGTTCGGCGACGGGGCAGACCGGGTGGACGCGGTACGCGGTATCGACCTCACGGTGTACGCCGGGGAGACGGTGGCGATCGTCGGCGAGAGCGGTTCCGGTAAGTCGACCACCGCGCACGCGATCATCGGACTGCTCCCGCGCGCCGGCCGGATCGTCGGCGGCAGTATCGAATTCGACGGAACCGAACTCACCGGTGCTGCCGAATCGCGCTTGGTACAGCTGCGCGGGACGCGCATAGGATTCGTGCCGCAGGACCCGATGTCGAATCTCGATCCGGTACACAAGATCGGATTCCAGATCCGGGAAACCCTCGCGGCCAACGGTATCGCCCGGGGCCGCGCCGCCCGGGACCAGGCGGTGGAACTGCTGCGCTCCGCGGGAATATCGGATCCCGAGCAACGGGTCGACCAGTATCCGCATGAACTGTCCGGCGGCCTGCGGCAGCGTGCCCTGATCGCGATGGCGTTGTCGGGGCGGCCCGAGCTGCTGATCGCCGACGAACCCACTTCCGCCCTCGACGTCACCGTGCAGCGCCGTATTCTCGACCATATCGACAGCCTCACCGGTGAATTCGGAACCGCCCTGCTGCTCATCACGCATGATCTCGGGCTGGCCGCCGAACGCGCCGAACATCTGGTGGTGATGTACCGCGGCCGGGTGGTGGAATCGGGGCCCGCGCTGGAACTGTTGGGCGATCCGCGGCACGAGTACACCCGCAAACTGGTCGAATCGGCGCCGTCCCTGGCGTCCGCCCGGCGGCCGGAGCGAGTTCGTGAGGCCGCCGACCGGGATGCCGTTCTGGTGGCCGACCGGCTCACCAAGAAGTATCGGACCCGTGGTTCGGTGCCGTGGCGGTCCGGGGAGGCGGTTGCTGTCGAGGATGTCTCGTTCACGCTGCACCGGGGGCGCACCACCGCCCTGGTCGGCGAGTCCGGGTCCGGCAAGTCGACGGTCGCGCAGTTGGTACTCGGCCTGCTGGAACCCAGCTCCGGGTCGGTCGTCTTCGACGGTGCGGACATCGGTCGCCTGAGGGGTCGTGAGCAGACCCGGTTCCGCCGCCGGGTACAGCCGATCTTCCAGAACCCGTACGCCTCGCTGGATCCCATGTACTCGATCCATCGGTGTATCGACGAACCATTGCGAACCCATGGGCTCGGCACCCGCGCCGAACGGCAGCACCGGGTCCGTGAGCTACTGGAGCACGTCGCGCTGCCGAGCAGTGTGCTGGCCCGCTACCCCAACGAGTTGTCCGGCGGCCAGCGGCAGCGGGTGGCCATCGCGCGCGCCCTGGCCCTGGAACCGGAACTGCTGGTCTGCGACGAAGCGGTGTCGGCGCTCGACGTACTGGTCCAGCAGAACATCCTCGACCTGTTCACCCGCCTGCAGGACGAACTGGGCCTGACCTATCTGTTCATCACCCACGATCTGGCGGTGGTGCGTCAGCTCGCCGATGAAGTCCTGGTGATGCACCGGGGCCGGATCGTCGAAGCGGCACCGACCGGGGAGATCTTCGATTCGCCGGGCGCGGAGTACACTCGCCGCCTGCTGGATGCCATCCCCGGCCGCGAACTGCTCACCGGCTGAACCCGCTGCCCGCGGCGGGCGGTTCTCGCCGCGAGGCCGGCGCCCGAGCCGTAACCCGGCGGCGGTAGCGTGCTGATCCGTGACCGATCCGCTCGCGCCGCTCCTCGAACTGCCCGGTGTCCGGGCCGCTGCCGACAAGGCCCGCGACGCGCTGGCCGAGGTCCACCGGCACCGGGCGAACCGCCGCGGCTGGGCCACCACCGCCGCCGAGGCCTCGGTACGCGCCGCGCGCTCGTCGGCGGCGCTGGAAGGCGGCAGCACGGAGCTGCCGGCCGACGGTACGATTACCGACCCCATCCTGGCGGGTGCGTTGCGGGTGGGGCAGGCACTCGACGGCGACGCGCTGCGCAACCTGGTCGGCATCTGGGAACGCGCGCCGCTGCAGGCACTGGCCCGGCTACATCTGCTGGCGGCCGCCGACCTCGTCGACGACCAGAACGGATTGGGCCGCCCCCGCGCCGACGGAGGCGTCGCCGAACGCCTGGACATGCTGGCACAGACTTTGCTGACGACCTCCGCCCCCGCGCCGGTCATCGCTGCTGTGGTGCACGGTGAGCTGCTGACCCTGAAACCGTTCGGTTCGGCCGACGGACTGGTCGCGCGGGCCGCCTCCCGGCTGGTGACGGTGGCGAGTGGGCTCGATCCCCGTTCGCTCGGGGTACCCGAGGTCTTCTGGCTGCGCCGGCGGCAGGCCTACCTCGACGCGGCGGCCGGGTTCGGGTCCGGGACCGCCGAGGGTGTCGGTGGCTGGGTGCTGTTCTGCTGCGGTGCGCTCGAGGACGGCGCGCGGGAAGCGACATCGATAGCGGACGCCGCCGCCGGCTGATCGGAGCCCATGCGCTCATGCGGCACTTCTCCCGCACGTCAAAGCGGGCGGCGTGGTCGTAAGACCTCACCGCCCGCGAGCACGGACTACCCGGTTACCATGCGTGCTGGTTTGGGTTGTGTTCTCCGGCCTCGGCGTTCCTCCGGGCTCCGCAGCAGCTCATCCCCGCAGCTATGCGAGGCCATCGCCGGCAACGGACCGGATTTCGCAGGCCCACAACGCTTCTGCCCTTGTCGCGGCGAGCTCCGCGTGGGTACCTGGAGTCCGTGCTGGGAAGGGTGGGTCGGGAGACTGAGCCTTCTCTTCCGGCTCCGCCTTGGCCTTCCTTCCTTCCGTGCCTCCATTTTTACACTGTGACTGCACTCACATCAAGGGTTGGGGCAACTTCGTAGAACAAAAGGAAATCGGGGACAACTGTCGGAGCTTTATGCTATAAGTCCAGGTCGTGAGGGCGTTCATCGCCGCCGCAGGATTCGATAGGTCACTGCCCCGGCGATGAGCGCACTGGCCGCGACGGCGAGTCCGGTGGCCACGGTCTTCGACGGCGCCTGAAAGCGTGACCACAGCGAGACCGGGTTGGAGAAGACGAGTACGGGCCAGCCCCGGCTCGTGGCCTCGCGGCGCAGACCGCGGTCGGGGTTGACCGCGGTGGGGTGGCCGACCGCGGTGAGCATCGGCAGATCGGTGACCGAATCGGAATAGGCGTAACAGCGCGAGAGGTCGTACCCCTCTGCCGCGGCGAGCTTCTCGATGGCGGTGACCTTTCCTTCGCCGTAGCAGTAGAAGTCGACCGCCCCGGTGTACTTGCCGTCCACGACCTCCATTCGGGTCGCGGCGGTATGGGTGGCGCCCAGCGCTTCGGCGATCGGGGCCACCACTTCCTCCCCCGAGGCGGAGACGATCACCACATCGTGGCCGCGGATGCGGTGGTCGGCGATGAGGTCGACGGCCTCCGCGTAGATCAGCGGGTCCACCAGCTCGTGCAGCGTGTCCGCGACGATCGAGCGGATCTGGGCGGCATCCCAGCCGGCAACCATATCGGTGAGATGAGCCCGCATGCGCTCCATCTGATCGTGGTCGGCGCCGGAGAGCAGGAACATGAAGTGGGCGTAACTGCTCTGCAGTACGGTCCGGCGATTGATCAACCCCTGAGCGAAGAACGGTTTGCTGAACACATAGGTGCTCGATCTGGCTATCACCGTCTTGTCCAGATCGAAGAAGGCGGCGATGCGGCCGTTCTCGCGGTGCCGATCGCCGGGATGTGGTGTTGTTTCACCGGAGCCCGTCACCGCTCCAGGATAGGCAACAGCGCGTCGCGTGTCGTGCCCACTAGGCGTCCACATACGCGCTGACCAGTGCTTTTCCCCCCGAGTGGGAGGTGAGGGTGACCTGTGGAACTTCTTTGTCGTCGGGCTTGCGTTCCGGCCCGTTCTTGGGTGTAGTATTGCTGGCACCTGGACATGTTCCAGGCGTGTTCAGCCCGACCCCCCGGGGCTGAACCCCGACGGCCCCAGCCTCCTCCCCCCCCGGCTGGGGCCGTCCTCTATTCAGGGGGCGGTCACCGGTTCGAAAAGTTGTCCACAGCCCGCGAGTTGTCCACAATCGCCGCGGCCACCGGTTCCAGCAGGTCCGATCGGGCGACGCTGGGTCCATGGATCACAACGCGACACCCACCACCGGAGAGCCCCCCGCGGTGCTGGTGCTCATCCGGGACGAACGGTTACGCGAGGAAGTTCGCCGGGTCGCCGCCGCGGCCGGCCGGCGAATCGACGAAGCCGAGGCGCCCGCCGCCCGGCATCCCTGGTCGGCGGCACCGCTGGTAGTACTCGACACCGAGGCCGCCGTGGCGTCCGCGGGCACGGCGCCCCCGCGGCGCGGCGGAGTGGTCACCGTCACCGATGGCGAACCCGCCTTGGCCGATTGGCAGGCGGCCGCGGTGATCGGAGCCGAAGCAGTGGTCGCCCTCCCGGCCGCCGCGGTCGCGCT
>NZ_BAGJ01000009.1 GCF_000308775.1 Nocardia testacea NBRC 100365
CGGCCTGCGCGGCGTCCGCGCCGGGCCCGATGTGCGCCGGTTGGAACTCGTTCGGGTCCGGCTGTGGGAACTGTGTGCTGCCCGGTAACTGTTCCGGGGCAGGCGCACTGAAAGCCCCGCCGGGCGTCGGCGGGGCGAATTGGTCGAACGGGGCGTTGCCGTAGAGGCTGCCGCCGTCGGCCGATGCCGGTGGTGGGGGTGCGAACCCGTTGTCGTCCGGCCACGGCGGGGTGCCCGGTTCGGCCGGGCTCGCCGTCGGGAAACCGTCTTCGGCGCTGCTGTTACCGGGTGCCGGAGGCTGGGAATCGGTGGCGAGGGCGGCTTCCGGATCGCCCGGAAGACTTGCTTCCGCGGACTTCTCCGGAGTGTCGGTGCCCGCGACCGGATCGGATTCGGCTTCCCCGGGAACGGTTTCCGCGGGTGGCGCGTCGGAGGACACCGGCTCGGCGGGATCGTCCGGCTCGGTGCGCGGCTCCGGTTCGTTTCGCGCCGAGTCCTCGGGCGGCACGGTATCCGAGTCGCCGCCGGGCCCGGCGGTGTCCGCCGGTTGACTCGGGGGCGAGGGCTGGGAAGTCGGATCGTGTTCGTCAGTAGTCACAGTTCCCCCATCTGCTCGGGATTTTCGAGCAGAGAGCTCGGCGGCGTGGAGTCCGGCACCAACGCTAGCAGGTACGCGAAGGTTCGCATGCCGGACGGTTTACCACCGCTGAGGCCGCCGTCACCGGTACGGGTGACGGCGGCCTGAACAGTGAGCGCGCTACTGCTTCTGGGCGGCTCGGTTCACGGCCGAGACCACGGCACGCAGCGAAGCGGTCGTGATGGAGGTGGCGATACCGACACCCCAGACGACATGGTCACCGATCGCGCATTCCACATAGGCCGCGGCCTGGGCGTCGTCGCCGGCGGACAGCGCATGCTCGGAATAGTCGAGCACCTCCACCTCGTATCCGACCGCCGCGATGGCGTCGACGAAGGCCGCGAGCGGCCCGTTGCCGCTGCCGGTCACCTCCTGCTCGACCCCGTCCACCTTGACCACCGCGGTGATGCGGTCGGTGCCGCCGTCGGTCTCGGCGGCGGTGACCTTCTGGCGCATCCGCTCCAGCGGCCGGATCGGGGTCAGATATTCGTCGGCGAAGGCGTCCCACATCTCCTTGGGTGTGATCTCACCGCCCTCGCCGTCGGTGATCTGCTGGATGGCCTGCGAGAACTCGATCTGCAGCCGGCGCGGCAGGGCCAGCCCGTGATCGGTCTTCATGATGTAGGCCACGCCGCCCTTGCCGGACTGCGAATTGACCCGGATGACCGCCTCGTAGGTGCGGCCCACATCCTTCGGGTCGATCGGCAGGTAGGGCACCTCCCAGGAGATGTCGTCCACATCGGCGCCGGCCGCGTCCGCGCTCGCCTTCATGGCGTCCAGACCCTTGTTGATCGCGTCCTGATGGCTGCCGGAGAACGCGGTGTAGACCAGATCGCCGCCGTAGGGATGGCGCTCGTGCACCGGGAGCTGGTTGCAGTACTCCACCGTGCGCCGGATCTCGTCGATATCGGAGAAGTTGATCTGCGGATCCACGCCCTGGGAGAACATGTTCATACCCAGGGTCACCAGGCAGACGTTGCCGGTGCGCTCACCGTTACCGAACAGGCAGCCCTCGATGCGGTCGGCGCCGGCCTGGTAACCCAGCTCCGCGGCCGCGACGGCGGTGCCCCGGTCGTTGTGCGGGTGCAGCGACAGCACGATCGAATCGCGCCGGGCCAGGTTGCGGTGCATCCATTCGATGGAATCGGCGTACACATTGGGCGTCGCCATCTCGACGGTGGCGGGCAGGTTGATGATCAGCGGCTTGTCCGGGGTCGGGGCGATGATCTCCGAAACCGCGTCGCAGACCTGCTTGGCGTACTCCAGTTCGGTGCCGGTGTAGGACTCCGGGCTGTACTCGTAACGCCAGTTGGTGTCCGGGTAGCGCTTCTCGGTCTCCAGGCACAGTCGCGCGGCGTCGGTGGCGATCTTCTGCACAGCGTCGCGGTCGGCGCGGAACACCACCCGGCGCTGCAGGATGGAGGTGGAGTTGTAGAAGTGCACGATCACATTCGCGGCGCCGGAACACGCCTCGAAGGTGCGCTCGATCAGCTCGGGACGGCACTGCGTGAGCACCTGGATGGTGACGTCGTCGGGGATGGCGCCGTCCTCGATGATCTCCCGGACGAAATCGAAATCGGTCTGGCTGGCGGACGGGAAGCCCACCTCGATCTCCTTGTAACCCATCCGCACCAGCAGATCGAACATCCGGCGCTTGCGGGCGGGGCTCATCGGGTCGATCAGCGCCTGATTACCGTCGCGCAGATCGACGGCGCACCAGGCGGGCGCTCGGTCGATCACCTTGTCCGGCCAGGTGCGGTCCGGCAGTGTGACCGGCTCGACTTCCTCGGCGAACGGACGGTAGCGGAAGACGGGCAGAGACGAGTTCTTCTGCTTGTTCCACGCGGGCTGGTCGCCGGGCGCGGGCTTGGCGGGCGCGGTGATGGTGCGCGTGCCGGATACGAAGGCGTCAGCGGGTGACATGCGATTTCTCCGTGGGTGAGATTGTTTCCCGGATTGGGTCGACCGGCGTGGCGGAACCCCGCGACGGGAAGCCGGTCCGATCAGACCCCGTCGCGGCGGCTGAGAAGAAGTGCCCGCTGCATGACCCGTGCGAGTCTACCTCCTCGTGTCGCGGACCTGCCAAGGCGGTCCGGAGGGCCGGTACTTCACATGCGGCGCCTTCCGTGCCGCCGGAGCCGGTCGCCGTGCCGGTGCGGGGGTGCTCGCAGCGCGGTATCGCGATCATCGTGAATCTATTCGTCGGCCGGGGTGCGGCCGTTTCGCCCGGCGGCCACGGGCGCGTCGCCGACCTCGCGCGGGGTTCGGCCGGCCCAGCGGAGTGCGCCGGGCGCGGATTCCGCACGGCGGCCTCGCGCGGACCCCGTCGTGATCTCCGGGGCGGGCAACCGCTAGCGTCCCCTGAGGTTTGCTGGTGACCGGACGCCGGTCCGGAGAGGTCGAGGGTTCGAGCATGACTTGGCTGGAGATGCTGGCCGTTTTCGGCGCGGGAATCGCCGCGGGTGGCATCAACACTGTCGTCGGGTCCGGGACGCTGATCACCTTCCCGGTACTGCTGGCCATCGGTTTGCCGCCGGTGACGGCGAATGTGTCGAATACGGTCGGACTCGTGCCCGGCTCGCTGAGTGGGGCGATCGGCTACCGCCGGGAACTGGCCGGGCAGTGGAGCCGGGTGCTGCGCTACAGCTCCGCGTCCCTGCTGGGTGCCGCGGTCGGCGCGGTCCTGCTGCTCACGCTGCCCGCCGACGCGTTCGCCGCCATCGTCCCGGTGCTGATCATCGCGGCCCTGGTGCTGGTGGTGGTGCAGCCGCGGCTGTCCGCATGGGTCCGGCAGCGGCAGGGTGAGGCGGACAATGTTCCCCCGCATGGCGGCCCGATTCTGCTGGCCGCCATTTTCGGTACCGGTATCTACGGGGGTTACTTCGGCGCGGCCCAGGGCGTGCTGCTGCTCGCGCTGCTCGGCGTGTTCGTCCACGAGGACATCCAGCGCCTCAATGCGGTGAAGAATGTGCTGGCGCTGCTCACCAACGGGCTCTCGGCGATCATTTTCATCGTGGTCGCCGAGGTGGACTGGCCGGTCGTGGCCCTGATCGCGGCCGGAGCGATCATCGGAGGACAGGTGGGGGCCAAGGTCGGACGGCGGCTGCCGCCGAATGTGCTGCGTGCGGTGATCGTGGTCGTGGGCAGCGTCGCGGTGATCCGGTTGATCTTCGGCTAGTTCTTGCGGAGCCGAATCGGCTTCCGCGCCACGACTGTTCACACCCGTCGATTCTCGGTACCATCCGTGCGCTGTTGCGTTACCAGAGAGGTGTCCTGGGGTGGATAGGCGTGCCCTTTTCAAGGCCGCGGGGGCGGCTGCTCTTATCGGTGCGGTGGGGTCGGCGGTCCCGAGATCGGAGGTGGCACTGCCGCGGGCCGCGGCGGAGCCGATCTGGCACGAACTGTTCGCGCAGTGGGTCCCGGAGATCTTCGCTCCGGTGCCGGCGCCACCGGAGCACACCGAGGCCATAGTGATCGGCTCCGGATTCGGTGCGGCGGTCAGCGCCCTGCGGTTGGCGGAGGCCGGCGTCCCCACCACGGTGCTCGAACGTGGTTCGCGCTGGCCCAACGACCCGTGGCGGGAGATCTTCACCGGCGACGATCTGCCCGATGGTCGCGGTTTCTGGCATACCACCAGCTTCACCGGTGTGACCAAGGTGCCGATGCAGTTCGCCGATTTCGGGGGCGTGCTGGACTGCACCCGTTTCGACGGCATCGATGTCTGGCGCGGTGCGGCGGTGGGCGGCGGTTCGGTCGTTTTCACCGGCGCGATGATCGCTCCCGAACGCCGGTTCTTCGACCACGTATTCGGGGGTGTGGTCGACTACGGCGAGCTGGACCGTGTGTACTACCCGCGGGTGCGCGCGAAACTGCGGTTGGATCCGATGCCGGAGGACATCTACCGGTCGGCGCCGTTCACCCATTCCCGCGCCTGGGACGACCAGGTGCGCAAGGCCGGTTACCGGCCGGTGCCCAACGACTCGATCTTCACCTGGGATGTACTGCGCGGTGAACTGTCCGGGGCCGTGCGGACCTCGGCGACCGCCGGACGCAGCAACCTCGGCAACTCCAACGGCGCCAAATTCGACCTGAACCAGAACTATCTGAAGGACGCGGAGGCCACCGGGAAAGCGAAGATCTACCCCGGCCATCGCGTCGATACGATCGCCCAGGAAGCCGACGGCCGGTTCGTGGTCACGGTGACCCATCTCGCCCCCACCGGCGCGGTCCTCGCGAAAAGGACCCTCACCTGCGACAAACTGTTCCTGGGCGCGGGCTCGGTGGGCACCTCCGAACTGCTGGTCCGGGCTCGGGCGACCGGCACGCTGCCGCGACTCAACGAGCATATCGGCGACGGCTGGGGCACCAACGGTGATGTGGTGCTCGCGCGCGGGGCGAGTTCGGTTGCGGGTAACGGGCAGGGTGTGCCCAGTGCCAGCCGGATCTTCGACGACAGCGGTATGGCGCTGTCCCTGGAGAACTGGTACATCCCGGGGATCCCGTTCGAAACGGGCGCCCTGGCCTCACTGGCCATGGTCCTCGATCCGACCCGCGCGCGGTTCGGCTACAACCCCCTCTCCGGCGGGGTCGGATTGAGCTGGCCGCGCCGGGCCCAGGACGAGGTGATGGCGGCGGCCCGGGCGGTGGACCGGGGTATCGCGGAGCGGGCCGGCGCGCTGGCCGAGTACAGCGCCCTGGGGTACGACGCCAACGCCCTGTTCACCGCGCATCCGCTCGGCGGCGCGGTGCTGGGCAGAGCGACCGATTCCTACGGCCGGGTACACGGGCATCCGGGCCTGTACGTCATGGACGGCGCGGCGATCCCGGGCAGTACCGGCACCGTCAACCCGTCGCTGACCATCACCGCCCTGGCCGAACGCAATATCGAGGCGATCATCCGCGCGGGCCGCTGACTTCCGGGAACGGCGGCGGTGACCAGGGAACGGCGGCGGTGACCGCGATCCCGGAAGGCGTCGGCCGCTCGCCGGACGAGTCTTGCCGAGTGGTGCACCGGCCGCCTACCGACCCTGTAAGCGGGCCGGGTAGCGGGCCGGCGGGTAATACTGGTCGGCGATCTTTCGGCGTCGAAGGGAATGCAGGTGTCAACACCGTCGTCCACGGAGTCCGGTCCCGGGTACGCACCCGAAATCCCTGAACCCGAGAGTTTTCCCCGCAAACCACCCGCCCTGTGGACCGATTTCCTCATGCTGGCGCTGGCCGCGGTCTCGGTCGTGCTGGTGTGCTGGATCACCTTCTTCGAGGTCGCGCCCGAGACCAACCGGGTCATCGTCGGGGTCGATTACGCCATCTGTGCGATCTTCGCGATCGAGTTCCTGTGGCGCTGGCGCCGGGGCGGCTGGTCGTGGACCTTCCCGTTCGTCTACTGGTACGAGGTCCTCGGCATGATCCCGGTGGCCAGTCCGTTCTTCCGGGCCTTCCGGTTGTTGCGGATCGTGGTGATCCTGGTCCGGCTGGCCCGCGTCGCCGACCGGGTGTTCGGCGACCGGGTCACCGCCGCCGTGATCAACCATTCGGTGGGCACGATCGTGGAGGTCATCAAGCGCCCGATGACCATCGCGATCATGGAGGAGGTCACCGCGGTTCTGCGGACCGGGCACTACACCCGCAATATCGCGGTGGCGCTGGAGGAGAACCGCAGTGAACTCGACGAGATGATCGTCGAGATGATCAAGAACGATCCGCAGACCGGCCGCGTCCGCTACATCCCGTTCCACGACGAGATCATCCGGCTGGTCGCCGACACGGTGTTCCGGATCCTGTTCCAGGTGCTGGCCGATCCGCGCACCGACGAACTCGTCTCGGACATGATCCGGGAGAACGTGGACCAGATCCGCGAATCGGTGCGGACCGGAGTCAAGGTGGCGCCCTCGGCCTACGGACCGACCGCGCATCACCTCACGGCCCGGCACCTCACCCAGCAGGATGTCTGATGTGGTCGCGGGACTCCGCGAATCGCAGGGTCTCCCAGGTGATGAGCACGGTCAGTACCGCGCACAGCACCGCCAGCGCCGCGAGTGCCGGTAGCTTCGCGGCCGGCGGGATGAGTACACACAGCACCACCACGGTGGCCGGCCGTAGCCATCCGCTCCGGCCCGTGCCGAACCGGCCGAACCCGATCAGCCCGACCAGGTAGAGCGCCACCCCGCCGTACAGGGCTACCAGCGGTATCCCGGTCAGCGCGTCGGCGAGCGTGTGCTCGCTCTCGTCGCCGACATAGGAGAGCACCTTCTTCAGGCCGAGCGAGAGGGCGATGATGCCGACGATCATCGGGAAGTGCCAGAACGTGTAGCAGGTCCGGGCGAGTTCGATCTGGCGGGCGCCCGTGGCCGCGCGCAGGGCGTGTTCGACCCGAAGGGCGTCGGTGTCGAAATAGGCCCACCACAGCAGCCCCGACACCATGAGCCCGAGCATCGCCGCGACCACGATCGGCCAGGAGACGGGCAGCCCGGCGACGCCGATACCGATGGCGACGATGGATTCACCCAGTGCCACGATGATGATCAGGCCGTGTCGTTCGGCGAAATGCGCGGCGGATCTCAGCCGCCAGTTGTTGCCCGCGAAATGGGTCCACAGATAGTCGCCACCGATCGCCGCGATCCACAGACAGGTCTGTACCGTGCCGTGGGTCTCGGCGGCGATCACCAGGAGTGTGGTGCCCACGGTGATGGAGCCGAGCGCCCAGCGCAGCACCTGTCCCCGCAACTGCGCGTCCGCCGCGCTGGCCAGCCAGAACATCGCCAGATGGACCAGCCGGACCAGCAGGTAGGCCATGGCGAAGACCAGTGGTCCGTACCAGCCGCCGGATAGATCGTCGAATGCTTCGGGGATCGTGATGGCGGCCAGGAAACCGCCGCCCATGGCGACGAACATTGCGACCCGGGTGACTCCCTCGTCGGCCCGCACCACATTGCCGAGCCAGGCGTAGTCGATCCACACCCACCACAGCACCGCCAGCACCAGCAGTGACCGCAGCATATTGACGGCGGTGGGCTCCTCGGACGCCAGATCGGTGACCATCGTGAAGGCGAAGACCAGGACCAGATCGAAGAAGAGTTCCAGCTGGGTGACCGAGGCGTTCTCGTCCATCGGCTGGATCCGGCCGCGCCGCGTGAGACCTCGCATGGGCCCATCGTGGCAGGTCGAGGATCGCTCGAGCGGAGACAGCGGGTACGACGCGGGCGCGTCGGGCGGGCTCAGACGAGGTCGTAGGTCTCGGATTCGGGGAACTGCTCGGCGTAGGCGACGAAATTCTCGACCAGGGCCTCGTAGGATTTGCGGACCGCCCGCTTGCCCAGGAATCCGGGCACGGGCAGCGGCGTGTACTGCTCCACGTGCAGCAGCACCTCGCTACCGGTTTCGCCCGCGCTGACCTCGAAAGATCCGCCGCCCCTGATACCGCGGGTGCTGTCGGAGACCTCCCAGGACATCCGGTTCTCCGACCAGTCGAACTCCCATACCTGCATATCCGGGGAATTGGAGACCGAGACCTGGATGAAGACCCGGCGCGGACGCCCCTCCTCGTCGCGCCCCGCCACGCGGGCGTCCTCGAAATCGGGCGACCATTCGGACAGCATCTCGACCGCCATCAACGCGTCCATCACCTGGCCAGGGTCGGCCTCGACAACGAATCTGATATCGGTCTTCGTACGCATCTGTCCCTCGCACCCCCGGTTATTACGAATCGGCCACGATTCTTCCCCGGGGGTCGCGTGATCGTCAACACGCAGGTTTGCCGCGGCGCTGATCGTGCCGCCGGGCATACCGGCCGCAAAGGTTTGCGGGCCCGGTTCCGGACCGGGGTCCGCTGTCCCTGGCGCGCGGGCAGGTCAGGGTGTTCGCTCGACTGTCGCGTCCGGGCCGGGAAAGACCAGGGACTCGTGTCCGTCGTCGAAACGCACCAGATACGGCGGCGTTCCGTCGCGGCCGTGAACCTCCACGATCTCGCCCTCGTGGTCGACTTCGCCGACGGTGTGCCCGTGCACGTGCAACCGGTCTCCGACGTTTGCCATCATGCAGCCCATTATTCGAGCCCTATGTCGGGCATCACAACCCCGGTGGGGTCGCTATCGGTCATTCGGTGGCGGCTCGTGACCGAGTCGGCTGCCGGATATCGGGTGGGCCGCGTTCGGTCGTCGGATCGATATACGCCCGTGGCAATGGCGGATGCGCCCATTCCGAGGTCGGGATTCCGCCTTGACACCACTCCAACTGTAGTACTACGTTCTAACTACTCCGCTTGGAGTACTACGGACAGGGTGGTAACTAATGCGAAAACTCGTGTACTACGTCGGCGTCTCCCTCGACGGTTATATCGCCGGTCCCGGGGGAGAGGTCGACTTCTACCCGCTGGGCGACGATATGGCCGAGTGGATCAATGCGCGCTACCCCGAATCGGTCCCCACGCATATCCGGCCGCACGCCGGTATCGCACCCGATGTCGCGAACCGGCACTGGGACACGCTGGTGATGGGCCGCGGCACCTACGAACCCGCCCTGGCGGCGGGTATCACCAGCCCCTACGCCCACCTGGCGCAGTATGTCGTCTCCACCACACTGGACGAGATCGAGGACCCGGCCGTCGAGCTGGTGCGCACCGACCCGGTCGAACTGGTGCGGCGGCTCAAGAAGGAGGAAGGGCCACAGGGTAAGGACATCTGGCTCTGCGGCGGCGGGGCCCTCGCCGGGGCGCTGATCGAGGAGATCGACCAGCTCGTTTTCAAGAGCTATCCCGTGTTGGCCGGAACCGGCGTGCCCGTGCTGGGCGGAGCGTTCCGGCCCACGCGGTTCACGCCCGTGCGGCGGCAGGAGTTCGGCAACGGAGCGCAGGTGACCTGGTTCGATCGCGTATGACCGGCCCCGGCGCGCTCGCGCGGCCCGTCCGCGCGTGCGGCGGGTCCGCGCGCAGGTAAACGTGACGTCACACGGCTGTGTGTTATTCCACAGCCGGGCCGGATACTCCCGGAACAGCGTGGCCGGCATCGGTACGCTATTGCACTGATCGCCTGTTCGCTGACATTGGAGGACCCCTCGTGGCACTCGTTGTCCAGAAGTACGGAGGATCCTCGGTAGCCTCTGCCGACCGGATCCGTCGCGTCGCCGAACGGATCGTCGAGACGAAGAAGCAGGGCCACGACGTGGTCGTGGTGTGCTCAGCCATGGGCGATACCACCGATGAACTGCTCGACCTGGCCGAGCAGGTTTCTCCCGCGCCCCCGGCCCGGGAGATGGACATGCTGCTCACCTCGGGTGAACGCATCTCCAACGCCCTGGTGGCCATGGCCATTCACAGTCTCGGCGCCGAGGCGCGGTCGTTCACCGGCTCCCAGGCCGGTGTCATCACCACGTCGGTGCACGGTAAGGCCAAGATCATCGATGTGACGCCGGGCCGTCTGCGCGAAGCCCTGGACGAGGGCACCATCGTCCTGGTCGCGGGTTTCCAGGGCGTCAGCCAGGACAGCAAGGACGTCACCACGCTGGGGCGTGGTGGTTCAGACACCACCGCGGTCGCGCTGGCCGCCGCGCTGGAAGCCGACGTCTGTGAGATCTACACCGACGTGGACGGAGTCTTCACCGCCGATCCGCGCATCGTGAGTGATGCGCAGAAGCTCGAGCAGGTCTCCTATGAGGAAATGCTCGAGATGGCGGCCTGCGGGTCGAAGGTACTCATGCTGCGCTGCGTCGAATACGCGCGCCGCTACAACGTGCCCGTGCATGTGCGTTCGTCCTATACCGACAAGCAGGGCACCTACGTATACGGATCGATGGAGGACATTCCCTTGGAACAAGCAATCCTGACGGGCGTCGCGCACGACCGCAGCGAGGCCAAGGTGACCGTGGTCGGGCTGCCGGACGAACCCGGATACGCCGCCAAGGTGTTCCGTTACGTGGCCGAAGCCGAGATCAACATCGATATGGTCCTGCAGAACATCTCCAAGGTGGAGACCGGTAAGACCGACATCACCTTCACCCTCCCCAAGACCGACGGTGTCCGGGCGGTGGAGATGCTGAGCAAATACCAGAGCGAGATCGGCTTCTCCCAGGTTCTCTACGACGACCACATCGGCAAGGTGTCGCTGGTCGGCGCCGGTATGAAGAGTCATCCCGGGGTCACCGCCACCTTCTGTGAGGCGCTGGCCGAGGCCGGTATCAATATCGACCTCATCTCCACCTCCGAGATCCGCATCTCGGTACTGGTCAAGGACACCGAACTCGACGATGCCGTGCAGGTGCTGCATCGCGCGTTCGATCTCGGCGGCGACGAGGTCGCCGTCGTTCACGCCGGAACGGGGCGCTGACTTGATCGGGTCAGGCGCGGAGGCGGTAGCGCAGCGTAACCACGTAGCGCTCCCCGATCATGTCGATGGACGCTGACTTGATCGGGTCAGGCGCGGAGGCGGTAGCGCAGCGTAACCACGTAGCGCTCCCGATCGAGTCGAGAGGATAGAGCCATGGGTGTGCGGGTAGGTGTGGTCGGCGCGACCGGTCAGGTCGGTGCCGTGATGCGCAGATTGCTCGAGGAACGCGATTTCCCCGCCGACGAGGTGCGCTTCTTCGCCTCGGCGCGTTCGGCCGGTAAGAAGCTGCCGTGGCGCGGCGGGGAGATCGTGGTGGAGGACACCGAGACCGCCGACCCCTCGGGCCTGGATATCGCGCTGTTCTCCGCCGGCGCCACCATGTCGCGGGTACAGGCGCCGCGGTTCGCCGCCGCGGGGGTCACCGTGATCGACAACTCGTCGGCCTGGCGTAAGGACCCCGAGGTCCCGCTGGTGGTCAGCGAGGTCAACCCGGAACAGACCCGCAATCCGGTCAAGGGCATCATCGCCAACCCCAACTGCACCACCATGGCCGCGATGCCGGTACTCAAACCGCTGCACGACGCGGCCGGGTTGCAGCGCCTCATCGTGTCCAGCTATCAGGCGGTATCGGGTAGCGGTCTGGCCGGGGTCGAGGAGCTCGCCTCGCAGACCCGCGCGGTCATCGACGACGCCGAGAAGCTGACCCACGATGGCAGCGCGGTGGATTTCCCGGCCCCGAACAAGTACGTCGCGCCTATCGCGTTCAATGTGCTGGCGCTGGCGGGTTCGCTGGTGGACGACGGTTCCGGGGAGACCGACGAGGATCAGAAGCTGCGCAACGAGAGCCGCAAGATCCTGGGCCTGCCGGATCTGCTGGTGAGCGGGACCTGTGTCCGGGTGCCGGTGTTCACCGGGCACTCGCTGTCGGTGAACGCCGAATTCGCCGATCCGCTGTCGGTGCAGCGCGCTCAGGAGATCCTGGCCAAGGCCCCCGGGGTGGAGTTGGTCGACGTCCCGACGCCGCTGGCGGCCGCCGGTAAGGACGAGTCGCTGGTCGGCCGGATCCGGCAGGATCCGGGCGTCCCGGATGGGCGTGGACTGGCGCTGTTCATCTCCGGCGACAACCTGCGCAAGGGCGCGGCACTCAACACCATCCAGATCGCCGAGGTTCTGCTCGCCGATCGCTGACGGCGTAGGACGCCGCCCGGCTCAGTGGATTCCGGGAGTGCGCGGATCGTTTCCGAGGCACACCAGCAGGACACAGCCGGGCGGCGCGTCGCTGAACGGCGCCGCGAGCGGTTCACCCAGGCAGGCGAACACATCGCAGCCCGGGTACGCCGAACTTCCGATGCCGAAGACCGCGAGCAGGATATCGGTATCGATATAGGAGTTCGGGTCGGTGCGCAGCGGCGGTTCCACATACGGGCCGGGGTCGGGGATCGGGGGTTCGTGGAAGGCGGCCATGAGTCGCCGGAAGAACTCGTGCGGCAGTTCGCCGGTGTGCGCGATGATGCCGGCCGGGCCGTAGGCGCTCATATTCCCGAACACCCCGGTCCACACGACGACCAGGTCCAGGCGCGGGATCACGAAGACGTTCTGCAGGCCCATTCCGGCCATGGCGTAGCTGTCGGGCGGTAGGAACGCCGGGTTCTCGGCGCAGTCCGGACCGGTCCAGAACAGGTATCCGTAGCAGGAGTTGGTCGTTGTCGGGCCGGTCGCGCGGGACAGATACGCGGCGGGCACGATCTGGCGGCCGTTCCAGTTGCCGTGGCCCGCGACCAGCAGTCCGAGTTTGGCCAGATCGTTCGGCGGGATCAGCAGATGCGCGTACCCGTAGGTGTGGCCGGACCGGTCCCGCGCCCAGTACCAGTCGCCGCGTTCGATCCCCAGCGGCGCGAACAGTTCCCGCTGCGCGAAGTCCTGTAGCGGTTCACCGACGGCGAGTTCCAGCACATAAGCCAGTAGATCGACGGTGCGCTGGCTGTAGGTGAAGACGGTGCCGGGTTCGTGGTCCAGCGGGACACCCAGTGCCTGTACCGCGCTGTTGGGGTCGAGGGGCACCGCGCCGGTAAGCCCTTCGGTGACCACACCGGTGCGCATACCCGAGGTCTCGGTGAGCAGATTCTCGACTGTGATCGCCCGGCGCCGCGCGTCCCCGAGCCCCGGCGGCAGGTACCGGCCGATCGGGGCCCCGATATCGATACGGCCGTCTCCGGCCGCGATTCCGGTGAGCAGCGAGACGACACTTTTGGTCACACTCCAGACGTTCCACGGGGTGTTACCGGTGCGCTCGTTTCCCGGGCCCTCGCCGACCAGGCAGTTGTGCCGGAAGACCTGGATGTTCAAGCGATTGCGGGCCGCCGCGAAGGCCAGTGCGTCGGTGAGCCGGGCCGCGTCCAGTCCCACCTGTTCCGGTGCCGCCCGGGCCGGCTCCCGGTCGGAGGACACCTCGCACCGGGTGGTCGTGCCGTCGGTTTCCGGTACCGCCTGCGCCTGCGCCGTGAAGAGCTGTCCCGCCATCAGTGTCACCGCTGTGACCCCCGCCAGGAGCCCACCGAAACGCACCATGCGGATCACCATAATGGGCGTTCGCTCGATGGGCCGGTCATCTCGCGCGCCCCGGACAGCACGACGCCCCTGCCCGATCGGAAGATCGGCTCAGGGGCGAACTACCGGCACGAATCGCGCGGTGCCGGCGGGTTGTCGGCGCGGGGCCCGGCTAGAGGAGACCGAACCAGTAGACCGCACAGGCCAGGGCCCATAACACCAACGTGTCCATCACACTCCCACTCGTTGTCGTAGCGGATATCTCCATGATGCCCGAGATACACCGATCTCGGAGCGGGTCCCCCGGCTGTGGCCCGACCTTGTCTGCACTGTGACGGATCGTGGTCGCAGCGTTATAAGTTCACGTTAAGTGCCTGCCAAGCGCGGGGCCGCATTGTTGGTGCCGAGGCCGGGACAACCGGTAACGAGGACACCGCGAAGAGGAACCGCAATGATCAGGAAGCTGACCACCACGCCCGCTCCGGGCGGCGCCACCGCCGCCGTGGTGCCGGCTGCCGAGCCCGTCGCGGCGATCGAAGGTGAGCCGGGCGCCGCTCCGGCCGGCCGGTCCACCGCGGCGGGGAGTTCGCCGTCGATATCGACGCACTCGCCGACTGTGCCCCGGCGCGCTGTCGGTACGGAAGATACCGCTGGTTCCGGTACCGCGTCGCCGGCATCTGTGCCGCGCGAGCCGGTCTGTTCGGCGACCCGGAGAAAGACCGCGCGAGTGGCATCGAACCGGGCGAGATGGGCGCCGACCTGTCGGCGACCGGCTGCCTGACCGAGGACGGTCGCACCGAACTCGGCGTAGCCGGCTGCTGTGGTGGCCGATACGTCGCCGGGGGGTGGGTACGGACCGGTGCCTGGGAGGAACCGGAAAGTGCCCGGTGGGGGATGGGCGGATCCGGGGGAGGGATCCGTCGGGGAGGGGCGAGGTGGTTTCGGACCCGGGGAGGAACCGGAACCCCTCGCAGGGGTGCCGCGGGAACCGGTGGGGAGCCGGGGACCGCGGGTGGGTGGGTCGGTCTGTCCCGCGGGGTGGCAGACCGGCCCACAGGCCGGCGGCAGCGCCTGTCCGGTCCGGTCTCGCGGGGTGACCGGATCGGACGGCCATCGAGCGATAGTTCGGCTCTTCCGGATGCTCGGCAGCGGAGTCGGAAACGGTACGAATGTGGCCGATCCGATCCGCTGTCAGCGAAAGGTAACCGTTCGGGATTCGGCGATGGTGTCGCGCTCGGGCGAACGTGGAGACGACAGTAGGTAGGTCTCCTGGTCGGGCGGCCGTCGGCGCATCCGGGTTCTTCGGACCGGGGACTCACGGTGGAGTCCCCGTCGGCGTCCACCCGATTACCGCGGCAGAGTTCCCTGTTCCGCCGTGGTGAGTTCGGTGGAGTAATCGGGCAGCGTGTAGTCGTCGGTGCCGGACAGCATGCGGGTCATCAGCGGCTGCATGATCCGGGAGGTGGTGAACCGGACCAGGGCCAAGGAGGCCCGGATCCCGGCTCGGGTGCGCGGGGTCATGGCCGCGACACCGCCGGGCGGCAGCTGCTGCGCGGCGGCCACGAACGGGCGCAGCGTCTCGTTGTACCGGGCCAGTGCGGCGGCGGGCCGGTCGGGGGTACGCAGGATCTCGCCGACCAGTATGTAGGCGCCGACGAGAGCCATGGCCGTACCCTGCCCGCTCAGCGGTGACCCGCAGTAGCCGGCATCCCCGACCAGCGCGATCCGCTCGGTCGTCCAGCGCGGCATCGTGATACGCGCGAGTTCGTCGAAGTAGAAGTCCTCGGCCCCGTCCATGGCCGCGTCGACTTCGGGGACCAGCCAGCCGCCGACCGCCAGCCCCTCGCGCAGCAGCCGCTTCTGCGCCGCCGTATCGCGTCGCAACGCCGGGTCGGCGGGGCGCCGGACGGTGATCATCGCCTTGGTGGTCGCCGGGTCGGCGTCCGGCCGGAAGGCGACGAAGGTGCCCCCGGGCAACAGTTGCACCGTCATCCAGTGCGGACGGACCCCCGCCGGCGTCGGCATGGTGAAGTACGAGGTGTATCCGCCGAGGTAGGTGCTGTACTGCTCTTCCGGCCCGAAGGCCAGCCGCCGGGTGGTCGAGTGCAGGCCGTCGGCGCCGACGACCAGGTCGAATTCCTCGGTGGCGCCGGAGGCGAACTCCACCGAGACGCCGTCGGCGTGCTCGCGCAGGGCGTGGATCCGTTCGCCGTACCGGTAGTCGACACCGGGCGCGCCGGATCGCGCGGCTTCCGCGGCGACGGCGTCCAGCAGGACCTGGTTCAGATCGCCACGAGTGATCTCGATTTCGGCCACCGCCCCCTTGCCGTCGAAGAGGTCGGCCGGCATCCGGGCGGCCTCGCGACCGGTGGAGTCCACGTACACCATGCCGCGTTCGTCGAGCTGGTACCGGCGGATGCCCGGCATCAGGCCCATCCGCTCCGCCACGATCCGACTGGGTCCGCGCAGGTCGACGGCCTGACCGCCCGGCCGCGGCGTGGCCGCGCGTTCGATCACCGTGGGCCGGATCCCGGCGCGCAGCAGTTGCAGGGCGACCGCGTTACCGGCGATGCCGCCGCCGGAGACGAGTACGCGGGGTGTGGCCGGGGTGGTCTGTGTGGTCATCGGTTTCCTCGCTCAAAGCTTGATCGAATGTCTTAGACGTATGTCTAACACAGATGTAGCACAAGTGTCTAGAACAAATGTCTAATACATGGTTAGAGTGGGAGCATGGGAAACAAGGAGGACCTACTCGCAGCCGCGCGCACCTGCATCTACGAGCGCGGGTTCGCGGCCACCACGGCTCGGGACATCGCCACCACCGCGGGGGTCAGCCTGGCTGCCATCGGCTACCACTTCGGTTCGAAGGATCGCCTGCTCACCGAGGCCTTCACCGACGAGACGGGCCGGGTGATCGGTGATGATCTCGAACGGCGGATCAGAGCGACTGCCGGCCAGCCGGCTGGAGCGGCGTTTCCGCAGGTCTGGGACGGTATCAGCGAGTTGTTCGACCGCAACCGGGATGTGCTGGTGGCGAGTATGGAAAACGTGGTCCGCATCTACCGGACCCCGAGCGAACAGCCGCGGATGGGGGAGATGCACGAGATCGCGGTCTCCGAGATCGCGGATTTGGTCGCCGAGTCCTACCCCGGCCTCGACGGTTCCCGGGCGCGGGCCGTCGCCGAGTTGTACTTCATCATCCTCAACGGCTTGGTGATGCAATGGATGAGCAGTCCGGACGCCGAAGTGCCCAGCGGGGCGCGGCTGGGCGAGGCCCTCAGCGCCCTGACCTCGGACGAGCGCCCGGCGTAGGAGGTGGAATGGCCGGGTTCGCGGCGGTTCTCGCAGGTGTTGTCACCCGCGGGTGTCGGCGAATGAGGCCGGGTCTCGGTGCGGCAAGGAGCGCTGGGCTGCGGTAGCGGATCTACCTCATGGGCCGGCCGCGCACCCGGCGCGGAATATGGCCGGTGATTTCCCTGTTGGCTCGGTTCGATAGCTATCGAACCGGAAGGTGGGAAACTATGCGGGTCATCGGTTTCGACGAGCCCGGGGGTCCGGAGGTGCTACGCGCATTCGAACTTCCCGAACCGGCCGTCGGCCCCGGGCAGGTACGGATCCGGGTGCGGGCCGCGGCCGTGAACCCCTCGGACACGGTGACCCGGAGCGGGCTGGTGCACGACCGGTACGCCGGAGTCGCACCGCCCTACATCCCCGGCTGGGACGCGGCGGGAACCGTGGACGAGGCCGACCCGGACACCGGATGGCGTCCCGGCGACGAGGTCGTCGCGATCACACTGCCGGTGCTCGACGGCGGGGGTGCGTACGCCGAGAAGATCGTCGTCCCGGCGGAATCGGTGGCCGCGCTCCCGGCGGGCCGGGACTTCGCATCCGCCGCCACCCTGCCGATGAACGGTCTCACGGCCTGGCAGGCCCTCGACCGTCTGGCTCTGGAGCCGGGGGCGTCGCTGCTGGTGACCGGTGCGGCCGGTGCGGTCGGCGGCTACGCGATCGAGTTGGCCAAGCATGCCGGGCTACAGGTGATCGCCGATGCCGCTCCCGCCGACCGCGACCTCGTGCGGGCCCTCGGTGCGGATCTGATCGTCGACCGCGGTGCCGAGACCGTCGCGCAGGTCCGGGCCCATTTCCCCGGCGGGGTGGACGGAGTCGTCGACGGCGCCCTCCTGCGCGACCGCATCACCCCGGTGGTCCGATCCGGCGGAGCCTACGCCGCCTTGCGGCCCGAACGGCTGAACGGCGCAGTCGCACCCCGTCCCGGCCTGACCGTGCACGAGATCATGGTCGGAAGCGATATCCGGGAGAAGGACAGGCTCGATCGCCTCTCCGAACTGGCGGCCTCGGACGCACTGTCCCTGCGGGTGGCGGACCTGCTGCCGGCCGAGCAGGCCGGCGATGCCCATCGCCGACTCGAACGCGGTGGGGTGCGGGGACGGATCGTCCTCGAATTCTGAAGCTCGGCGACTCCGGATACGAAAAAGGCCCCTGACCATCGGTCAGGGGCCTAGTCGTGTCTCGACCAACACGAGTCGGGGTGGCGGGATTTGAACCCACGACCTCTTCGTCCCGAACGAAGCGCGCTACCAAGCTGCGCCACACCCCGTGAAGCGGACCTGCGATAGCTTACATCAGGTCCGGTCCGGAAAAGAAACCGACTGTTCAGGGCCTATTTTCCGGTAGTCCCGGATTATCGGGCCACTGCCTGCGAGGTCGACATCCCATGGCCGGAATCGGCGGCAGGGTGTTTGGGCGGCACCGCGACGAGGGTGAGCAGGGTGGCCTCGGGCCGGCAGCAGAAGCGGTACGGCGCCCAGGGGGAGGTGCCGATACCGGCCGAGACGTGCAGCCGGGTGTGCGCACCCCATTTGGACGGGCCCTTGACCCGCGACCGGTCGATATCGCAGTTGGTGACCAGGGCGCCGTACCCGGGCAGGCAGAGCTGACCGCCGTGGGTGTGCCCGGCCAGGATCAGGTCGTAGCCGTCGTCGGCGAATCGGTCCAGGACCCGCGGCTCCGGCGAGTGGGTCAGACCGATGCGGAGATCGGCGAGCGGGTTCGGGGCGCCGGCGATGGTGTCGTAGCGGTCGCGCTGCAGGTGCGGATCGTCGACGCCGGCGCTGGCGATGCGGATCCCGCCGACCTCGATATCGCGGCGGGTGTGCGTCAGGTCCAGCCAGCCGCGCTCGGTGAACGCCGCGCGCAGATCCTTCCAGGGCAGCGGGGCGCCGTGCACCCGCTTGTGGTTCTTGTCGAAATACTTCAGCGGGTTCTTGGGAACCGGCGCGAAGTAGTCGTTGCTGCCGAACACGAACAGGCCCGGCCGCGACAGCAGCCCGCCCAGCGACTGGACCACCGCGGGCACGGCCTTCTGATGTGACAGGTTGTCGCCGGTGTTGATCACCAGGTCGGGTTCGAGCCGGTCGAGTTCGCGCAACCACTGCTGTTTGAGCTTCTGCCCGGGCGTCATGTGCAGATCGCTGATGTGCAATACCCGCAGTGGCGCCGAGCCCGGCCGCAACACCGGCATCGTGGCTTCACGCAGAACAAAGGCATTGCGTTCGATCAATGAGGCATAGCCGACTCCGGCCGCCGCGGCTCCGGCGGCGCCGAATACGGTTCGGCGAAGGACCGACGTCGAGATCACGGGCATTTGCCCAGCATAGGTGACCAGGTCGCCGGGCGCGCAGCGTGTTGAGCCACAGTTTCGGCCGTGTGGCGGGCAGATGACACGCCGCGGCGGCCGGGGATACGCCCGTAACCTCGGGAAACGACCGATCGGCGCGGCAGCGAACACGCCCGGTTCAGCGGGTAATCCGGTGGGCGTGGCGGGGTGCAGCGGCTACCGTTCTGCCCATGTCGGAACTGAAATCGAGGCTGCGCGCCGATATGACCGCCGCGATGAAGGCGAAGGATTCGCTGCGGCTGAACACCCTGCGGATGCTGCTGGCCGCCATCCAGACGAGCGAGGTCGCCGGGAAGGAAGCCCGCGAACTGTCCGACGCCGAGGTGGTCGCGGTGCTCACCAAGGAGTCGAAGAAACGCAACGAATCGGCCGAGATCTACACCCAGGCGGGCCGCGGCGAGCTGGCGGCCAACGAACACGCCGAGGCGCGGATCATCGACGAGTACCTGCCCACCCAGTTGACCGACGCCGAGGTCGCCGACCTGGCCGATACCGCGATCGCCCAGGTCGCCGAGGAACTCGGTGAGCGGCCCGGGATGCGGCAGATGGGCCAGGTCATGAAGGTGGCTTCCGGCCTGGCCGCCGGGAAGGCCGACGGCTCCCGGATCTCGGCGGCGGTGAAGGCGCGGCTGTAGGGCCGCGCCCGCACCGCCTGGGTCAGCGTGGGATGGGCACCGGGATGGGGATCGGCGGCAGGAACGGCGGCAGCGGCAACCCGGGAGCGTTCGGGGTGGTCGCGGCCGGCCGGCCCGGCGGCGGTGGTTCGCGGACGGTGCCGTCGCTGACGTAGATCGTCACCTGTGACCCGGGGATCGCCGACCCGTTGGGCGTCGATCCGGTGACCGTGCCCTTGGGCGCCGAACCCGGCGAGGTCACCGAGGTGACCTTGAAACCGGCGCCGGTCAGGGCTCCGGTCGCTTCGCCGGCGGTCATCCCGACCACATCGGGCACCTGTGCGTTCTCCGCGCCGCGGACGTATTTCTCGTCGACCGGCGGCAGTGCCGGGGGCGGGAAATTGCCCACCACGGGCTTGACGGCGCCGAACCAGGTACGCGCGGGCTCGTTACCGCCGAACAGGCCGTTGGCGTCGCTGGCCGGGCAGTTGCGCAGCGGGAAGGAGCAGATCTCACCGGGGGTGGGGCTGTCGCCGTAGACGTAGACAGCGCCCGCGAGGGAATTGGTGAAGCCCAGGAAGGCCGAGGACCGGTGGCTTTCGGTGGTACCGGTCTTGGCTGAGACGGGCAGGTTCCAGCCGGTGCTTCCGGCGGCCGCCGAGGCGGTACCGCCACCGGCGGAGTCCTTGCCCATGGCGTTGGCGAGCGTATTCGCCAGACCCGGTTCGACCACCTGTTCACACGCCTGTTCGGTGAGCGGAACGGGTTTGCCGTAGCGGTCGATCACTTCCGCGATCGGGGAGGGCGGGCACCAGGTTCCGCCGGAGGCCAGAGTCGCGGCGACATTGGACAGTTCCAGCGGGTTCACCGCCAGCGGGCCCAGGGTGAACGAGCCGAGGTTCTGGCCCTTGATCATATCGGCGAGGCTCTGGTTGTCGTCGTGGCCGGAGGTGCCGGGCTCGGTGTAGGAGCGCAGGCCCAGCCGGACGGCCATATCGACGGTCGGGGTGACGCCGACGGCCTGGATGAGTTTCACGAAGGCCGTGTTCGGTGAGGTGGCCAGCGCTTCGGTCACCGACATCGGTGACCGGTAATTGCCCGCGTTCTCGACGCAGTAGGTCTCGGGTGGGCAACCGGGGGCGCCGCCGTTACCCATGCCGCGGGCATCGAACCGGGACGGCACATCGAGCTGGGCGTTGGTGCCCATCCCCTTCTCCATCGCCGCGGCGGTGGTGAAGAGCTTGAACACCGAACCCGCGCCGTCACCGACCATCGAGTACGGCTGGCCGAGCAGGGTCTCGTGCGCGTCCCGGTTCAGGCCGTAGGTGCGGCTGCTCGCCATCGCCAGCAGTGGATGTTTGTCCTTGCCGGGCCCGATCAGCGACATGAGCGAGGCGATGTTCTCCAGATGAGGGTCGGCGTTCGCGTTGACCGAACGCTTCACCGAGTCCTGGACGGCGGGGTCCAGGGTGGTGCGGATCAGGTAGCCGCCCTTTTCGATCTGTTCCTTGCTGAGGCCGGCATCGGCCAGGTACTGCAGGGCGTAGTCGCAGAAGAACCCGCGATCGCCCGCGGCGATACAACCCCGGGGCAGGCC
>NZ_BAGJ01000008.1 GCF_000308775.1 Nocardia testacea NBRC 100365
CGACAGCACCGATCCGGCGCCCACCGCTGCGGCCGGTACCGGGCAGGCGAGCGGTGCGCGCCCGGGCGCGGGTACCCGGGCCGGTGGTGGTGATCCGGCTCGCCGGCCGCGGTTCTCCCGGCCGAGCCAGGCCAAGTCCGGAGCCGCCGCGGCGGCAACGGCGAGTCCCTACGACGACATTCCGCCCCCGGATTATCCGGACCTGCCCGACGACCCGGGTGATCACGGTTACACACCGCACAGCGTGCCCGCCTCCACTCCGGAGGAGGAGCAGGAGATGCTGGCGGAGTCGGCACAGCCGGTCGCGCCGGGCGATCGGCGCGACCCGGACGAGGTCGCGCTGCGGCTCCTGGCCAGTGAGCTGGGCGCCACCCCGTTGAACGGTTGACAAGCACCGGCTCGACCACGTTAAGTTAACCGGAGTTCGCATCCGGCGGTACTATGGGCGGGTAGCTGCGGACTTCGGCGAGACGAGGTTCTATGGTGGGCCGTGAGGTACGGGCTGCTCGGTACCGCCTCGGTTACCCGTGCCGTGGTTTGTACAGCGTATGCCCGCGCGGGTGACCAGCCCGTCAGCGCTGCTCAACTGAATACGGACGGTCGGTCGAACGGCCGGTCGGCGAGGTAACTCGCGTCCGCTCCGCCTGGTGCGGGTGGGCGTATTCCTACGAAGGGACATTCCGATATGACCACAGAGGCCTACATTTACGAGGCCATCCGCACCCCGCGCGGCCGCAACAAGAAGGGGTCGCTGCATTCGGTCAAGCCGATCGACCTGACCACCGGCCTGGTGCAGGAGCTGCGCAACCGCTTCCCGAACCTCGACGAGGACCGGATCTCCGACCTCATCCTCGGTGTCGTCTCCCCGGTCGGTGACCAGGGCTCCGATATCGCCCGCACCACCGTGCTGACCTCCGGCCTGCCGCAGACCGTCGGCGGTGTGCAGATCAACCGCTTCTGTGCCTCCGGCCTGGAAGCCGTGAACATGGCCGCGCAGAAGGTGCGCTCGGGTTTCGAGGACCTGGTCCTGGCCGGCGGTGTCGAGTCCATGTCCCGCGTGCCCATGGGCTCCGACGGTGGCGCCTGGATGCTCGATCCGGCCACCAACTACGACACCTACGTCGTACCGCAGGGCATCAGCGCCGACCTCATCGCCAGCATCGAGGGCTTCTCCCGGGAAGACGTCGACGCCTACGCGGTGCGCTCGCAGGATCTGGCCGCCAAGGCCACCACCGGCGGCTACTTCGCCAAGTCGATCGTCCCGGTCAAGGACATCAACGGCCTGACCGTGCTGGACCACGACGAGCACATGCGGCCCGGCACCACCCTGGAGGATCTGGCCAAGCTGAACCCGTCCTTCGCCGGTATCGGTGAAATGGGCGGCTTCGACGCGGTGGCGCTGCAGAAGTACCACTTCGTGGAGAAGATCGACCACGTCCACCACGGTGGCAACAGCTCCGGCATCGTCGACGGTGCCGCGCTCGTGCTGGTCGGCACCGAAGAGGCCGGTCAGGCCTCGGGCCTGACCCCGCGCGCCCGTATCGTCGCCACCGCCACCAGCGGTGCGGACAGCACCATCATGCTCACCGGCCCCACCCCGGCCTCGCAGAAGGTGCTGGCCAAGGCCGGGCTGACCGTCGACGACATCGACCTGTTCGAGATCAACGAAGCCTTCGCCTCGGTGGTGCTGAAGTTCCAGAAGGATCTGCAGATCCCGGACGAGAAGCTCAATGTCAACGGTGGCGCCATCGCCATGGGCCACCCGCTCGGCGCCACCGGCGCCATGATCACCGGCACCATGGTCGACGAGCTGGAGCGTCGTAACGCCCGCTACGCCCTGATCACGCTGTGCATCGGCGGCGGCATGGGTGTGGCCACCATCATCGAGCGCGTCTGACGCCCCCGACCCCTTATCTTCCCGAGGAGACAGAAAAACCGTGAGCGAAGCCAACATGATCGGTTGGGAGAAGGATTCGGACGGCATCGTCGTGCTGACGATGGACGACCCGAACCAGGGCGCCAACACCATGAACGACCTCTACAAGAAGTCGATGACCGCGACGGTCGATCGGCTCGAGGCCGAGAAGGACGACATCACCGGTGTCGTGCTGACCTCCGCGAAGAAGACCTTCTTCGCCGGCGGTGACCTGAAGAACATGATGCAGGTCGGACCGGACAACGGGCCCGAACTGATGGCCGAACTGACCGAGATCAAGTCGGCTCTGCGCCGCCTGGAGACCCTCGGCAAGCCGGTCGTGGCCGCCATCAACGGCGCCGCGCTCGGCGGCGGCCTGGAGATCGCGCTCGCGACCCACCACCGGATCGCCGCCGATGTCCCCGGCTCCCAGATCGGCCTGCCCGAGGCCACCCTGGGTCTGCTGCCCGCCGGGGGCGGCATCATCCGCACCGTGCGCATGCTCGGCCTGCAGAACGCGCTCATGGGCGTGCTGCTGCAGGGCCAGCGCAACAAGCCGGCCAAGGCCAAGGAGATCGGCCTGGTCGACGAGCTGGTCGGCTCGATCGAGGAACTGGTACCCGCCGCCAAGGCGTGGATCAAGGCCAACCCCGAGGGCGGCGTCCAGCCGTGGGACAAGAAGGGTTTCAAGATCCCCGGCGGCACCCCCGCCAGCCCGTCCTTCGCCGCGACCCTGCCGGCCTTCCCGGCCAACCTGCGCAAGCAGCTCAAGGGCGCCAATATGCCGGCTCCGCGCGCCATCATGGCCGCGGCCGTCGAAGGCTCGCAGGTCGACATCGACAACGCGTCGCTGATCGAATCGCGTTACTTCGTGCACCTGCTCACCGGGCCGGTCGCCAAGAACATGATCCAGGCGTTCTTCTTCGACCTGCAGACCATCAACAACGGTGGTTCGCGCCCGAAGGATGTGCCGAAGAAGGAGATCAAGAAGGTCGGCGTGCTCGGCGCGGGCATGATGGGCGCGGGTATCGCCTACGTATCGGCCAAGGCCGGCTACGAGGTCGTGCTCAAGGACGTCACCATCGAGGCGGCCGAGCGCGGCAAGGGCTACTCGGAGAAGATCGAGGCCAAGGCGCTGTCCCGGGGCAAGACCACCGAGGAGAAGTCCAAGGCCCTGCTCGACCGGATCAAGCCGACCGCCGATGTGGCCGACTTCGCCGGTGTCGACTTCGTGATCGAAGCCGTCTTCGAGAGCACCGAGCTCAAGCACAAGGTCTTCCAGGAGATCGAGGACATCGTCACCCCCGACGCGCTGCTCGGCTCCAACACCTCGACCCTGCCGATCACCGGCCTGGCCGAGGGCGTGAAGCGCCAGGAAGACTTCATCGGCATCCACTTCTTCTCGCCGGTCGACAAGATGCCGCTGGTGGAGATCATCAAGGGGGAGCGGACCTCCGACGAGGCCCTGGCCCGGGTGTTCGACTACACCCTCGCCATCAAGAAGACCCCGATCGTGGTCAACGACAGCCGCGGCTTCTTCACCTCCCGCGTGATCGGCACCTTCGTCAACGAGGCGATCGCCATGCTGGGCGAGGGCATCGAGCCCGCGACCATCGAGCAGGCCGGTTCGCAGGCGGGCTACCCGGCACCGCCGCTGCAGCTGACCGACGAGCTCAACATGAAGCTCATGCAGAAGATCGCCCGGGAAACCGAAGCGGCCGCCAAGGCGGGCGACGCCGCCATGGGCACCGAACGGCACCCGGCCATCGACGTAGTCGACTACATGGTGGAGCAGGGGCGCCCGGGTCGCCTGGAGAAGGCCGGCTTCTACGAGTACGACGAGAACGGCAAGCGGCTCAACATCTGGCCGCAGCTGCGCGAGCACTTCAAGACCACCGCCGGTTTCGACGTGCCGCTGCAGGACCTGATCGACCGCATGCTGTTCGCCGAGGCCATCGAAACCCAGAAGTGTTTCGACGAAGGTGTTCTGGAGTCCACCGCGGACGCCAATATCGGCTCCATCTTCGGTATCGGGTTCCCGGCCTGGACCGGTGGTGTGCACCAGTTCATCGTCGGCTACCCCGGCGGCCAGGAAGCCTTCGTGGCCCGCGCCGACGAACTGGCGAAGAAGTACGGCAAGCGCTTCGAGGTTCCCGCTTCACTGCGTAAGTAGTTGGGCTGCCGCCGGCCCGGCGAGACCGGCCGGACCCCACCGCCCGCCCCACCGCACGGTGGGGCGGGGCGGTGTTTTTGGCGGCGCCTTCGGCGCCTCAACCCTTTGAGGCGTCGCGTAGAGCTCGGCACTTGCGATTGCGCGGGGGCGGTCGGCGGGGTCACGGACTTCGAGGCGTGTGTTATGGCATCGGAACGAACCCGGAATGTGATCGGGCAGGGCGGTGTGGACAGCCGGAAAGCTGTGGATACCTTGGGATGATCACGAGGGTTCCGCCCAGGTGGCGTCGGCGGGTCGCGGGACGGGACCGCTCTTTGCGCGGTCGCGCATCGCTTGCCCGGGGCCGGATGAACGTGGATCCGTGCCTGCTAACAGGACACGCGTGCCCGACGAAAACACCCATAGAGGTATCGGGCGCGCTACGTTGGAGGTGAGGACCGGAACGGCCGGCGCGGCGGGATTCGCCGCCGCAGCCGATTCGTTACGAGTGCGAGGTGGTGAGATGACTCCACGAACGCGTTCGGGCCCCGGGGGCCGCGAATCGGATAGCGCCTACGCCGCTCCCGACGCCGCCGGTCCGGCGGATACCGCTGTCCCCGAGAATCCCGTGGTGTCACGGGATGCCGAATCCGCCGAGCCCGACGCCGAATCGGCGGATCACGGTGCCGCGCGCAGTGTGACGCCCGAGCCCACCATGGGTGTCGCCGCTCCCGCGGAGGCCGACCCACAGGAAGCGGAACGGACCGCCGAGGAACTGGCGGCTCTGGGGTTCACCGAAGCGCAGGAGATCGGCCGGGGCGGCTTCGGGGTGGTGTATCGGTGCGTGCAGCGGGTCCTGGACCGTGTGGTCGCGGTGAAGGTGCTCTCCTCCGATCTCGACCCCGAGAGCCGGGAACGGTTCCTGCGTGAGGAACACGCCATGGGCCGGCTGTCGGGGCATCCCAATATCGTCGACATCCTGCAGGTCGATGTGACCGCCAGCGGACTGCCGTTCATTGTGATGCCATTTGCCACGCACGGGTCGCTGGAACGGCTCATCCATGAAACGGGCCCGCTGAGCTGGGCCGATACCCTGCGGGTCGGGGTGAAACTGGCCGGCGCCATCGAAAGCGCGCATCGCACGCGGATTCTGCACCGGGATGTGAAACCGGCCAATGTGCTGCTCAGCTCCTACGGTGAGCCGCAGCTCACCGATTTCGGGATCGCCCGGATGCCGGGGGGTTTCCGGACGTCCAGCAGCCAGATCACCGGTTCGCCCGCGTTCACCGCCCCCGAAGTGCTCAAGGGCGCCGATCCCACCGTCCGCTCCGATGTGTACGGGCTCGGCGCCACCCTGTTCGCCCTGCTCACCGGCCATGCCGCGTTCGAGAGGCAGGCGGGGGAGCGGGTGGTCGCGCAATTCCTCCGCATCACCACCCAGCCGGTACCGGATCTACGCGAGCAGGACATCCCCGCCGATGTGGCGGCGGTGATCGAACAGGCCATGGCCCAGGAACCGGAGGAACGACCGGCATCGGCCTACGAGTTCGGCGAGATGCTGCGAGCGGTACAGATCGCGCACGACCAGGTGCCCGACGAGATGGCGCTGCTGGACCCCGAGGTCACGGCGGTCGACGCCGTGCCGCCCGCCCACGACCGGGCGCCCGCGGTGACCGCGCGGCGCAGTTGGCCGCTGCTGCCGCCGACTCTCGCGGGCCGCAGGGAAACGGACGCCGCCGCGCCGAGCTCGCTCGGTGCCCCCGGTACGCGTAAGCGCGGGCTCGGAGCGGGTCCGCACAGCAGTGCATCCGGTCGTCTCGGTACTTCCGCGCCGGAACATTCGCCGTCCACGCTGCCGCCGAGCCCGGCCACGAAGTTCCGCCCGCCCACGCCGCCCCGGGAACCGGTGCGCCGGCCGCGGTTGCTGGACATCCTGCGTGAGGGGGTCGGCCGCCGGCTCACCGTGATCCACGCGCCCGCCGGTTTCGGTAAGAGCGTCCTGGCCGCGCAGTGGCGCGACGAACTCGCCGCACTCGATCTCCCGGTCGCCTGGATAGGTATCGACAGCCGTGACGACAACGAGGTCTGGTTCCTGGCCCATCTGATCGAGGCCGTGAACCGGGTCCGGCCCGAGATCGGTACCGGGCTGTGTCAGATGCTCGAGGAGCGCCCCGCCGATACCGTCGCGTTCGCGATATCGAGCCTGATCGACGAACTGCATACCAGCGGGAAACCGGTGGTCGTGATCATCGACGACTGGCACCGGCTCACCGATCCGGGCGCCTTGCGGGTGTTGTCGGCACTGCTGGACAGCGGCTGTCATCATCTGCGCTTCGTGGTGACCAGCCGTGACCCCTCCGACCTGCCGATGGGCCGGATGCGGATGAACGACGAGCTGGTGCAGATAGATTCCGACCAACTACGCCTGACCCGCGCCGAGGTCGGCGAGATACTGGTGCGGCGCAACGGGTTCGCCCTCGATTCCGGCCAGCTCGACCGGGTGTATGCCGGCACCGACGGCTGGCCCGCCGCGATCCAGCTGATCGGCCTGGCGCTGCGGGACGACCCGGACCCCGCGGAACTGCTGAACCGGATGTCCGAAGGTGGGCACGGTATCCGCGAGTACCTCGCCGAGAACGTGCTGGACACCCTGGAACCGGAGATGCTGGACTTCCTGTCCGATCTCGCCGTGGTCGAGCACGCGAACGGGTCCTTGGCCAGTGCGGTCACCGACAGCGACGAGGCCCCGCGCCTGCTCGAGCAGGCCGAGCGGCGGGAACTGTTCGTGCGCCGTACCGATGAGGACCCCGAGTGGTATCGGATGCAGCCGCTGTTCGCCGAATACCTGCGGGCCCGGCTGGAACGGACCCGGCCGGGCCGGGTGAAGACGCTGCACCGGCGGGCCGCGCGCTGGTTCGCCGAACGCCAGCTGTTGCGCCGGGCGGTGGACCATTCGCTGGCCGGTACCGACTTCAAAACCGCACTCGACCTGCTGGAGAGCGGCGGTATGGACCTGATCGACGGTTCGCGGGTGGCGACGCTGCTCGGGTCGGTCTCGAAGTTGCCGATGCAGCAGGTGGCTTCGCGGTCGAAGCTGCTGATGGCGGTGGCGCGCGCGAATGTGAACCTGCAGCAGTCCACCGCGGCGCGCTCGGCCCTGAACCGGCTGTCCAATGTGTTGTCCCGCAGCCCGGATGACGACACCGAGGTACGCACCCAGCGATGCCAGGCCGCGGTGCTCGCGGCCTCGGACGAGATCTCCCACGACCGCATCGCCGGGGTGCTCGACCAGGTCGCCGAATCGCTGAAGCATCCCGACGAGCTCCCGGCGTGGACGGTGGCGACGGCGGCGAATATCAGCGCCTACGTCCGGATCTGCGAATTCGACTATCCCGCGGCGGCGGCCATGCTGGAGTGGGCGCGGCCGTACCAGGAGCGGTCCCGCGAACCGCTCGGGGAGATCTTCGCGTGGTGCGGCCGTGGAATCATCGCCTACGAGCAACTCGACATCGCTGCCTCGCTGCGCGCCTACCGGCAGGCCTACCAGACGGCGCAGACCCGGTCCGGGCCACGCTCGCACGGTGCACGGGCCGTCGCCGGACTCCTCGGCGAACTGGAGTACCGGCGCGGCGATCTGCGCGCCGCCGAGGAGCTGTTCGACGAGAGCTACCAGCTGGTCGCGCGGATCGGCCCGATCGAATCACTCATCGCCACCATCGTGACCGGGGCCCGGGTGAAGGCGCTGCGCGGCGATCTCACCGCGGCGGCGGTGCGCCTGGCCGAGGGGTCGCGGATCGCGGCCGATCACCAGCTGTCCCGGCTGGCCGCTCATATCCGGGCCGAGCAGATCCGGCTGGGCATCGTGGCGCCGGGCCCTGGCGATCGGCCGGAAGCCGCGGACAGCACCGCGCGCGGCCTGGCGAAAGTCACCGGACGGGTTCGTGATTCCGGCTCTGCCGGCGCGCCGACCGTGCTGAACATCGAAGCCGGCGAGATCACCGTTATCCGGGCCCTGCTCGAGTCGGGAGACCGGCAGGAGCACGAGCGCGCGGCCCGGCATGCCCGGGCCCTGTACGGGCGCACCGGCGAACAGCGTCGACCCCGGGCTCAGCTCGATATGTCCTTGCTGCTCGCCGAATGCCTGGCCACCGCGGGCTGGGTCGGCGAATCGGCCGCCCTGCTCGCGCCGGCCGTCTCCACCTGCGCCGAACTCGGCTGGACCCGGCCGCTACTGGACGCCGGGCCCGCGGTACGCGAGATCCTGCGCGTGGTGCGCGACGACCTGCCGGTCACCACGCCGGACGGAACGGACACGGTCCGCACTCTGGGCGAGATCCGTGTCCCGATCCGCTTCCTCGACGAACTGCTCGGCTGAGCAGTCGGTTACGGCTGCCACCAGGGACGCAACGGTACTTCGGGGTGCCCGGAGGGCCCGAGTTTCACGCCGAGTACCTGGTGCAACTGGACCACATTGCGCTCGAAACCGAGCCGGCTACCGGCCATGTACAGACCCCACACCTTGGCGGTGCCCTCGCCGGCCTCGGCCACGCACGCATCCCAGTTGGCGACCAGGTTCTTGCACCACTCGGCGAGAGTCAACGCGTAGTGTTCGCGCAGATTCTCCTCGTGCAGTACCTCGAGGCCGACGTTCTGGATATCGCTGATGATGCGCCCGGAGCCGATGAGCTCCCCGTCGGGGAACACGTACCGGTCGATGAAATTGCCCGCCTTGGTGGTGCGGGTGTTGTCCGGCCGGGTGATGCAGTGGTTCAGGAACAGGCCACCTTCCCGCAGCTTGCTCTGGATGAACCGGAAATAGTACGGGTAGTTCTGGACACCGATGTGCTCGGTCAGCCCGATCGAGGACACCGCGTCGAAGTCGGTTTCGGTGACGTCGCGATAATCGGAATGGCGGACCTCGGCCAGCTCGCCGAGACCCTCCTCGGCGATCTTCTTCTGTGCCCAGGCGGCCTGTTCGGCCGAGAGCGTGGCACCGATGACCCGGACCCCGCGCTTGGCGGCGTAGCGGACCATGCCGCCCCAGCCGCAGCCGATATCGAGAAGGCGATCGCCTTCCTTCAACCGCAGTTTCTCGAAGACGAGCCGGTACTTGTTCTCCTGTGCCTGCTCCAGCGTCCAATCCCGCTCGCCGTAGCACGCGCAGGTGTAGGTCATCGACGGGCCGAGCACGTACTCGTAGAACGTATTCGAGACGTCGTAGTGGTGGTGGATGACCTCGGCGTCGCGGGCCTTGGAATGCCGCAACCCCTCCAGGGCGATCCGGCGCCAGCGCGGCAGCGTCTCCTGCGGCGGCGGCGGCACCGGGCGCAGCCGCTCCCAGCCCAGCGAGCGGGCGATCGCCACCAGCGACAGTGCCGACGGACGTTTGAATTTCAGGTCCGTCATGGCGGCGAGGATGGCGTACGGGTCGCCGGGGTGCACCCCGGCCGCGTCCATATCGCCGGATATGTAGGCGCGGGCCAGACCCAGATCACCCGGGGCGTTGGCGAGATAGTTGATTCCGCGCGGGTTGCGAATATCGAGTGTGAATTCGGAATCCACCGGCCCGGTGGTGCTGCCGTCGTAGGCGGTCAGCTTGATGGGAACATCGCCGTCGACCAAGGTCTCGACGACCTCGGCGATACTGAGCCGACTACCCAGGTCCGCGAAAGCATCGGATCTATCCTTGAATGTCGTCATCTGCGTTGCACCGCCTTCGAGTACAGATCCAGCAGACGCTGGCCGGGATCGTAGCGTTTCTTCAATGCTTTGTAACTTTCACCGCCGTAGAGGGCGGCAAATTCCTCGGGCTCGTAAAAGGAGTCCGAGTACAGGGATTTGTGTCCGTCGAATTCGGTGACGGTTTTCTCGATGGCACGGTTCGCCGCGCCATCCAACCGGCCGGGCGATTTGGGAACCGCCGACCAGAAGCCGATATTCACATAGGTGCGCCCGGGTCGCAGCGGGTACAGCGGCCAGGGGCGATCGCTGTCCGGGCTGCCGGAATCGCGCAGCCGTAGCGGGCACAACCAGATGGGTTCGATGGGGATCTCGCGCAGGAACCACTCCACGAAATCCGCGGTGCGCTCCACCGGGACCTCGATGTCCTGCACCACGCGTTCCTGCGGCGGCTGCCCTTTCCGCGCGGCCAGCTTGTCGCCGATGTTGTAGCGGTGGTCCAGCGCGACGAGTTTCCAGTAGAAGCTGCTGCGCCGGTAGCGTTTCGGCCAGAAGCGGCGGATCTTCGGGTTCTGTGTCCCGAAGGCGCGCGAGCACCAGAACCAGTCGGTGTCCCACCGCCAGAGATAGTCGTGGATGGTCAGCCGGTCGCGCTCGGGTGCCGGGCCGTCGTGCTGGATGGAGCGGTAGTAGATGTCCATGCCGGTGTAGTCGCTGACCGGGCCCGGCTCGTCGGTCTGCCGGCCCAGCGTCAGGTAGCTCTCCTCGGCACTGAATACCACCCCGTCCAGGTAGTCGACCCGTTCACCGTCGTAGCTGCGTTCCAGTACGACCCGGTCCAGGACCGATTCGAGTTCCCGCAGATCGCGGAATCGCAGATGGCGCAACTCGACATACGGCAGTACCGGTTCCAGCTCGATTTTCAGGCGGGTGGTGTAGCCGAGCGTGCCGTAGGAGTTCGGGAAACCGCGGAAGAGTTCGGCGTCCGGCCCGTCCGGGCCGATGGTGACGATCTCGCCGGCCCCGGTGAGCACCTCCATCTCCAGCACCGATTCGTGCGGGAGACCGTTGCGGAAGGAGGTCGATTCGATGCCGAGCCCGGTGACCGCACCACCCAGGGTGATGGTCTTGAGCTGCGGCACCACCAGCGGCGCCAGGCCGTAGGGCAGCGTGGCCGCCACCAGCTTCTCATAGGTCGTCATACCCGCGACGTCGGCCGTTCTCGTATCCGGATCGACCTCGATCACCCGGGTGAGACCCGAGACGTCCAGCCCCGGTGCCGTGTTCTTCGCCCGGGCGCGGAAGAGATTGGAAGTCTTCTTGGCCAGTCGCACGTCGGCGTCGGCCGGGATGGCACGATAGCTCGCGAGCAGGCGATCGACACCTGCCCGATATGCGGCGAACCCGGATTCATATGCGGCCGGACCGTGGCCGGCCTTCCCCAACAGACTCATTGCCACGTCTAGACGCTAGTCCTACTCGGTCTCGAGCGGCCACAGCGGGGGGATTGTCGGTGGCGAAATGTCACATATCCGTTGCACCGTGTTCGAAGAACTGTTCACCGGTATTGACCGCTATTCCTGAATTGTCGGTATTTTTGGCGCCGCCTGCGGCGGCGCGGGGTTGAGGCCCCCTTGGTCTCGCCGTTTCGGCCTCGAGACTTGCGCTTCGCGCGGGCGCTCTCGAGGCCGAAACGGCGAGACGGGCCTCAACCCTTTGAGGTGTCTCGTAAGACTCGACACATGGGGTTGCGTCGGCATTCGACGGCCGGGTCGGATGCCGACTCGACCGCCTGGCTGACCTGGTGTCTGCTCGCTTCCACGAGCAGGAGCCACCCTTTCGGTGCCGAGTTTTACGAGGCCCTGAAAAGGTCGAGGCCCGTCTCCCCTTGGCCGAAGGTGCTCAATGGTCGCACTCTAATGGACGGCCCACCGCACATCGCAAGTCTCGAGGCCTGAACGGCGGGACCGAGGGGGCCTCGACCCCGCGCGCCGAAGGCGCGCCAAAAAGACACAGCCCCACCGGCGGCGGGGCAGAGATACTGGGGTTGTCAGAACACATCCCGATAAGGAGTTCACCGTGGGACAGGTCAAAGCCGGCAGTTCGATCGAGGTCGCCGCAGACCCGCAGCGCGCGCTGGCGGCGGTCACCGATTACACGGAGGTGCGCCCGAAGATCCTGTCGGCGCACTACCGCGACTACAAGGTGGTCGAGGGTGGCCAGGGCGACGGCACCGTCGCCGAATGGACGTTGCAGGCCACCGAGAAACGAGTGCGCGATATCCGCGCGCAGGTCTCGGTCGCCGACAATGTCGTCACCGAGAAGGATGCCAATTCCTCGCTCGTCAACACCTGGACCGTCGTCCCGGCCGGAACCGGTTCGACGATCACCCTGGAGACCACCTGGCAGGGCGCCGGCGGGGTCAAGGGCATCTTCGAGGGCATTTTCGCCCCGCTGGGCCTGCGGAAGATCCAGGCCGAGGTGCTGGCCAACCTGAAGGGCGAACTCGCCTGATGCGGTAGCCCGTCCGGATCGGGCGGTCGCCGGGGCGGATCCGAGTTCCGCGCCCGGTGACCGCCCGATCCGGCTACCGTGGCGGCCATCCCGGCCGGAGCCGTCAGGGGAGGGCGGCGATATCGAAGAGATTGCCCTCGGGATCGGCGAGTGTCGTCCACTTCATCCCGGCTTCGCCGAAGTCGCCGATGTGTTCCGCGCCCAGGGACAGCGCCCGCTGGATCTCGGCCGGCAGGTCGGTCGCCAGTAGATCCAGATGAATCGAGTTCTTGCCCGGCGTCCGATCGGGCACCTTCACGAACATGAGTGGCGGGGTCATACCCGTCGCGCGGCCTACGGTCGCGAAGAATTCGGTGGCTTCGGCGTCCACCGGATGGTCGAGCAGTTGCGCGTAGAAGTTCGCCAGTTCGGCGGCGTTGTCGCAGTCATAGGTGGTGCAGGCGATGGTCGGTGCCATGGTGCGGTCCTGTCCTCGAACGAGTTGGATTCCTGCATCATCGGTGGGCCCACCGACAATTCTTCCTCAAGCGAGGACGAACGACAGCAGGACCGGAGTCCGGGAGGTGCTACGCCACCAGGAATAACCGAGCCATACGCCGGGCACGACCTCCCGGATCTCGTCGTAGACCTGCGGCGTGACCGCGGGTGTGTAGTCGAGCACCCAGGTGGGTTCGCCGTCCTCGCGGGACGGGGCCAGGTAGACCTCGGCCGGCCAGCCCTCGATATCGGCGCCGGTGACCCGGTTGATCAACTTGCCCCCCTCGGGGCCGGTGTCGAAGGTTTTGCCGAGCCAGAACGTGGGCGCGATGGGCTCGACGACCGAGCTGGAGGTCACCCAGCCGTTCTTCTCCCCGGACGGTACCGCCCCGGCCTGCGCGGCCAGGTAGATCTCGGCGTGCTGCCGGGCGGTGCAGTGCGCACGTAAGGAGTCGATGGTGACCGCCGGTGCGGTGGGATCGATGACGCAGCCGTTGCCGTGGTCGATCACCTCGTGGGGGTCGGCTTCGGCGGTCGCCGCGCGGAACACGCCGGATACCATGATGAGCGCACCCAGCAAATATCCCTTGGACACAGTTTGCTCCAGTAACAATCGGCATTTCGGCACGGCGCGATCGCGCCGGCGAACTCGATCTTAGGGCGGCGTGGGTGGCGGCGGAATCGGCAGCCGAGGCGGTCTAGGCTGAATTGTGACCCGTCCGTAGAGAGGAATCCCGTGCAGCCCGATGGTCAGTTCGATATGCAGCAGTTGCTCCAGCAGGCCCAGCAGATGCAGGAGCAGGTGATGGCCGCGCAGGCCGAGATCGCCGCGGCCGAAGTGGACGGTCAGGCCGGTAACGGTCTGGTCCGGGTGACGATCAAGGCGACCGGTGAGGTGCAGTCGCTGACGATCGATCCCAAGGCGGTCGATCCCGAAGATGTGGAAACCTTGCAGGATCTGGTGATCGGCGCCGTCAACGACGCCATGGCCAATGCCCAGCAGCTGGCGGCCGAACGACTCGGGCCCCTGGCCGGCGGCGCACCGGGTCTGCCCGGCTTCTGATCGCGCCGGGGAATCGCGGTGTACGAGGGTCCGGTCCAGGATCTCATCGACGAACTGGGGAAACTCCCGGGCGTCGGTCCCAAGAGCGCGCAGCGGATCGCCTTTCATCTGTTGCAGGTGGAACCGCCCGAGCTCGACCGGTTGCAGGCGGTCTTGCAGAAGATCCGCGACGGTGTGCGGTTCTGTGCGCAGTGTGGCACGGTCGCCGACGGCGAGCTGTGCCGGATCTGCGCCGATCCGCGTCGCGACCGCAGCATGATCTGTGTGGTCGAGGAACCCAAGGATGTACCGGCGATCGAACGGACCCGGGAGTTCCGGGGCCGCTATCACGTGCTGGGCGGTGCGCTGGACCCGCTGAGCGGGGTGGGCCCCGAGCAGCTGCGGATCCGGGAACTGCTGACCCGCATCGGGAGCCAGGACGACGGGGTGGATGTCACCGAGGTGATCATCGCCACCGATCCGAACACCGAGGGTGAGGCGACCGCGACCTACCTGGTGCGGATGCTGCGCGATTTTCCCGGACTCACCGTCACCCGGCTCGCGTCCGGCCTGCCCATGGGCGGCGACCTGGAGTTCGCCGACGAACTGACCCTGGGCCGGGCGTTCTCGGGCCGCCGCGCGCTGTGAGGTCCGCCGCGACCGAGGTCGCGGCGGTTACAACTGCAGCGGCTCCCAGGTGAGCTCGTCGAGCCGGGTGCGATCGCCGCGCGCCCAGTCCCAGATGAGAGCGGCCACCGCATCCGGTCCGGAGATCTGCGTCACGAAATGCCGGTCGGACCCGCCGTCCCGATATTCCAGTGCGAAATCCTCGGCGGAATCCCGATAGGTCTGGATGTAGATCTCGGGGGCGCGTTCCACGATCAGGTACGGGTTGGGCTCGATGAGTTCGCGTACCCATATGGTGGCCAGAGCTTCGGTCAGATAGGGGAACTCCCCCGCCCCGCCGTGGGTCACCTTCACCGGGATATGCCCCGCGGGGTCGATCAACCAGACCAGCTGCGGATCGTAGATCGCGTAGTCCTGCGGGGTCGCCAGCTGGAACAGCAGCTCCCGGACGAATCCGATCGCGTCGTAGGGGCTGGACACGGGGAGTACGGCCCCGGTCGATGTTCCCTCCAACGGCGTGACGCTGAGGAAACCGTCCTCTTCGGGTAGCTCGGCATTGCGCGAGTCGAGTTCGGCCGCGATGGCCGCGATCTCCGCGGTCGCGGGCAGCCCCTGCTGAGCGGTGAGGTACGCGTCGACCTCCTCGGGAGTGGAAGCGACACCGGATGGCAACAGCACATGGTCGTAACTCACCCCGGCAGTGTATTCGCCGCCCCTGTGGCCCCGGCCGGGTAGAGGCACCCCCGGCAGAACATTCCGCGCTGGTCACCGGTTGGTGGCCCGGTGTGCGGCCGGGCCCCCGGTGACGCGCCTCAGGCGCGCAGGCGTTCGCGACGGAGCTGGTCGACCTCGGGCAGGTCCAGCGGGGGCAGGGAGTCCACGCCGAGAGCGCGACACAGCAGGTAGTCGGCGAGTTCGGGGTTTCGGGCCAGGGCGGGGCCGTGCATGTAGGTGCCCAGGACCGAGCCCTGCACCACGCCTTCGAGTCCGTCACCGACACCGTTACCGACACCCCGGGTCACCCGGGCGAGGCCGGTGGCGTCCGGGCCCAGGGTGGTGCCGCCGCGATGGTTCTCGAATCCGGTGAGAGGTGCGGACAGGCCGGTGATCAGCGGGTTCGTCGTCACTTCGCCGATCGCGCGGGTCTGCTGCGGGGAGGTGGTGGCGTCCAGCAGGCCGACGCCTTCCACCCGCTCGCCGCTCGAGGTCTCGTACCACCGGCCGAGGACCTGGATCGCCGCGCAGATCGCCAGCACCGGGGCGCCGCGCCCGGCCGCGTTCTGCAGTCCGGGGTAACGCAGGAGATGGCGGGTGGCCAGGCGCTGAGCGGAGTCCTCGGCGCCCCCGAGGGTGTAGATATCGAGCGAGTCCGGTACGGGGTCGGGCAGGGTGATCTCCACGATCTCGGCGTCGATCTCGCGCAGCCGCAGCCGCTGCCGCAGGACCAGCGCGTTGCCGCCGTCCCCGTAGGTGCCCATCACATCGGGCAGCACCAGGCCGATGCGTACGGTCGAATCACTCATCGGTTCCGCTCCTGGAGGTCACGGTTGAGATCGCGGAACGCGGTGTAGTTGGCGAGAACTTCGACCGGGCCCGCCGGGCAGGACGCGATGGCGCGTACCGGGTCGGCGACGGTGGTGTGGGCCACCCCGGCGTAGGTGAGGCGCACCGCGAGGTCGGTGGCGCGCTCCCCGGCCGCGACGACGTGGACATCCTCGAAATGCTCGAACCGCACATCCCACAGCCAGGAAAGGTCCTCGCCATCGGGGACCTGCCCGTTCACCGCGATCACCAGCCCCGAGGCGCTGTGGTCGATCATGGACAGCGCCTCCTGCCAGCCGGCCGGGTTCTTGGCCAGCAGCAGCCGGGCGGCGTGTTCACCGACCTGGACGGTGCGGTAGCGGCCCGCGATCTCCCGTACGGTGCCGGTGGCGGCGCAGGCCTGCTCCGTATCGGCGCCCAGGGCCACCGCCGCGGCCACCGCCTGCGCCGCGTTGCCCCGGTTCGCCCGGCCGGGCAGCGCCAGCCGCAGCGGCAGCCGGACGCCGTCGGGACCGCAGAGTTTGTCGCCGTCGAGCCACCAATCCGGCTGGGGCCGAGCGAAATCGGCACCGGTGCTGTACCAGTGGGTGCCCTCCCACAGGATCGGTTCCCCACTGCGCGGACAGCTGGTGGCGTCCATCGCCCAGCCGCCGCCGGCGGCGACCCACACCACATTCGGATGGTCGTAGGCGATGGAGGTGACCAGTACATCGTCGCAGTTGGCGATGACGACGGTGTCCGGATGCCGCGCCAGCCCCGAGCGCAGCCGGCGTTCGATCATATTGATCTCGCCGACCCGGTCCAGTTGGTCGCGGCTGAGGTTCAGCAGGACGACCGCCTCCGGTTTGAGGGCGTCGGTGACATGCGGAAGATGCAGTTCGTCCACTTCGATGGCGGCCAGCGCCGCATCCCGGTGGACATTGAGCGCCGAGACGATCCCGGCGTCCATATTGGCGCCGTCGGCCTGTGTGGCGACCTCGCCCAGCGTGCTCAGCGCCGCGGTGGTCATCCGGGTGGTGGTCGATTTGCCGTTGGTGCCGGTGATCAGCACGGTACGCCGCCCCCGGCCCAGCTGCTTCATGATCTGCGGGTCGATCTTCAGCGCGAGCAATCCGCCGATCATCGACCCGTTGCCACGGCCCGCCTTGCGGGAGGCCCATGCCGCCGCGCCGGCCACCCCGAGGGCCAGCCGCCCCCGCACCGATATCTCTGCCACGCCGCGCAGTCTAATGATCCTTCCGGCGCGCCCTCGCGTGGCGCGGTGGAGTTCACATCACGGTGACAGTGCGTCCGTGCCGACCTCGGGAATCGCCTCTGTGGTGGGTCCTGGTTCGGCGGTGAACGAGGGCAGTTCGTACGGTCGTTCCATCGTGTGAAACGAGTCCCGGCAGTTGGGTGTGTCCCTTCGACTCGCCGTAGGCGAAAGGACTGTCCCCGCTATGAGGGCGATTCGACCTCGGAGCCGCGGCCGGCCCGATTCTCGGATCGGGTGAGCATCTCTATCTCGGTACCGAGTTCTCTACGCCTTGCATAGGCCGAATCCAAGTGCGGATCCTCGCCCCGGGTGGCGCCGGTCGTTTCGTTGTAGACCTCGATCCGGTCGTCGATCCAGCGTCTCTGCGCCACCAATCGCTCCCGGGCGGCGGTGCGCTCTGCCAGGGTGCCCTCGCGCGCGATCGTCTCGTTGTTGAACACCCGCCATGGAACGCCCGATCCGTCGAGGGCGCGGCGAAGTTCGGGTGTCGGGTCCCGAGGCAGTAGTACGTGATCGATATCGTGCACACCCACCCCGCCGTGGATCTGGGCTTCCACGAAGTCCGAGGATGTGAACCACGGTGTCTGGTATTGCCGGTCCACAGTCAGGAGCGGGAACTCCGAGCGGTACAGGCCGCCGGGCTCGGGGCGGGAGCCGAGCGGCGGTTGTAGGGCGTTGAACGACTCGGGCTGGGGATTGAGCATATGTGACGGAAAGGTCGATTCCCGATAATTCCAGCTATCGCCCACGGTGAATGTGGTCCGTTGCGCAATGTCGGCCTTGAGGACCACCTGTATTTCGCCGTATGCGCTGAGCATATCGGAGCTGCCGATGCCCAGCGCCCACTTGGAATCTTCCAGTCTTTCCCACCAGCCGAGACCGTATGGCCCGGTCGACGCCACGTACTCGCCGTTCACCATTACATATCCGTATACCGGGCGTAAGTGGGCGGGCAACCTTTCCGGGTCATAACCCCACCAGGTCCGCTCCAGTTGAGCGCGTCCATCGTCTTTGGTGCCGCCGGCGGATTTCCCGGTCTCGAATCGAGTCTTGAAACGTCCGTCGTTCAGGACAGCGAGCAGGGTATCGGGCCTGACGCGTATCGCCACGGATTTCCCGGCGAGGAGCATTCTGAGGTCAGCGGTGATATCGGCGCGGAACCGCGTGGGGTCGAGCCCGCGCGCCGCCGCGATATCGTCGAGTCTGCGGTTTATGGCTGTCAGATGCCTGAGTGTCTCCAGTTCGTGCACGGAGAGGGCGGAGACGTCACGCCTCAGCTCGTTCCAGTAGACCGCCGGATCGGTCGCGCGGGGTATCGAGCCCTTGCATTCGAGTAGCTGGAACGCACGATCGATGGGTACTGGAAACTGTCTGATCTGATCGGCGGGCGGTAGATACCGACTCCAGATTCGTATGTGTGCCGGGTTGTCGACAGCGCCTGTCAAATACCTCAGATTGTCGGTTCTCGCGCCTGTGCTGTGCCGGTAGGCCGCTGCCTCGTGCTTGAAAGTCGCGACGAGATCATCGGAGGCGCGCCGGCAGATGTCTGCCAGCGTTCTGGCGATCATTCCGTATGCACTGCTCTCTGCAAGAAGCCCCGATGGTGGTCAGCGGACCGAGACCGACCGGCGGCCTCTGGTAAGGCCTGGATTGTAGTCGGGTCGCCGTGGCTCGCCCTCGCCGTCGTTCTCCATTTCGGGAAGTGGTATCGGGACCCTCAGAACTGGATATCGAAAGCGTTCGGTCGTCCGGCCGCGTACGCGTCGGCGTCGGCGCGGCGCAGGGGTTCCAGTTCCGGGGCTCGCCAGAGCGTGTAGGTCGGGCAGCGGGGGGCGTTCGAACCGGTGACCTCCAGCAGCGTGTTCACCGCCGCCCGGGCGGATTCGTTGGCGCCCTCCATGGTGGCCAGGTCGATGTTCGTCCGCACGTAATCACCTGCCAGGAAGAGGTTCTCGACACCGCCGTGCGGTTCGGGTCGCAGTTCCCACGAGCCCGCGGTGTTGATCAGCAACGGGTCGGCGTTCGCGTTCTCCGCGCGCTCGGCGTTCCAGGTGATTCCTGGGTCGAGGAACCAGGAGTGCAGGTCGGCGTCACCCAGCACCTGGTCGCGGTCGTTGAGGTGCGCGAGGATCTGCGCCCAGGTCTCCTTGGCGATCTCCTCGTGCGTACATTCCTTCGCGGTCTTGCCGAACAGGATGCCGGGGGTGTTCCAGTCGGAGATGTCCACCGACAGGCAGTCCAGGACCGTCCCGTCGCCGTACTGGTCCAGTTTGCGCGACCACAGTGCGTTCTGCGCGATGGAGGTGAGCGACCAGGGGGAGTCGATATAGGCGGCGTGGCCGCTGCCGAGTCCGGGCCGGTGGCGCAGGTAGAACTGGATACCGCTCATCCAGTCGGTGAACAGGCGGCTCATCGATGCCAGCTGTGGCCAGGCGGACAGGATGTCGGCGTTCCACAGGTCCCGGGCGCGTTCGGCGGGCAGGGCCATGATGAAGTGATCCGCTGTCACGGTCTCGGCCGCTCCGGATCCGGTGACGATCCGGGCGCCGGTGACGCGCCGGTCCCGGACCTCCAGTCCCCGCACTTCGGCGCCGACCTCGAACCGCACGCCCAGTTCGCGCAGCCGCGCGACCCAGGGGTCGATCCACGCGACATTGGTGGGGCCGTTGAGCACCCGGTCCAGGTCGCCGTCGTGGCCGATCTGCATCGGGTTGCCCAGGAACTGCTCACCCATCGACCCGATGGTGCGCACACTGGCCAGTTCGTCCTTGGCCGCGACCAGCAAGCTGGTGAGAGTGCGCGAGACCAGGGCCCGGAACTCGTGTGACCGTGCGTGGGCGCCCACGAAATCCGACCAGGCCGTGTGCTCCCACTGACCGAAGCGGCGCGCGTCGCAACTGGTGTTGAAGACCAGCAGCCGGTTGGCGAAGAACAAACCCTCGGCAGGTGTCATCTTCAGCGTGGTGGACAGGACCGAGGCCAGGCTTTCCCGCATCCCTTCGGGCGACGCGGTGTCCACGCGGCCGAAACCGAGGGGCGTGCGGATATCGTCGGCGTCGGCCCGGGCGAACCGGGCGTCGGGGACACCGACCAGGTTGTCCCATACTCCGTTCGCGTTCCCCTCGAACGGGATCCGCCGCATGGTATCGGGAATGTGCTGGTAGAAGCCGGGAAAGAAGCGGAAGCCGTGCTCGCCGGGCAGGTCCGGCCGGCCCTCGGTCCCGGTGCCCGGTACCGGCATGCTGCGTGCTTTGCCGCCGAGCGCGCGGCGTTCGTACACGGTCACCGCGAAGCCGCGTTCGGCGAGTTCGTGGGCCGCGGTGAGCCCGGCGACGCCGCCGCCCAGCACGGCGACTCGTGCGGTGGGCCGGGCCCGGGCGGTCGCGCCGGGTAGTGCGGCTACGGCCGCCGCCCCGATGCCCGCGGCCGCGGTGGCGCGGAGCACAGTTCGCCGGGTGTATGCGCCCACCCCGGCAGATCGACCTGGAACCTTCGCGGCACCCGACGCGGGCCACCGATGCTCTGCCATGTTGTCTGCTGCTGCCTTACCCGGGGTAGCCGACTCGATATCGCGCCCACTTTAAACGGGATCCGGCCGCGGCGGCGCACCGACCGCGCGATCGATGCGGCGGCGCCTCATCTCACGGCGGGTTCCAGTGTCCTGGCCGTACCGATTTCCGCCGTGGGCACGGCGGCCGTATCGCCGGCCGGCTCCGGTGGCGTCGTCTTACGGGCACCGGCTGTCGCCGCGAACGCTCCGGCGATCACGATCACTCCGCCGATCAGGCTCGCGGGTTCCGGTGTCTCGTCCAGGAAGATCCACGCGGCGGTGAACCCGACCACCGGCACGAGCAGCGACAGCGGCGCGACGCTGCCGGCGGGATACCGGCTCAGGAGGTAGGTCCACAGACCGGACCCGACGATCGTGCCGAGCACCACGATGTAGACCAGGCCGGCCAGTGCGGGCCAGCCGTCCGCCGAGAAGGTGCCGGCCAGTGCCCGGATACCGGTGGCCGGGCCTTCCCAGAGAATCGAGAGCGCGAACAGCGGTAGCACCGGTACGGCCGTGATCCACAGCGTGAGATGTAGTGGATTGGTGTCCGGCGCTTCCACCCCGGCCTGCCGTGCGCCGAGATTGCCCAGGGCCCAGCCGAGTCCGGCCGCCAGCGTGAGCAGCACCGGCAGCAGGGCGGCGTGCGCGAACTGGTTCCAGCCGATGACCGCCATTCCCGCCACCGCGACGGTGAGTTCGGCGATCTGTACCGGCCGCAGCCGTTCGCGTAGCAGCAGCGCCCCGAGCACCACGGTGAACGGTGCCGAGGATTGCAGGACCAGCGAGGCCAGGCCGGTGGGCATGCCCACCCGCATGGCGGTGAACAGGAACGCGAACTGCAGCATTCCGAAACCCGTGCCGTACAGCAGAAGCCAGCGCATCCGGACGGCGGGGCGCGGGATGAACAGCAGCGCCGGTATCGCGATCACCGCGAATCGCAGTGCGGCGAAGAAGAACGGCGGCAGGTGGTCGAGTCCAACTCGAATACCGAGGAAGTTGAGACCCCACAAGAGAATGACGGTCAGGGCGAGTGCGCGGTCACGGGAGGTCACCGAATAATCATGGGATGTATCAACCTGTGAGCACAAACGAATTGTTATGGATTGATGATTTAGTATCGCTTAATGGTTGGTGCGCATTCCTCACTCTCGGTGGAACGGCTCCGTATCCTGCGTGAATTCGCCGACCGCGGCACGATCGGCGCGGTCGCCGCCGCCCTGTCCATGACACCGTCGGCAGTGTCACAACAACTCAAGGTGCTGGCCAGGGAGGCGGGCGTCGCACTGCTCGAGCCGAGCGGCCGCCGGGTCCGCCTCACCGACGCCGGGCACGCTCTCGTGGTGCGGGCCGACGAGGTCCTCGCCGCACTGGAGCGCGCCGTCGCGGAGATGGCGCACTATCGCGGATCACCGCGCGGCCAGGTCCGGGTGGGGGTCTTCCCTTCCGGCGGTGCGCTGCTCCTGCCCCATGTACTTCCCGCGATGGCAGGTAGCGGGGTGGATATCGTGGCCGGTGACGAGGATGTGCCGCCGCACGAGACGCCCGGTCTGCTCGCCGACTACGACATCGTCCTGACCCACCGCGACGAACGTGCCGCCCCGGTTTCCGGACCGCGGGTGAGTTCCCGGGTGCTCATGCGCGAACCCATAGACGTCCTGGTGGCACCCGGCCATCCGCTGGCCGGAAAGGACGCGGTGGCGCCCGAGGAACTGGCCAAGGAGGCCTGGCTGAGCGTGCGCGGGGGTTTCCCGGTCGACGACGTGCTGCGATCGATCGCCACGGTGACCGGTGTGGAACCGCGAATCGTGCAGCGACTGAACGATTTTCGGATGATCGAGACCCTGGTCGGCGCCGGGTACGGTGTCGCGCTCATGCCCCGCTACGTCGTCACCCACCCGGGGCTGTCCCAGCTGAGACTGTCCGGGGTCCGGGCGGCCCGCCTCTACGACCTGGTCACCAGGCCGCGCGCCGAGAACCGTCCCGCGATAGCCGCGGTACTGGACTCGTTCGCGGCGGCGGCCCGGCGGGTCACCGCCGAACCGCCGCCCGCTGTCGATCAGTAGCGGTTGCCGTACGGGTAACCGTCCACATTGGCGAAATCGTCGGCGACCATCGCGGCGAGCTCCAGCAGGGCCTGCCTGGTCGGTTTGCTCACCAGTTCCAGATCTATTTCGGCACCCTCGGCGAGATGGTCGTCGAAGGGCACCACCTGGACCGCGCGAGTGCGGTCCAGGAACAGCCGGCGCAGATGGTCCAGGTTCACCGAGGTGGAACCGCGCCGGGACGCGTTGACCACCACCACGGTCTGCTGCACCAGATGCGAATAGCCGTGGTAATCCAGCCAGTCCAGGGTGGCCGAGGCGCTGCGGGCGCCGTCGATGGCAGGAGAGGTCACCAGGACCAGTGAACTCGCCATATCGAGCACCCCGGACATCGCCGAATGCATCAGCCCGGTACCGCAGTCGGTGAGGATGATGTTGTAGAACGACTGCAGGATCCCGATCGCGCGCCGGTAGTCGGCCTCGCTGAACGCTTCGGATACCGCCGGGTCCTGCTCGCTGGCCAGCACCTCCAGCCGGCTCGGTGACTGCGAGGTATGCGCCCGCACATCCGAGTAGCGGGTGATGTTCTGGTCCTCCAGCAGGTTGCGCACGGTCGAGCGGGTCTGGCGCGGTACCCGGTGGGCGAGGGTGCCCAGGTCGGGATTGGCGTCGATCGCGATCACCCGGTCGCCCCGCAACGACGCGAAGGTGGCCCCGAGGCCGACGGTGGTGGTGGTCTTGCCGACACCGCCCTTGAGCGAGAGGATCGCGATCCGGAAATCGCCGTAGACCGGCGCGTTCACCCGGCTCACCAGGTCACGGTGGACGACATCGGAGGCCGATTCACCCGGGTTGATCGCACCCCGCGACACCTTGTGTACCGCCCGCCGCCAACCGCTGCGCGGTGCCTTACGGGCGCGTTTCAGCAGGTTCAGGTCGTTGACCGAATTACCGAGCTGGCCCGGTTCGGGCATCTGGCGCGGCGCGAACTGCTGCTGCCCCGGCTGACCCTGTGGCCCCGGCCGGCCGGGCTGCTGGAACTGCTGCTGGGGCGGCTGCTGCGGGGCCGGCGGCCGGCCGGGATCGCCCCACGCGGGAGGCTGGAACTGCCCGGTCGGCGGATTGTGCGCGGCCGGGGGTGGGGGCTGGTACTGCGGCTGCGGTACGGGTGGCGGCGCGGCCGGCATCGGTGGCGGTGCCCAGCTGTAGATAGGGCCGCCCGGTTCGCTCTCCGGCGCGGGCACGGAACCCGGCTGCGGAGCGGACGGCGGTGCGTAGCCACCGGTGGGCTGGGGCGGGGGTGCGTACGGTTGCTGTTCCGGGTTCGGCTGACCCGGGAAGAAGTTCGGATCCTGTTGCGGATATTGCCCGGTCGGTGGACCGCCGACCGCGAAGGAGTCCGGCGGGTTCTGCCCCGGCCCACCGGCCTGGAACTGGCCGGGGTCGGGTTGTGGGAACTGGCCGCTGCCGTATTCGGTGTTCGGGGCCTGGAACTGGCCGG
>NZ_BAGJ01000007.1 GCF_000308775.1 Nocardia testacea NBRC 100365
GAGGACGGGCTGATCGCTGTGCCGGAGGGCGGCATTGCCGCGCCTGCGGACAGAGTGGCTGTGCCAGCGGGTGGCGTGGAGGTGCCTGCGGGCAGAGTGGCGGGATCGGCGGGCACCGCGCTATCGGCAGGCGACACCGGTGCATCGGGAGCCGCTGCTATCGCATCGGGAGCCGCTGCTATCGCATCGGGAGGCGACGCTGTCGCATCGGGAGATGCCGCCGGCGCATCGGGAGAAGACTCCGGCGGTGCTGTCTCGCCGGCGGGCCACGGTGCTGCGGTCGGCGCTGGATCGCTTTCGCCGCCGCGTACGGCGACAGGGGCTCCGCGGTCCGGACCGGTGCCTTCCGGATCGGAACCATGGGCCGGCCCTTCCGGTGTGCCGCCCGGCCCGGGCACCGGGGGTGGTGGGGCGGCGGCTTCCGCGGGTTGTGTCCGGCCGGGCCCGGATTCCGGGGACGGCGGCGTCGTGAGTGTGTCGGGCCGGGTCGGTGACCCCGCGCCGGGCGGCTCCTCGTCCGAAGCCCCGGCCACCGCCGGCGTGAAACGGGGGACGGCGTCGCCGCTGGCCGGGATCGTCGGGTTGTAGCCGAAGGTCATGGCGTCCTGGGCCTGGGCCGTCAAGGCTGCCGCGGCGGTGTTGTAGGCCGTGCGCCGCTGTGCTCCGGTGGCCGCCTCGACAGCCGGGTCCGGGTCCGGCAGGTAGGAAGCCGGTGGTGGCGGAATCGCCGCGCGCACGGCTTCGGCGGCGGCGGAATCGGCCGCCAGCTTCTGTTCGACCACGCGGCAGACCGCGACGGCATCGTCCCCCGCCCGGACGAACGCGGCCGCGGCCGCGGCGGCGCCTACCGCCGCGAGCCCCGACCAGTCACCGGAGAACCGGGTGAGATCGCGGGCGAATTCGTCGAAGGCCGTTTCCACCGCGGTCGCGGTGTGTCCCCAGGTATCGGCGAGCCGGCTCAGCTCGGCCGGCGCCAGTGCTTCGTGTACCAGGTCCCAGATCTGCTGATGGGTGTACCCGCCGAATACTTCCCGGTCGGGTACGTAGGCCGGGTCTGTGCCCGCCCCCGCGGTACCCGGCTGCCCCTGCTGCGCCACTGTCGGCCCCCTCGGTCGCGCGATCCGGCACACCGTTCCGGCGCATCGGACCGCATGGTTTCAATTTGTCTGCACCCCTGCGTAATTGGACATACTGCCGCATGTCATGCGGTATCCGCCACCGTGCGGGCGAGGGCCGCGCCGGTGGCGGCATCGGCTTCGCGGAAAAGTGCGGCGGCCGCCAGATAGGCGGCTTTGTGACACAGAGCGGTCTGTTCGAAGGCGCTGAGAGTGTCCAGGTACTCCTGGCCCTTCGCGGCGAAACCCCGCGTCAGCGCGTGGCCCGAGGGGAGATCGGGAAACCCCCGCACCTCGGTGAGGGCGACCGCGCCGGCCCGCGCCTGCCGTATGCGCTCCGCGAGCCGGTCGCACGAATCGGCCAGGCCGCGTGCGGCGGCTTCGGACATATGGAACTCGCCGGCCCGCGCCGCCTCGTACAGGCGGACGGCTGCCGATCGCCCCAGATCTGGTATGGGCATCGTCTTCCCCCTTCGGTCTCCCCACCGTGCGCTCGGAGCATAGCAGCGGAAAATGCCGTGTACCAGGGTCTTCGCGGGGCGTCGGGCGCGCCCGGCGGCGGGCGGCGCAGTGGACGGCATCGATCGTCCGGGTGCGGCGATGCGCTCCGACCGCCCGCCTGTTCACTGCCGATATTCCCCGTCGATGCGCGGGAAATATTCTCCGAAGATCTAAGGGGAATATTCTCCGTACGTCGGCGGGGAATTGTGGCCTTTCGGCTGTGGTCGTATTTCCCGGGCGATAACGGAGAATTCCGTCGGGCTGTGTTTCGAATTCACCACGGAGCGGGGTAGCGGCCGATACCACATCCCGGAGCGGCCGAGAACCACTGTGCCCGAGCGGAAGTCGGGCATCTCCTCGTCGAGAATATGGTGACGAGCAGGGCGAACGCGTGGGCTGGTGGGACGAAGATCGCCGAAACCTTGGTGTTGCGCCCGGGGAGATGTTAATTTATTTGTTATGTCTACCAGCAGCGCCGACTCGCGGAAGGTCACCTATGTGACCGCCGCTCTGGGTCTGCGTCTGCCCCTCACCCGCGAGTTGTGTTGCCGCCGTTGCCGCGGTTGAGCGATTCGAATCTCCCAGCCGCCTCGTTGCAGTTGTAGGCATATCCCCTTTCGCGGGAAATATTCATCGAGGAAATTCATATGGCTGTCCGTACCGCCGAACGCACCGCGCCGCAGGCTTCCACTGTTCGTACCCGAGTTCCTCGTCCGGTCGTCGCCCCTGATCTGCGGTTATCGGACAACCCCGCTGCGGCCGTGCTCCGGGCCGCCACCACCGGCCCGGTGTTCCGGGACAAGACCGCCCGGGCCACCGGGCTGAGCATCGCCACCGTCAATCGCCAGGTCTCCTCGCTGCTCACGGCCGGTCTCCTGCGTGAACGCGCCGATCTCACCGCTTCCGGTGCGGTCGGCCGGCCCCGGGTGCCGTTCGAGGTCGACCACGACACGTTCGGAACCCTCGGTGTGCACATCGGCGCGGCGTCCACCCGGATCGTGGTCTCGGATCTCCGCGGCCGGATCCTCGGCGGCCTCACCATCGCCACCCCGCAGACCGGCCAGGAGTTCGCGGTCAAGACTGTCGCGCACAGCGCGAAATCCTTTCTGCAGCGCTGGTACCGGCGTACCCCGTTATGGGTCGGTGTCGCGATCGGCGGCCGGGTCGATCCCGGTACCGGTATCGTCGACCACCCGAAACTGGGCTGGCAGGCCGCGCCGGTGGGTGCGGTGTTCAGCGAGGTGCTCGGTCTGCCGGTGACGATCGCCCCGCACGTGGAGGCCATGGCCGCGTCGGAACTCCTGCTACCGGGTGTGAGCCAGGACGCGGCGGAGGACGCAGGCCGGGCCGCGCACGGCAGCAGCCTCTACTTCTATGTCCGGGAGACCGCCGGCATCTCGGTGACCCTGGACGGCCGGGTGCACACGCCGAGTAACGGCCCGGGTTCGATCGCGCATCTGCCCACCGGCTCCGATGTCGAATGCTCGTGCGGCCGGCGCGGCTGCTTGGAGGCGACCGTCGGCGATCGTGGACTGCACGCGCGCGCCGTCGGACGGGGAATCATCCCCGCGCACAACGGCAAAGCCAGTTCGACCATCGGCGACCTCTACCGGGCGGCGGCACGCGGCTCCGAGCCGGCGCGCGAGTTGCTGGCGGAACGGGCCACCGTGCTCGGCCGGACCGTGGCACTGGTACGCGACATGCTCAATCCCGATCGCGTGGTGCTCGGTGGGCAGGCGTTCACCACCTACCGCCCCGGTCTGGCGCATGTGGCGCGTGCCTTCAACGAATCCACGATGCTGCCGCCCACGGATATCCGGGTCACCGGGTACGCCTCGAAGGTGCAGGAGTTCGCGGCCGTCGTCACCTCGCTGAGCGCGCTGTACGCCGATCCGCTGGCCGCGCTGCGCCGGGTCACGGCCTGATCCGTCGGCGTCCGGACCGGTCCCGTGCGGCAACCGCCGCACGGGGCTTTCCCGTTATTTCGCGGGGAACAGCGATTCGATGGCGGTGATGAAATACGGGAAGTGCACGGCGAACCGGTGCAGGTCCCGGTCGCCTTCGAAACCGCCGAACCAGTACAGTCCGGGATCGTCGTCGGCGGAGGGGTCGATATCGCGGAAGGTGCGGACCCAGTTGTCGGCGCGGCTCCAGACCACCATGTAGGGCAGGCCGCGGGAGAACACGAGTTCCCGGTCGCCGGGCGGGATCTGCCGGCTGGTGACCTGTTCCAGACCCCGCTGCAATCCGCGGACCTGCGCGGTCAGTGTCCGCCCGAAGGCGGTGCGCACCGGGAGGAACCGCTGGGCCGCCAGCAGTGCGCCACCGCCCAGTGCGATCGCCACCCCGACCAGGGCGTGTCCGGCCAGGAGGGCGGCGAGGACGGTCACCGCGGCGCCGAGCACGACCAGGCCGCCACCCAGCCACAGCGGAATCCGGCGGCGGACGGGGTCGATGAAGGCGCCGCGATCGACGGCGTCGGCGACCATGGCCCGGCGCAGCGGTTCGGTGGGCAGCCGGCCGGGCGCGGCGAGTTCGGCCATCGTGACCGTGTCGGTGCCGGGCGGCAGCAGCGCGTCATAGACCGTCCGCTCGTAGGCGCGCAGCTGGTCGTCGGGCGGATTGACCCGCGCCAGCCGCCACTGGGTCTCGCCGATGCGCGAGATCCACAGATAGTTGCGGACCGCGAGATCCACCACCGTGGCGGCGATATCGGTCGGGTCGGAGTGGCCGTCGAGCAGGACCCCGGCCTCGCCCGGCAGGATGCCCGCCGGGGAGCTGAACTGGGTCCGCCCGCCGCTGCGCACCAGCGGTTCCATCGGTTCGGCGGGGACCGACTGCCGGCGTGCCCAGAAAATGTAGGCGGCCAGCGCGATGAGGGCGGCCACCAGGAGGCCGAATGCCACGAGCACGGGGCCGGTCACCGCGAACGGTGAATCGCCGGGGCCGGTGATATCGGCGTTCGGCGGTACGGTTCCCGGCGGAATCTGCAGGGTCAGGTCGACCGATTCGCCCTTGCGCAGGTTCGTCTGGTCGAGGTACATGACGCCGTCCGGCTCGATGCGCACCTGGGCGCAGGGCCGGGTGTTGCCGATCGGGCCGAGCAGGCACTCCACGATGCCCATCTCGAAACTGGGGCTGATGAGCGAGGCATGGATCTCGGCGAGATCGACATTGAGCACCCCGAACCAGCGGAAGACCTGACTGCCCTCGGCATCGCTGACCGTATTGCGCACCGAGTAGCGGACTGTGGTCTCCCCGGTCCCCGCGTCCACGGTGAAGAGATCGTCGGCGATGGCCGCGCTGCCCGGGCCGCTGGTTTCGATATCGGTGACCGCGAACCGGCGTTCGGAGTCCTCGCTGATCTGCACCCGCAGCGGCAGCGTCATGGTGAAGCGTTCCCCGGGCGGAACCGTCACGCGCTCGGTCACTTCGAGGACGCCCTCGCGGTTCAGCGTCATATCCAGGTAGAGGATCGAACCGGCCGGCTCCTGGGCTCGGGCCGCCGGTGCGCTCGTCCCGAAAACGGCGAGTAATCCGGTCAGTGCGAGCAGCAGCGCGAGCGCGCCCCCCCGAAATGTGAGCATGACTCGTTACCTTAGACAGCTTGCTATCCTGCGTCAGCGGCTGTTGGTGTTCGGAGAAGGTGAGGGGGTCCGGGGGAGTGACACAACCACCTTACGGGCGCGGACCGGTACCGCCCGGCAGGCAGCCGATACCACCCGGTGGCCGGCCCCCGTACAGTCCCCGTCCCGGTGGACCGCAGCGGCCGCCCTCGCCGCCACAGGGCGGGGGTTATCCGCCCCAGGGTGGTGGTTATCCGCCGCCGCGCGGGCCCGGTTACCCTCCCGCGCAGGGATATCCGCACCGCCCCCCGCCGGGTTATCCCCGGCAAGGCCCGATCTCCGGTTATCGCCCCATCGTCGCACCACCCATGCCGCCGCCGGTGCCCCATCGGGTGCCCAACGCGCCGCGGCCGCGTAGCCGGCGCAGCAGTGGCAGCACGTTACTCGTGGTACTCGCGGTGATCCTGGTGGTGGTCGGCGCACTCGTGCGGGGCGCGTTGAATTCGGACGGACTGAAAGTGCTGGGCCCGCAACCGGAGCACAGTTACGACACCGGCGAGACAGGTCCCGCCGCGACCGGGACCAATCCGCTGCTCACCGACCCGGACGCGACGCTGATCCCCGCGAACTGCGAGTACGCGCAGTGGTCGCCCGATGAGGACAGCGCGCGGGCGTTCTTCTCCAGCGCCGAGAAATGCCTGGAGGCGGCCTGGCAGCCGGTACTGGCGGACGCGGGGCTGCCGTTCGAGCCGCCGACCGTGCTGGTATCGGCGGATACCGAGGGCATCACCACTCCGTGCACCGGTTCGACCGACAACTTCGCCGCGTTCTACTGCCCGGCCAACCGGACCATCTATATGCCGGTCAGCCAGTTGCAGACCGACTACTACCACGACAACTGGGCGGTCTACCTGTCGGTGTTCGCCCACGAATACGGGCATCACATCCAGAACATGTCCGGCATCCTGCTCGCCGCCAACAGCGCCCGGGTCGACGCGGGGGCGCGCAGCCCGGAGGGGCTCGAACTGTCACGGCGGGTGGAGCTGCAGGCCAACTGTTTCGACGGGATGTATCTGGTCTCCTCCGCCGACGGCGGTGCGCTCACCGACCAGCAGATGACCGATGCGCGAACCGATGCCGATCATCGCGGCGATCAGCACGGCGATATGCGCGATCACGGCACGCCGGAGAACGGCGGCCGCTGGTTCGGTCTGGGCGTCGAACACAATCTGACCGCCGAATGCAACACCTTCACCGCCTCGGCCGACGCGGTGAGCTGAATCAGCCGGACCGGCCCGGCCCGCGTATCCGCGAGCGGAGTTCCATCACCCACTGGGTCATTTCGGCGGGCGACTTGTCCGGGCCCATCAGTTCGGTGAGCACGTGCCCGAAACAGGCGGCGTCGAGGACTCTTTCGGCGACAGCCATCGGATCACCCCAGGGGAGGTAGGGTTTCGCCAGCAGGAGCGAGGCGATGCCGTGGGCGGCCGCCCAGAGTTCGAGTACCAGCGGGGTGGGGTCCGCGCGGTCGATGAGGCCGTCGGCCATGGCCGCTTCCACGGTCGCGGCGAAGTACCGGAAGGCGCCACTGGTCAGCACCATGTCCACGGCGCCCTGATGGGTGGTCGGTATGGTGGCCAACCGGTACTGCTCGGGGTGGTCCAGGGCGAACCGTACGTAGGCGAGGCCGAGGCGGTGCAACCGCAGCGCCGGTGGGTCCGCCGGATCGACCGCCGCCTGCATCGCGGTGTTCAGCGCTTCGAACACCTCGGCCACCGCCGCCTCGATCAGCGCGTCCTTGTCGGCGAAGTGACGATAGATGGAGGGCGCACTCACCCCCACCACACCGGCGACCGCGCGGATCGATACCGCGCCGACGTCGCCGGTGCGCTCGAGCAGTTCCCGGGTGGCGGTGATGATCTCGGCGCGCAGCCGGCTGCCGTACCCGCGGGGGGAGCGTGGACGCCCGGTCATACGCGCACCGGGGGTTCGGCGGTGGCGCCGGGCGCGTCCACTGGCTCTTCGCTGAACCCGATCCGCTCGTGCAGCCGGGCCAGCGGCTTCGGTGCCCACCAGTTGAGCGGGCCCATCAGTTTCATCAGCGCCGGCACGAGCAGGGCTCGGATGAGAGTGGCGTCGGCGAGCACGGTCAGCGTCAGACCCAGACCCATGAGCTGGATGAACGACACTCTGGAGGTGGTGAGAGCGCCGATCACGATGGCCATCAGCACGGCCGCGGCGGTGAAGATACGCCCGGTGCGGGCCACCCCGACCGCGACGGCTTCGGTGTTGTCCTCCCGCATCGACTCCGTACCGGTGTGCCCGGCCCGGCGGCGCAGCCACTCCTCCCGGATGCGCGACAGCAGGAACACCTCGTAGTCCATGGAAAGCCCGAAGGCGAGGCAGAACATGAGGATCGGCATGGTCGGCACCAGATAGCCGACGGCGGTGAAGCCGAGCAGCCCCTGCAGATGGCCGTCCTGGAAGATCCACACCATGGCACCGAACGCGGCGGTCAGCGAGAGGGTGTTCAGCAGTAGCGCTTTCAACGGCAGGATCAGGCTGCCGGTGAACAGGAACAGCACCGCGAATGTGGACAGCACGATGAGCAGCCCGGCCAGTGGGAGCCGCTCGGCCAGCGCGTCGAGTGAGTCCTCGTTCACCGCGGCGGAGCCGCCGAACAGGGTGGGGGCGGGTGGGTCGACTGCCCGCAACGCGTCCAGCTGCTCCGCGCCGGCGGGGGAGAACGGGTCGACTGTGCTGTTGACGGTCAGGTACGTGCCGGTGCCGTTCGTCATACCCGGCGGCGTGGGGGCGAGCCGGTTGCCGGACACATACACGCCGGCGCTGGACAGCACTCCGGTGACATCGTCGACCTCGGACAGCCGCGCCGCGTAGGCGCCGACCCCGGCCTCGTCGCGATAGCCGTCCAGCACGATCGTGGTGTTGCCGCCGGGATCGGCACGCGGGAACTCCGCCCGGATCTCGTCGCCCACCTGCCGGCTGGCCGCCGACTCGGGCAGCACCCGCTCGTCGGGGTAGCCGAACTTCACCGAGAGGAACGGCGAGCCGAGTGCCAGCATGAGCGCCACGATCACCACGGAGACCGGAACCGCGGCCCGCATGACCCGCTTGACCAGGCGGTACCAGCCGGTCTGCTCCGGCACCATGGCACCCAGCGGTTTGGGTTCGCGGCCGAGCAGGCGCAGGATGGGCGCCCGCAGGTCGAGGGCGTTGACCCGGTGCCCGAGCAGTACCAGCGCGGCGGGCAGCACCACGATAGACGCGACGGCGGCCGCGATCACCACCGCGACACCGGAGTAGGCGAAGGAGCGCAGGAAGTACAGATCGAACACCAGCATCGCCGACAGCGACAGTGCCACGGTGACCGCGGAGAACAGCACGGTGCGACCGGCGGTCTGCAGGGCCCGGACGGTGGCCGCGCGCGGGTCGCGACCGGCCGCGAGTTCCTCCCGGAAGCGACTGACGATGAACAGGCTGTAGTCGATGGCCAGCGCCAGACCCAGCGCGGTGGTGAGGTTCATCGCGTAGATGGAGACGTCGGTGAACAGCGTGAACAGTTTGAGGATGGCCAGCGTGGCGGCGATCGCGAACAACCCGACCAGCAGTGGCAGCGAGGCGGCGATCAGGCTGCCGAAGACCAGGACGAGCACCACCAGGGTGAGCGGGATCGCCGCCGTCTCGGCGACGGCCAGATCATGCGTGATCTGATCGTTGACCTCGTGGAAAGTCGCCGCGGTACCGCCGGCCCGGACGGTCACCCCGTCGGTCGTTCCGGTGACCTGCTCGCCGAGCGCGCCGGCGGCTTCCTGGATCTGGGTCTCGTCGCCCGCGAAATTGACCGCGATCAGCCCGGATTCACCATCGGTGCTGCGGAGTACGCTCGCGACCGCCGGGGTGGGGGCCGTCCAGTACGACTGGACACTGTCGGTGTCCGGATGGGCCCGGACGATATCGATGACCTGAAGTGCGCGGGCCCGCACCGGGGCCGCGTCGACCCCGTCCGGCGATTCGACCAAGAGGATGTAGTTGGGTGCGGCGCCGTCGAAGTTGTCGGTGAGCTGCTGGGCGGCACGGATGGATTCGGCGTCGGCGGAAACGAATCCACCGGATTTCAGTCCGGCGGCCGCGGTCGCCCCGAATATTCCGCACAACAGTGCGACGGCCAGCGCGCCGATGAGTATTGCGCGCGGGAACCGGGTGGTGAGCTGCGCGATGCGAATCAACATGTCATGGCCCCCGAATCGATAAGTTAGTGGCGTTAGCGTAACGCTGTTAACTCGAGGAGGGAAGAGGAGAACCGGACTGCGTGGTGGACCGGTACCCACGCCGGGTGCGCGCTGTCGGTCTCCGCCGGTAACCTCTGGCCGTGGCTCTGTACCGGAAGTACCGACCGGCAACGTTCGCTGACGTGGTGGGCCAGGAGCATGTCACCGAGCCGTTGTGTACCGCCCTCGACACCGGCCGGATCAGTCATGCCTATCTGTTCTCGGGTCCGCGCGGTTGCGGTAAGACCTCCTCGGCCCGGATCCTCGCCCGCTCGCTGAACTGCGTGCAGGGCCCCACCTCCACCCCCTGCGGCACCTGCGCCTCCTGTGTGTCCCTGGCCCCGGGCGGCGGCGGCAATCTCGACGTGATCGAACTCGACGCCGCCAGCCACGGCGGCGTCGACGACACCCGCGAACTACGCGACCGGGCCTTCTACGCGCCCGCCGAATCGCGCTACCGGGTGTTCATCGTCGACGAGGCGCATATGGTCACCACGGCCGGGTTCAACGCGCTGCTGAAGATCGTCGAGGAACCCCCGGCCCATCTGATCTTCGTCTTCGCCACCACCGAGCCGGACAAGGTGCTGCCGACCATCCGCTCGCGCACCCACCACTACCCCTTCCGGCTGCTGCCCCCCGCTACCATGCGCGGCCTGCTCGGCGGCATCTGTGAACAGGAACAGGTGGCCGTGGAGGAAGCGGTGTACCCGTTGGTGATCCGGGCGGGCGGCGGCTCCCCGCGCGACAGTTTGAGCGTGCTCGACCAGTTGCTCGCCGGCGCCGGGTCCGAGGGCGTCACCTATTCGCGCGCCGTCGCACTGCTGGGGGTGACCGATGTGGCGCTGATCGACGACGCGGTCGACGCGCTGGCGGCCGGGGACGGCGCCGGCCTGTTCGGCACCGTCGACCGGGTGATGGAGGCCGGGCACGATCCGCGCCGGTTCGCGGTGGACCTGCTCGAGCGGCTGCGCGACCTGATTCTGCTACAGGCCGTACCCGATGCCACCGACCGTGGACTGGTCGCCGCGCCCGCCGACCTACTGGACCGGATGCGTGATCAGGCCGCCCGGCTCGGACCCGCGGCCCTCACCCGCTACGCCGAGCTCCTGCACGCCGGACTGGGCGAGATGCGGGGAGCCACCGCGCCGCGGTTGTTGCTCGAGGTCGTGTGTTCGCGCATGTTGCTGCCCGCCGCCGACGAATCCGAGGCCGCGACCCTACAGCGGCTGGAGCAGCTGGAACGGCGGGTCGCCTCCGGTGCGGCCGCGGCCCCGACTGCTCTGCCCGCGAGCGAGCGGCCGCGGACCGATCCCGCCGAGGAGGTCCGGCCGCCCGCGCGCCCGGCCGCCTCGGACCCGTCTCGCCG
>NZ_BAGJ01000006.1 GCF_000308775.1 Nocardia testacea NBRC 100365
TCGGCCGCCACCGCGGCCGGCCGGGCGCGCCGACGCTCCCGCGCCGGCCGCGCGGTCTGCGGGTGAGGTCCGCCCCGCGGCGCCTATTAGAGTCGAGCCCCGTGCGACCGGACCGATCTCCTCGAGCGTTGAACCGTATCCGTCTGCTGGCCCTGGTATCCGGGCTACTCGGATTCGTGCTGGCCGTCGCGGCGCCGCTGCTGCCGGTGCGCCAGGACAGTACCGCCCTGGACTGGCCGCAGGCCGGTGCGGCCAGTGTCGAGGCGCCGCTGGTGAGTTATCAGCCGTTGCGGCTGGACCTCACCGTGCCGTGCCCGGTGCTGAACACCGCCGAGGGCACGGTCGTGGAGACGGTGCCCGACGGTTCGGGCCAGTCGTCGGCGCGCGGGCTGCGGGTCACGGTGACCGGCGACACCCTGTCGGTGGTGCTGCGCGATGTACCGCTCCTGTCGGCCGAGCGCGCCGAACTGGGCGGCTGCCAGGCCCTGACCGTCTCCTCGTCGGCCGTCGCGACCACCGCGGAACTGACCGGTACCGCCCGGGCCGACGGCACACCGTTCCGCGCGGAGGTGGGCCGCGATATCCGCCCGCAAATGGTCGGAGTGTTCACCGACCTGCCGCGGGACCGGCTCGACGGTATCCGGTTGCACGCCGATATCGACTCGCGTTTCACCTCGTCCCCGACTCCGCTCAAGCTGGCCGCGATCGTCGGCGCGGCGGTGTTCACGGTGCTCGCCCTGGTCGCGCTGCATCTGCTCGACACCACCGACGGCCGCCGCGCCCGCCGTTTCCTGCCCGCGCACTGGTGGCGCTTCCGGTTCGCCGACGGCGCGGTGCTCGGCGTCCTCGTCGCCTGGCACATCATCGGGGCCAACACCTCCGACGACGGTTACATCCTGAACATGGCCCGGGTCTCGGACCGGGCCGGTTATCTGGCCAACTACTACCGCTGGTTCGGGGTGCCGGAAGCGCCGTTCGGCTGGTCCTACGAAGTCCTGGCCTGGATGACGCGGGTCTCGGAGTCGAGCCCGTGGATGCGACTGCCCACGCTGCTGGCCGGGATCGTGTGCTGGCTGGTGATCAGCCGGGAGGTGCTGCCCCGGCTCGGCGCGCGGGTCCGGGGAAACCGGATCGCCCTGTGGACAGCGGGCCTGGTGTTCCTGGCGTTCTGGCTGCCCTACGACAACGGTCTGCGCCCGGAACCGCTGATCGCGGCCGGGGCGCTGCTCACCTGGTGTTCGATCGAACGCGCGATCGCCACCGCCCGGCTGCTGCCCGCCGCGATCGCGGTACTCATCGCGGCGTTCTCGCTGGCCGCCGGCCCCACCGGGCTCATCTGCATCGCCGCGCTGATCGCCGGTTCCCGGCCGGTACTCCAGATCATCATCGCCCGCGCCCGGGGCGGCGCTTCCCGGGCACAGTCGCTGTGGCGGTACGCGAGCCTGCTCCTGCCCGGCATGGCCGCCGGAACCCTGGTGCTGGTGGTGATCTTCGCCGATCAGACCCTGTCCACGGTGCTGGAGGCGACCCGCGTCCGGACCGCGGTCGGGCCGAATGTCGCCTGGTTCGACGAGCGCACCCGCTGGGATTCGCTGCTCATGCTGTCCCCGGACGGTTCGCTGGCGCGGCGGTTCGGGGTCCTGCTCATGCTGCTCTGCCTGCTGGTATGCGTACTCCAGGTGCTGCGCAAGGGCCGGATCCCCGGAACATCACGCGGACCGTCGGTGCGCATCCTGGGCATCGTGTTCGCCTCGCTGCTGCTGATGATGTTCACACCCACCAAATGGACCCATCACTTCGGTGTCTACGCGGGCCTGGCGGGTTCGCTGGCCGCGCTGGCCGCGGTCGCGGTGGGTAACAATGGAATCCGGGCGCCGCGCAATCGCGCCCTGTTCGCCGCCGCCGTACTCTTCCTGCTGGCCATCACGTTCACCGGTTCCAACGGCTGGTGGTACGTGTCCAGTTACGGTGTCCCGTGGTGGGACAAGGCGCCGCTGATCGCAGGTAAGGGCCTGTCCACCCTGTTCCTGGGACTCAGCGTGCTCGCCCTGCTCACCGCGTTGTGGCTGCACTACCGGATGCCGTACCTCCGTGGTTCGAACCGAGGCCGAGGGGGCCCCGGACCCGCGACGCCGAAGGTGGCGCGGTATTACACAGCGCCGCTCACGGTGGCCGCGGCGTTGCTGGTGCTCTTCGAGATCGCGTCGCTGACCAAGGCCGCCGTCGGACAGTACCCGGCCTACTCCGTCGCGAAGTCGAATATCCGCGCGATGGCCGGTGATCCGTGCGGGCTGGCCGACGATGTGCTGGTGGAGACGAATACCGCCGACTCGCTGCTGCTCCCGTATGAGGGTGCCCCCGCCGACGGTCTGGTCTCCACCGATCCCGAGGCGCGGACGGTCGGATTCACCCCGGACGGAGTGGCCGAGGATCTGACCGCCGACGCGGAGGAGACCACCTCCGGTGGTGCGAATTCCGTCGAATCCGATACCGAGAACAAGACCACCGACACCACCGGCGCCGGAACCGGAGGCGGCACGTCCGGGCAGGCCGGTATCAACGGGTCCACGGTGGCGCTGCCGTTCGGTCTGGACCCGTCCCGGACCCCGGTGCTGGGCAGCTACACGACCGGCGACCAGCAGCAGGCGAAGCTCACCACGGGCTGGTACCGGCTGGATCTCACCGACGAGATGCGGGCCGATCCCGCCTACCGGGTGCTCGCCCTGACCGCGGCGGGACGGATCAGATCGGTGGACGCCGACGGAGTGCTCACCTACGGCCAGGATCTCACGGTGGAGTACGGCACCCGCTCCGCCGACGGCACCATGACCGTGCTCGGTTCGGTGACACCGCTGGATATCGGCCCCAATCCGTCCTGGCGCAATCTGCGCGTACCCCTGGACCAGTTGCCCCGGGAGGTGAACGCGGTTCGGCTGGTGGCCGTCGACAACGACATCACCGCCCGGCAGTGGCTGGCGATCACGCCGCCGCGGCTTCCGCGGCTGGCCACCCTTGATTCCGTTGTGGGGCACACCGACCCGGTGCTGCTGGACTGGCATGTCGGGCTGGCCTTCGGCTGCCAGCGGCCGTTCGACCACAGCCACGGCATCGCGGAGGTACCGCGCTGGCGGATCCTGCCCGACCGCGTCGGCTCCGATGCCTCCAACGCGTGGCAGGACCATATCGGCGGCGGCCCGCTCGGCTGGACCGAGCTACTGCTGCAAGCCGATACGGTGGCGACCTATCTGTCCGACGACTGGGGCCGGGACTGGGGTTCGCTGGAGCGTTTCACCCCGTACCGGCCCGACGCCGTACCGGCCGAAACGACCGTCACCGAGGCGGATCGAAGCGGTCTGAGCACTGACGATCCGATCAAAGTGAGTTGAACGGGGTTGCGCTACATCGAGACTCGTCTATCAAGTGGTTTGGCTCACATATCGGTTTATTTCCATGTGAGGGAATTGCCGAACGGATGACGAACGGCAGCACGGCCCGTAGGCTGGTTCGCATGACTTCGGCCTTCGACGATATGGAACTGCGCGATCTCGTCGGCTTGCTCACCGATGAGGAGCAAAAGGAACTACGACCGTCGGTTCTGCGCGTCCTCGGACGCCTGCCGTCTCAGGAGGTGCTGCGCCGCGAGCTGGGCCAGCGTATGACCCGCGTGTGACAGCGGTAGCGGCCACCGGACCCGGGTGGCCCGCCGGAATTATCGAATACGACGAGGGCCGTCGCACACCGGATAGGTGCGCGGCGGCCCTCGGAATCTGTGCGGAGGTGAGCCGTGTCACCGGACCTGCCCGGTGACACGGGCAGGCCGGCCCGGGCGGACTAGACAGGAAGCCTGCGGAAGATCGGCCGCGGGATATGGCGCAGGATCATCATCACGTACCGGAACGCGCCGGGCGCCCAGATGAGCTCCTTGCCCTTCTCCGAGGCCTCCACCGCCAGCGCGGCGACCTCTTCCTTGTCGACCGTGAATGGCGCCTCTTTGGCGCCGGTGGCCTTCCAGTGCTCGATCGTGGTGGTGGTGCGCACCTGACCCGGCCGGATCACCAGGACCCGGGGGCCGTGCGGCCGCAGCGCCTCGCCGAGGCCCAGGTAGAAACCGTCCAGCCCCGCCTTGGTGGAACCGTAGACGAAGTTGGAGCGGCGCACCCGCTCGCCGGCCGCCGAGGACATGGCGATGATCCGGCCGAAACCCTGCGCCTTCATCTTCTCGCCGGTCAGCACGCCGACCGAGACCGCGGCGGTGTAGTTGATCTGCGCGATCTGCACCGCTTTGCGCTGGTCCTGCCACAATTCCTCGGCATTGCCGAGCAGCCCGAACGCGACGATCGCGACATCGACGTCGCCGTCCGCGAAGGCCTGGTCGACCACCTTCGGGTGGCTGTCGGTATCGAGGGCGTCGAAATCGATCACATCGACCTGGCTCGCGCCCGCGGCCTTGGTCTGCGCCACCGCGGTATCACGCAGCGGATCGCCCGGCAGGGCGGCCAGGATCACCCGGGCCGGCCCTTTCTTCAGGTACTCCGCGACGATCGCGAGGCCGATTTCCGAGGTCCCGCCGAACAGCAGAATGGACTGCGGATTGCCTACCGCGTTGATCACTGAAGCTCCAGCCTTCTCGCCATATCGGACATGAAAACGCCTGTGGGATCGACGCTGCGGCGGACCTTGATCCACTCGTCGATCCGGGGATACATCTGATGGAAGTTCTCGGCGGTGGTGCGCGAGTCCTTACCGGTGTAGAGCCGGCCACCGAATTCCAGTACCCGCCGGTCCAATTCGGTGACGAAGTCGTTGAGACCGGGCGCGATCGGGAAGTCCAGGCACACGTTCCAGCCCGGCATGGGGAAGCTCAGCGGCGCCTGGTTGCCCTCGCCGAAGTACTTGAACACATTCAGGAACGAATAGTGCCCGCTCGCCTGGATGTCGATGAGGATCTGCTTGAACTCCTCCACCGCCTCCGGCGGCACCACGAACTGGTACTGCAGGAAACCCCGCGACCCGTAGGCCCGGTTCCATTCGCCGAGCATATCGAGGGGGTGGTAGAAGGCCGTCAGATTCTGCGGCTTCTGCCGGTAGGTGGCGCCCTTGCGGTACCAGATCTCGGTGGCCAGGGTGAACGTCTTGTTGTTGAGCAGACCGTTGGGGAACACATCGGGGAAGGTCAGGAACGTCTTCCCGGTGAAACCCAGCGGGTTCTTGCGCAGTTTCTTCGGCAGCTGATCCAGCTTGGCCAGCGAACCCCGCGAGATCACCGCGCGGCCCAGCTTGGGCATGGGGCTGAGCGCGTCGAACCAGGCCGAGCTGTACTCGTAGTTGTCCTCGGAGCCGTCGCTGTGGAACGCGATGGTCTCGTCGAGACCGGAGGTCACATCGCCGTCGGCGATGAAGTACGCGGTCTCCGTCGGCGTCATCTCGATGGTGGCACGCAGGATGATGCCGGTGAGGCCGCAGCCGCCGATGGTGGCCCAGAACAGCTTGGCGTTCTTCTTGGGGCCGATGGTCTGCACCTCACCGTCGGCGGTGAGCAGCTGAATGGACCGCACATGGTTGCCGAAGCTGCCCGCGCTGTGATGGTTCTTACCGTGGATATCGGAGCCGATGGCGCCGCCGACGGTGACCTGCCGGGTACCCGGCAGGACCGGAACCCACAGGCCGAACGGGAGTGCCGTCTTCATCAGCTGGTCGAGGGTTACGCCCCCGTCGACATCCACCAGCCGGGTGTCCTGGTCGATGCGGTGGATCTTGTTCAGGGCGGTCATATCGATGACCAGCCCGCCCGCGTTCTGCGCATTGTCGCCGTAGGACCGGCCGAGCCCGCGGGCGATCACACCACGCCGCAGATGCTCTGGTTTGCCGTCATTGTCCTCGGCGACCATGGCGACCGCGCGGGCGATGAGTTCGGGGTCGCTCGTCGAGAGCACTTCGGCGGTGGTGGCCGCCGTACGGGCCCACCCGGTGAGCGTCCGGGTTCGCGTGGGTAGCGTGAACCCCGTACCGGCGTTTTCTGGATCGCCGGCCGGCGGGGTCTCGGTACCGGACGCCTGAGTCGAGGTCGGAGCTTTCGTGGACATCGGCATAGAGGCTACAGGCTGTATTGGATTGCGGCGCCTTCGGCGCCGCGAGGTCGGGGCACTGTGACCCCGGTTCTTCACTCCTCCGTTCGGTCGCTGCGCTCCCTCGCTCCGTCGCTCCAGAATCGGGGGCGGGCCCCGACCACGGAGGTGGACCATCGCGGCTCCGGACAAGTACATTTCCGTCGGTGGGCCCTGAAAGCAATGCAGTGAGCCGGAGCCCCCGGGTGACCCCGGGCGGCACCGGGGATGTTTCCGTCTCGGCCGAGGAGCGGGTCGTCGCGGTGAGCGAACCGGACTCCGCCGTGCCCGGGAGCGCGCAGATCGGCCTGGTGACCCAGCTGGTGCGGTTCGGTATCACCGGGGCGCTGTCGGCTGTGGTCGACTTCGGGCTCTACGTGCTGCTGCTCGAGGTCGTGGGTATGCCGGTGAACCCGGCGAAGGCGATCGGTTTCATCGCAGGCACCACGACCGCTTATCTGATCAACCGCCGGTGGACCTTCAACGCGGCGCCGAGCCGGGCCCGCTTCATCGCGGTGGTGATCCTGTACGCCCTCACCTTCTGCGTCCAGGTGGGTATCAACTGGGTCTTCTACCACGCCTTCGACGAGGGCCTGTGGTGGCGCGTCCCGGTGGCCTATGTGATCGCGCAGGGCACGGCCACGGTGATCAACTTCGTCGTCCAGCGCCTGGTCATCTTCCGTATCCGTTAGTTGCGCCACGCACAGCGATGAGCCCCGGGAGTCGGAGACTTCCGGGGCTCACTGCTGTGGGTTCCTATTGTTGTCGGGTCCTGTCGATGCCGCTGTGGTCGCGGCCGGCGCCTCAGGCGCAGGCGACGCTGGCCAGCCGCTGCGGCCGGCGGGCACGCACGGAACGCACCGCGGCGCCGATCGCGACCACCGGCGGGATCCAGCGGGCTTCTTCCGGGCTCACTCCCCAGGTGGCCGAACCGGCCGAGAGGTGGGTGGGCGGCAGCGGGATGCCGTCGCCGTCGGTGTGCACGACCGCACCGGCGGCCCGCAGCGCTTCCACGGCACGTCCGGCCTTGCGCATCCCGGTGACCAGATGGATCTCACGGCGCTCGGCGCCCGGGATCTCGATCACCGGACCGGTCAGGTTGTTGGCGCGCAGATACCGGCGGACCGACGCGGCCAACTCCCCGGTGACCTCGACGGCGGAAAGGTCTGCGTCGGTGATCAGGCACAGGCCGTTGGTCGTTTCGGCGACCGTCCAGCCACGCTGGGCGTAATCCCGCGCGGCAGCGGACTTGGCGGCCGCCGAGACGGAAGTCGGAAACGTCGTACGCACTGTCATCTCCATTCCCCGGTATAGATAAGCTCCGGCTTTCATGGGTCGTATCGGTGCCGGGTGCCCGGGGCGTTACGCCGTTCCAGGGATTTTTTTCGACTGTCGGCTTCCTCTCATTTGTGGCAGCAGTCGACATCCACTGGTACAGGAGGCTCGTCGGGGTCCTGGTTGGCTTCGCGCACGGAATCCGGGAAGGTTTCCGTTATGGCCAGCGAGGCAGCGGACGAATCCCCGAGAACCGGTCCGGCGGCGGCCGGAGCACCTGAGCCGGCGGTTCCTCCCGCAGCCGGCGCGGGAGTGGGACCGCCGGAGGAGGACGATACTGCGGATTCGCCTGGTCGGCGAATCCGGCGGAAGCTCAGTTGGCGGGCCGAAGCCGCGCAGCGGTTCGCCGACGCGGCCGCCGCCGAGGAGGACGAAACCCGCCCCGAAGCCGGTGATCGGGCCGGAACGGCTCGGCGCTGGGGCGCGGACGCGGCCCGCGGACTCCTGGATGTGCAGTTCCGCCGGCCCGCCACCAGGACGCTGTTGCCGCTGGTCTACCTGCTCGGTTTGGTTTTCGCGGTGACCGTGCCGGTGGTGCTCACCGTGTTGGCCTGGCGGATCTCGGTATTGCTCGGGGTCCTGGCGGCCCTGCTGGCGCTGCCTTTCGCGCTGACGATCGCGGCCGCGGTGCGGCTCCTGCTGGAGTTCCTGGTGAACGCCTCCCGGCTGGCGACCCGGGTCGAGCACATCAGCGATCTCGCCGACGACCTGTTCCAGGTGCTTTCCGAAGTGGCCGAACCGGTCAACCAGCTCTCCGAAGATGTGCGGGCGGTACAGTTCTGGCGATTCCGCCGTGGGTCGCGCAAATAACACCGGGACTCGCGTGATAGCACCGGCTCAATTCAGTAGGGGAAATCACTGTTCCCGGGCTGCCGAATAAATCGGCGACTTCGGAAATCATCGACCAGGCGTCCGGTCGCTCGAGCGGATATTTCAGCGGTTCCGCAGCCGAGGCGCCGCGGCGTCCTTCGGGGAGCGCAGATAGGTGAGCCGCTGTCCGTCGCGACCGGTCTCGGGCCAGTCGATGGCCAGGTCCGGATCGAAGGCGTCCAGATCGTGGTCGTGCTCGGGGCTGTACTCGAGTGAGCACAGATAGGTGAGAACCGAATCGTCCTGTAGGGACAGCACCGCGTGCCCGAGCCCCTCGGACAGGAACACCGACCGGCGATCGAGATCGTCGAGCACCACGCTGTCCCAGCGGCCGAAGGTGGGGGAGCCGGGCCGCAGATCGACCACGACGTCGAGGAAGGCGCCACGCCCGCAGGTCACGTATTTGGCCTGGCCCGGCGGATCGTCGGTGTAATGGATGCCGCGCAGTACGCCGGCGGCCGACACCGAGGTGTTCACCTGGAGCAGATCGAAGGACCGGCCGGTGGCCTTCTCGAATTCCGAGGCCCGGAAGGTCTCGGCGAAGGCGCCCCGGTCGTCGCCGTGGATTCTCGGTGTGAAAACCCAGGCGCCGGGGACCGACATCTCACTGATCCGCATCTACCCACTCACCAACTTCGTCCGTGCCCGAGTAGATCGAGCAGGTACTTACCGTAACCGGAGCGGGTGAGCGGGTCGGCGAGCAGGCACAGTTGCTCGTCGTCGATGAAGCCCATCCGCCACGCGACCTCCTCGGGCACTCCGATCTTCAGGCCCTGCCGCTCCTCGATGGTGCGGACATAGTTGGCCGCGTCCAGCAGGGAGTCGAAGGTGCCGGTGTCCAGCCAGGCGGTACCACGGGCCAGTACATCGACACTGAGCTTGCCCGCTTCGAGATAGGCCCGGTTGATATCGCTGATCTCGTATTCGCCGCGGCCGGAGGGACGCAGTCCGCGCGCGATCTCCACCACGTTGTTGTCGTAGAAATACAGTCCCGGCACGGCATAGTTGGACCGGGGCACCTCGGGTTTCTCCTCGATGGAAATAGCCTTGCCGTCGGCGAATTCGACCACCCCGTAAGCGGTCGGGTCGGAGACCCGGTAGGCGAAGATGGCGCCACCGTCGACCTCGGCGAACCGGCTCAGGCTGGTGCCGAGGCCGGGGCCGTGGAAGATGTTGTCGCCCAGCACCAGTGCGGCCGGTTCGTCGCCGATATGGTCGGCGCCCAGCACGAACGCCCGGGCGAGGCCGTCGGGCACCGGCTGCACGACGTAGTCGATCGCGATGCCGAACTGACCGCCGTCTCCCAATAGGCGCCTGAAGGATTCGGCGTCCTCGGGTGTGGTGATCACCAGGATGTCCCGGATCCCGGCCAGCATGAGAGTGGACAGCGGGTAGTAGACCATCGGCTTGTCGTAGACCGGGACCAGCTGTTTGCTCACCCCGCGCGTGATCGGATGCAAACGCGACCCGGTGCCGCCCGCCAGAATGATTCCGCGCATGTTCGGTGAGTGTGCCAGCCCGCGCGAGTGCGGCTGCGTGCGGCGGTACTTCGGCACGCTGCCGAGTGGGGCGTGGCCCGGGCCGGGTCGGCGGACGAGCGGGCCGTTGCCGCGTACCGGGCCGGTCCGCAGCGCCTCCGGCACCGTTTGGTGTCGAACATTCCTGGGTACTCACGGACAATGAGGGCGATACAGGGGTCCGATCCAGATCCGTCTCGATATTTTTGCTGAGGATTCGGTCGAGTATCCGCCCGAATTCCGTGCCGGTGCGGTTTTCCGTGCACGGCCGTGATATTGCGCCCTCGCGATCTGATAGGTGCGAAATGTGATTGAGAGGGGAGAGGCTTTGTCGGTTCCGGCTGTGGACACGAGAAATCGAAACCCGGATAAGGGGTATGTAGCGCTTTTGGGTTGGAGTCTCAATGCGGTCGAGGCGGTGGATCGTTTCGACAGGCGTTACGTGGTGGTCGCCCCCGAGTGGGCGGAGGGATACTGTGCCGAGCACGGGATACCCTATATCTCCTGGAATTTTGAAAGGCTCAACGAACGCTCGGTCGAGATCGCCGAGACCTTACGTGACATGGGTGTCGACGTCGCCATCCCGATCTTCGAGGAAACCGTCGAATGGGCGGGGGCCATAAACTCGGTTCTGATGAACAACCCGCGGCTCTTCGGGCAGGCCATGCTGCTGCGGGACAAGGCGCTGATGAAACGGCGCGCACAGCTCGGCGGGATCCGGGTGGGAATATTCGAGGAAGCACACGAGCGCGAGGACGTGATCCGTTTCCTGAAAGGTCAACCAGACGTTGCTGAAACTCGACGGCGATCCCAACGACCCGATCCACATCAAGGCGTTCGACAAGGCCGGTTGCCTCGGTCACCGGGTCATACGGACGCCCGACGAGATCGAGACCATCCCGGACGACGACTTTCCGGTGCTCATGGAGTCCCACCTCGACGGCTGGGAGTTCGCGGTCGAAGCCTGGATCCACGACGGCAAGATTCGATTCCTGAATATTTCGGAATATGTGACACTGGGCTACTCCGTTTTCGTTCCGGCGACTCCTGAACTGGAAAAGTACCGGCCGGAGATAACCCGTCAGGTGGAACGGCTGATCAAAACATTCGATATCGAATTCGGCTTCGTCCACCCCGAGTATTTCGTGACCAGCGACGGCGAGATGTACTTCGGTGAGGTCGCCTACCGGCCGCCCGGATTCAAAGTGTTCGAGCTGCTGGAACGGGCGTACGGATTCAACGCCTACCACGGGTTGGTGCTCGCGTTCGACCCCAAGACGACGGAAGAGGAGATAACAGAATTCTTCCCGCAGGAGGTGGTGGACGCCAAGGGGCATGCGGGAACCTTCGGGGTCTACCCGCGCCGCCGGGTGGTCAGCCGATTGTCCTTGCCGGAGGAGACCGAAGATCACGAATATTTCGAATCACATGAGCTCACCGCTCCGTTGACCGAAAAAGTGATGAAGCGGACGGCGTTCGGAAACCATTGGGGTCTCCTGTACTTCTTCGGAGAGGACCCGTACACTCTCCGGGACCTGTTGAAAAGGCAGGAAGAGCTCGATTTCTATATTTGATCCGTTGTCGGCAACGGGTTCGTCGGGGAGGTTCGGCGATTGAGTCCACTCAGCAGCGGCGATGAGTCCATGGACAGGCATCTGGCCCGATTGGACGACGCCATCCAGGCACTTGCGGATGCCGGTGATTTCGGTAAGCAGATCAAGTTGTCGCGAGTATTCGGCGCGCTGCGCCGAGTACTGCTGCTGCCCGGAGGCTGCGCGGCGGTGCGTTCGCGTGCGGTGCGGCTGGACACCGCCGGACTGTTCCTCGGTACCGACTGGGCGCGCCCGCAGATCCTCATCCCGTCGCTGAGCAGCGGCTCGCTGCGCAGCGCCAATCCGGACACCGTCGTCCTCGAGACGGTGAGCAATCTGCGGATGCTGGAGATCGCCAAGGGTGTCTACGTGCATCCGCTGATTTCCGCGGAGCAGGCCCACCATCATGTCTCGCAGGTGCTCGCCATCAACCTGTCGCTGCTGTTCACCCCCCCGTCCGAGGCCGAGCGGACACAGCAGGGGCGGATGGCCCAGGTGTCGCGGGAGTTGCTGCGGCACCTGGTGGAAGAGGTGGGCTACGAGAAGGTCCTCGAGAACCTGGTCGACGAGATCTGGCGGATCCTGAGGCAGCGTCCGATCCAGGTCGACTCGGTGAAGCGGATGATCACCCAGATAGCGGTGGCCCGTAGTAATCCGGATATCGACCTGGGTGCGGGCGGGCTGGGCGCGGACCGGCTGATCAGCAGTCTGTACGGCACCACCGACTCCTGCCGTGAGGATCCGGGGGTCGAGGTGTACCGCACCCGGCTGGAGACCATGGACGACAGCGCGCTGCAGTACGAGACAGCGGGTTTCGCGCGCTCGATGCACGATACGGGCCTGGTGTCGCCCTACCACGCGGTGCTGCTGCGTTTCCTGCTGGGCAAGGGCGAGTATCTGCTGAGCGAGGCGCTGGGGTTGTCCAGTACCGGACGTGAATGCCTGCTCTGCTACCACGAACTGGTGCGGCGGCTGATCGACGAGGCCGTGCACGTCGAGACGGCGCAGTGTATCTACGGGCTGGCGCTGATGCTCGAACGCGGCATCCTGTACCAGCCGCCGGTCGCCCCAGCCCTGTGGCGGCAGCTGGCACTGCAACTGTCGGCCCATTCCCAGCAGCGCCTGACGCAGGCCTTCGGTCCGGATCCGTCCCCCCGGGTCCGGTTGCTGGCGGGCATGCTGTCGGTGCTGGGGCTGCCACTCGGGATCGGCCAGGGCGACAATCCGACCTGCCAGTCCGCGCGGGCGCTGTCCATGTGGGCCTACAACGACCCCGACTATCTGCTGCAGACACTGGCCTGGGCCGCGCGCGACGACGAGGTCGTCATGCATTTCGAGGGCGAGCAGATCTCATCCCGCGGCAGCGCCGGCGGGGTCGCCACCGAGCTACCGGTGGACCTGGACCCGGTATCGCTGCTGGTCGTGCCCCATCTGGACCGGATCTACGCGGAAATGGGACGGCGTTGCGCGGACCGGGAGGGCGATCCGCACCGCTGGATCAACCCGGAGTTCCACGGATGGTGGTCCGGCCGGGGCTTCCGGATCAATGTCGACGTGGCGACGGGCAACCTGACCGATCTGGACGAGTTCCTGCGGCATTTCTACGCGAGTTACCACCCGTTCCACAATGGCAATCAACCGCTGATCCACCCCCAGCCGGCCGGTATCGCGGTGACCGACAGCGCTGCCCGATTCGTCGGCTGGCACGCGATCACGGTGCTGCGGGTGGCGCTGGACCCCCAGGAACGGATGCGGGTCTATTTCTACAACCCGAACAACGACAGCGGGCAGGACTGGGGAGACGGCGTGGTGGTCGGCACCGCCGGGCACGGCGAACGGTTCGGGGAGGCATCGCTGCCGTTCGAACAGTTCGCCTCGCGCCTCTACATCTTCCATTTCGATCCGCTGGAGCCCGGCGAGCTGGCCTCGGTGGACCGGGAAGAACTGGACCGGGTGGTGGGCTATGTCCACCGCAGCTGGGGCGCCGACCGGTTGCCCGCCTGACCGCTCAGTCCCGGTACCGGGCGACCAGTTCCGCGAGTTCGTCCAGGTCTCGCAGGGAATCCGCTTCCGGTTGGGTTTCCAGTTTGAGGGTCACCCGTTCCACTCCGGCTTCGGCGTAGGCGTCCAGCACCGCCGGGTCCGCGGGGGCCGGGGTGACCGTGACCGGAAGTCCGCTCGCGCCGAATTCCGCCAGCTGCGCCCGGACCGCGGCGGGATCGGAGACACCGTTGGGTATCCAGCCCACCCCGTGCCGGAGCGCGCGCCGCGCCGCGGCCTCGCCGCCCCCGATGAAAATGGGCGGATGCGGCTGCCGGTGTGGTTTCGGCCAGGCGAAGATCGGGTCGAAATCGATGAATTTCCCGTGGTATTCGGCGAGTTCCTCGGTCCAGATCGCGACGATGGCCTCGAGTTGTTCGTCCAGCAGGGCGCCCCGGGTGCGCGGATCGGTACCGTGGTCGGCCATCTCCTCGCGGTTCCAGCCGACGCCCACGCCGAAGACCACCCGGCCGCCGGAGATCCGGTCGAGGGTGGCGACCTCCTTCGCCGTGTGGATGACATCGCGCTGGATGAGCAGCGTGACACCGGTCCCCAGGACGAGCCGGTCGGTGACCGCCGCGATCGCGCCGAGTGCGACGAAGGGATCGAGGGTGCGGAAATAGACCCGGGGGAGTTCGCCCCCGCCGGGGTACGGGGACTCCCGGCTCGCCGGGATATGCGAGTGCTCGGCGAGGAACAGCGATTCGAAACCGCGTTCCTCGAGTGCCGGCCCGAGCACGGTCCCGCTGATTCCCTCGTCGGTCAGGAAGGTGTTGACGCCGATCTTCATGACAGACCGAACGCCGTGCCCACCCACGAATATTTCGCGGGCGGGCACGGCGCCGGAGATCTACCGGTGGACTACCGGGCCGGGACCGAGCCGTTCGGCGGGAACGGCTCGTTGATGGTGGTGACGTACTGGATCACCGCGCCGATGATCACCGGGGCGGTGACGAATAGCTGGCCGGCCACCGTGCCGAGGGCGCCGATCGCGATGATGCCGCCGAGGCAGCCGACCACCGCGGCCGGGACGAACGGTCCGAAGAGCCCGACGATGGTCGCCGCGGCCACGGTCGCGCCGGCGATGCCGCCGAGCACACAGCCGACTGCGGCGCCGCCCAGGCCGCCGACCGCGGTGCCGACCGCCGCTCCGGTGGCGATGGTGTCCTTGAGCCGGGTGAAGGCGGCGACCTCCCGGTCGTAGGGGGTTTTCCACGGCGCTGTTTCCTGATGCGGCAGCGCGGCCGGTCGATATACGGCCCGGTCCGGGTCGAGTTGCGGGGTGAGCGTGGCGGTGTGGCCGGAAATCGCCGCCGCGATCGGGAACTCGAAATCGTCCAGCCGGAATTTCAGCGGTGTGCCGGCCACCACGGTGCCGTCCGCGGACTTGATCTTGAAGGTACCGTCCTCGACCACCATGGACCCCGAGTCGGTGGTGATGACGGACCGGCCGTCCACGACCTCGGCGGTGAAGCCGACCGGATCCGTCCGGTCGGTGGGCGCGGCGTGGGCGCTGCCGGATGCGATACCGAGCGCGGCGATGAGCAGCGCCGACATCGTGGTCAAACTCCTGACGAGCATGTGTGTATTCACCTCATATTGGAGTGCGGGCACAGATTCGTGTCGATCGAACGGAAGCGGCCGCCCGATGGAGCCCGGCCGAATCCAGACAAAAAGGTTATAGGCCCGGTACCGGACTCCGGCCCACGGGGGTCACGAAAAATGCTCGTCTGCTTGGCGTTTCGTAAAATCTTGTGTTCCGGATCGGCCCGCGTTGCCGCTCGCGTCCCGGCCGGCGCGAAAATCGGCTGCGGGCGCGCCACCCGCCCGCAGCCGCCTCACCTGTCGCTGCCCGGCCCGGTGACCAGGACGTAGAGTGAACGGGTGCGTCTACTCGTGACCGGTGGAGCCGGGTTCATCGGAGCCAACTTCGTCCAGTACACGGTCGCCGAACGGCCGGATACGACGGTGACAGTGCTGGACGCGCTCACCTACGCGGGCAACCGGGCCTCGCTCGACCCGGTGGCCGATCGGATCGACTTCGTCCACGGCGATATCGCCGATCTGGACCTGGTCGACGAACTGGTGAGTGGAGTGGACGCGGTGGTCCATTTCGCCGCCGAATCGCACAACGACAACTCACTGGCCGAACCCTGGCCCTTCGTGCAGACCAATATCGTCGGCACCTATTCGCTGCTCCAGGCCGTGCGCCGCCACGATGTGCGCTACCACCACGTCTCCACCGACGAGGTGTACGGGGATCTGGGGCCCGACGACCCCCCGTTCTCCGAACGGACCGCCTACAACCCGTCGAGCCCGTACTCGGCGACCAAGGCCGCCAGCGATATGCTGGTGCGCGCCTGGGTGCGTTCCTTCGGGCTGCGCGCCACGCTGTCGAACTGCTCCAACAACTATGGGCCATACCAGCACGTGGAGAAGTTCATTCCACGCCAGATCACCAATCTGATCGACGGGGTGCGACCCCGGCTCTACGGCGCCGGACATCAGATCCGCGACTGGATCCACGTGGAGGACCACAATCGCGCGGTCTGGGATGTCCTCGACCGGGGACGGATCGGTCGCACCTATCTGATCGGGGCCGACGGTGAACTGGACAACCGGACGGTGGTGGAGCTGCTCCTCGCCGAGTTCGGCCGCGACCCCGGCGATTTCGACCATGTCACCGACCGTGCCGGACACGATCAGCGATATGCCATAGACGCGACCCCGCTCCGGACCGAACTCGGCTGGCAGCCGCGCTACGCGGACTTCCGGGCGGGGCTTTCGGCAACGGTCGCCTGGTACCGCGCGAACGAATCCTGGTGGCGTCCGGTCAAAGCCGCTACCGAGCGGGCGTACGCCGCGGCGGGGGAGCGGACCATCTCCGTGTAATGACAACGCCCGGCCCGCCGTAGCGCGGACCGGGCGTATCCGGTGCGATTGCGGTCAGGCCCAGACGTAGATGTGGTACTTCGCCACCGAGGCGATCAGGGCGATCAGCGCCGCGACGACGATGGTCACCGCGGCGTAGCGGCCGGGTGCGCGGTCGCCGGGGCCGCGGAGCCGGAAGGGCATCCAGCGCAGCAGCACCGCGAACGACACGATGGCCAGCGGCACGAAGTAGCGCCCCTGAACACCGTCGATGATGTAGTAGCCCACCGGAGTGAAGGACATGTAGAGGGTCACGTAGATCATCGCGACACTGGCCGCCATGGTCAGCGCCACCACCAGCGTGCGCCGGAAATCCGGGCGGTCGAAGCGTTCCGCCATCCCCACGCTCACCGCGAAGGCCAGCAGGCAGGCCACGATCGCGGTGGCCGGCACGTTGATATAGGCGAAACCGAGTTCCCCGAAGAATTCGGGGAACCACTCCTGGTCACGCCGCAGAATGCTCTCCCAGAAGGTCCGCAGGAAACCGAACGGGTCGGTGATGATGCCCATCAACTGCTCGCCGGTGTCCACGGTGTACCACTGGTGCGGAGGCCGCATCAGGCTGGTGCCCTCGCCCGTGGGTGCGGCGATCTTCATCCACACCGCGAACCCGATCGCGCCGAGCGCCGCGCACACCCAGGTGAGCCACCGGCGCCAACCGGTCAGACCCATCCGCTCGGCCGGGATCAGCACCACCAGCATGGCCAGCAGCACATAGGTGGGTTTGCACAGCGGCAGCGCGATCGCGGTACCCAGCACCGCGGCGGTTTCCACCCGGCTCAGCCGGTCCCCGAGGAACAGGCCCTTCACCAGCAGCGCCGAGACCAGGACGGCCAGGGCGTTGGTGAGGGTGTCGGCGGTGACCGTTCCGGCCTGGAACACCGCGATGGGCAGGACGGCCACGGTGAAGGCCAGCCACTGGATGCGGTGCCCCCGCAACGCCCACAGGGCGAAGCCGACCACGAGCAGGTAGGCGGCCAGCCCGGACAACCGGGTGAGGCGCACCATGGTGCCGGCGTCGGCGTCGATCAGTTCGGCGAGTCCGATACCGATCGCATTGGGCACGTAGGGGACCGCTGAGTAGGCGGCGGTGTTGGTGAACCAGATGATCTGGCGCTCGTCGGTGACCGGAGCGTCGCCCAGTCGCTGGTAGGCGGCGGGATCGGCCACATCGGGATACGGTTCGCCCGGGTTGTGGGTGTAGTCGTCGATGGCGTAACCCATCAGCGCTTCGATCGCCGCCGGCACCTCGCCGCCGTAGGCGACGCCGCGGTCGTCCTCGATCCGGGTGGGGTTCAGGCCGCCGTGGGCCACCTGGTAGGCGCGCCCGAACTGGGTGATTTCGTCGTGGCCCCAGAACGGCGGGCTCATCACCGCGAACACGAGACCGAATATCCCGGCCAGGAGAGTGAACGCGACGGTCGCCGGGCCCACCCGGCGCAGCAGGACCTCCCCGGCACGCCGGGGGCCGGCCAGGAAGGAACGACCCGCGGCCTGCTTCGCTTCGGCAGGGCGGGTCTCGGTCTCGGCGGTCAACGGAGGTCCCCGGCCACCTGGTCACTGTGTTGTCCGGGCGTGAGCGAGGCCCCTGCGCGGTCACGCTTCACCACCGCCTCCGGGCCCGACTCGGGGCCGGCGCCGGTTGCGGCCGCGAGGCCCGCGCCGGGAGCCTCGTAGCGGAGATAGATCAGCCGTGCCGCCTCATGCCGGGAACGGCGGATACCGTCCAGGATCAGACCGGCGGTCCAGGCCAGGAAACCGACCAGCAGCAGGGTGCAGGCCAGGAACAGGGTCGGGAAACGGGGCACGGTATGGGTGTCGTAGTACTCGATGATGATCGGGACGGTCAGCACCACCGAGATCAGCCAGCTCACGGTACCGAGCAGGCCGTAGAAGGCGACCGGGCGTTCGTGCCTGGCCAGTCCGACGATCAGAGCCAGGATCTTGAAACCGTCGTGGTAGGTGCGCAGTTTGCTCTCACTGCCGGCGGGCCGGTCCCGGAAACCCACAGGTACCGCGGTCTGCGGAACCCGCAGGTGCAGTGAGTGCACGGTGAGCTCGGTCTCGATCTCGAATTCCCGGGAGACGGCGGGGAAACTCTTCACGAAGCGCCGGGAGAAGACCCGGAAGCCGCTGAGCATATCCTCGACGTTCTCGCCGAAAACCTTGCCCACCACACCGTTGAGAACTTTGTTCCCGGTTTCGTGGCCCGCCCGGTAGGCCGATCCGCTCTCGTCCTGTTTCCGGACGCCGAGGACGTGGTCGTACGGGCCCGACAGCAGCGTTTCGATCATCGCCGGCGCCGCGGACGCCTCGTAGGTGTCGTCGCCGTCGATCATGAGATAGATATCGGCCTCGATATCGGCGAAAGCGCGGCGCACCACATTGCCCTTGCCCTTGGCCCGCTCCGCGCGCACGATCGCGCCGGCGGCCCGGGCCTTCTCGGCGGTGGCGTCGGTGCTCAGATTGTCGTACACGTAGACGACAATTCCGGGCACCGCGGCCTTGAGGTCTGTGACGACCTTGGCGACCGACGCCTCTTCGTTGTGACACGGGACAACGGCGGCAATGCGCAGTTCGTCGGTGGATTCCACCTGGTCAAATCCTCGAAATCGACGGATACGGGAACACCGGGAGAGTACCGGGTCTGTGACATTGGGCATGATCGAGGGCCCTGCGTGGTGACGCTGCGCTACCGCCTCCGGGCCTGACCGCTCATGCCGTGCCCCAGAGGATGGCTCAGGTCACTGCGGTACCGTCGGCGCGTGTCATCTGGTGAGTCAACGGCCGCTGTCGCCGCCGACGCGCCGGCCCCCCGTTCGCTCGCCGAGCGCCTGCGGTCCGGCCTGCGGCAGAGTGCGGCGTTCCTGGTGGTCGGCGTGGTCGGCTTCCTGGTCGATGCGGGGACCTACAACCTGCTGGTGTTCAACATGGGCGCCTGGGGCGGCGAGGGTCTCATGTACTCGGCGCCGCTGCCCGCCAAGATCATCGCGATCGGGGTGGCCACCGTGGTCACCTACTTCGGTAACAAGTGGTGGACGTTCTCGCACAAGCAGTCCGGCAGTCCGGTCCGCGAGTATGTGAGCTACGCGGCGATCAATGTGATCGCGATCGGACTCCAATTGGGCTGCCTGGGTTTCTCCAGGTACATCCTGGATCTGTCCACGCCGCTGGCGGACAATATCTCTGGAACATTGATCGGTCAGATCGTCGCCGTGGTGTTCCGATATTGGGCTTATGACAAGTTCGTGTTTACCGGGGAACCCGATCGGGAAACGACCAACCGGGCGACCGGCGTGGCTGATTGATATCCTCGGGCCCGCCGCGAACCGTATTCAGGGACATGTTTGTCCAGTCGGCACAGCATGAGTTGGTCGGGCCCGGAGGCGGTAGCGGAGCGTAACCACGCAGGGCCCTCGCTCATGCGCGAAAATATTGAGGATTTCGAGGACTTCATGGACCAGTCGGCTATGCAGGCCGTTACCGAGACGAACGATCACGCTGCGGTCGCGCCGGAGTCGCTGCGCGCCGAACACCACCGGGCTCCGCGCCGGCTGGTGCTCGCCCGGGGCATCTTCACCGGGCCCTCGGCGAAGATCAGCGACGAGCTGTACGCGGTGGTCAAGGGCCGTGCCACCCGCGACCGGATGAGCCTGCGCCTGGACAAGGGCTCGACCGCGCACACCAACACCTACTTCGGCCGTTTCGCCGCCAGCTACTGGCAGCGCTGGACCGTGGTCACCGAAGTGCAGGCCACCATGATCCTGCAGGTCGGCAAGCACGCCAGAGTGCGGATCGTGGCCTCCGATATCGCCGGGCACCGCCGGATCGTCGGCACCGCCGAGGTCACCGCCAGCGGCCCGCTGACCCTGACCGCGCCGCTGGACCAGTTCGTCGACGGCGGGGCCCTGTGGCTGGAGTTCGAAGCGGTCGGTGCCGACCTGGAGATCTCCGAACTCACCTGGACCGCGGCCGCCCCCGAGACCGTACGCCCGGTCGCCATCGCCATCTGTACCTTCAACCGCGCCCAGGACTGTGCCGAGACCATCGCCGCGCTGGCCTCCGACCAGACCGTCCTCGGTTCGCTCGACGCGGTGTACGTGGTGGACCAGGGCACCGACCTGGTGGAGGACCGGCCGCTGTACCAGGCCACGCGGTCGATGTTCGGTGACAAACTCCGCTATATCCGCCAGCCCAATCTGGGCGGTGCGGGCGGTTTCACCCGCGGCCTGTACGAGGTGTCGGCGGCCAACGAGCACGCCGACGTCATCCTCATGGACGACGATATCCTCTGCGAACCCGAAACAGTGCTGCGGCTGCAGGCCTTCGCCAATCTCACCGTGGAACCGACGCTGGTCGGCGCGCAGATGCTCTTTCTGCTCAACCCCGACTACCTGAACGTCGGCGCCGAGGATGTGCACCTGCACCGTCTCATGCACGGCCAGAAGGTCCCCAAGGCGCTGCGCAACACCAGCATGCTCAAGAAGAACCAGGAACGCCGGGTAGACGCCGGATACAACGCCTGGTGGACCTGCCTCATCCCGGCCGAGGTGGTGAAGAAGATCGGGCTGCCACTGCCCATCTTCTTCCAGTGGGACGATGTCGAATACGGGGTCCGCGCCCGCGAGCACGGGTTCGTCACGGTCACGCTGCCCAACGCGGCGGTCTGGCACGCGGACTTCTACTGGAAGGACTTCGACGACTGGGCGCGGTACTTCAGTACCCGTAACTCGCTGATCGTCAGCTCGATGCACGCGGACCTGGACCCGGGCACGGTCACCCGGCAGCTCTTCCGCAACATCTCCGAATACCTGGTCGCGATGCAGTACGGGCTCGCGCACACCACCCTGCAGGGCATCGAGGACTTCCTGGCGGGGCCGTCGATCCTGCGGGACGGCGGGATCGAGCCGCTGAAACGGGCCCGGACCAGTCGCGCCGACTACACGGAGACCGTGAAACATCCCGCGGCGACGCCGCCGGTGGACTCCTCCGAGATCCGTGTACGCCGCGCCGGCGGCGAGCCCAGCCGGCTACTGGCGGTGTTGATCAAACGCGCGATCCAGCAGTGGACCGGCAAGGTCCAGTACGGGCTGGTCGGGGTCACCCGCGAGGATGCGCACTGGTGGCATGTCTCGCTGTTCGACCATGTCGTGGTCACCGATGCCTCACAGTCCGGGGTCCGAATCCGCAAGCGCGACAAGGCGACCGCGCGCGCTCTGCTGCTGCGCACGATGCGGGTATTGCGCCGGCTGTACAAGGAACTGCCGGAGCTGCAACAGCGCTACCGCGCCGCGCACGCCGAACTCACCAGCCGGGAGAACTGGGAGCGGCTGTACGGGATCGACTCCGACCGGGGCTGACCGGAGGCACCCGCACGGGCCACGCCGCGGCCGCGGCGTGGCCCGTGGTCGTCAGAGGAACAGGTCGGTGGTGAGTGGTTCGTCGCCCGGGGTCACCCGGTACCTGTCCAGGTCGGTGATGCCGTGGGTGGCGAGCACCTCGTCGTCGATGAAGAAATTGCCGGTCGTCTCGGTGGCCGGTGAGGTGAGTACCAGGTAGGCGGCGTCGGCGTAGATGTCCGGGGTCCGCGAGGTACGGACCATCTCCTCGCCACCGAGCAGATTGCGTACGGCCGCGGTCGCGATCGTGGTGCGCGGCCAGAGCGAATTCACGCCGATACCGTCGGATTTCAGTTCCTCGGCCAGCCCCAGCGTGGTCAGCGACATGCCGTACTTGGCGATGGTGTAGCCCAGTGAGGACCCGGCCCATTTGGGGTCCAGGTTCAGCGGCGGCGACAGCGTGAGGATATGCGGGTTCCGGCCGGCGGCGGCGGAGTCACGCAGCGCCGGTATGCACAGTTTGGACAGCAGGAAAGTGCCGCGGCAGTTGATGTCCTGCATGAGGTCGTACTTCTTCATCGCCAGCGAATCGGTGGGGGACAGATCGATGGCGGAGGCGTTGTTCACCACGATATCGATACCGCCGAAGCGCTCGGTGGTCAGCCGGACCGCCTCGGCGACCGATTCGTCGACCCGCACATCGCCGACGAACGGCAGCACGGTCGCGCCCGCCGCCTCGAGTTCCGCGGCGGCCGTGTGGATGGTGCCCGGCAACTTGGGATGGGGCTGATCGGTTTTGGCGATCAGCGTGATGTTCGCGCCGTCGGCGGCCGCCCGTTTGGCGATCTCCAGCCCGATCCCGCGGCTGCCGCCGGACATGATCATCGTCCGGCCGCTCAGCGGCTTGTCTCCGGTTGCTGTCATTGCCTGCCCTCCTGTTGGTCGCGGGCGCCGATCGCCGTGCGTTCGGCGCTGCGCTTCGAGCGTAGGCAACAGGTCCGGGCTTGCCCAGGGACCGCGCGATCCGGTCTGCGGGTGTCGGACAGGACACCGGAGCCCCGCGGCACGGCTGCCGCCGGGTCGCGAACGTGAGTTCCGAAGTCCGGCCCTGGCCGCCGCCCGGCGGGGCCCCGCTCTCGGGCCGCCCGGCTCTACCGGGACGGAGCCCTCGAGCCGGGGAGCCGGCCGGAGTCTGCCGACCCGGCCGCAGCGATTCACAACTGCGCCCGTCCGGCCGGCGTGGCGGCGGCAGGTGTCCGGCCGGGTCCGCATGCGGTGGGCCCGGGAGACCTCGCCGCATGCGGACATCCGCTCACATCGTGGCGATCATCAGGATGTTCAGCAGGAAGATCAGGGCGACGAACGCCCAGATCACGTACATGACCACCATGCCGGGGGTCTTCTGCGGCACCGGGCCGATCGCTCCGTTGAGGAAGATGAGCGCCGGTGTGCGGTAGTAGTACCGGACCGCCTGCCCGGGCTGGACCGGTACCGCCACATCGGCCGGACCCATATCGAACAGCCAGGGCGTCGTAACCCGCACGTGGTACTGGCCCGGGCCGACCGGAATGTGGTTGGCGCCCCACCGGGTGTTCGGCACCCGCTGCCCGTTCACCGTGATCTTCGGCTTGGTGATCGCGAGCAGGAACGCCATCGGGGTGTAGGAGCAGTCCACCGTGATGCCCGGCGGGTCGTTGGGCGCTGCCTGGGGCGGCTGGCCGTAGGGCCCGGGCTGCCCGCCCGGACCGAACTGGGCCGGGGGCTGCCCGGTCGGCTGCGCGTACGGGCCGCTGGCGTACTGCGGCTGGGCGGGCGGCTGACCGAAGCCCTGCGGCGGCTGCCCGGGCGGCGGGGCGCCCCACGGCTGCGGACCGCCCTGTGGCCCCCCTGGATACTGTGGCTGCCCACCCTGGTTCGGTGCCGGCGGCGCGAACTGCTGTTGCGGCGGCGGGAACTGGCCGGGTGCGGGCTGGCCCTGTGGCGGCTGACCGCCGGGGTAACTCATCGATCTCCTCCCGAATCATGCAGATTGCCAGCCGAACTTACCCGGCGGGGATGAATCTCTCGCATCGGCCGTCAACCCTGGTTGTCCGGTGGGTGAACGATCGGGAGCCGATGAGTGCTCGCGGACTAGTCCGGCTTCTGGAACTGCTCGTTGCGGCCGAGGCTGCGCAGATGGAACCACTCACGCAATCCGGCCGGGTCGCGGCGGGTCACCAGGAAGAACCACGAGAACCGAATCCATTCCTGGGGCAGCAGCTTTCGCATACCCGGCTGGGACATGAGATAGCCGCGGTTGCGGTAGGTGAAATACCGCTTCACCGGATCGTCCGGGTACTGGGTGTGCATCCGGCCGCCGAGGATCGGCTTGAACTCGGCCGCGCCGTTCGGGTGCAGATACGCGGTTTGCAGGCAGGTGCCGAAGGGTAATCCGGAGCGGACCAGCCGGCGGTGTACCTCGACCTCGTCGCCGCGCACGAACAGCCGCAGATCCGGTACACCGATCACATCCACCGCCTGCGCGGAGATGAGGGCGCCGTTGAACAGTGACGCGATACCGGGCAGGAAGTCCTCGCCGCCCAGTTCGGACCGCAACCGCCGCCACACCACGCCCCGACGCAGCGGGAACGCCAGCCGGTCGGGTTCGTCGATATCGCAGACGACCGGTGAGACCTCCACCAGTTCGTGACGCCGCGCACAGTCGAACAGGGTGGCCAGCACCTCGGGGCCCTCCGGCCGCCCGTCGTCGTCGGCCAGCCAGACCCAGTCGGCACCCAGGCTCAGCGCGTGCAGTATGCCCAGCGCGAAACCGCCCGCCCCGCCCAGATTGTGCGCCGAACCGAGATAGGTGGTCTCGATCGGCTGGTCGGCGACGAGTTCGGCCACCTCGGCTTCATTGCCGTTGTCGATCACGATGAGGTGATCGACCGCCCGGGACTGCCCGGCGACGGCCTTCAACGACTCGGCGAGCAGATCACGCCGCTTGTGTGTCACCACCACGGCGACGATCTTGGCCTCCGGCCCGTATCGGACTTCGGGCAACACCGCGGCGGCCGCGTTGTGCTCGCGCGCGGAATCCGGAGCCGGGCGCCGGGGTCCGGCTCCGTCACGCCCGGCGGAAGCGACCGAGGGCTCCGGGCGATTGTCTCCGGGGCCCGAAGCCGGCTCGCCGGTGCCGTCGCCGGTTACGGGTGTGGTCGCGACGGCTTCGCGCTCGGGCTCCGGCGCCGGCTCGCCGGTGCTGTGTCCGCCGGGCGAGGGGTCGGCGTGGTCACGCGTCGCTTCCGCCTCGGAGCCCGGCTCGCTCGGGCTGTCGTCGGGCACCGGCGCGGGCGCTGTGGGCTCACGCGTCGCTTCCGCCTCCGGGCGGGACTCGCTCATGCTGTGCTGGTCGGGCATGAGCGCGGGCCCTGCGGGGTCACGCTCCGCTTCCGCCTCCGGGCCTGACTCGCTCATGCTGTGTTGTTCTCCAGTTCTCTTTCGCCGACGGCCGGCTGCTCTGCGCCGGTTTCCCGATCGGACTTCTCGGCCTCGATCTCCCGCAGGACCGCCGCCACATGATTACCCGCGTCCGGTCCCTCGTAGGCCCGCACGACTTCTTCGATTCCGCCCTGCAACCGCACCTGGCCGTGGTCGATCCACATGGCGGTATCGCAGAGCTGAGCCAGGAACTCGTTGGAATGGCTGGCGAACACCAGGATGCCCGAGCGGGCGACCAGTTCCTGCAAGCGGATCCGCGCCTTCTTCATGAACTCCGCGTCGACCGCGCCGATGCCCTCGTCGAGCAGCAGGATCTCCGGGTCGATGGAGGTCACCACGCCCATCGCCAGCCGTACCCGCATACCGGTCGAATAGGTGCGCAGCGGCATGGACAGATATTCGCCGAGCTCGGTGAAATCGGCGATCTCGTCGATTTTGGAGAGCATCTGCTTGCGGGTCTGTCCCAGGAACAGGCCGCGGATGATGATGTTCTCGTAGCCGGAGATCTCCGGGTCCATCCCGACACCCAGATCGAACACCGGCGCGACCCGCCCGCGGATCCGGGCGCTACCGCGCGAGGGCTCGTAGATCCCGGACAGCAACCGCAGCAGCGTGGACTTACCCGCGCCGTTGTGGCCGACCAGGCCCACCCGGTCGCCCTCTTTCAGCGACAGGTTGATTTCGCGCAGTGCCTCGACCACCACGACATCGGACTGGTTACGGCCGATCGAACCGCCCGCCTTACCCAGAAACGCTTTTTTCAGCGACCGGGATTTCGCGTCGAAGATCGGGAACTCCACCCACGCATTGCGGGTTTCGATACTCACGTGATCACTCATGATCGCCTGACTCCTAAACCCAGTAGGGCACGCGCGAACGGTACTTCTTCAGGGCGATCGCGGCGGCGATCCAGCCCACCACGGTGATGGCGCCGACGATCGCCCAGTGATACAGCTTCTGGTCGTCGCCGAGCAGCGGTGCGCGCACGATCTCCAGGTAGTGGTAGGTGGGCACCACTTCGGCCAGCCGGGCCCGCTCGGCGACCTGGCCGCCCTGCTCGTGCAGGCTCTTGGTATTCCACATCACCGGCGTCAGCACGAACAGCATGAGCGTCATACTGCCCAGAATCGGCGCGATATCGCGGTAGCGGGTGCTGAAGATACCGAACAGCACCGAAACCCACATCGCGTTGAGGAACACCAGCACCAGGGCCGGTATGGCGAAGATCGCGGTCCAGTGCAGGTCACGCCAGACGCCGAACAGCGCCAGCACGACGAAGTAGATCGCCGCGTTGTGCGCGAAGAACAGGATCTGCCGCCACACCAGCCGGTACACGTGCACGCTCAGCGCCGACGGCAGCTGTTTGATGAGGCCCTCGTTGGCGATGAACACATCCGCGCCCTCCAGGATCGAGGCGTTGATGACGTTCCACACGATCAGGCCGACCGCGACGTAGGGCAGGTATTCGGTCAGCGGCTGACCGAGCAGTGCGGCGTACAGGATGCCGATGGCGGTGGCCTGCACGCCGGTGGCGATGGTGATCCAGAACGGACCCAGCACCGACCGCCGGTAGCGCTGTTTGATGTCCTGCCAGCCGAGCGAGAGCCATAGTTCGCGCTGCCCGAAACCGTCGCGGATATCGCGCCAGGCCCGGGCCCAGGACTGCGAATCCGATTCGATGGGGTCCGCGGCGGTCACCTCGGTGATATCGGAGACGGCGGTATCGGCGCCGGCGACCGGGGTCTGCTCGGAACTCACGGGCTTCTCATCTACGGCGGGGTCGTGGTCGGGGCGCACCGGGCTCTCGTCGGTGCTCTCCGGATCGTCAGGGTTTACCAGGTCGGAGCGAGCGGAAGCTGCAGGCACGGTGCACGACACTACCTCGGTCGGCGAGTCCCGGTACCGGCCGCCTATACACCACCGTGTTCAGAGGTATTGTCCGGTGCCTCCGATGGACTGGCCCGGCTGCGCACCGCGACCTTCCGCCGCGTGGATACCCGGAGGCAGGGCACCCTGGCGCATCTGCTCGAGCTGTGCCCGGGCGGCCATCTGCTGGGCGAACAGCGCCGTCTGGATGCCGTGGAACAGACCTTCCAGCCAGCCCACCAGCTGCGCCTGGGCGATACGCAGTTCGGCATCCGAGGGGACGGCGTCCTCGCTGAACGGCAGGGCCAGCCGTTCCAGCTCCTCGCGCAGCTCCGGCGCCAGGCCCTGCTCCAGCTCGCGGATGGAGGATTTGTGGATCTCGGCCAGCCGGGTCCGGCTGGCATCGTCGAGCGGAGCCGCCCGCACCTCCTCGAGCAGCTGTTTGATCATGGTGCCGATCCGCATGACCTTGGCCGGCTGCTCGACCATATCGGCCAGCGATTCGGAGGTGTCCCGATCGGAACCCTCCTGCTCTGGCGTCTCCCGGCCGGGGTAGGACGCGCTCGCCGCGGCGCCCGCGGGCAGCACCAGCGGACGGCCCTCGGGGCCGATCACGACAACGGGATCCGATGCGTCATCCGATTGCGTCATGGTCCCCATCATGTCGTGTTCGCGCCGAACGCGCTAAGCCGGTGGTCGTGAGGCGAGTCGGAGACCCCGGACCAGGGTTACCGAGATATGGACCCTGCCTTAAAGTGACCTGCATGACTTACGACGTCGCGCGGGTCCGGGGACTGATCCCCTCCCTGGCCGACGGCTGGATCAACCTGGCTCCGCAGGCGGGCATGCTTGTTCCGGATTCTGTCTCGCGCGCGGTGTCCATCGGTTTCCGCTCGTCGTCGTTCTCCCACCTCGGCCGCCACGGCGCCGCCAAACGCAGCGCCGATATGCTGCACGACGCCCGGGTGGCGGTCGCGGATCTGGTCGGCGCGGACCCCAGCGGGGTCGTACTGGGGCCGGACCGGGCCGTCCTGCTGGCCTGGCTCGCCGAATCGCTGAGTTCCCGCCTGGGCCTGGGTACGGGGATCGTGCTGTCCCGGCTGGACGACGAGGCCAACGTGGCGCCGTGGCTGCGGATCGCCAACCGCTACGGCGCCCATGTGCGCTGGGCCGAAGTGGAGATCGAGACCTGTGAGATGCCGGCCTGGCAGTTCGAGGAGCTCATCGGGCCCACCGCCCGGCTGGTCGCGCTCACCGCAGCCTCGCCGATCGTGGGGTCGGCGCCCTCGGTGCGGGTCGCGGCCGAACGAGTACACGAGGTCGGCGGCCTGCTGGTCGCCGACGCGGTCGGCGCCGCACCGTACGCGCTGCTCGATATCGAGGAACTGAACGCCGATGTGGTGGCGTTGAGCGCGCCGAGCTGGGGTGGCCCCCAGGTCGGCGCGCTCGTCTTCCGAGACCCGGCGTTCCTGGACCGGATCCCGTCCATGGCGTTGAACCCGTACGCCAAAGGTCCCGAACGGCTCGAGGTCGGCGGGCACCAGTACGCGCTGCTGGCCGGCCTCACCACCTCGATCGACTATCTGGCCGGGCTCGACGAACGGGCCCGCGGCACCCGCCGGGAACGGCTGGAACTGTCGATCACCTCGCTGCAGGACTATCACGATCAGCTGTTCGATCATCTGATGAGCACTCTGGACAAGATCGGTGGGCTCACCGTGATCGGCCGCGCCTCCACCCGGATCCCGACGGTCAGTTTCACCATCGACGGTATGCAGGCGGAGAAGATCGCCGCCGAACTGGCCGACAAGCGCATCAATGTGCTGGCGGGCTCGCACGGCGGCAGCCGGTTACTGGACGCATTGGGTGTGAACGACGAGGGCGGCGCGGTGACCATCGGTCTCGCGCCGTACACGACTCGCCGGGAGATCGATCAGTTCGGCCGGGCCCTGGCCGCGCTCGGCTGACCGGCCCGGCTCTGCCCGGGCCGCGCACGAGCGAGGCCCGGGCGGGCCCGGCTTCCGCCTACCGGCTCGACTCGTCCGCGCCGGCATCCCCGATCCGCAGGATCACCTTGCCGAACGTGTCGTGTTCGTCGAGCAGTTCGTGTGCCCGGGCCGCCTCGGTCACCGGGACCTCGGCATGGATCACCGGGACGACCGCGCCCGTCTCCAGCAGCGGCCAGACGTGGGCACGCACCTCGGCGATGATGTCGGCCTTGCTGCCGCGGCCGGTGGCCGGGCGGTCGCGCAGTTTGATCGCACGCACCGTCCCGCGCTTGGCCATGAGCTCACCCAGGTTCAGTTCGGCGTTCACCCCGCCCTGCATGCCGATCACCAGTATCTGGCCGTCCAGGGCCAGCGCCGCCACATTGCGTCCGAGGTAGGCGGCGCCCATATTGTCGAGGATGATGTCCGCGCCCGGCCCGCCCAGGCCCTCTTCGGCCCGGATCAGATCGACGAAATCGTGTTCCCGGTAGTTGATGAGCACGCTCGCGCCGAGTTCGGCGCAGCGTGCCAGTTTCGTCGCCGACCCGGCCGTCACCGCGACCCGGGCGCCCAGCTGCGCCGCCACCTGGATGGCGTGGGTGCCGATACCGCTGCCACCGCCGTGGATCAGCAACAGCTGGCCGGAGTGCAGACCGGCGGTCAGCACCAGATTCGACCAGACCGTCGCCGCGACCTCGGGTAGTCCGGCGGCCGCCGCCAGATCCACGCCGTCCGGTACCGGGAGCACCTGTCCGGCCGGGACCACCACTTTTTCGGCGTATCCGCCGCCGGACAGCAACGCGCACACCCGGTCGCCGACCGACCATTCCCGGACACCCTCGCCGACCGCCGCGATCACTCCCGAGCATTCGAGCCCGGGCACGGCGGTGGTACCCGGCGGGGGCGCGTACAGTCCCCGCCGCTGCAGCAGGTCGGCCCGGTTCACCCCGGCCGCCACCACCTCGATCAGCACTTCACCGTGACCCGGCACCGGATCGGGCGTCTCGGACCACTCCATGACCTCGGGACCACCGAAGCCGTTCAAATTGATCGCGCGCACCGGCCCATAGTGCACCAGGAAACCTTCGTAACGTGGTGGAAGACTTTCCTGCGCGTCGCCGGCGGTCGGTGCGGCCGGCCGGGTCGGTGCGGCCGGCCGAGTCCTTCCCATCCGGTGTAATGCCTGCTCAGATATCTAGGATCACTTTCGAATTGTCTTGCGGCTCCGAGGGAAGTGCATATGGCTGACGTGATTCCGGGGAAGAAGCAGAGGTCTTTCGCCGGTGCGGTTGTCTTCGGTCTCGCGGTAGCGGGAGTTTCGGCGCTCGGGGTCGGCCCGGCGCAGGCGGCGCCACCGGGATTCGTGCACTGTGTGGCCGTGCCCGCCGGTAGCCGCGTGGAGGTGGAATGCACGAACACCGATGTGGGCGCGGCCACCGCCGGGATGGCGGGTTTGTGCACCAACCTGCGTGTTCTCTACCGCCAGGCCGAACGAATGCGCGGCGAATCGACCATCGCGTGGACCGAGGACTGTGGTCCGGGCGCACATCCGATCCTGTGGAACGCGTGGGGCGAAACCGACTATCAGCGGTCGCTCGACAACGACTGACGCGCCGTCCGCGCGCGGAAACGGCCGAGGGCGTGCCCGGCGCGCCTGTCCGGGCTAGCGTGAGCGTTCGTGAGCAGCTTCATCGACTTCCAGAACGAGATCTATCTCCAGGGAATGGGCGGGGTGGTCCCCGAACTGCCGATGACCGCGGACGGCTTCGCGGACCGGGCCCGGGAGTTGCTCGACGCGCGCGCCTACGCCTACGTGGCCGGTAGTGCCTCCACCGGACGCACGGCCGTGGCCAACACCTCCGCGTTCGATCGGTACCGGATCGTGCCGCGCATGCTGTGCGGAACCAGCGGGCCGGGCGCGCGCGATACCGCGGTCGAGGTGCTCGGCACCAAACTGGCCGCGCCGGTGCTGACCTCCCCGGTCGGGGTGCTGGAACTGCTGCACGAGAAGGGTGAGGTGGTGGTCGCGCAGGCCGCGAAGGAGCTGGGGGTCGGCACCGTGCTGTCCACCGCGTCCTCCGCGACCATCGAGGAGGTGGGCCGGGTCGCCGGTGACTGGTGGTATCAGCTGTACTGGCCCGCCGACGACGAGCTGGCCCGCTCCTTCGTGGAGCGCGCGCAGCGGGCCGGGGCGAAGGCGATCGTGGTCACCGTGGACACCCCTTCGCTGGGCTGGCGGCCCCGCGATCTCGAACTGGGGCATCTGCCCTTCCTGCTGGGCAAAGGTATCGCCAACTATCTGTCCGACCCGGTTTTCCGGGCGAAGCTGTCCGCGCCGCCGGAGGAGAGCGAGGACGCGATGCGGATGGCGATCCTCACCTGGGTCGGCCTGTTCGGTAACCACTCGCTACGTCCCGCCGACCTGGCCGAGCTGCGGGAATGGACCGATCTGCCGATCGCGGTCAAGGGCGTGCTCCATCCCGACGATGCCCGGCTGCTGGTCGACGCCGGCGCGGACGGGGTGTGGGTGAGCAACCACGGCGGCCGGCAGATCGACAATTCGATCGCCGCGCTGGACGCGCTCGGCGCGGTGGTCGGCGCGGTCGGTGACCGGGCCGATGTGCTGTTCGACTCCGGTGTCCGATCCGGCTCGGATGTGCTGGTCGCGCTCGCTCTCGGCGCCAAAGCGGTGGGCTACGGCCGGCCTTGGGCCTACGCCCTCGGTATCGCCGGCAGCGCGGGGGTGCGCCACGCCCTGCGCCTGCTGCTCGCCGATTTCGACTCCGCCATGGGACTTTCCGGCTGCGCCGATCTCTCCGGCGTCACCCGTGACCTGCTCGCCGTCCCCCGGTGAGCGCGCGGCCGGCCACCCGGGCACCGGTGGTCGGCTTTGGGTCGCTCCCGGTCACATCGGTTACTATCGAGGCCCTGGAGACGTGGCAGAGCGGCCGAATGCACTCGCCTTGAAAGCGAGAGTCGTGAGAGCGACCGGGGGTTCAAATCCCTCCGTCTCCGCCAGAACGGCAGATCGATCTGCCACCGGTATCCGGCTCCGGCCCGCCGGCGCGACGGGCTTGCTCGGCCGAGGAAGTCCGGCCGGGCCGTCGACCGAGCGGTTGTCGCCTCACCCGCCTTGTGTAATGGTTTTCCGATTGCACAGTGCGGTGTGGGAGCACCGCGGGAGGGAGGGGCCGCATGCCGGAAGAACTCGAGGTCGATCCGGACCAAGTAGAGAAATTCTCGGCGAGCTTGAAGAAGCTGGCGGACGAGAACGCAAGTGCCACCGCCTACATAGACAAGTGGTTGGTGGTCGACAACAGCGTGTGGGGTGACGGTGGGCTGATCCGTCTCGGGCTCGGTGCGATCAGTGAGGCGTACGACAAGCTCAAACCGAACTACGAGACGCTGGGGAGACTGTCGGCTGCCGCGGCGACCGAACTGACGGCGGTGGCCCAGATGTACCGGACCACGGACAGGGCCAACGCCGCGGCATTGGATCGTACCTACGAGGGTGGCAAGTGATGGCCGGCGCACCTGTCGAGAAATTGGCCGAGCCCGCACTCGAAGATCCGATGAACGACAAGTTCGAGCTCATCGTGACCTCCAACGAGATCTCACCCACCTATTGGGCATGCACGTGGCTCAAAAATGTTGTGGGTGTCGACCCGGTGGAGTGGTTGGCACAGAAGATCTCCGGTGATTGGGAGGCTCTGCAGAAGGCGGGCCGGGCGGTCGAGAATCTCGCGGCCTACAACGCGAGTTTCGCCGCCGAGATCGAGAACGCGACCAAGGCCGTCGACCCGGCCTGGGACGGCAATGCGGCAGCGAACGCGCAAGCGTACTTCGCCGAATTGGCTACGGCGGTCGCTGCGCAAGTCGAATCCTTGAAGACCATCGCAGATGAGATCGAGAACTTCGCGAACGCGGCATATTACGGTGCGAAGACGATCGGCGACGGTGTGCAGACCCTGTTGGATATCGGCGCCATTGCCCTGATCCAATTCGCTGCGCTGAAAATGGCCGCGGTCTCGGGCGTGGGCCTTGTCGCCACCGCGGCGCTTGCCGCGGCCGCGACCTTGACCACCCTGCGGGCAATTGCCGCATTCAATATGCTGGTCTCCGAGCTGACCTCGGTCTATATCGGCTTGGAAGGGATAGCTGGGCTCGTCTATGCGGGCATAGGCGCGATCCAGTCCGCCGATCTGCCCACGCTGCCGCAGAATTCCTACGATCACCCGGGGGCGTGACGTGAGTTCATCCGAGCCGATACACGACCTGGCGCGGGGAGATATCGCGGTGTCGCGTCAGCTGTCCCAGGCGCTCCAGGTCATCATGGACGGTACGACGGACCCGCGGCTGAAGAGTGAGATCCGCGCCATTCTCGATGGCCGGGCCAGCGCCCGGGAACTCATGCACAGCGACGCCTTCAATGTGGTTCTCGATCAGACCATACCCGCGGCCATGCAGGAGTTCGCCGAGATGCCGGAAGAGGAGCGGCAGCGGCTCGCGGAACAGGGGCAAGAGGAACTCGACCGCCTCCGCGATCAGCCGTCGGCATGGTCTGAGCCGCCGCCGGCGGAGCCGGTGGCCTCGTCACCGCCGGTAGCGCCGCAAGCGCCCGCGCCTCCGGTTCGGCCGCAGCCGGGAGGGCCCAAGTCCCACCGTGACCAGGTCGTCACCCCCGACGAACCCGATGAGGACGACCTCTACTTCCGTGATCGCTGGAAGAACGGCTGGATGCAGTGACCGGGCGGGAGCGAGTGCTCTTCGATACGGAGGTGTCCCCGGACCGTCTTCCGATTCTGTCGACCGCGCCGCTCGAACTGGAAGTCGCCGAGTCTCTGCCCGATGTCTGTAGTGAACACGGTCTTCCATCCGTCGAGAGCCGTCCCTTCGTGGTGAATTCCATGGGGCAGCCGGGGTCGGAGATACCGACTATGCGGGGTTTTCTCAGTTCGATCAGGCTGCCTTGGAAGCCTGGGGAAAACTACGGGGTACAGGCTCGCCTGCGATTCGAATGTCCGGCCTGTGAGTACTGCCTGTACGAGGTTCGGCGTTTCCGGCGGCGGGCGCTGCTGGCGCTGTCGGCCGTCGTGCTGACGCTCGCGGCACTCGTAGCCGTGGTCCTCTTCGAGGTGGAGCAACTCTATGTACCGCTGGGATTCGCGGTGGTGCCCGGATGCTTCCCCATCGCGTCGGCTGTGGGCTTGATCGCGTGGATGCGATCGGACTACTTCGCGGATGTCTGGTTGACCGATTCGACCGAGCAGTTGATCGTGTCGGCGCATCCGGACTTCGTCGCGGCTGTGGAACGGCTTCGAGCGCGGGAACGCGATTGAGAACCGCCCACGGATGGTGACGCCGCGACGCGGAACACGGCCCGTATGGGCGCTGCCGGCGCGGCTCTTGCGTACGGTGGACACGTGACGCAATCGAGCGACGTAACCCCCGGACCGGCGGCGACGCCGGCCGCCGGGCGGTGGCCCGCGGTTCTCACCTGGCGTGCGCACGACGGCTCGCGAATGGAATCGGTCCGCGTAACGCTCAACGGCAACCGCATCCGTGCCAGCGGCCGGATCATCGGCGCCGGCTGCGGCGAGCACACCGCGTTCAGCGCCTCCTACGACCTGGTCACCGATGAGAACGGGGCGACCAGGCGGTTGTCGATGAGCAGCACCACCGCCGCCGGGGAACGGCACGCGTCCCTGGCCCGTGACGAGGAGAACTACTGGCTCGTCGACGCCACCGGCGCGCATATCCGGTCCATGTTCGGCGGTGCCCTGGACGCGGACGTGGTGCTCAGCCCGTTCTTCAACACCCTGCCCATCCGCCGGTTCGGCCTGCAGCACGCCATGGAGGATGTGCAGGTCCCGGTGGTCTATGTCCGGTTGCCGGAGCTGACAGTGCAGGAGGCCGATCTCGTCTACAGCAGCGCCGGGGACGGGATCAGCGTTCTCTCGCCGGTGTCCAGCGCGACTCTCACCGTCGACCCGGACGGTTTCGTGCTCGACTACCCGGGACTGGCCGAGCGGGTCTGAGCCGCCGTCGCGCCCGGCCGCTCCCGCGCGGCTCAGGCGTCGGCGGCCGGTTCGATCGCGAGGTGGGTGATGACACCGCCCGCCCGGCCCGCTTCCTGCAGCTTCTCCAGCCAGCCCGCCGCCCCCGGGGAGATCTCGGTGATCTCCCAGCGTTCGGCCGTTTCGTAACGCTGCCGGGCGGCGTGCCCGGCCGCGGTGAGATCGGCGAGGGAGGTCTGGGCGCTCAGGGACTCCCTGGCCTCACCCAGGGCGGTCAGCGTCTCGTCCAGTACCGCCAGCAGGGCCTCGGAGTTGGGTTCGCAGATCGCCCGCACCAGATCGGGTGCGGTTCCCGCGACCCGGGTGCCGTCGCGGAACGAGCCCGCCGCCAATCCGAGCGCGAGGTCGCCGCCGCGGGCCCCGGCCACCGCCAGGGCTTCGGCGAGCACATGCGGTAGATGCGAGATCCGGGCCACGGCCCGGTCGTGTTCGGAGGCGGTCACCGGGACGGCCACCGCGCCGCAGTCCAGAGCCAGTCGCGTGACGCGCAACCAGACGTCGGCGTCGGCGCCCGGGTCCACCCCGACCGCCCACGCCGCGCCGCGGAACAGTTCCGGATCGGTTGCCTGCCAGCCCGACTCGGCGGTACCCGCCATGGGGTGCCCGCCGACGTAGCGGGCTTGGAGCCCGTATCGGCGCACCGCCGCCGCGACAGGGGCCTTCACACTCACCACATCGGTCAGCGCGCATCCCGGCGCGTGTTCGGCGATTGCGTCGAGCATCGCGTTCACGGCCGGCATCGGTACCGCCACCACGATGAGCGCGTCGGCCGCGGCGGCCCGGCGCAGCACCGCCGCGAGGTCGTCGCTCACATCGAAACCCGAGGTCCGTGCCGCCGCCACGCCCGGCGCCGAACGGTTGTATCCCCAGCAGGTCCGACCGGCCGCGGCCGCCGCACGCAGCAGCGAGCCGCCGATCAAACCCGTTCCGAGAACACAGAGCGCCGTATGGTCGTCAGCAGTCACCGGAACAGATTCGCATACGACTTCATCTAACGGCCTCGGGCCGACTACCGTTGCGCCCATGGCAGCACAGCGCTCGGGGACGAACAGGGCGACGTCGGACGATTACGACGATGTGGAAGGGTTCGCGGTGGCCGTTGTCCGGGAAGACGGTACCTGGCGGTGCACTCCGTTGACCTCGGCCGCGCTCGGTACCCTGTCGGCCGCGGAGAACGAGCTGAAAGCGCTGCGTTCCTCCGGCGCGGTCTTCGGACTCCTCGACGTCGACGACGAGTTCTTCATCGTGGTCCGGCCCGCTCCCAGCGGTACCCGGCTGCTGGTGTCGGACGCGACCGCGGCGATCGACTACGACATCGCGGCCGATGTCCTCGAGGAACTCCATATCGACATCCCCGATATCGATCCCGACGAGCTCGACGATGTCGAACCCTGGGAGGAGGGCGACCTCGGCATCCTGGCCGATCTGGGCCTGCCCGAACCGGTGCTCAGTGTGATCCTGGCCGAGACCGATCTCTATCCCGACGAGCAGCTCGCGATGATCGCCCAGCGGCTGGGCTTCGCGTCGGAGTTCTCCGCGGTGCTCGACAAACTGCCCCGCTGAGGTGAGCGTCCCGCTCGCCGATATCGAGATGGTGCGTACGGCCCTCGCCGTGGCCGCCACCGCCGACCCGCGGGATGTACCCGTGGGCGCGGTGGTGTTCGACAGCCGGGGCCGGGAGCTGGCCCGTGCCACCAATGCCCGTGAGGCCTCCGGCGACCCGACCGCGCATGCCGAAGTACTGGCCCTGCGCCGCGCGGCCGCGGTCCACGGCGACGGCTGGCGGCTCACCGGCACCACCCTCGCGGTGACCTTGGAGCCGTGCACCATGTGCGCCGGTGCGCTGGTGGCGGCCCGGGTGGATCGGCTGCTGTTCGGGGCGTGGGAGCCGAAGACGGGGGCGGTCGGGTCGCTGTGGGATGTAGTCCGCGACCGGCGTCTCAACCATCGTCCCGAGGTGCGCGGCGGGATCCTGGAAGCCGAATGCGCGGCGATCCTCGACGATTTCTTCCGGGCCCAGCGCTGAGCGCCTCTTCGGCGAGTTGTCCGGTGGCTCGCCGATGTGGCGGCGGGCGCGGTCTTCCGGAGATTCGCAGGTCGGCCCCCCGATTTAGGGATACGGGGCGGTTCCGGTATTGTTGCGGGCGGTGGCGTGTCCGAGCGGCCTAAGGAGCACGCCTCGAAAGCGTGTGAGGGGTAACCCCCCTCCGAGGGTTCAAATCCCTCCGCCACCGCTTCAGCCCCTTACCTGTTACGGGTGAGGGGCTTTTTCTTGTCGTGGGCGTCCGTCGGCCGCCGCGCTTCGCGGGGTCGCATATGCCGATGTTCCGGCCGCGCGTGGGTCCTACGGCATGATCACCCGGGGCAAATGGTGCCCTCGGACAGCAAGGTCACCGGCACGGCCGGGACGGTACCGCTGCCGGGTCCGGGTCGGCCCGGGTCGCCGGGCAACGCTCCAGATGGAGTGTGCAGGTGGGGTTCACCCGGGGCAGGGCGCGCGCGGCGGCTTCCTGCATGGAAGTGGGGCCGCAAACATAAACGGCCGCATGCGGGTTCGCGCGGGCGAGGATCTCCTCCATATCCGGAGTCCCGAACTCGTCGTCGGGCCGGATGACCGCGCCGGGGACCCGGTCGAGAAAGGGCATCGACTCCCGGCTACGGCCGGTGTAGACGAGGCTGCCGCGCCGCCCGGCCGCCTGGGCCATGGGGAGTATGGGGGTGATTCCCATGCCACCGGCGACGAAGAAGTATTCGGGCGCGTCGATGAACGGGAAGGTGTGCCGGGGGCCGTACACCCGCAGCGCGTCACCGCTGCGGAGGCTTTCGTGTATTTCGATCGACCCGCCGTTGCCGTGCGGCATGAGCCGGACGGCGATGCGGTAGGCGGATCGGTCGCTGGGGTCGCCGCACAGCGAGTACTGGCGCCGGCGCCCGGAGGGAAGGGATAGTTCCAGGTGGGCGCCCGGTAACCAGGCGGGCAACGGGTCACCGTCGGGGTCCACCAGGACCACGGTCACCACGTCGACGGCCTTGCGCCGGATCGCGGCGACCACCAGCCTGCGGTTGAATCCGCTGTGCCAGAGCACCTTCGAATGCGGCAGCAGGGAGGCGGGCCGGTGGGCGACGAATATCGACCGGCAGACGTCCACGGCCGTACCGATCATCTGGAAACCGCGAGCCGGTACCTGGGTGCCCATCAGTTCTCTCCCGATAGTCGGGATGTACGACGCACCAGGGTGAAACAAGCGGCTGCTTGGCTGGTCTGCACCATTCGGCGAATGTACATGGCAACATAATTAATAGCAATGTTGCAATATTGCGAGTGCCCGATAGGTGTTTGCGCTCACGCGGTACTTGCTAGCGTTAACTGCATGTCCGCCGCGTATACATCGTCACCCGGACTGCAGGACGGTATCGAGGCTCGCATTCTGGACGCGGCGTTGATCAGATTCAGCGAGTTCGGCGTCAAGAAGACGACCATTGAAGACATCGCCCGGCAGGCCGGTGTCGACCGCGTCACCATATACCGCCGCATCGGTTCCCGCGACGACGTGGTGCAGGCCGTCGTGAGCCGTGAGGTAGCCGGGGTCCTCATCGAGGTCGACGCCATCTCCACCCGGCACACCTCGCTGGCCGACCTGATCGCCGATATATTTGTGACAGTGGTCACAAGGTGGCGTGATCATCCGCTGGTCAAGCGGATGCTGACCGTCGAACCGGAACGCATTCTGGAAAAGCTGACCGTGGAAGGCGGCCCGGTCTTCGCCATGTCGGTGGCGGCCGCCCACACCGCCCTGTGCCGCGCCGCGGACGCGGGCCTGTTCACCGAACCCGCCGATCTGCTGACCCGCGCGGAAGTGGCGTGCCGACTGGTGCACTCGTTCATCCTCTGCCCGTCGGGCCTGGTGCCCTTGGAATCCGACGAACAGCTGGACGAATTCGCGCGCACCTATGTGGTTCCCATCGTGGCCGCCGAGCGGTGAAACACCCGGCCGGCGGTGGCGGAGCGGACAGGAACTGACCGCAACCGATGTCATGCTCGCGCCATGACCACTTCACCTCTTATCACCCCGGTGTCCGAACTCGGCAACGGCTACGGCAGCCTCAATGCTTTCGCCGCGGTCAAGGGCCCCGGGGGCGCCCGGGCCTTCATCGAATTCCTCGGCGCGGTATTCGACGCGGTGGAGACCCCGGAGGCACACGCCGTCGATACCGACGGGCTGCTGATCCACGCGGAGGTGCGGATCGGCGACTCGTGCCTGATGGTGGTGGACTCCAAGCCCGACTGGGTGTTCACTCCCGCACTGCTCCAGGTCAATGTGGCCGACTGCGACGAGATACTGCGACGGGCCGCGGACCGGGGCGCGCGGATCATCACCGAGACCACGCCCTTCTACGGAGTTTCCTCACTCGCCCGCCTCATCGATCCCTGGCGGAATGTGTGGTGGTTGTTCGGGCCCGCGATCGAGAACGCGCCGGAACCGACCTGGGATCCGGACGCGGCGACCGAAGAGTCCGAGATCCACGCGACCATCTGCCGGGCCCTGCGCGAATTGTCCGCTCCGGCGAGCTCGACGCCATAGTTCCGGGTCCAGCGGTGCGGGGACTCCTCGGCCCGATAGCGGCAGCGTCACGGTTGCGGCGCGGATCGGGGAACCGGCCGGACAGCGCGTGCCGTCCTGGAGAATCGAAGGTATGACCGGTCTCGTCCTGACGCCCGAGCGCCGAACCGAATTGGCCGCGTTGCTCGACGACGAGGCCCGGTTGCGGAGCGCATACCCGAAGGTCGCCGAGTATCTGGCCACCGCGCCGCTGCTGGACGGGACCGGCGATCCGCACGCCGACGCGGCCTTCGACCTGCGGTTCGTGCACTACATGACCGGCGGCGAGACCGAGTCGGGCAATCCGTATTGGGATATCGTCGGCCCGGCCGCCGGCCCCGCCGGTGATCGGCGGGTCGTCGACGGCGGCAACCCGCGAGGCAGTGTGCGGCTGGGGTTCGCCCAGACGATCCTGCAGGCCATCTACGCCTACGCGATCCCCTCACCGGAGACGCTCGACTGGATCGTGGCCTTCGGCGCGGGACGCCCGGTGGTCGAATTGGGGGCGGGGCGCGGTTACTGGGCGAAACTGCTCGCCGACCGGGGCGTCGCGGTGACGGCGTTCGACTCCGCGCCGCCGGACACCGCCGTGAACGTGTCTTTTCCCGGAAGCGCCGGACATCCGGCGGTGTGGTTTCCGGTCGGCGCGGCCGAGGGGTTCACGGCCGGATTGTCCGAGGAATCGATCCTGTTCCTGTGCTGGCCCCCGGGCTGGGGCGATCGGATGGCCTCGGCCGCACTCGAACTCTTCGAGTCCCGGGGCGGCCGGCGCCTGATCTACGTGGGCGAACCCCGGGGTGGCAAAACCGGCGACGACGACTTCTTCGATCGGCTCGCGGCCGGGTGGTCGCTGGAATCGGTGGACGAGCGGCATGTCTGCTGGTGGAATCTCGGCGATACGGCCCAGGGGTGGGTACGGAACGGACATCGGCGCCCGGCCTGAATCCGGCGTTGCCCGGCAGCCGGGGAGGCGCCTGATCGGCGCTCCCCGCAACCTCCGACCGGCCCACACGTTTACCGTGCCCTGGCACGAACGAGGTAGATCGCGATTCCCACAGCGGTAACCGTCAGACCGGAAGCCACTGCCGGCCAGGGCAGGGTGAAGGCGAGCAGGAGGCATCCACACAGTCCGAGGACGGGGATCACCCGCGGTGGCCGGTTCTCGGCCGCGGTCAGTGTCCGGGCCGAGGCGTTGGCGACCGCGTAGTACAGGAGCACGCCGAAGGAGGAGAACCCGATGGCCGATCGCACATCGGCGATCGTGACGACCACCGCGACGACCACCCCGACGCCGATCTCGGCGCGGTGCGGCACACCGAACCGGGGGTGCACCGCCGAAAGCGTCCGAGGCAGGTACCGATCGCGCGCCATGGCGAGCACGGTGCGTGAGACCCCCAGGGTCAAGGCGAGCAGCGAGCCGAGCGCCGCGGTGGCGGCACCCGCACGGACCACGGGTTCGAGCCAGGTCACGCCGGTCGCGCGGACGGTCTGGGCGAGGGGCGCGGTCGCCTCCGCCAACTGCCGGGGCCCCAGCACGGTGAGCGCGGCCACCGCGACCACTGTGTAGACGGCCAGCGTGAGGGCCAGCGCGAGTGGGATCGCCCGCGGAATCGTGCGCGAAGGGTCGCGTATCTCCTCGGCGAGGGTGGCGATTCGCGCATATCCGGCGAAGGCGAAGAACAGCAGTCCGGCGGCCTGGAGGATTCCGCCGACGGTCACCTCGCCGTCGAACGCCGGCCGCGTCGTATCGGCGGGCCCGGCGGTGAACGCCGCTACCACCACAGCGGCCAGCACGCCCAGCACGACGGCGACCACGATGCGGGTCAGCACCGCCGATTTCTCCACGCCGCGGTAGCCGACCGCGGTCAGCACCACCACGGCGGCGACAGCGACGGCATGCGCCCGGTCCGGCCACACATAGGCGCCCACGGTCAGCGCCACGGCCGCGCACGAGGCGGTTTTGCCGACCACGAAACTCCAGCCCGCCGCGAACCCCCAGAACTCTCCGAGCCGCTCCCGGCCGTACACATAGGCGCCGCCGGAAACCGGGTACCGCGCCGCCAGCCGCGCCGACGAGGTGGCGTTGCAGTAGGCGATCACCGCCGCGACCGCCAGCCCGAACGGCAGTCCCTCCCCGGCAGCTCGCGCGGCCGGCCCGAGCGCGGCGAATATCCCCGCACCGATCATCGAGCCCAGACCGATCACCACCGCGTCGGCCACCCCCAGCCGCCTGCGCAGCCCCTCCGGCGGCTGGTCCGGCACAGACGATCGTTCGGCCACAGCTTCTCCTAGCAGAACACCGAGACAACACCTCGGGCAACCGACGGGCCGATCCGCGATCCATGCCCCGATCGGCGCCTTCGCTGCCCGAGCCGCCGCACGGCGCTCTCAGTCGATGCCGGCGCGATACCTGTTGACTGCTTCCTCGAGCTGCCCGCTGTCACCGGAATCCTCCCGCTCGACGGCTCGGAGCACGTCCGAGACCTTGGCCATGCGCCGTTCGACCTGCTCGTGGTAGTTCTCGATCCCGGGCTCGTGGTAGGCCGCGACAGCAGCCAGGACTTCGTCGAGTTCCGTCGCCACATCGGCCGCGCCCGACTCCACCAAACGGTCGCGCACAGCGGTCAGGTCGTCTCGGTGGCCGAGCAGTTCCTCGGGACCGAGTTCGGACAGATGGTTCTCGCTGCCGCTCATGTCTGCGTTCCTCCCGGCTCGGGTTTGTGTGGGGATCGGTCCTCACCGCCGGTATAACCAATTTCCCGGATCGTTATCGCCGCAGATACCCGAGCTACCGGCCGGCGAGCAAGATGGCTGTCCACATCATGATGTGCGTGTCGATCGGGGGCGGGCTGTTACCCGACCGCTGCGCTATATCGGTCCTCACGGCCGTTGATCCTGTGGGTAACTATTGATCGATCACTCCCGCCGTGGTCACCAGCACCGCGAGCGCGGCCATCACTCGCCACGAGTGAGTTCGCTGTATTTCGTCTCGAGTGAGATGCGGAACCACAATTGCCTCGGCGTCCGATTCCAGTAAGTGATGAACAGCGATGAGTGCCGCCAGCTGAGGTGCTGTGTCCGTGACGACCGTGTATACGATGTCGAGGCCGTACTCCTGCGCCAACCGCTCGATATGGCTGCTGTCGCAATCGGCCCGGCGTAGCACGAGCGCTCTTCGCCCTTCGGATGTCGGTTGGCTCATGGGCGTACCCGGGCTGCGAACTCGACCGCGGTCTCGAAGCGGGGACAGCGGTGTTCGGCGTGAGTCGCCATAACCTGATGCGCATGTGCGTAGCCGCGAATCGGAGCCCGCGAACGGCAATGTGTGGTGGGTTGCTCTCTACCGCGCAGGCCGTCGGCGATCTGCCGCAGGATCTTCGGGTCATCGGCGACCCAGACTTTTCCCGCATGCAGGAGTTTCAGTGTCGCCGCCATCGCCCGGTACTTCGGTGCACGGAAGGGCAGCGCTGGGATCTCGGCCATTCGGAGACCTCGGTCTTGTTGTGGATGGGTGTGGATCAGTGGCGTTCTGCTTCATCGGTGACAGAGCCGCCCCGGTCGAGCGGCGCAGTTGTCGTATGGAGACTGTGCCCGTACGCCTCGATACCCGAGTACCAAGCTTTTTCGCACCCGAAGGTCCCCTGCGGCGGTTTACTCGAATGGTGACGGAAACGACCGACGATGCTGTAAGCTCTCGTGTCGCCCAGGCCCGGAAGCTGGCCGGTATAACGCAGAGAGAGCTTGCCGCGCGAGCGAACGTGTCGATCGGTCTCGTTCGCTCGGTGGAGCAGATGCGGGTGCCTGCTACTGCCGCCTTCTTGGGAGCGGTCTCCAAAGCCCTTCGGGTCGGGGTCGCCGACCTGACCGGGCAGCCGTTCCTTCCGGCGCCGGGGCACGACGCCGAAATGCATGCGGCCATCTCCGGGTTGCGTACCGAACTCGCCGCCTACGACATCGACAATCACGCGGTATCGGAGGTACGGCATCCAGAGCAATTGCGGGAGCCAGTGGACCGTATCCGCGTCTACCGCAGGAACGCGTCGTTCCATCGCTTGGGCGAGGAGCTCCTACCGCTGATGGGTGAACTCCGGGCAGCGGTGCATCGAAGCGCTGGTCGAGAGCGCGAGCAGGCGGCAGCGCTACTGTGCGAGTTATACTACTCCGCACACAGTCTCGCCCACAAGCTGGGTTATACCGACCTTGCCGGAACCGCTGTCGACCGCATGACCTGGTCTGCGGCGAAATCCGGCGACCCGCTCTGGATTGCTGCGGCCCAATTTCAGCGCGCGGCCATCCTGACCTCGGGTGGAGATTGGACTGCGGCGATGCGCTTCCTGGAGAGGTGCCGCGCTGATATCGAGCTTCGGCTCGGCTCCGCTACCCGGCCCGACCTCATCGCCTGGGGTGGTCTCCATCTCCAGTCGGGTTTGGCCGCGTCCCGCTCCGGAAAGCGCGATCTTGCCGATGAACATCTGGAAGAAGCTCGCGACGCGGCGCGACGATTGGGAGACGACCGCGATCAAATACTGTCGTTCGGCCCGACCAATGTGGGGATATGGTCGGTCGCACTTTCGGTAGAGGCGATGGATGCGGCGACGGCATTGAGCCGAGCACACACGGTCGTGATCCCGGCGACTACACCGAGAGAACGGGCCGGACATCACTACATCGACCTGTCGCGGGCATTTCTGCTTCAGGGCGACCGGGCAAAGGCATTGGAGTCGCTGTACAGGGCGAAAAGGATCGCGCCCGCCCAGACCCGGTACAACCCGATGGTCCGTGAAACGGTGCGGTCCCTGGCTCGGGCCGAAGCGCGCAGGGGCGATGCCGTACACGGGCTGGCCGTCTGGTGCGGGATCGCCGACCGGCTGTGATCAGGGAAGGCCCTTGGCTGTCGTCGGAGCGAGGAACTCCACTCGGACATCGGCCACATATTCGGCGCGCCGATCGAGGAAACGGCGCGTGTGGGGCTGTCGCTCGTGCTCCTCGAACGCTTCGCGATCTCGGTAGACCTCGTAGAAGATGCGACCCAGCGGGGCGTCCGTCACGGTGTGAATGGCGTAGACGAGGGTCCCAAGTTCCGACTCGGTGATGCCCTCGGCTGTCTCCGCCACCAATCGGTCGAACGCTGCGGCAGCTTCGGCGTCTTTGAGGTCGAACCTGACCACGAGCGCGAACATCGAGCCTCCAATACCCGGACTGCACGGAGAGGCCAGTGTCGCACGCGTTCGCCCTCGCGGCAGGGGAGGGCGAACGCCCTACCGGTCCAAATCGGCGGCTACTGGCAGCTCGGCCGGGTAATTCCCGGCTTCCGGTATCACTCGGCTTCTGCTCGCCGGTGTGGTCCCCGGATGGGGTCAGTACGGCAGCCCGTTCGGGTAGCAGACGGGTCGGTCGGTGCCTGAGCCTGTGCGGGAGCGACGGACCTCGGTACGCCACCGGCCGGCAGGCGGCTGCCGAAGCTGTCCGGGACGACACGGCCGCGAGCATCGCTGCCGGCTTCCGACCGTCGCACACACGTTCGATTATGCTGCGATCTGTGATCGAAATCGGCGACAAGGTGCGCATCGGGGAGTCCGGCGGGTCCGTATTCGTCGTGCGTGCGATCGACCCGGACGAGGGCCGCGCCGTCATCGAACCGACCGATGAGAACGCAGCCGGTGGGTACCCCTTCTCTATGCCCCTCGGCGCGCTGACGCCACTCGACACCGACGCCTGAGTGCGACCGATGGACAGTGGCGTGGCGGACGATGTAGTGCACTGCCCTAGGGGGTGGACCTGAACCCGGACGTCCGAAGCGCGCCCGAACGGTGCGCCGGTGGCCGGCCGGGCTTGGTCCTACCGGGAAAGCGTCGGGCCCTGGTGGAGGCGCTCGAAACGCCGATCGGCCCCCGATCCGCTTTCGCAGGTCGGGGGCCGATCTCTGTGCGCCCGAAGGGATTCGAACCCCTAACCTTCTGATCCGTAGTCAGATGCTCTATCCGTTGAGCTACGGGCGCATACGCGTATTCAGTTGTCGCCCGGTTTCCCGGGCGTGGCGGAGGCGAGAGGATTTGAACCTCCGGTCCCCGTGAAGGGACAACTCATTAGCAGTGAGTCCCATTCGGCCGCTCTGGCACGCCTCCTGGAGCCTTCTCTTCGAGGGCACCGGTCCTTTCGAACCGCCGAGCAGAAAGGCTACCCGAGCTTGTATGAAAACTGCAAAACGGCTGGTCGATCAGCGTAAGTGGCTGTCGAACCAGTCGAAGATACGAGTTCGGGAGTCGATCAGGTCGTCACCGTCCTCACCGCCCGGGTGATCGGCGCGGTGTAGCCGGCCGGGGTAGGTGACCACGAGGCTGGCGACGGCGGCGGTGGCGGTGGCGTCGCGGAGGGCGTCCACATCGTCGGCGGAGGTTTCCGCCTCGGGCCCGAACAAGCCCAGCCAGGGGGCTTGCAGGCGGGGGGCGGCCGTCACGAGTGCTTCGGCCTGGTCGGTGATGGGGGTGGTGATGCCGGTGGCGCCGACGCTCACCGCGGCACCGACGGGGCGGTTGGTGGCGACGAGGAAGGTGGCGGTGCCGGCGGTGTCGAAACCGAGCACGCCGATGCAGTCCGGGAAGACACCGCGGTGGGTGAGCCAGTCGAAGCAGGCGTCGAAATCCTCGAAGAGTTCGTCGCCGTACACCCCGGACGACGACGCGGTGGCGCGGTGGAAGAGGTTCGGTGCGACGACCAGCCACCCTTCGCCCGCGAGGGCGCGCATGAACTCCAGCAACGATCCGGTGAACTCCCGGGCCTCGTGCAACAGGACGATTCCGCCGCGGGCGTAACCGTCCGGTTCGATGACTGTGATGGGCACATGTTCGTCGGCTTTCGGGCTGGTGGCAGCCCCTGTCGGCTCTTGGTCGTGTCCGTTCGCTTCCGGTTCGCCGCGCCGCAGCAGCGCGATATCGTCATAAGTGCCCGACATGTTCCCAGCGTAGGGCGATATCCCGGGACCGGGGAGAATTAGTGGTTGAGCAGCCCGAACGTGGCTCGATCGAGACCGGAACTAAGCTCGTTACGTGACCGCGCACATCCGGCCGGACCTCGATTCCATTCCGGCATACGTTCCCGGCCGCAGCCATCCCGGCGCGGTCAAACTGGCGAGTAACGAGACCACCATCGGTCCGCTGCCCGCCGCGAGCAAAGCCATCGCCGAAGCGGTGGAACTGGCCAACCGCTACCCGGACAACCAGTCCGGCGAACTGCGAGCGGCGCTGGCGGAGTTCCTCGGCGTCGAGCCGGCGAATATCGCGGTCGGTTGCGGAAGCGTGGCGCTGTGCCAGGAGCTGGTCCAGATCACCTGCGCGGATCCGGCCGACGAGGTGCTCTACGCGTGGCGTTCGTTCGAGGCCTATCCGATCATCACCCAGGTCGGCAACGCGACGGCGGTGACCGTGCCGCTGCGCGACCACGTCCACGATCTGGACGCGCTCGCCGCCGCCGTTACGGACCGGACCCGGCTGGTGTTCGTGTGCAACCCGAACAACCCGACCGGTACCGCGGTCGGCAAGGCGGAGCTGGAACGTTTCCTGGACCGGGTACCCGGCAATGTCCTGGTCGCGCTGGACGAGGCGTACTACGAGTACCTTCGGGGCGCGCCCGGTGATCATCCCGACGGCGTCGAGCTGGCCCGGAACCGGCCGAATGTGGTTGTGCTACGCACCTTCTCGAAGGCCTACGGGCTGGCGGGGCTGCGGGTCGGGTACGCGGTGGGCGCGCCGGAGGTCATCGCGGCGCTGCTGAAGGTACATATTCCCTTCAGCGTGAGCCGGGTCGCACAGGCCGCGGCCATCGCCTCCCTGGAGGCGCGGCCCGAACTGCTGGACCGCACCGAAGCGGTGATCGCCGAACGCGACCGGATGCGCACCGCGCTGCTGGCGGCGGGCTACCGGGTGCCGCCGAGCGAATCGAACTTCCTGTGGATCACGCTGGACGCCGCGACCACCGAGTTCGCGGAGGCGAGCGCGGCGGCGGGTGTGCTGATCCGCCCGTTCGCCGGTGAGGGAGTGCGGGTGACTGCGGGTGATCCGCACGAGAACGATCTGTTCCTGGACTTCGCGACCGACCCGGCGACCGCGGCCCGTTTCGCCGGCGCCTGACCGGCGTTCAGCCGAGTCCGATCCCGCCGGCGATGGTGGGCCAGGAGGTGACCAGTTCGTCGGCCCAATAGGGCCACGAATGGGTTCCGGTCGGGCGGAAGTTGGCTGTGTAGGTGATGCCGAGGGTGTCGAGGCGCTGGGCCAGGCGGCGGGTGCAGAAATCGGTGGCGGCCTCGAGCGGGCCGCCCATCACCACGCTGGTCGGGGTTTCCGGGTTGGCGAGGGTGTCGTGGATACCGGGCCGGCCGCTGCCCACCGATATGTAGAGCGCTTTACCGCGCAGCGCGGCGGCGTGCAGGGTCACATCGTGGGCGAGCCAGGCCGGGTCGTCGGGGGCGCCGAACATATTGTCCGGATCGCCCTTGTAGGTGGAGATGACCACGCGGGCCTGGGCCTGGCCGAGGTCGGTACCGGTGGAGAAGCATCCGCTGTGCGCGCCGACGGCCGAGTACAGGTCGGGTTTGCGGATGGCGAGCATCATCGCGGCCTCGGCGCCCATGGACGTGCCGATCACGGCATTGCGGCCGTTGCCCGAGAACCGGGCGTCCAGCAGCGGGGGTAGTTCCTCGGTGAGGAAGGTCTCCCATTTGTTGACGCCGAGCACCGGGTCGGGTTGCTGCCAATCGGTGTAGAAGCTGGCGGGGCCGCCGACGGTGAACACCACATTGACCGGTTTGTCGGCGAAGAACCGGGCGGCGTTGCCGCGGTCGAGCCAGTTGTTGCTGTCGGGTTGGGTGCTGCGGCCGTCGAGCATGTAGACGGTGGGGCGGGGTGTGCTCCGGTCGGCGGGCAGCAGCACCAGCACCTGCACCGTGCGATGCATGGCCGGTGAATCGACGAATACCCGCATCAGCCGGTCGGTCACCGGTTCGGTACCGATGATCGCGGCCCGCGGCGCCCGGACCGGTTCGGTTTTCTCCACCGGGCCGGGGTCCTCGGCGGAGCCGGTATCGGGCCGCGCGGGCGCGGCGTGCAGCGGCCCGGGGACGGCGGCCGCGGCGCCGGGCAGGATCGCACCGGACAGGGCGAAAGCGCCCGACACCACGGTGGCCAGACCGACACGCAACTTCATGGCGCCCATCCTGCCAGACCCGCCGAGTCGGCCCGGGAACCTGAAACCATCAGTGATAAACCCATTGACCAGGCGTTTCTACGGCGTTGTCGCTGAGCGACTCTCAATCTTCCACGATCGACTCGCGGGCCGGGGCGCATATGCGACGGTGGCGTATCTCACGGTTGCGGTGGGCTGCCGGAGCGCGGCTCGGACGGTAATCGCCGGCTCGGGCACCGCGACCCGGAAAGCCGGAGCAATCCCCGGAGTAACCTCCTTTCGGGAGCCGGACCGGATGGAGAGAGGACTTCGTGACGGGCGCGCGGATGGTGGGGCTTTTCGCCGGGATCGGAGGACTCGAACTCGGGCTGTCGGCGCACGGATGGCAGACGGCGCTGCTCTGCGAAATCGACCCGGGCGCACGGGCGGTGCTGGCGAGCCGCTTCCCGCACGCCGAACTCCACACCGATATCACCCGGTTGCGGGCGCTGCCGCCGGACACCGAACTGGTCGCCGCGGGTTTCCCGTGCCAGGACCTGTCGCAGGCGGGACGCACGGCAGGTATCACCGGCACCCGATCGAGTCTGGTGGACCATGTGTTCCGGCTGGTCCGGCGCAAACGCGGGCCGCGCTGGCTGCTCATCGAGAACGTGCCGTTCATGCTGCAGCTCGGTCGCGGGGCCGCCATGCGCCATATCACCACGGCCCTCGACGAACTCGGTTACACCTGGGCCTACCGGGTGGTGGACGCGCGCGCGTTCGGGCTGCCGCAGCGACGCAACCGGGTGATCATGCTGGCCTCGCGCACCGAGGATCCGCGCACCGTGCTGTTCGCCGACGATGCCGGACCGCGGCTGCTGGGCTCCCCGGAGCACGACCCGTGCGGCTTCTACTGGACCGAGGGCGTGCGCGGCCTGGGTTGGGTGGTCAACGCCGTCCCGACCTTGAAGGGTGGGTCGGGTCTGGGCATCGCCAGCCCGCCCGCGGTGCGGCTGCCGTCCGGGGAGATCGTCACGCCGGGGATCACCGACGGGGAACGATTGCAGGGCTTCGCACCCGGCTGGACCGAACCCGCGCTGGACGCGCCGGGCTTCCGGCCTGGGCAACGCTGGAAACTGGTGGGCAACGCGGTGAGTGTGCGGATGGCGGCCTGGGTCGGCTCCCGGTTGCGTACTCCGGCCGAGCCGATACCGGGGCATATTCCGCTGCCGCCGGGCAGTCCGTGGCCGGGCGCGGCGTGGGGGCGGGCCGGATCGGCGTTCGAGGTGCCGATCTCACCGTGGCCCGTGCACGATCCCTACGAGGATCTGCGGTTCTTCCTCTCCGATACCCAGTTGCTGTCGGCGCGGGCCACCGCGGGTTTCCTGCGCCGCACCGGGATGGGGTCGTTGCGTTTCCCGGCCGGGTTCCTCGACGATGTGCAGGCCCACCTGGATCGGATGGGAGGCTGGGCGGCGTGACCGGCGACCCTTCCGGCTCGTGGCGCCCGCCGACCGACGCGTCCACCAGCGCGCGAATGTCGCGGCAGCGGCGCGCCCACACCGCCCCCGAACTCGCGCTGCGCCGCGAACTGCACCGGCGGGGCCTGCGCTATTTCGTGGACCGCGCGCCGATCCGGGGACAGCGCCGCCGCGCCGATCTGGTGTTCCCGCGCCGGCGGATCGCGGTCTATGTGGACGGCTGTTTCTGGCACCGCTGCCCCGACCACGCCACCGATCCGAAGAACAATGCCGCCTGGTGGGCGGAGAAACTGGCCGGCAATGTGGCGCGGGACCGGGCCACCGACGCGGCATTGCGCGAGGCGGGCTGGCAGGTCGTCCGGATCTGGGAACACGAGGATCCGGTGCGGGCCGCCGACCGCGTACAGGCCGCCCTGGACAGCGCTGCGCCGGGAGCGGAAACCGCTGGGACATAGGCGTACCGCGGAAGTAGTGTCGGAAGCCGTGCCCAGCGATTTCATCGAACTGCTCACCGTGCGGACGCAGGCCGTCACCGACGCCACCCGTGCGCTCCTCGCCACCGTCGACACTCTCGACGACGCGGCGGTCGCCGCCCCCTCCGCGCTTCCGGGCTGGACCCGGGGCCACGTCCTGACCCATCTGTCCCGCAATGCCGACAGCCTGGTGAACCTGCTGCTCTGGGCACACACCGGGGTGGAGACACCGCAGTACGCCAGTGCGGCGCTGCGGGATTCCGATATCGAGGCGGGTGCGCCGCGCGCGCTCGCCGAACAACGCGCCGACCTGGTGGAGTCGGCCGATCGGCTGTCCGGGATGGCCGGGGTGCTCTCCGCCGAGCAGTGGCGGACGGAGGTCCGGACCAGGCAGGGCACTCCCGTCGAGGCGACCCGGATCCCGTGGATGCGGTTGCAGGAGGTCTTGATCCACCATCTCGATCTGGACGCCGGCTATACGCACGCGCACTGGCCGGCCGATTTCGTGGCCGAACTGCTCGCCGAGGCCGCCGTCGACCTGGGCGGGCGTGCTGGGGTGCGGCCTTTCACGCTCGACGCGACCGATACGGGTTTCACGGCGATCGTCGGGGCCGGGGAGCCCGAACAGGTCGTATCGGGCCCGGCGTCGGCGCTGCTGGCCTGGCTGCTGGGACGCGGCGCGGACCGCGCGCTGCCGCGGCCGCTGCCGGAGCTGCCCGCCTGGCGTTGAGTGGAGCTGCCGCCCGAAGGCGAGCCGCCGACTGATGTCGAGCGGGACTGCCCGGCGTCGAGTTGCGGCCCGGCGTCGAGCGGAGCTGCCCACCGGACGCTGAGCGGAACTGCGCTCCCCGGCTAGAAACCGGCCTCCGGGCGTGGAATGGAGCTGTCTCCCGGCATCGAGGGACTGCCCCGGAAACGAAACTGCCGGCGTCCGCTGCGGACGCCGGCAGTTTCGATGAGATGCCGGTGGATCAGACTCCGGCGGGTTCGGATTCGACCGCGTGGGTCTTGGCGCGCTGCTGGAGCTCGCGCAGCTTCGTCCCCTCGACGTCGATATCCGGCAGGATCCGGTCCAGCCAGGCCGGCATCCACCAGGCCCATTTGCCCAGCAGCGCCAGCAGCGACGGGATCAGCACCATCCGCACCAGGAAGGCGTCGAAGAACACGCCCGCCGCCAGGGCGAAGCCCATGGACTTGGAGGTGATGTCCGGCGAGAGCATGAAGCCGCCGAACACCGAGATCATGATGATCGCGGCCGCGGTGACCACGCGGGCGCCGTGGTGGTAGCCGCTGACCATCGCCTCCTTCGGATCCTTGCCGTGCACGTATTCCTCGCGCATGCGGGTCACCAGGAATACCTGGTAATCCATCGCCAGGCCGAACACCAGGCCGATCAACACGATGGGCAGGAAGCTGATGATCGGATGGGTGTCCTTGACGATGCCGAAGGCGCCCTCCTGGAAGATCAGCACCGTGACGCCGAAGGTGGCGGCCATCGACAGCAGGAAGCCCAGGGCGGCGGTGAGCGGTACCAGGACGGACCGGAAGACCAGCAGTAGCAGGACGAACGCGGCCGCGGCGACGATCGCCAGGTACGGGATGATGCTGGCCAGCAGGACGTGGTTGACGTCGGCGTAGATGGCGGTCTGGCCGGTCACGCCGTACTCCATGCCGTACTGCGCTTTCAGCGCGGCTTCGGCGTCGCGGGCGTGTTCGACCAGGTCCTGGGTCGCGGCACTGTTGGGGCCGGAGTTCGGCACCACCTGGAACAGGGCGGCCTGGCCGTCTTCGCTGGGCTGCGCCACGCTGAGGTAGTCCACCCCGTCGTAACCCGCCAGTTCGTCCCGCAACGCGGTCAGCGCGGCGTCGCGCTGATCCTGCGGGGTCTCGGAGAGATCCACCGCGACCACCAGCGCGCCGTTCTTACCCTCGCCGAAGCCCTCGGTCTGCAATTCGTAGGCCTTCCGCACCGAGGAGTCCTCGGGCATGCTGTCGCCACCGGGCAGACCCAGGTTCAGCTGGGTGGCCGGGGCGGCGAGCGCACCCAGCACGATCGCGCTCACCACCAGTGTCAGCACCGGGACCCGGGCGATGATCCGGGCGAAACGCATCCCGTTGGTGACCGAATCGTCGTCCTCGGGGTCGTGCTGGGCGACCAGCGGCAGTTTCGGTTTGAACAGGAACCGGCCGAGCGCGCCGAGCAGCGCGGGCATCAGGGTGATGGCGGCCAGGACCGCGAACCCGGCGGCGATGGCCCCGCCGATACCCATCATGGTGAGGAAGCCGATCCCCACCACAGACAGCCCGAGCAGCGCGATCACCACGGTGAGCCCGGCGAACACCACGGCAGAACCGGCGGTGCCGACCGCGACACCCGCGGCTTCCTCGGGTGAGTCCTGGACCACCAGCTCGTGTTTGTACCGGGAGACGATGAACAGCGCGTAGTCGATGGACAGCGCCAGGCCGATCATGGAGGCCAGGATCGGGGTGAATGTCGGGACCTCGGTCAGCGAGGTGCCGGTGAGGATGAGCGCGCCCGCGCAGGCGACACCGACGATGCCGGTGACGATCGGGACGAACGCCGCCACGATGGCGCCGAAGGCGATGATCATGACGATCAGCGCGACCCCGATACCGATCATCTCGGCCTGGCCGGATTCGGCCTGGGTCTGGGCGATGGCCCCGGTGAGTTCCACGGTGAGGCCGGCGTTGCGGCCCTCCTGGGCGATGGCCTCCGCGGCCTGCCGGTTCTCCTCGGTGATATCGGAGAAGGTCGGCATCGTGAATTTCACGTCGAGCACGGCGACGGTTTCCGGGTTGCTCTCGTTGAGCACGTTCAGCGGAGCGCCGCCGCACAGACCCTTGAACTCCGGGGACCCCCGGCCGTCGAGGCAGTTCGGCTCCGGCAGCGGCGGGGTCTGGCCGGGCGCGAGTTCGGCCGCGGCCTGCGCCTGTTCCTTGGCGGCTTCCTGGCTGGCGGGCATCATCGAGGTGGCGAGAACCGGGTTGACGGCCTGCTCGGTGTGATCGACGATGTCGAGCTCGTTCAGCCGCTGGACCAGCGCGTCGAGTGCGGTCATATTCGGCTCGTCGGTGAGCTTGCCGTTCTGGGCCGCGATCACATAGGTGCCGTTGATGGCGTCGATGCTGAACATCTTCGCCATCTGGGGCATATGTTCCTCGAGGATGCCGGTGGCCTTCTCCGACGGTAGTCCCGGCATCTCGAAGCTGTCCTGGAACGGTTTGGACAGCGAGGCCGCCGCCCCACCGAGCAGTACCAGGATCAGTGCCCAGACGGGCAGCACTATCCATTTCCGGCGGAAAGCGAACTTTCCCCATCTGTACAGGAATACGGACACGAGGGATTTCTCCTAGCGAGGCCGGGACGGTTTGGTCATATGCGCTGTGACGAGCTGACGGCCGACGTCGCTATCGCGGACCGGGCTGCGCGGGCCGGACGCTTTCGCGTGCCCGGAGCCGATGGATCCGCCTACACGGTGGACGCCAGATGTATCTACCGTACGGTAGGTAGGCTACCGGCAGGTTAAGCGGAGGAACAAGCTCGACTTCCGGTGCCGACCGGACATGCCACCGGGAGAACTAGAAGGGGCCGAGCATGGCGAATCGCAGAACTGGAGACCACGTTACCGCAGGTCGAGATACCAAGCGGGCCATCCTGGACGCCGCCGTGCGGCTGTTCGTGGCCAAGGGTTACGAAGAGACGAGCCTGCGTGAAGTCGCGGATGCGGTCGGAATCACAAAGCCGTCGCTCTACTATCACTACGCGTCGAAGCTCGATTTGCTCGTGGCGATCGTCAACCCCCTTCTCGACGATCTACGCGCACTCGCCGAGGAAGTCGAGCGGATGCCTCCGGACGTCGAGGCCCGCAGGACTGTCCTGCAGTCCTATATCCGCACCATGATCCGGCACCGCGACGCGGGCGAGATGATGCTGCGCAACGCCGTTCCCATCGTCAACGCGCTGGCCGACCAGTATCCGGTGATCGTGGACGCCAACAAGGCGTTACGGAACTGGCTCGCCGGTCCCCAGCCCACCGCGGTCCGGCTGCTGCGGGCAAGCGCCGCCATGGAAATCCTGGCCGTTGCGCTGATTTCGAACGAGATCGTGCAGGACACGGGAGATGATGTGGTGGAGGCGACGCTGCTGGAAGCGGCGCTCGCGGTACTGCAACCCGGCGCCGACTAGGTTTGTCGCGTCATCGTGCCCCGGCACAGCGAAAGGTCAGGTCAGTCGTGCACATCACCGCCAAGGTGGATCATGCCGTGCGGACCCTGCTCGAGATCACGGCATCCGATCAGGCTGTCGCGGTGAAGGCGGAGTCCATCGCGGCGGCTCAGCGCATACCACCCAAAGTGCTCGAGAGCGTGCTGGCCGAATTGCGCCGGGCCGGGCTGGTGACCAGCCGCCGCGGCCCCGACGGGGGTTATCGGCTGGCCCGCCCGCCCGCCGATATCTCCATCGCCGATGTCATCCGTGCCCTCGAAGGCCCGCTCGCCTCCGTGCGCGGCCTGCGGCCCGAGGAAGTGCAGTACGCGGGCGTGGCCGAACCGCTGCGGCAGGTGTGGATCGCGCTGCGGGTGAACCTGCGCGCGGTGCTGGAGAACGTGAGCCTGGCAGATATCGCCGCGAACGGTCTGCCGGAGTTCATCGGCACGCTCACCGCCGACCCGGGCGCCTGGGTCCGCCGGGAGCCGCACCGCACCGACCCGCCGGAAATCACAGGGCGCCCCACCGGGGCAGACGGTAGCGTTCGGTCATCATGTTGATCCGACTGCTCCGTGGTTTCCTGGGCCCGTACCGGAAACAGTTGACCGGGATCGTGGTACTACAGCTGATCTCGGTGATCGCGATGCTGTACCTGCCGAGCTTGAACGCCGACCTCATCGACGAGGGGGTCACCAAGGGCGATATCGGCTACATCTGGACGGCCGGGCTGCGGATGCTGCTGGTCTCCGGGGTGCAGATCATCGCCTCCGCGTCCTCGGTCTTCCTGGCCGCGCAGGCGGCGATGAGCGCGGGCCGCGATCTGCGCGGCGCCCTGCTGCACCGGGTCGGCTCCTTCTCGGCCCGGGAGGTCGGCATGTACGGTGCCCCCTCGCTGATCACTCGCAACACCAACGATGTCCAGCAGGTCCAGTTGCTCATCGTCATGGCCGCCACCGTGGCGGTGATGGCGCCCATCATGTGCATCGGCGGCATCGTCATGGCGCTGCGCGAGGACTTCGGGTTGTCCTGGCTGCTGCTGATCGCGGTGCCGGCCCTGGCCCTGAGCATGGGATTCATCATCGCCCGCATGGTGCCGGCGTTCCGGCAGATGCAGGCCCGGCTCGACCAGGTCAACCGGGTGCTGCGCGAGCAGATCACCGGTATCCGTGTGGTCCGCGCCTTCGTCCGGGAGCCGCTCGAGACCTGGCGGTTCGGGGTGGCCAATACCGACCTCACCGATATCTCGCTGCGGGTGGGCCGGTTGATGGCGCTCATGTTCCCGACGGTCATGCTGATCAGCAATGTCACCTCGGTGGCGGTGATCTGGTTCGGCGGAAAGGCCATCGACGCGGGTGAGATGCAGATCGGCTCGCTGACCGCGCTGCTCTCCTACATCATGCAGATCCTGATGGCCGTCATGATGGCGTCCTTCCTGGCCATGATGGCCCCGCGCGCGGCCGTCTCGGCCGACCGGATCTCCGAGGTTCTCGACACCCCCTCCTCGGTGCGCTCGCCGGACCTGCCGAAACCCTTCCGGGGTGATCCCGCCGAGGTGCGGGTGCGCGATGCCGGGTTCAGCTTCCCCGGAGCCGACAAACCGGTGCTGTGCCGGATCGATTTCGAGGTGCGGCCCGGGGAGACCACGGCCATCGTCGGCTCCACCGGCTCCGGTAAGACCACCCTGCTCAATCTGATCCCGCGCCTCATGGACGTCACCGAGGGCTCGGTGGAGGTCGGCGGCACCGATGTGCGTGACCTCGACCTGGCCGAACTGCGGTCGCGGATCGGACTGGTCCCGCAGAAGGCGTACCTGTTCTCGGGGACGGTGGCGAGCAATCTGCGCTACGGCGATCCGGATGCCACCGACGAGGAACTGTGGCGCTGCCTGGAGATCGCCCAGGCAGCCGACTTCGTCCGGGCCATGCCCAAGGGCCTGGAGACACCGATCGCGCAGGGCGGGACGACGGTCTCGGGCGGGCAGCGGCAGCGGCTGGCCATCGCCCGGGCGCTGGTGCGCCGGCCCCGGGTGTATCTGTTCGACGATTCGTTCTCCGCGCTCGATGTGGCCACCGACGCGCGGCTGCGCGCGGCCCTGCGCCCGGCGACCGAGGACGCCGCGGTGATCATCGTGGCCCAGCGGATCGCCACCATTCGTGACGCCGACCGGATCGTCGTACTCGAGGACGGTGAGATGGCGGGGGTCGGGACGCACGAGGAACTGCTGCGCGATTGCGCGGAGTACCGCGAGATCGTCGAATCCCAGCTGAGTGTGGAGGAAGCCCGATGAGGCCGGGGATGCCGGCGGGAGCACCGGACGCCAAACCGAAATCGTTCAAACCCTCGCTGAAACGGCTGGTCCGGCGGCTCGCCCCCGAGCGGGTGCGGGTGGGCGTGATAATCGGGCTGGGCATCGTCTCGGTGGTGCTGAACATCGCCGGGCCGTACCTGCTCGGCAAGGCCACCAACCTGATCTTCGACGGCGTCGTCGGCCGGCAGTTGCCCGCGGGGGTGAGCAAAGAGCAGGCCATCGCCGGACTGCGGGCCCAGGGCCAGGACACCATGGCCGACATGCTGTCGGGGATGGACGTCGTCCCCGGTGTCGGCATCGACTTCGACGCGGTCGGGCGGGTGCTGACGCTCGTGCTCGCGCTCTACCTCGGCGCCGCGGTGTTCGGCTGGCTGCAGGCCTTCCTGCTCAACGACGCGATCAACCGCGTCATCAAACGGCTGCGCTCCGATGTCGAGGACAAGATCCACCGGCTGCCGCTGAGTTACTTCGACTCCGCGCCCCGCGGCGATGTGCTCAGCCGGGTAACCAACGATGTGGACAATGTCTCGCAGAGCCTGCAGCAGACCATGAGCCAGCTGCTGACCTCACTGCTCACGGTGATCGGCATTCTCGGGATGATGTTCTGGATCTCGTGGCTGCTGGCACTGGTCGCCCTGCTGACCGTGCCCGCGGTGGTCGTGGTGACCGCCCAGATCGCCAAACGCTCCAAACCGCATTTCGTGGACCAGTGGAAATACACCGGCCTGGTGAACGCCCAGGTGGAAGAGGCCTACACCGGGCACGAGGTGGTCACCGCGTTCGGCCGCAGCAAGCAGGTCGGCGCCGAGTTCGACGAGCGCAACGACCACCTCTTCAAGTCCAGTTTCCGGGCGCAGTTCATCTCCGGCCTGATCATGCCCTCGTCGATGTTCCTCGGGAACATCAACTACGTGCTGGTCGCGCTGATCGGCGGGCTGCGGGTCGCCTCGGGTCAGCTGTCGCTGGGCGAGGTGCAGGCGTTCATCCAGTACTCGCGCCAGTTCAGCCAGCCGCTCACCCAGATCGGCGCCATGGCCAACCTGCTGCAATCGGGGGTGGCCTCGGCGGAGCGGATCTTCGAGATCCTCGACGCCCCAGAACAGAGCCCGGACCCGGTCGAGAAGGTCGCCCGTCCGCCCGAGCGCGGCCGGGTGGAATTCGACGATGTCTCCTTCCGCTACCAACCGGACACTCCGATCATCGAGGACCTCTCGCTGGTCGCCGAACCGGGGCATGTGGTCGCGATTGTCGGCCCCACCGGCGCGGGCAAGACCACGCTGGTCAACCTGCTGCTGCGGTTCTACGAACTCGACTCCGGCGTGATCACCATCGACGGCGTCGATATCACCGCGCTGAGCCGGGAGCAGTTGCGCTCCCGGATCGGGATGGTGCTGCAGGACACCTGGCTGTTCAAGGGGACCATCCGGGAGAACATCGCCTACGGCGATCCCACCGCGAGCGACGACGAAATCCTCGCCGCCGCCCGCGCGGCCTACGTGGACCGGTTCGTGCACGCCCTGCCGGACGGGTACGACACCGTCATCGACGAAGAGGGCACGGGTGTGAGCGCCGGTGAGAAACAGCTCATCACCATCGCGCGGGCCTTCCTGTCCAAACCGGCCATCCTGGTGCTGGACGAAGCCACGAGTTCGGTCGATACGCGGACCGAACTGCTGGTGCAGCAGGCCACCGCGGAACTGCGGCGCGACCGGACCAGCTTCGTGATCGCGCACCGCCTGTCCACCATCCGCGACGCCGACCTGATCGTGGTGATGGAGGCGGGCCGGATCGTGGAGACCGGGGCGCACGACGATCTGCTGGCGAGGCAGGGGGCGTACTACCGGCTCTACAACGCCCAGTTCGCGGCGGCCGCGGTCGAGGCCTGACCCCGGCGTGAGGCCGGGTCGGGGCCGGAGGAGGTAGCGCAGCGTGACCACGCAGGGCCCTCGCTCATGTCCGTCGGGTACTGCCTGAGAGGATGTCGGCCGTGTCGGATGGCGTCGGATTCTCGTTCAGTGTCGGTACCCGCCTCGAGGGGCGGCACGGCCGCACCGGGGTGCTGCGTACCCCGCACGGCACCGTCGCGACCCCGGCATTCGTACCGGTCGGCACCAAGGCGACCGTGAAGGCGGTCCTGCCGGAGGCGATGAAGGAGCTCGGGGCGCAGGCACTCCTGGCCAACGCCTACCACCTGTACCTGCAGCCCGGCCCGGATATCGTCGACGCGGCCGGCGGCCTGGGCGCCTTCATGAATTGGCCGGGCCCCACCTTCACCGACAGCGGCGGTTTCCAAGTGATGTCGCTGGGGGTGGGGTTCAAGAAGGTTTTGGCCATGGAGACCGTCGATGTGCGCAGCGACGACGTCATCGCCAAGGGCAAGGAACGCCTGGCGACCGTGGACGACGACGGAGTGACCTTCCGGTCGCATCTGAACGGGTCGAAGCACCGTTTCACCCCCGAAGTGTCGATGGGGATCCAGCATCAGTTGGGTGCGGACATCATGTTCGCCTTCGACGAGCTCACCACCTTGATGAACACCCGCGGGTATCAGGAGAAATCCGTGCGGCGCACGCACGACTGGGCGCAACGGTGCATCGATGAACACGAGCGGCTCACCGCCGAGCGCACACACCGGCCCTATCAGGCACTGTTCGCGGTCGTGCAGGGGGCGCAGTACGAAGACCTGCGGCGCAAGGCTTCCCGGGAACTGGCCGAGATCCGCGGCGCCGCGGGAACCGGTTTCGACGGATACGGGATCGGCGGAGCGCTGGAGAAGCACAATCTCGGCACCATCGTCGGCTGGTGCTGCGACGAACTACCCGAGGACAAGCCCCGCCATATGCTGGGGATCAGCGAACCGGAGGATATGTTCGCCGCCATCGAGGCCGGAGCGGACACCTTCGACTGTGTGAACCCGTCCCGGGTGGGCCGCAACGGCGGGATCTATGTGGAAGCGGGCCGGTTCAATATCGACACGCTCCGCTTCAAACGGGATTTCACCCCCATCGACGAGACCTGCGACTGCTACACCTGCGCGAATTACACCCGCGCCTATATCCACCACCTGTTCAAGGCCAAGGAAATGCTGGCCTCCACGCTGTGCACGATCCACAACGAACGCTTCACCATCCGCCTCGTGGACCGTATCCGGGCCAGTATCGACGGCGGCTACTTCGACGAGTACCGCGCCGAAGCACTCGGCCGCTGGCAGGGCCGCATCACCGCACCGTAATATTTGCGCGCCTCCGGCGCGCGGGTCGGGGCCCTGTGACCCCGATTCTTCCCTCCTCCGCTCGGTCGCTGCGCTCCCTCGCTCCGTCGGTCCAGAATCGGGGGCGGGCCCCGACCATGGGGGTGGACCATCCGGAATAGACGGAAGGTGGAGGTTGTCGTGCGCCTGGACCGGCCTGGGGAGGTTCACAACCATTGTCAGTGCCGCTCTCTGGACCGACTGCACGCGCTCGGTCGCTGCGCTCCTTCGCTCTGTCGCTCCAGAATCGGGGGCGGGCCCCGACCACTGAGGTAGACCATCCGGAATAGGCAGAAGGTGCATGCGGTCGTGCGCTTCGATCGGCCTGGGCAGGTTCACGTCACTGTCTGTGCTCAATGGTCGCCGATCTCTGGACGGCCGACTGCACACGCTCCGTCGGTCCGGGGTCGGGGCGGGCTCCGACCACGGATGCCGACCATCCGGAGTAGGCGAAGGGTGGGTGCGGGGCGTGCCGGAGGGTGGTCGCCGAGTGCGGACCGGAGTGTGTTGTGCCCGGTGCGATGGCCGGGCACAACAGGTCCGGGTCAGGAGCGTAGCGGGGCGGTGTCGCTCGGGGCGTAGGTCGGTTCGTGTTTCTTCAGTAGTGCGATCACCTGATAGGTCACCGGCAGTACCAGCACCTCGCAGAGGGTTTTCCACAGGAACCCGATGATCACGTAGTTGACGAACTGCCCCCAGCTGTCGATACCGATGGCCGTGGCGGCGATCGAACAGAAGATCAGCGTATCGGCGAGTTCGCCGACCACCGTCGAGCCGATCAGCCGCGCCCACAGATGTTTCTCCCGGGTCCGTTCCTTGATCAGTACCAGTGTCGCGGAGTTGAGCAGCTGACCGACCACATAACCGGCCAGACCGGCCGCAACCAGTTGCGGGGTGGTGCCGATGACGCTACGGAACGCATCCTGGTTCTCGTAGAACACCGCGGCGGGGAGTTGGATCGCCACGGCGAAGCAGATAACAGTCAGCAGCAGCGCGGCGAAACCATAGAAGACGGCGTGCCGGGTGGCGCGGAATCCGTAGACCTCGCTGAGCACGTCACCGAGGATGTAGGCGAGGGGGAACAGGAAGAACGCGGCATCGGTGGTGATCGGCAGGATCTCCAGAGGTCCGAGGGTCAGCGAACTGCCGGAGAAGAACTGCACCCCCTTGGTCGCGCAGATATTGGAGATGATGAGTGTTGCGGTGAACAGTACGACGATCGGTGTGTAGTACCCCCGCGCCACCTGTGCGTGGGCCGCATGTGCGGGCGCGGGGTGCCCAGACTTGTCGGGTAAGGGGGTTTTGTTCGAATCTTCCACCCGACCATCCAATCAAACTCTCGAATAGGCTGTAGTCATGACGAACCCCGGTGAATCCGACGAGTGGTGGAAGCAGTACGGGGGGTCGGGCGTCTCGTCGGACCCGGCAGCCGGGCAGCATCCGTCCGGACCTTCCAGTTATCCGTCGGCACCGCAGTACCCGTCCACCCCGGCCGCGGCCCCCACACCGCCGCCCGGACAACCGTCGTACGCGACCCCGCCGCCCGCGGCCCCCTACCCCGGGACGCCGCCCTATTCGCCCTACGGCGCGGCGGGGGCCGCCTATCCGGCGGGCTACCAGCCCTACGGTTATCCGGCCACCCGCGGTACCAACGGCCTGGCGATCGCCTCGCTCGTCACCTCGCTGGCCGGGTTCGCGACCTGCGGTGCCACGTCGATCGTCGGGATCATCCTCGGTGTGATCTCGCTCAACCAGATCCGCGACAGCGGCCAGGAAGGACGCGGAATGGCGCTCGCCGGCATCTGGATCGGGGTCGGCCTGATCGCCCTGGGCCTCATCTGGTTCGTGGTGATGATCGTCGCGAGCGCCGCCGGCGCGTGACCCGGCGGGTACTCAGGCCGCGACGACCTGGGTACCGCCCGCGAATTTGTCGTTCCAGCCCCGGCGGTTGGGGTCCTTGTCGAGGGTGGCGGCCGTGTAGAGCATGAGCGCGGCCCCGGCCACCCAACCCACACAGGGCACGATCAGCACCGCCAGGAAGATATTGCGTTTCAGCGAGAGCAGCGGCGGGACGGTGGGCGCCCCGTCCGGCGCGACGACTTTGAGTCCCAGGATCTTCTTGCCCAGGGTGGCGCCGGTCTTCCACTCCATGAGCACGTAGTACACGAGGGTGACCGCGAAGATGATCGCGTAGCTGACCGCCGGTCCGGTGAAACCGGTCAGGTTCGGCATGAGAACGAAGTTCAGCAGCAGGGCCAGCGGTAGCGCGATGATGAGATTGTCGATCAGGCGGGCCGCGAACCGCGGCCACAGGTTGCCGGGAACGCCGAACGCGGGCTGGTGGTGCCCGTACTGCTGTCCGCCGTACTGTGCTTCGGGAAATACCGTCTGCTCGTAGCGGGGAGCGGGCTGGGCCGGCGGAGCGGGTGGGGCCTGCTGACCGTAGGGCTGTGGCTGTCCGGGTGGCGGGTTGTAGTGCGGCGGATGGGGAGCGTAGGGGTCCGGTTGTGGCGCATACCGGCCCGGCTGGGGAGCGTACTGCCCGGGCTGCGGGTACTGCGGGGGTTGCCCGTAGGGCTGCCCGGCCTGGGGGTGGTTGCTGGGGTCGTACCCGCCACTGGTCATCTCGCCTGCCTGAACTCGAAATCCGAAGACCTGGTCGCAGGCCAGGTTACGGACAGCGGCCCGCGACCACCAAGCTGTCGGGGTCGAGCACCCAGGGGTCGCGGGGGAGCCGGCCCGGGTCGAAACCGGGGAGCAGTTCGGCCGCGCTGTTGCCCGTCAGGCCGAGGGAGCCGGCCAGCATGCCCACCACTCGCTCGACGGTTTCCCCGCGCGCGAGCCGATCGGCCAGGGTGACCGCACCGTCGCGTTTGGCCAGCCGCTTGCCCTCGGTGTTGAGCACCAGCGGCACATGCGCGTACTCGGGTACCGGCAGTTCGAGCAGCGTGGCGAGATAGGCCTGCCGTGGTGTGGACGGGAGCAGATCGTCACCGCGCACCACCTGGTCCACGCCGTGCTCGGCATCGTCGACCACGACGGTGAGGTTGTAGGCCGGTATTCCGTCACCGCGCCGCAGCACCAGATCGTCCACCGGGCCCCGGTACCGGCCGTGCAGGCGATCGGTGATCTCGAATTCCCTACGGGCCGAACGCAGCCGCAACGCGGCGGGGCGACCGTCCGCGCGACGCTGCGCGCGTTCGGCGGGGGAGAGGTCACGGCAGGTGCCGGGGTAGGCGCCGAGCGGCCCGTGGGGTGCGGTGGCGGCCTGCTGGATTTCCCTTCGGGTGCAGAAGCATTCGTAGGTCAGTCCGGCGGAGGTGAGCCGGTCCACGGCGGCGGCGTAGTGGTCGAGACGGTCGGACTGGTGGGTCACCGGACCATCCCAATCGATGCCGATGGCCCGCAGGTCGGCGAGCTGGCGTTCCTCGGCGCCGGGCCGTACCCGGTCCAGATCGTCGACCCGTAGCACGAACCCGCGGCCGGTGCCGCGGGCGAAGAGCCAGGCCAGCAGGGCGGTGCGCAGGTTGCCCAGATGCAGATCCCCCGACGGACTGGGCGCGTACCGGCCCGCGGGTGTGGTGGATGTAATCGAGGTCATGGCAGGCCTCGGCGCAGCCGGGGCATCAGGTCGGACCGGTCGCCGTCCGGTGCCGCCGGACGCTCGTGTTCCACGGTGGCGCCGTCGCTTTCCGGAGTGGCCGCGAGCTCGATCAGCAGGGCTTCGGCGTGGGCGATGAGGCCCGGGCCGTCGAGGTCGTAGGGGAGTTCTCCCGCCGGGTACCCGGCGCCGGCCGGATCGAAGGCGCGGAGCCGTCCGACAGCGCGTTCGAGCAGCGTACGCGCGCCTTTGGCATTCCCCCGCTGGATATGGGTGAGGCCGACCGCGTACTGCGCGAGGCCCTGCCACAGCATGCGTTCCGCGTCCGGGCCGTTCTTCCAGACCGATTCCAGTACTTCGTGCGCATTGAAGGCCAATCCCTGATCCAGCAGGTGCTGGGCGTAGTCGAGGGCTTCGGCGGGCGCGAGGTCCAGATCGTCGGGTATCCGCGGGACGCCGGGACTTCCCGGCGGTAGCGGGCGCCCCAGTCGGTCGCGGGGGCGGGCGTTGGTGGCTCGTCCCTGTTCGTCTCGATCGCGTTCGGGCATGCCGCCATCATCCCGCCGGGGCTCGATGGCCGATGCGGTAGGGGTATTGACAAATGATAATCGCCGGATCACATAACAATCACTTTCGGCTATTAGTGGGCTGCCTCCCGTTTATTTTGAAGCAAAGTCATCCTTATAAGTCTGCAATTACGCAGCAATACGGCATCTTAGCAGTGTTGCCAAACGTATTGGCCCAGTTGGCAAGAGAGCGGCAAACCCGGTGTGAACCTGCTAGTGTTCGAGGTGCGGGGCGCCCTCACATGGGGTTTTGGTCACCGCGTCAGGTGTGTTCGCGGAAGTGCGGGTCCGATACTGGCAAACCGGATATTTACTCGCTATCTGCGCGTGCATCCGTGTATTCGGCGGTATCCGCCGGATACCAGCTAGTCAGGAACTATGCAGGAATCGAATATCATTATCGACGCAGCGAAGGAGTGCAGTGCCGTGAAGGTGGATATGACGGGTGCTGTGTGGCGGAAGAGTACATACAGCGGCCCGGACGGGAACTGCGTGGAGGTGGCATTTCTCGTAGACGGCAACGTGGCGGTCCGTGATACGAAGGATCACGGCAGCGGGCCGGTGCTGGCCTTCGCGCCGGGCGAGTGGGCCGAATTCCTGTCCGGAGTATCGGCAGCGGACTTCCGCGGCGCCTGACGGTTTTTCCGATATCAGGCAGAACGGCCCCGGACCCGATGGGCCCGGGGCCTTTGCGTGCGCGGACCGCGGATGGGTCCGGCTCGGCGGCATCCATTAAGGTCGGCCGGTGATCCCGCTGGCACCCCCGGACGCGACCATGTACTGGCTGTCCCGGCGCACTCGCAACGACCAGTTCCTCCTCTACTGTTTTGCCGAATCCACCTGGGAGAACGCGCGATTGCGCGATGCGATCGCGCGGCGATCCGCCGCGATCCCCGAACTGCGGGTGAGGCTGCAGCCGGACCCCACCGGCCTGTCCTACCCCGTGTGGGTTCCCGCCGAACCCGATCCGGCCCAGCTCGTGACGCACCGGCTCGACCGGCCGCATTGGTCCGACCTGCTCGCGTCCCTGGGGCGGCTACTGGAGACCGGAGTCGATGCCGCCGAACACCCCTGGCGGCTGCACATCTTTCGCGGTATCCGTGAGAGCCCGGCGCCGGATCCGGCGGTGACCGTGGTGGTGCTGCAGATATCGCACGCCCTGGTCGACGGCCGAGGCGCGTCGCGGATCGCCCGTGCCCTGTTCACCGACGAACCCCGTCCCGCCGCCACGCCCGGCCCGCGCCCCCTGCCGCGTTCCCGGATCGCGGCGCGTGCGGGGCGTGCGGGGCTGGCCCTGCCGCTGGATATCGCACGGACGCTGCGGCGCGGACTCGCTGCCGGCCGGGCCCGGACCGAGCTCGCGGAACTCACCGCGGGCGGGCGTGTGCCGCCGGCCGCACCCGGCTATCCGCCGGGAGCGCTCAATGTGCCGGGCGAGGTCACCGGCCATACGGTGCGGATGCTGGTCTGCCGGGCGGCGGATATGCGGCTGCCGGGCCGCAGCGTCACCGTGGTGGGCCTGACGGCCATATCGCTTGCGCTCCAGCGGTATCTGCGTGAGCGTGGTGCGGCGGTCACTGCCCTGGGCGCTCAGGTGCCGATGGCGACACCGCCCCGGCCCGGGGTCCGCAACAACTACCGCAGCCTCGGCGTGGACCTGGCGATCGGCGAGGAGGAGCCGCGGCGGCGTGCCGCGGCGATCGCCGCGGACCTGGCCGCCCGGCGGGAACGGGCCGTCCATCCGCTGCTCGACGCACAGGACGCGGTGACCGCGGTACTACCGCCGCTGCTGCTACGGCGCGATGTGCGGAACTATCCGATCGATATCGTGCCGGAGTGGATCACCGGCCACACTGTCGTCTCCAGCGTCGACCGCGGCCCGGCCGATCTGCGTTTGGGTGCGGCCCCGGTCCGCTTCACCGCCGGTTTCCCCGCGCTCGGCACGGTGATGCATCTCACGCACGGTATTCACGGCATGGGCGACACCGTCACCCTCTCGCTGCACGCCGATCCGGTGGTCGTGCCGGACCTCGACAGCTACGCCGAACTCCTGCGGGCGGCCGTGCGGGACGTGGGTCGCGCGGGTTGAGGGGCCGAGCGCTCAGTTCGGTTCGATATCCAGTTCTTCGCGGGTGGCGCCGATGAGCTCGCGCTCGGCCGCCCGGACCTCGCCGAGCAACTGGTTCTTGTGGTCGCGTGCCGCGCGGATCTCCTCGGCGGGGGCGTCCTGGAGTTTCTTGCGCTGAAGGGTGAGCGCGGCCAGCAGCGCGTCGGAGAGGGTATCGGCCAGCCGGCGCCACTGCTTGTAGTGCTGGTCCGAGCCGACCAGCCGCAGCACATTCGCGCGTTCCGAGCCGTCCTCCAGATCATGGATCAGATCGCCGATGAGCTCGTCGGTCCACTCCTCGTCCCGCCGCAGCGCCTGGCAGAGCCGACCGGACATGCTCAACGTATCGGCTATCGCGGCGACCACGGTGCCGCGGCGCCAATTCTCACCGGCCTGTCCGAGCGCCACCGCGTGCGCGGACTCGACCTGGTGATGAGCGGCGTCGAGCTGCAGCCGAGTCGTGTCGACCTGGCGTTTGGCGCTGTCGTTCTGTTGCTGGGCGGCAGCGGCCAGGGTGCGCTGGGCGCGCTCGTCGGCGGCGGCGATCGCATCCCGGTTCGTCCGGTTGTTGACCAGTACCGCGATCACCGCCACGCCGCCGAGGACGAGCGAACCGAGCAGCGGCAGCCACGACTGCCACCAAGCCGGGGAACTCTGAACGACTTCGATCACCTGGGGATCCACGGCGCCCATCATGGCACCGTCGACGCGAGCGGGCGCGACGGCCGTCACAATTGGGTGCTGAGCGCGGCAAACTACTGGATATCTTGCCGGGTAACAGGATTCGTGCTATGAGACCGGTTCGCGCGTGGTGGCCCGGACCGGGTATGAGCGGGCGTTTTCACGATGCGACGGGGTGGCAGGTATGCTGCTCGGCGGAGGATTCGCCTAGTGGCCTATGGCGCTCGCCTGGAACGCGGGTTGGGTTAACAGCCCTCGCGGGTTCGAATCCCGCATCCTCCGCCACCGAATCCGCCGGTAGCAGCCTCGCTACCGGCGGATTCGCGTTTAGTTGCGCAGCTCGTCGAGCACTTTGCGGACCTGGTCGGTGCAGATCCGGTCCACGGTCGACCGATCCACCACACCGTCGTAGGTGATGTAGATGTTGACCTTGACCGAGACATTGCTGTCCTTCGCGGCGACCGTGTAGTCCAGGGTCTGGAACGACGAGTAGTCGTTGATCTGAGCCGAGTAGTAGGCGTCCTCGCCCAGCCCGGTCACCGCCCCGGAGGAGTAATCCGTGCCGGTGGTGGCGGTATCGGACTCCTTCCAGTCGTCGTAGCCGTACGAGCCGTATTCGCTGTCGAACGTGACGTCGAGGGCGAGCCGGGCGCTGTTGGAGTCGGTGCCCTCATTGCTGACCTGGCAGTTCAGCGAGCCGCCGCCATAGCTGGCCGGGGCGTCCTCCTGATGGGTGGTCTCGTCGCGGTTGGCGGCCCACTGGTCGAGCACGGAGGCGTCGACGAGGTCACAGGCGTTGGTGACGTTCTCCATGCCGTAGTCACCGTCGGTCCCCTCGGACCCCGAGTCGGAGTTCACCAGGGCGATACCCCCGACCCCGCAGATCAGCAGGATCACGAACAGCACCACACCGACCACGATCAGGGCGGTGTTGTTCTTCGACCGCGAACGGGCGGCCGCCGCGGCTCCGTATCCGGTGGGGCTTCCGAACGCCGACGGACCGGACTGCCACCCGGGGCCGGGGGCGGGATACTGCGGCTGCCCACCGGCATACTGCTGACCGCTCGAACCGCTCGGATACTGCTGTTGCCCGCCCGCGAACTGCTGCTGTCCACTCGGATGCTGCGGGCTGCCGGAATATTGCTGCTGCTGGCCACTCGAGTACGGCTGTTGTCCACTCGAGTACGGCTGTTGTCCGCTCGAGTACGGCTGTTGTCCGCTCGAGTAAGGCTGTTGCCCGCTCGGGTACTGCTGTTGCCCGCTCGAGTACGGTGGCGCCGCGTGCGGATTCTGATCGCTGGGGAACTGTGCGGCGGCGTTCGGGTTCACCATCGTCGCATCCGCGCCCGGTGCGTTGCCCGGTCCCGGTTCACCGGCCCCACCACCCGGTGTCTCCCACCACTTCGTCTGCTCCGCGCGTTCGTGCTCCGGCGGATTCTCCTTGGTCATCCTCGCCATCCCCTCGTGTGGTGAGGGAAGATCCCCCGCCGACTCAGGAGAATGGTAGCGAGCACGGGGCCTGCTCGTACCCGGCCCGGTGCGCGCGGTTGCGCCCCCTGCGGCGCGCTGTCGCGGGTAGCCGCTACACTGGCCGACGGATCCCGCGCGGCGCGCATCCTGTGAACTCCCCCAGGGCCGGAAGGCAGCAAGGGTCAACGGGCTCTGCCGGGTGCGCGGGGTCCCCTTATTTCGGGTTGTGTGCCTCGACCGGCCCGGCGGGCCCGACACCGCTCCGAGCGCTGGATGGTCCCCGGCTTCCGGAGGCCGACCACGCGCTCACTCGCTTCGAAACCAGGGCGAGCCGACCCGCAGGGTCCGACCATCGGCAGAGGGCGGTGCGAACACGCACGAAAGACCTGGATGGGCCCACGCCACCGTGGTGCTCGACGACCGCCGATCCATGGATGGCCGACCGCGCATGGCACCTCGGCGCTCACGCCGAATTCTCTCCGGATCATCCGGCTCCGGCCCTGTCCTGCCGGTAGGTGCAGAATCCCAACACCTCCCGGCGGCGGCGGTGGCCCGGGTAACGTGGCTCGGGGCGGCCCGACCGACGGCTGTCCGCACGAGCACACCGCACCAGGTAGTTGGAAAGGCTGTCCACGATGCCCCGGCAAACGCAGATCGGTTTGATGAGTCCTGAGGAACTCGCCGCCGAGCACGAACTCCAGTCCGCGAACTACGCGACACTGCAGGCTGCTCAGCTGACCCTCGATCTGACCCGGGGTAAGCCCTCGCCGGAACAACTCGCCCTGTCCTCGGCGCTGCTGTCGCTGCCCGGCGACGGTGATTTCCGCGACGGCACCGGTACCGACTGCCGCAATTACGGTGGCCTGCACGGGCTTCCGGAGCTACGGGCCATTTTCGGCGAGCTACTCGGTATCGGCGTCGACAATCTGATCGCGGGCAACAACGCGAGCCTGGAGTTGATGCACGACACCATCGTCTTCGCGACCCTGTTCGGGCTCCCCGATTCGCCGCGGCGGTGGGCCGATGAGCCCACCGTGAAATTCCTGTGTCCCAGCCCCGGTTACGACCGGCATTTCGCGATCACCGAATCGCTGGGCTTCGAGATGATCCCCGTGCCGATGCGGCACAACGGGCCCGACACCCGGGTCATCGCCGAACTGCTGGCCGACGATCCGCAGATCAAGGGCCTGTGGGCGGTGCCGAACTATTCGAACCCGACCGGTGTCGTCTTCTCCGAAGAGGTGACGCGCGAACTCGTTTCGATGCCCGCCGCGGCCCCGGACTTCCGGTTGTTCTGGGACAACGCCTACGCGGTCCACCCGCTGACCGATACCGCGGCACCGGTGCTGGATGTGCTGTCGCTGGCCGCGGCGGCCGGAAATCCGCACCGGCCGCTGGTTTTCGCCTCGACCTCCAAGATCACCTTCGCCGGCGCCGGTGTCAGCTTCTTCGGCGCCTCGACGGAGAACCTGAACTGGTACCTGAGCCACGCCGGAAAGAAGAGCATCGGCCCGGACAAGATCAATCAGCTGCGCCACCTGCGCTTCTTCACCGACGCCGCCGGCGTACGGGCGCATATGCAGAAGCATCGCGCCATCCTGGCCCCCAAGTTCGCCCTCGTCCTGCGAATCCTCGAGGAGCGGCTGGGCGCCTCGAAGGTCGCGTCCTGGACCGAGCCGAAGGGCGGCTACTTCATCAGCCTCGATGTCCTCGAGGGCACCGCGGCGCGGGTGATCGAACTGGCGAAGAACGCCGGAATCGCCCTGACCGCGGCGGGTTCGGCCTTCCCGTACAAGAAGGACGCCGAGGACAAGAACATCCGGATCGCCCCCAGCTTCCCGGCGCTGCCGGAGCTCGAGCAGGCCATGGACGGCCTGGCGACCTGCGTGCTGCTGGCAGCGACCGAGAAACTGCTGAAGTAGGAGTCGGAAGGCCCGGGGTCAGGAGGGTTTGCGGACGTGCACGGCGAACATGGTCACCGAGAGGTGGATATCACCGGCCGCCGCGCCCCGGGCCAGATCGGCGAGTAGTTTCTCGCGTTCGGACTCGGTGATCACGCGCCGGGCCACCGCCATGGCAGAGATCCGGCTGACCAGCGCGCCGGCCCCGACCGAACGGTCCTGGATCAGCGCCTGCGAGCCGGTGCTCTCCACCTCCAGACCGGCCGCGGTCAGCAGACCCGCCAGCCTGCGGCCCGAGTAGGGATTGGTCGTGGCCGAGATGAGAGTGTCGACGACCTCGCGGACCACGCGATGGTCGCCGGGGTGCACGATGGCCGACCCCCAGTCGGCGTCCATCACCACGGCCCGGCCACCGGGGCGCAGAACCCGGGCGATTTCGCGGGCGGCCCGGGCAGGTGCGGTCAGATGCTGGAACACGCGCTCGCACAGCACGGCGTCGAAGGCGCCGGAGCCGAAGGGGATGCCGTAGGCGTCGCCGGAATGGAAGGTGGCCGACGAACGTGCCTCGGCGGCGCGTGCGACGGCCGCGGCGAGCAGATTCGGATCGGGTTCCACACCCGCCGCCGAACCGGTGGGCCCCACGGCGTCGGCGAAGGTGATCACCTCCGATCCGGTACCGGAGCCGATATCGACCGCGTGCTCACCCGGTTGCAGCGCCAGGACCTCGTGTGCCCAGTCGCGTAGCCGGGTGAGTCCCGGAAGGGTGGCCTGTAGATCGCGGATATCGACCAGTTGATCCTGGCCCGCGGCATCGAAACGGTCGGGGCGTAACCCGAAACTGTCCATGGGTCCGTGTCCATCCAGTGTGGTGGGTGGCTTTGTCGCCGTGTCTGGCATGGGGGCGAGCCTAGCGGAGAACGGCGCGGCGTCCGTGGGATCATCGCTGGTAGTCCAGAGTGAGGAGCAGGGCATGGCCAAGTTGTGTCTGGCGCAGGAACCCGAGGCCGACGAGCTGCTCTCGGAGAGTTCGCTGGCGTTGCTGATCGGGATGCTCCTGGACCAGCAGTACCCACTGGAGCACGCTTTCCGGGGCCCCAAGAAGATCGCCGACCGGATGGGCGGACTGGATATCCACGCGATCGCCACCGCGGACCAGGCAGAGTTCGAGGAGCTGGCCGCGACGCCGCCCGCCATCCACCGGTACGGCCGGTCCATGGCCCGGCGGATCCAGGACCTCGCCCGCTACGTGATCGAACACTACGACGGGGATGTGGCCGCGATCTGGACCGCCGGCGACCCCGACGGCAAAGAAGTACTGAAGCGGTTGAAGGCGCTGCCCGGATACGGCGACCAGAAGGCCCGGATTTTCCTGGCGCTGCTCGGTAAGCAGTTGGGAGTCCGCCCCGCCGGGTGGGAAGCGGCTGCCGGGGACTACTCCGAGCCGGATTCGCGGCGGTCGGCGGCCGATATCGTCGACGGGGAGACCCTGCTGGAGGTGCGCGCCTTCAAAAAGCAGATGAAGGCGGCCGCCAAACAGAAGTAACCGACCGTCTTCGGCGCCGGGGCGGGTCAGCGTATCCGCGCCAGACGGATGAGTTCGGCGGCCAGCTCGGATTCGCCGACCGGGGTGAGCGCCAGATGGCTGCCCGCGGCCAGCAGGTAGCGGCCGTCGCCGGTGAAATCCAGCCAGGTGCGGTGCACCGGCGGCGGCGACATCGGGTCCTCCGGGGCCACGGCCACCGTGAGGAACCCCCGCGCGTCGATGGGGCGGTGCAGGATCTCGCGCAGCTGTTCGGCCCGGCCCGGCTGCGGCCGGGCGGGGTCCGGGCAGAGCACGGCCTCCCGTGGTTCCCGCATGGCCGGAAGGGTTCCGGGTCCGGCCGGCCCGAGCGCGGTGGCGAGATGCTTACCGATATTCCGGGCGTGACAGGCCGTGACGCTCACCTGCCCCGAATGCGCGCGGATCACCGCGCCCCAGTTCCCGAAGGCGACGGCGAGCGCGAGAATCGGATCGGGGCGGCGCCGGTCGCCCTCGAATTCGTCGCCGAAAACGGTCACCCTGGTGACATCGGTGCGGGCGAGAAAGCGCAGCGTACCGGTGAGATCGGCATCGCCGTTGGGCGGAAACCGGCAGTCCAGCGCAAGCGCTGCCCGCGCGCTCTCGGTGGTGACGGTGGCGCGGGGAGCCAGGTCTATGGGGTGGGGTCGCCGGTCGAGCCCGGTCTCGGTCTGCCAGATATGACCGAACTCGTCCGGCGTGAACGCCCAATCCATCAGCGGTTCCCGCCACCCGGCCGGGTTCTGTCCGGGTCCTCGGTCCCGGTGTACTCACCGAAGACCGGCGGGACGGTGGGCGGGGTGGCGGTCAGCTGTTCGTTCGGCGCGTGCAGATAGTCCGGGCTGCTGCGTTCGCGATCCGGTGCGCGCGAGGGCACCGGGCCGGGAGCGGCCGGCAGCGGGAATCCGCTCGGTCGCACCATCCGGGACAGATGTTCGGATCGCTCCGTCACCGCCGGGTCTGCCCCGGTGCCCGCGGGACCGGGTGATTCCCGTGCCGCTTCGGTGGTCGGGCGTGCCGGGACCGACCTGGCGATCTGTTCGAACTGACCGGTTCGCTGGGCGGGTGCACCG
>NZ_BAGJ01000005.1 GCF_000308775.1 Nocardia testacea NBRC 100365
GAGGAGCCGGAGCGTCCCGCCCCGGTGCCGCCGCAGGAGACCGACACCGGAAACCTCGGTGCCAAGGAGCAGACCTTCGTCGACGAGCTGGCGAAGCAGGGTGTGACTCCGTCGTCCCCGGATATCGCGCTCAGTATCGGCAACTACGTCTGCCAGGGTGTGGCCGCGGGGACCTCGGATGCCGATATGGCGACGTTCGTGAACGCGATGGCGGGTTCGGATCCGTCGTTCGACCCCGCGAAGATGCCGGTGGAGCAGGCGGGTCAGATCTACATCAGCACCGCCAAAGCGCATTACTGCCAGTGATAGCCGATGAGTAGAGGACGTACCGGGTCCCGTCGGTCCCGGCCGAAGGGTTGTCTGACATTGCTCGCGGTGGGAGTCGTCGGGCTCGTCATCGTGATCCTGCTCTGGTATCTGCTGGCCGGCTGCCTGCGGGAGCCGGGGCCGGGCCCGGGCCCCGAACCGGGGCCGGGGGAGCCGACCAGTCAGCCTGCGAGCTGCCCGGATGTACAGATGATCTCGGTGCCGGGTACGTGGGAGTCCAACAGCACCGACGACCCGTACAACCCGACGGCCAACCCGGCCTCGCTCATGCTCAATGTGAGCAATCCGGTCCGGAACCAGTTCCCGGAGGGCCGGGTCGACGTCTACACCGTCCCCTACATCGCGCAGTTCTCCAATCCGATCGCGATTCCACCGGACGGTCAGGCCTCCTACAACGCCAGCCGCACCGAGGGCAGCCGGCGGACCTTCGATTTCCTGACCCAACGTCACCAGGAGTGCCCGCTCACCACCTATGTGCTTGCCGGGTTCTCGCAGGGTGCGGTGATCGCGGGCGATATCGCCGAACAGATCGGCAAGGGCAACGGTCCGGTACCCGCGGACCGGGTGCTCGGGGTCACCTTGATCGCCGACGGGCGGCGGTCCGGCGAGACCGGTGACGGGCAGCCGATCCAGGTGGGCACCCCGCCGCCCGGGGTCGGCGCGGAGGTGGCTCTGGCCGGGCTGACCGTTCCCGGCATCACCATGACCGGTGTCCGTAAAGAGGGATTCGGTGATCTGGCCGACCGCGTGTACACGATCTGCGCGCCCGGTGACCTGATCTGCGACGCGCCCCGCAACGCGCTGAGTCCGTCCAATATCTTCGGCAGTATCGGGACCCTCGCGCAGGCGGTGGGCAACCCGGTGCACAGCCTCTACCACAACTTCGTGGTGGACCCGAACGGCACAACCGCCACCCAGTGGGCGGCCGACTGGGCGATCGGTCTGGTCGAGAGCGCGCCGTCTCCGCCGCACTCGTGATCTCCGGATCCGGCGGAGACGGCGCCGCGGCGGCCGTCTTGTGACAATTCACCGCAGTCAGCGTGTTCCCCGCTGCCTGGCAGGCTGTAAAGTGCGCTGGTGATCGCGCGTCCCGGGCCCTGCGCCGGCACGGGATGCGCAGACTTCCGATATCCAGGAGCATGAGTTCATGACAGAAGCCGCCGCACCGGTGGATGAGTTGAGCGCGCTGGGCACCCCGCTGCGTAAGTTCCGCTTCGCGGCCGCGGGTGAGGGAAACAAGCAGGAGGGCGGCGCCCGCAAGTTCATCCAGACGGCGCAGCAGGCCGAGGAGTACGGCTACGACACCTTCGTCGTGCCCGACCATCTCGGTGACCAGATCGGTCCGATCGCCGCTCTCGGCGCGCTGACCCAGGCCACCGACCGGATTCGGCTGGGTACGTCGGTGCTGGCCAACGGGTTTCGGCATCCGGTGGTGCTGGCCAAGGATCTGGCCACCATCGATGTGCTGTCCAAGGGCCGCCTCGAGGTGGGGATCGGGGCCGGCTGGAAGGCCGACGAGTTCGAGGCCGCCGGGCTGGACTACGACCGCCCGGGTATCCGGCTGGCCAAGCTCGACGAGACGCTGACCATTCTCGATACGCTGCTGCGCGGCCAGGAATGCACCTTCGAGGGCAAGTACTACCAGGTGCACGGCGTCAAGGGGACCCCACGGCCGCGGCAGGGCCCGCGGCCGCCGCTGTGCACCGGCGGCGGTGGTCCCAGGATGCTGAAGCTCGCCGCGAAGCATGCCGACATCATCTCCATCGTTCCGGTCACCACCTCGAACGGTAAGGGTCTGCTCTCGGGTATCACGCTCGAGAAGACCATCGAGAAGGTGAACCTGATCAAGGAGGCCGCGGGGGACCGGTTCGAGCAGATCGAGCTGAACTGGGCGATCACGGCCATCGTCATCACCGACGACCGGGAGAAGACCGCCGAGATGGCGCTGTCGGCCATAGAGCGCGGGCTGCATCCCGACCTGGAGGTCGACGTGAAGCTGTCGGTGGAGGAGATCTTGAGCTCGCCGTATGTGGCGATCGGTACGTTCGAGGAGATCGCCGACCAGATTCGCCGTGTGCGGCAACTCACCGGTATGTCCTATGTGGGGATATTCCCCACCCAGATGGACGCATTCGCGCCGGTGATTCCCTTGCTCCGGGAGGAGTGAGAAGCTCGTCTCTGTAACATGTCTCTGGTTTGAGAACATCTAGCCGATAGCGGTCACCGCGCAGACCGCACCCAGAACCCGCAGGGTCGGTTCTCGAATGGAGAGCACCCGCGGCGAAAGCGAGTCGGGGCCACACAGTAAATAACGGCGATCGTGCCGTTGCCGCGTGCGCCTCGGAGGAGAAGGAATGGACGAGACTTTCGACGACTACCTGGACGAGAACGGGAACATCACCATTCCCGATGATCGCACCCTGGTCGACCACGTCGAGAAGCACACCCGTAACGACGCGAACACCTTGGCGTACCGCTACATCGACTACTCGCGCGAGCGCGATGGTGAGGTACACGAGCTGACGTGGCAACAGTTCGGGGTCCGGCTGCGCGCGGTGGCCGGTCGCCTGCAGCAGGTCACCACTCCCGGTGACCGAGTGGCGGTCCTCGCGCCGCAGGGACTCGACTATGTGATCTCATTCTTTGCCGCCATTTACGCGGGCACGATCGCGGTGCCGCTGTTCGATCCGGACGAACCGGGTCATACCGACCGGCTGCACGCCGTACTGGGCGACTGCAAACCGTCGGCCATTCTCACCGCCAGTTCGGCGGCGGCCGGGGTGCGCCAGTTCTTCCGCGGGCTGCCCGCCGCGCAGCGGCCGCGCATCATCGCCGTGGACGCGATTCCCGACAGTGTCGGCGACAGCTGGGCCCGCCCGGATATCGCGGTGGACGATATCGCCTACCTGCAGTACACCTCGGGTTCCACCCGGACCCCGGCGGGTGTGGAGATCACCCACCGCGCCGTGGGCACCAACCTGCTGCAGATGGTGGATGCCATCAACCTCGACTGGAACTCGCGCGGTGTCACCTGGCTGCCGCTGTTCCACGATATGGGTCTGCTGACGGTGATCCTGCCGGCCGTGGGTGGCAAGTTCATCACCATCATGTCGCCTGCCTCGTTCGTGCGGCGGCCCTACCGGTGGATCAAGGAACTGGCCGCCGCCTCCGACGGTGCGGGCACCTTCGCCGCCGCCCCGAACTTCGCCTTCGAGCACGCGGCCGTGCGCGGTCTGCCCAAGAACGGTGAATCGCTGGATCTGTCCAATGTGATCGGCCTGATCAACGGCAGTGAACCGGTGACGACCTCGTCGATGAAGAAGTTCAACGACGCGTTCGCGCCGTACGGGCTGCCGAAGACGGCCATCAAACCGTGCTACGGCATGGCCGAGGCCACCCTGTTCGTCTCGGCGACCAAGGCCGAGGACGAGGCCAAGGTCACCTATGTGGACCGGGCGGAGCTCAACGCCGGGCGCATGGTGCGGGTCGATCAGGGCGCCGAGAATGCGATCGCGCAGGTGAGCTGCGGTTATGTGGCGAAATCTCAGTGGGCGGTGATCGTCGATCCGGAATCGGTCGACGGTGACGCCCGGGAGCAGCCCGACGGCCACGTGGGCGAGATCTGGTTGCACGGCAACAATATGGGCATCGGGTACTGGGGCCGTCCGGCCGAGACCGCGGCAACCTTCCAGAACAAGATCGTCACCCCGCTGGCGGAGGGCAGCCACGCCGAGGGCACCACGCCGGACGCGAACTGGATGCGGACCGGCGACTACGGCGTGTATTTCGACGGCGAGCTCTACATCACCGGCCGGGTCAAGGACCTGGTGATCGTGGACGGGCGTAATCACTACCCGCAGGACCTGGAGTTCTCCGCGCAGGAGGCCAGCGGTGCGCTACGGCCCGGGTTCGTCGCGGCGTTCTCGGTACCGGCCAACCAGCTGCCCGCCGAGGTGTTCGCACAGGGCAGCCATTCGGGTTTGAAGTTCGACGCCGACGATGCCTCCGAGCAGCTGGTGATCGTGGCCGAGCGCGGTCCGGGTGCCGGTAAGGCGGATCCGCTGCCGATCGCCGACGCGGTCCGTGCCGCGATCTCCCAGCGTCACGGCGTGACGGTGCGGGACCTGCTCCTGGTGCCGGCGGGTTCGATTCCGCGTACGTCCAGCGGCAAGATCGCCCGGCGTGCCTGCAAGGCCGCCTATGTCGAGGGCACCCTGCGGGGCGGTTACACCCAGCAGGCATTCCCGGACGCACCCGAGGAATAGACCGACAACCGAGCCGGGTCGCGGCCTCGAGTGAGCGAAGCGAAGCGCCCATCCACCACAGCGATGCGCAGGCTGTTGCCGGGCACCGCGTACAGACAGGTAGCTTGAGGACTGATGGCTGATAACGAGGGCATGTCGCCGGAAACGACCGAGAACCTTCCCGCTGCCGAGAAGGATCGCGCCGCCGGGACCGGCGACGCGCCCTCGGTCGGCGATGGCACGCCGGGCACCGAACTCTCGGTCGCCGAGCTGCGGGAATGGCTGCGGCGCTGGGTCGCCGAGGCCACCGGCCAGTCGGTCGACAAGATCACGGTGGACCGTCCGATGGAGGAGTTCGGACTGGCTTCCCGGGATGCGCTCGCGCTGGGTGGTGAGATCGAGGAACTCACCGGTGTGGTGCTGAACGCGACCGTGGTTTACCAGCACCCGACCATCGCCTCGTTGGCCGATGTCATCGTCAACGGCCCGCCGGAGATCACCGCCGAGGCCACCGACGACCAGTTCTACACCGCCGGGTACGCCCCGGGGGACGCGCACGATATCGCCATCGTGGGTTTGTCGACCCGGCTGCCCGGTGCGGGCGACACCCCGGAATCGACCTGGGATTTCCTGATCAACGGTGGCGACGCCATACGCGATCTCCCGGAGGGGCGCTGGGCGGAGTTCCTGAGCGAACCGCAGGTGGCGGCCGAGGTCGCCGCGGGCAATGTGCGCGGCGGCTATCTGGATCAGCGGGTCGTCACCGATTTCGACGCCGAGTTCTTCGCCATGTCGCCGATCGAGGTCGAGCGTATCGACCCGCAGCAGCGTCTGGTGATGGAACTGACCTGGGAGGCGCTCGAGCACGCCCGTATTCCGGCCAGCGATCTGCGCGGCGAATCGGTCGGTGTCTATATCGGCACCTCGACCAACGATTTCCAGCTGATCGCCGCCATGAGCCTGGGCGAGACCGACCCGAACGTACCGGCGTCGGCCGAGGCCTACAAGATCATGGGCAGCGCGAGCAGCATCATCGCCAACCGGGTGTCCTACTTCTACGATTTCCGCGGCCCGTCGGTCGCGGTCGACACCGCCTGCTCGTCCACGCTGGTGGCGGTCCACCAGGCCGTACAGGCCCTGCGCGCGGGCGACGCGGACGTCGCCTTGGCGGGCGGGGTGAACATGCTGCTCATCCCCATGACCACGCTCGGGTTCGACAAGAACGGGGCGGTGTCCAAGGACGGCCGGATCAAGGCGTTCTCCGCGGACGCCGACGGAATGGTGCGATCCGAGGGCGCCGGACTGGTGGTGCTCAAGCGCCTGGCCGACGCCGAACGTGACGGCGACAACATCCTCGCCGTGATCAAGGGGTCGGCGGTCAACAGCGACGGCCGCTCCAACGGTCTCATCGCCCCGAACCCCGACGCCCAGGCCGATGTGCTGCGCCGCGCCTACCGCGACGCCGGTATCGTGCCGTCCACCGTCGACTACATCGAAGCGCACGGCACCGGCACCCTCATCGGTGATCCGATCGAGGCCGATGCGCTGGGCCGGGTGGTCGGCGCCGGCCGCGCGGCCGACGCCCCGGCACTGCTGGGTTCGGCGAAGACCAATTTCGGGCATCTGGAATCCGGTGCGGGCGCGGCGAGCCTGGCCAAGGTGATCCTGGCGTTCCAGCACGATGTGCTGCCCGCCAATATCAACTACGCGGGCCCGAACCCCTATATCCCGTTCGATCAGGCCCGATTGAAGGTCGTCGACGAGCCGACACCGTTCCCGCGCTACAGCGGTACCGCCACGGTCGGTATCTCCGGTTTCGGTTTCGGCGGAACCAATGCGCACCTGGTGGTGCAGGAGTACGTGCCCGCGGCGCCGGCGGAGGTCTCCGAACCGTTCGTACCGGACACCGACAGCGACACGCTGGACCTGGCGAGCACCGATGTGGTCGCCGAGGCCGAGGCGGTCACCGCCGACGCCGCTCCCGAGCCCGAGTGGTCGGCCGACCGTACCGAACCGCTGCCGGTGATCCTGGCCGTCTCCGCCTACCTGCCCTCGCGCCGTCGTCGCGCCGCCGCGGACCTGGCCGACTGGCTGGAAACCGAAGCGGGACAGCGGACTCCGCTCGTGGATGTGGCCCGTTCGCTGGCCCGGCGCAGCCATTGGCGTTCGCGCGGGGTGGTGCTGGCCAAGGACCACACCGAGGCCGTGGCCGGACTGCGGGCGATCGCCGCCGGTAAACCCGGCCCCGGTGTTTTCACCGCCGACGCCCCCGCCGCGCAGGGACCCATGTGGGTGATGGCCGGTTTCGGTGCCCAGCACCGGAAGATGGGCAAACAGCTCTACCAGGAGAACGCGATCTTCCGGCGCACCGTCGACGAGGTCGACGAACTCGTGCAGGACGAGGCCGGGTACTCGGTGCGCGAGATGATCCTCGACGACGGCCAGGACTACGACGTGGGCACTTCCCAGGTCGGCATCTTCACCATCCAGCTCGGTCTGGCCGCGCTGCTGCGCGCACACGGCGCGGAGCCCGCCGCCGTGGTCGGGCACTCCATGGGCGAGGTGGCGGGCGCCTACATCTGCGGCGGGCTGCCGCTGGAGGACGCGGTGCGCGTCATCTGCGCGCGGTCGCGGTTGATGGGCGAGGGCGAGCAGATGCTCTCCGACGCCGACGTGCGCAATATGGCCCTGGTCGAGATGAGCGCCGACGAGGTCGCCGCGCTGCTGCCGGAATTCCCCGATGTCGAGGTCGCGGTGTACGCCGCGCCGACCAATACGGTGATCGGTGGCCCGGTGGACCAGGTCTCGGCGATCGTGGGCCGGGTGGAGGAAGCCGGCAAGTTCGCCCGTGTCCTGCAGACCAAGGGAGCCGGGCACACCTCGCAGATGGACCCGCTGCTGGGTGAGCTGGCCGCCGAACTGGCCGGTATCGAGCCCACGAAGCCGAAGGTCGGGCTGTACTCCACGGTCGACAAGGAGCAGTACTACGCGCCCGGCCACGACCCGGTGCACACCGAGGACTACTGGGTGAAGAACATGCGGCACAGCGTGTACTTCACCAACGCGGTGCGACTCGCGGTCGATTCGGGGATCACCACCTTCCTGGAGCTCGCGCCGAACTCGGTGGCATTGATGCAGGTGCTGGGCACCACCTTCGCCGCCGGGCTCCCCGACGCGCAGCTGATTCCGACGCTCAAGCGTAAGGAGGACGAATCGGCCGGTGTCATCGCCGCGCTGGCGCAGCTGTACGTGCACGGCCATGCCGTGGACCTGGGCTCACTGGTACCGGCCGGACCGTACGCCGATATCCCGCGTACCGCGTTCGTGCGGAAACCGTACTGGCCCAAGGTGCGCGGTTTCTCGGCCGGCGGGAACACCCGGGTACCGGGTGCGTCGGTCGCGCTGCCGGACGGCCGGCACGTCTGGGAGGTGCAGGCCGCGTCGGTCGACGATCTGCCCACGCTGGTGCGTTCGGCCGCGACGCAGGTACTGGCGGAGGTGAACCCGGGCGCGAGCATCGCGCACGCGCCGCTGCCCGCGACCGGCACACTGGTCACCACGCTGACCCCGCACCCCGGCGGCGCGTCCATCCAGGTGCACGCCCGCGAGGGTGCGCAGTTCCGGTTGCTGTTCGACGCGGTCGTCACCTCCGGCGCCGCGCTGCCGGTGCCCGCCGAACCCGTCGCGATCCCGGCCGCGCCCGCGGAGGCCGAGGTCGTGGAGGTGATCGATACCGCCGGTTTCGGAGATCGCTGGGATCCGGACAGCGGCCAGACGGTGGAGGAGCGGCTGGCCCTGATCGTCGCCGAATCCATGGGGTACGCGGTCGAGGATCTGCCGATGGAGATCCCGCTCATGGAACTCGGGCTGGACTCCCTGATGGCCATGCGGATCAAGAACCGGGTCGAATACGAATTCGATATCCCGCAACTGCAGGTCTCCGCGGTGCGCGATGCCAGCCTGCATGAGGTCGGCAAGGTGCTCCGCTACGCGATCGAGCACCGCGACCAGGTCCAGGCGATGGCCGATCAGCAGGCCACTGGCGAATCGGGCGCACTGAATGTGGACGACGACTTCGTGAACGCCGCCAAGGCCGCGATGGAGGCCGGGGAGGACCCGGTCACCGCGCTGAACCAGGGGACCGGCGCCGCCGCGGACGCGCCGGCGGCGAGCGATCCGGCCCCGGAGCCGGCCGCCGCACCGAAGGCAGAACCGGCCGCGGGCGCCGCGCTGGTCGCGGGCGGAGCCACGGGGTCGGGGTCGGATGAGGACAACGTTCCGCCACGTGACGCTGCCGAACGCCTCACCTATGCGGCCTGGGCCACCATCACCGGCGAATCGGCCGGGGGTATCTTCAACACCCTGCCGATCCTGGACGAGGACACCGCCGAGAAGCTCGCCGCACGGCTCACCGAGCGGGTCGGGGCGGAGATCACCGTCGACGATGTGCTGGATGCGGAGACCATCGAGCAGCTCGCCGATGTGGTGCGCACCCTGCAGGACAGCGGGGCCGATGTCGACGGCTTCGTCCGGCCCATCCGGCCGCGGGGCGAGAACTCCGACGCGGTACCGGTATTCGTCTTCCATCCGGCCGGCGGCAATACGCTGGTCTACGAGCCCTTGCTGAAGCGGCTGCCCGAGGGGACCCCGATGTACGGGTTCGAGCGGGTCGACGGTGCGATCGAGGAGCGGGCCCGGGAGTACGTGCCCGAACTGCGCAAACTCCAAGGCGAGGGGCCCTATGTGCTCTACGGCTGGTCGCTGGGCGCGGTCCTGGCGATGGCGGTCGCGCAGATTCTGCGTGCCGAGGGCGCCGATGTGCGTCTGGTGGGCCTGATCGACCTCGCCATCCCCGCCGAGCCGGAGGACAACAGCCCGCAGGAGCGGTTGGAGCGTATGCGGCGCTACCAGGTGTTCGCCAAGAAGACCTTCAATATCGCCGGTGAGCTCGACGATGACCAGCTCCGCGAACTGGCCGACTCCTCCGAGGAGGAGCAGTTCAAGATGATCACGGATCTGATCAAGATGACCGGGGCGAAGATCCCGGGCGGAGTGCTCGAACACCAGAAGACCTCGTGGATCGAGAACCGCGCGCTGCAGCGGGTCCAGCCCACGCACTACGAGGGCGATGTGGTGCTCTATCTGGCCGACCGCTACCACGACGGCGCGATCGAGCTCGAACCCCGCTACGCCGAACGCCGTCCCAACGGCGGCTGGGACGAGTACCTGCCCAACCTGGAGATCGTGCACATCCCCGGCGACCACCTCCAGATCATCGACGAACCGAGGATCGGCCGAATCGGCGCGGACCTGACCGCTAAACTCGACCGGATCACCTAGAGCGCGGCCGGGAAAGGGAGCTAGTGAGCACGACTGCCGAGAAACTCGCCGATCTGCGTAAACGACTGGAACTGGCGCAGGAACCGGCAGGGGAGACCGCTGTCGCGAAGCGGGCGCGCAAGGGGATTCCCAGCGCCCGCGACCGGATCAAGATGCTGCTGGATCCGGGTTCGTTCGTCGAGATCGGCGCTCTGGTCCGGCGCCCGGGTGACCCGGACGCGCTCTACGGCGACGGTGTGGTCACCGGCCACGGCCTGGTCGACGGCCGCCCCGTCGCGGTGTTCTCCCACGATCAGACCGTGTACGGCGGGTCGGTCGGTGAGATGTTCGGCCGCAAGGTGGCCGCGGTGATGGAGTACGCGGCCAAGGTGGGCTGCCCGCTGGTCGGTATCAACGACTCCGGCGGTGCCCGGGTACAGGAGGCGGTGTCCTCGCTGGCCTGGTACGCCGAGCTGGCTACCCGGCAGGAACTGCTCTCGGGGATGGTGCCGACCGTTTCGCTGATCCTCGGCAAATGCGCCGGTGGTGCGGTGTACTCGCCGATCAACACCGATGTCGTGGTCGCCACCGAGGCGGCCTATATGTTCGTCACCGGCCCCAAGGTCATCCGCGAGGTCACCGGTGAGGACGTCAGCCTGGAAGAGCTGGGCGGGGCGCACAGCCAGGCCCAGTACGGCAATATCCACCATGTCGCCAAGGACGAGCAGGCGGCCTTCGCCTGGGTCCGGGAATACCTGTCGTACCTGCCGACCAGCTGCCAGGAGAAACCGCCGATCGTGAATCCCGGCCTCGAACCGGAGATCACCGATTCGGACCGGGAACTGAACGCGATCGTGCCGGATTCGGACAACTCCGGTTACGACATGCACGAGGTGCTGCTGCGTATTTTCGACGACGGCCACTTCCACGAGTACGGCGCCGAAGCCGGCCGTAACATCATCACCGGATTCGCCCGGGTGGACGGGCGCAGCGTCGGTGTGGTGGCAAACCAGCCGATGGTCTACGCGGGCGCCCTCGACGCCCGGGCCTCGGACAAGGCCTCGCATTTCGTCCGGCTCTGCGACGCCTACGAGATCCCGCTGGTGTTCGTGGTCGACACTCCCGGCTTCCTGCCCGGCGTGGAGCAGGAGAAGGTCGGCGTGATCAAGCGCGGTGGCCGGTTCCTGTTCGCCTTCGTGGAGGCGACCGTGCCGAAGGTGACCGTGGTGGTCCGCAAGTCCTACGGCGGCGGCTACGCGGTGATGGGATCCAAGCAACTGGGCGCCGATATCAACCTGGCCTGGCCCACCGCCCGGATCGCGGTCATGGGTGCGGAGAGCGCGGTCAGCCTGATCGGGGCGGCCCAGATCGCGGCCGCGCCCGAGGATCAGAAGGCGGCCGTGCGCCAGCAGATGATCGACTTCTACAACGCCACCATGGCAACGCCGTGGGTGGCGGCCGAACGCGGATTCATCGACGCGGTGATCGAACCGGCGCAGACCCGGCTGGAACTACGCCGGGCGCTACATCTGTTGCGGGACAAGACCGTGATCCGCAACCCGCGCAAGCATCACCTGCTGCCGCTGTAGATGGTTCCGGTTCGGGTTGTTCCGCCGGAACAACCCGAACCGTCGCGTACGGATCGTGGTCAGCCGGTGACGGCCGCGGATTCGATGACCACGTTCTCCACCGGTACGTCCTGGTGCATGCCCTGCGACGAGGTGGACACGCCGGCGATCTTGTCGACCACGTCGGCCCCCTCGGTGACCTCACCGAAGACGGCGTAGCCCCAGCCCTGGCCCGCGGGCTGGGTGTGGTTGAGGAAGTCGTTGTCGGCGACATTGATGAAGAACTGCGCGGTCGCCGAGTGCGGGTCGTTGGTACGCGCCATGGCGACCGTGTACTTGTTGTTCTTCAGGCCGTTGGCCGCCTCGTTCTGGATCGGGGCCTGCGTGGGTTTCTGCTGCATCTGGCCGTCGAAACCACCGCCCTGGATCATGAAACCCGGGATAACGCGATGGAAGATCGTGCCGTCGTAATGTCCCGACTTGACGTATTCGACGAAGTTGCGGACGGTGTCCGGCGCCTTCGCCTCGTCGAGTTGGAGGCCGATGGTTCCGTAGTTCGTCTCGAGATTCACCTTGGTCATGCCTCTACCTTTCCATTACCGCCGCTGGACCCCGCGCTCAAGGGGGTGCTTTCGGGCCGATTGTGCCAGCCGCCCGTCTTTACCCCATTCGAGTGGTTTATATGCGCCGGATACCGGGTGTGTTTTCCTTGGAATCGGGTACGCGCCGGGGCACCACCGGGCCGCGATCGCCGCGCCCAAGTAGCATGCCAGCGTGCCAGAAGTCGCCACCGCAGTACTGACGAAGACGCCACCGGAGCCGGAGCCGAAGGTCGCGCCGAAGGATTTCCGGGTCGCGCGTCTTGTCGCGATCATCACCGGTGTGCTGGGGGCGCTGTTCGCGATCGCCACGCCCTTCCTGCCCGTCACGCAGACCACGGCGACGCTGAACTGGCCGCAGCAGGACAGTCTGGCCAATGTGCAGGCGCCGCTCATGTCGCAGGTGCCGATCGACCTCACCGCGACCATCCCGTGCGCGGCGGTGAACCAGCTGCCCCCGCAGGGCGGCATGCTGCTGGCCACCGCCCCTCCGCAGGGCGACCGCGCCGCGCTCGAGGCACTGTTCGTCCGCGTTTCGGAAACCTCGGTGGATGTGGTGGACCGCAACGCGGTCGTGGCGAGTGCCGACCGGGCGGAGATGGCGAACTGCTCGGCCATCACCATCCGTTCGGATATCGAAGCCACCAGCGCGGCCTTCGTCGGGCTCACCACCGAGACCGGGGAGCCCAACGCGGGCCGGCTGGTCGGTGATCTGCGGCCGCAGATGGTCGGTGTGTTCACCGATATGACCGGCGGTATCCCGGCCGGGCTGAGCCTGGAGTCCACGATCGACACCCGGTTCAGCTCCAGCCCCACCTGGATCAAACTCGCCGCCATCGTGGCCGCGGTGTTGTGCACGGTGCTGTCGCTGGTGGCGCTGGCGCGACTGGATACCAGTGACGGGCGTGGCCATCGGCGTTTCCTGCCGGCGCACTGGACGAAACCCACCCTCGCCGACGGCGGGGTCGTCGGCACGCTGCTGATCTGGCACTTCCTGGGCGCCAACACCTCCGACGACGGCTACATCCTGAGCATGGTCCGGGTGGCGCCGGACGCGGGCTATATGGCCAACTACTTCCGCTGGTACGGCGTACCCGAGGCGCCGTTCGGCTGGTACTACTACGTGATCCAGCTGTTCGCCGAGATCTCCACGGCCAGCCCGTGGGTGCGCCTGCCCGCGCTGGCGTGCGGGATTCTGTGCTGGATGGTGATCAGCCGCGAGGTGGTGCCGCGGCTGGGCAACGGCCTGCGTGGCGCGCGGGGACGCGCCTGGTTCGGCAGTGTCCCGCTGTGGACCGGTGGACTGGTCTTCCTGGCGTTCTGGCTGCCCTACGACAACGGTCTGCGGTCGGAGCCCATCGTCGCTCTCGGCGCCCTGCTCACCTGGGTTTCCATCGAGCGTGCCATCGCGACCTCGCGGTTGCTGCCGGCCGCGGTGGCAGTGGTGGTCGCGGCGTTCACGCTCGCCGCCGCGCCGACCGGCCTGATGTGTGTGGCCGCGCTGCTGGCCGGTATCCGGCCCATCACCCGTGTCATCGTGCGCCGGCACCGGGAGCACGGCACGGTCGCGCTGCTGGCGCCGCTGGCCGCGGCCGGATTCCTGGTGCTCACCGTGGTCTACGGCGATCAGACCTTCGCCGGCATCCAGGAGGCGAACCGGGTCCGGCAGCTGGCCGGGCCCAACCTGGCCTGGTACGAGGACTATCTGCGGTACTACTACCTGTTCGTCGAGACCGTCGACGGGTCGCTGTCGCGCCGCTTCGCCTTCCTCGTCATGCTGTTGTGCCTGTTCACCACCATGCTGGTGCTGCTGCGCCGGCGCCGGGTGCCGGGTATCGCCGCCGCCCCGACCTGGCGGTTGATGGGAGTGGTGTTCGGCACGATCTTCTTCATGATGTTCAACCCGACCAAGTGGACCCACCACTTCGGCGCCTACGCCGGTATCGCGGGTTCGCTGGCCGCGGTGACCGCCGTCGCGGTATCGGCCTCGGCGCTGCGGGCGCGCAAGAACCGGGCGATCTTCCTGGCCGGGTTGCTGTTCACGCTGGCGCTGGCGTTCTCCGGTATCAACGGCTACTGGTACGTGTCCAGTTACGGAGTGCCCTGGTTCGACAAGCGGGTGGTGCTGGCCGGGCTCTCCTCCAACACCCTGATGCTGGTGCTGTTCGCGGCGGCTCTGCTGCTCGTCGGCTGGCACGCCCTGCGTGAGGGTTACGCCAAACCGCCGAACTCCACCCGCACCGCGCGGGGCCGCCGGGTCCGCAAGTTCGCGGCGATCCCGCTCACGCTGGTGGCCGCGGCCATGGTGCTGTTCGAAGTGCTCTCGCTGGCCAAGGGCGCCTACTCGCAGTACCCCGGGTATTCGCTGGCCCGTGGCAATATCGACGCGCTGACCGGGCAGAGCTGCGGTCTGGCCAACGATGTCCTGGTCGAATCGAACGCGAACGCCGGGCGGCTGAACCCGATCATCGATCCCGCGCATCCGCCCACGAACCCGAACGACCCGCTCGCCGGTGTCGATCCGGTCGGGTTCGACCCCAACGGCGTCCCCGACGATCTGTCCGCCGACGCGGTCGAGGTGAAACCGGGTACCGGCAACACCTCCAGCCAATCGGTGGGCGCCGCGTTCGCCGAGGGCCAGAACGCCGGCACCGGCGGCGGCCAGGGCGCGCAGGGTGTGAACGGCAGCACCGTGGCCCTGCCCTTCGGCCTGGACCCGGCCACCACCCCGATCCTGGGCAGCTACCAGGAAGGTGTGCAGCAGCCGGCGTTCGTCTCGTCGAGCTGGTACGAACTGCCGGAACGCTCGCCCGACCATCCGCTGGTGGTCATCACCGCGGCCGGGCGCATCCTGTCCTACGACGACACCGGCGCCATGCAGTACGGCCAGTCGCTGACCGTCGATTACGGCAAACGGCAGCCGGACGGTTCGGTCACCCAGCTCGGCACCTACCTGCCCCGCGATATCGGTCCCTTCCCGTCCTGGCGCAACCTGCGGGTGCCGCTGGACGAGATCGCCCCCGAGGCCGACGCGGTCCGGGTCGTCGCCAACGACCCGATCCTGATCGGCGACCAGTGGCTGGCGTTCACCCCGCCGCGGGTGCCGAAACTGGAATCGGCCAACGACTACTTCGGTTCGCAGCAGCCGATCCTGCTCGACTGGGCGGTCGGCCTGCAGTTCCCGTGCCAGCGCCCGTTCCGGCATGTGAACGGGGTCGCCGAGGTACCGAAGTTCCGCATCCTGCCGGATCGCCCGCTCGCGGTGAGCTCCACCAACACCTGGCAGGCCCAGGAGTTCGGCGGACCGCTCGGGTTCTCCCAGATGCTGGCGAAGTCGACCACGATCCCGACCTACCTGAAGAACGACTGGGGCCGGGACTGGGGCACGCTGGAACGCTACGACCAGTACTACGACGCGGTACCGGCAGAACTGGCGACGGGCACCGAGACCCGCAACGGGTTGTGGGACCCGGGCAAGCTGCGGGTTTTCTGATCTGAAGCACCACGGCGACCGGCATCGGAATGCACAATTCCGGTGTCGGTCGCCGTATTTCCGGTCAGGAGGTTGTGATGGTGTTCGTCGAGATCGATGAAGAGGATCTGGAATCGGCGAGGACGCTCGGTGGGCATTCGACCGCAACCGAGGCGGTCGCCGAAGCTTTGCGTCAGTACAACCAGCGCCTGGCTCGGGATGAGCAACGACTGAACCGCGCCGCCGCGCTCAGGTACTACTTCGAATTGGCAAAGGACTGGGTATCGAGGGAGCCGAGGCCGCACACGCCGCGGCGAAGCGCGCCTATAAGCGATGACTGGTGGCTACGGCGTCTTTCGAGCGCCGGAAGGCGGCCGCGCAGCCGTTGTCAGCCGACGGCTGGATCGTCCTATCCGTGTGAACGGTCGTCTCCGGAGCCCCTGCACTAGGCTGACCGACGCCCAGTAGGTGGATCGGGAGCCGGAGGTAAGTACGCCGATGACGACTAGTCGCGGCGCGCGGTTGGTGCGTCAGGTCGGGGCCGGAGTCGGCGAAGCGGTGCTCGCGACGGTGGTCGCGGTGATGGTGGTCGCCGTCGGGCTGGTCGCGTTCTCCCTGGTGCAGTGGCCCGCGTTCAACTCCTCCAATGTCGTGCGGGCACTGACCACTGTCGGTCAGGTGGGAGCCGCGGCGCTGATCGCGGGTTCCATCGCCCTGCTGCGACTGCGGCGTTCCCGGTGGCTCGCGAAACTGCTGTCCTGGACGGGTATCTCGGCGTTCGTCACGGTCACTCTCGGAATGCCGCTGGCGGCCACCAAGCTGTATCTGTTCGGGATCTCGGTGGACCAGGAGTTCCGGACCGAATACCTGACCCGGCTCACCGACAGCGCCGCGCTGCGCGATATGACCTACGCCGATCTGCCGCCGTTCTATCCGGCCGGCTGGTTCTGGGTCGGCGGCCGGGTGGCGAATGTGCTCGGTATGGACGGCTGGGAAGTATTCAAGCCGTATGCGATCGGGTCGATCGCGGTGGCCGCGGTCGTGTCGCTGGTGCTGTGGACCCAGCTGATCCGCGCGGATTGGGCGGTGGGGGTCACGAGCGCGGTGACAGCGGTGGCCGTCACCTATGCCGCGCCGGAGGCCTACGGCGCGGTGATCGCGATTCTGCTGCCGCCGGTGCTGGTGATGGCCTGGGGCGCGCTGTACCGGCCCGCCGAGCTCACCGGAGCCGGGGCGAAGACCGGGGGCGGAGACGAGCCGGAAAGCGCCGGTCGCACCGCGGGCGGCTGGGGTGCGGTCCTGGGGACCGGGTTGTTCCTGGGGCTCGCCGCCGCTTGCTACACGCTGTATTTCGCATTCGCCGTGTTCACGGTCGTACTCATGGCAGTGGTCGCCGCGGGGCTCGGAGTGCGGGCGCGCTACGTCGCCCGGCCACCGCGCCGGATCGCGGCGCACACCGGGGAGTCGCATGCGCCGGTCGGTAGCGCCGGGCGGGCGATCGGCGCCCCGCTGCTGCGGCTGATCGTGATGGGCCTGATCGCCGCGCTGATCGCGCTACCGGTGTTCCTGCCGTTCCTGGTGCGGATGCTGGATCGGCCGAAACTACAGTCCGGTGGCGCGTTCCACTACCTGCCCGAGGCCGGGTCCGAACTGCCGTTTCCCATGGCGCATTTCTCGCTGCTCGGTGCGCTGTGCCTGATCGGAGCCATCTGGCTGGTGATGCGCGCGAGCTCCTCGCGGCGCGCCCAGTCGCTGGGCCTCGGCGTGGTCGCGGTGTACCTGTGGTCGTTGTTGTCGATGCTGGCCACCGCGGCCGGGTCGACACTGCTGTCGTTCCGGCTGGAACCGGTGCTGCTGGTGTTGCTGGCGGCCGCGGGCGGGTTCGGCTTCGTGGAGGGCGCGCGGGCGGTGTACCAGGCCCTCAACGAACCGGCGCGGTTCCGCTGGGTGGCCATCGTGCTGGCCACGGTGGGCGCGCTCGCCTACGCCCAGGACATCCCCCATGTCCTGGCCCCCGAGATCACCACCGCCTACACCGATACCGACGGGGACGGCCGGCGGGCCGATCAGCGCGACCCCTCCGCGGTCCGGCACTACCGCAACATCGACGACGCGTTGCGAGCGCAGACCGGCCGCGAACCCTCGGACACGGTGCTGCTCACCGGCGACACCACTTTCCTCGCCTACTATCCGTACTTCGGTTTCCAGGGCATGACCTCGCACTACGCCAATCCACTGGCCGATTACGCGGATCGATCCGCGGCGATCGAGCAGTGGAGTGAAAAGGACACACCGGGCGAACTTCTCGACGCGCTGGCCGCGGCACCGTGGCGTGCGCCCGATGCGTTCCTGTTCCGCCGCAGTGGCGACGAGTACACCCTGCGACTGGCCGCCGACGTGTACCCGAACGATCCCAATGTCCGTCGCTACACCATCGCGTTCCCCGCGGCATTGTTCGACGACCCGCGGTTCACCGTGACC
>NZ_BAGJ01000004.1 GCF_000308775.1 Nocardia testacea NBRC 100365
GGAGTCCGAGACCCGGCCGGCCGGGTCCGGCACGGTCGAAGGCGACCGTCCCGCACCAGTGCCCGGGGCCCAGCGCATCCCGACCAGGATGGAGACCACCGAGGTGTTCTAGCCGCCGACCTACGGCTTGACCTTTACGTAGCGTCAACTTGCAGGCTGGTGGCACAGCATGAGCGGGTCAGGCCCGGAGGCGCAGCGGAGCGTAACCAAGCAGGGCCCCGGTCATGCCCGAAGACACCGACGCGGAACGGAAGAGGTGAAGGTCGTGGGCGCGGGTTCCCGCAACGACGAATGGTCCATCCAGGATCTGGCGAAGGCGGCCGGAACCACCAGCCGCACCCTGCGCCACTACGGGCAGCTGGGGCTGTTGCCGCCCAGCCGGATCGGCGTGAACGGATACCGCTACTACGACGAGCGCTCGCTGGTCCGATTGCAGCGGATCCTGCTGTTGCGCGAACTCGGCGTGGGCCTGCCGGTCATCGGGGAGATCCTCGCCGGGGAGCGTGACGCGGTCGTCGCGCTGCGTGCCCAGCTGGACCTGCTGCGGCAGGAACAGGACCGGATCGACCGCCGGATCGTGTCGGTGCGCACCACATTGGACAAGTTGGAAAGAGGTGAACGACTCGTGGCGGCGGAAGTCTTCGAGGAATTCGATCACACGCAGTACAAGGAGGAAGTCGTCGAACGCTGGGGCAAGGATGCCTACGCGACCGGCGACCGCTGGTGGCGTTCGCTGAGTGCCGCGGAGAAACAGGCATTCCAGCAGGCCCAGCTCGATATCGCCGCGGCCTTCGGCCGGGCGCGCAAGGCCGGGCTCGCGCCGGAAAGCCCCGAGGTCCAGGAGATCACCGCGCGGCACTACGAATGGGTGACCGGCGGTTGGCAGGGCCGCTGCCCCGACGCGCAGGCATTCACCGGACTGGGCGAAATGTATGTCGCCGATGAACGTTTCGGCGCCAACTACGACGTGCACGCGGCAGGTACGGCGGAACTGATCCGGGACGCGATGCGCGTCTACGCCGAGAACAATCTCGCATAGCGGCGGCCGCCGGGCACCCGCACACGAATTCGTGTGCGGGTGCTTCACATTCTCCGGGAATCGGCCCACCGGCGACCGCCGGTGCCGCGCGGTACAGTGCCCGAAAACCGTGACGAGGGGGAGGTCCCGTGAGTTATCCGTATGGTCAGCCGCCACAGCAGCCCGGTCCGCCGTATCAGTCCGCGCCGTATTCGCCGCCGCCCGCCTATCCGGCCCCGCCCGCCCACCAGATGGGTTACGCGCCGGGACCGCAGTACGCCGGCGGCTACGGATATCAGGCGCCGCCCAGCGGTGGCACCGGTATCACCGCCGGGATCCTGGCCCTGCTGGGCGGGGTCGCCAGCGCGTTGTCCGCTGTCGGGATGTTCGTGCTCGCCTCGGCCACCTCGGAGAGTTCACTGACCAACGGCGCCGTTCTGGCCACCGGCGCCCGCCGCCGCACCAGCAGTTCCAGTTCGAGTTCCAGCGGACCCGATATCGATTTCGATTTCGACCTCGCGGGTACCGGTGTGGTGCTGGGCCTCGCGTACAGCATCCTTGCCCTGCTGCTGCTGATCGGCGGCATCCTGCTGCTGCGTCGCAGCAATACCGGGCGTGTGATGGTCATCCTCGGTTGCGTGCTCTCGATCGTGCTGACCGTCGTCGTGGTCGGTGTGGTCGCCGTCGGTGGCGGTATCAGCGTTCTCGGTGCTCCCCTCTTCGCGATCCTCACCCTGGTACTGGCCGCCGTCGCCCCCACCAAGCGCTGGATCGAGGCCGCCCGCGCGCCCGTTCCGGCCGGTGCCTACGGGGCCGCTCCGTACGGCTACCGCTGACAGCGCCGGTAAACGGCACTTTCCCCGCGCCGGAGCCGGGCCGCCCCGGCCCCGGCGCGTGTTTTCCCCGCATACGGTATGAAAGCCGCTCACCTGGCAATACCGCTGACCTTCCGACTCCGACTGGCGCCGGGAAACGCTTCCGATACGCTGGGCTCCCGTGACCGCCGCATCGTCTCCGGGTAACTCAGATAACACCGCACAGTTCGACTTGATCGTGGTCGGCTCCGGCTTCTTCGGGCTGACCGTCGCCGAGCGCAGCGCGAACTTACTGGGCAAGAGAGTCCTCGTACTGGATCGCCGCCCGCATATCGGCGGTAATGCCTATTCGGAACCCGAACCGGAAACCGGTATCGAGATCCACAAATATGGCGCGCATCTGTTCCACACCTCGAACAAACGGGTCTGGGACTATGTCACGCAGTTCACCGAGTTCACCGGCTACCAGCACCGCGTTTTCGCCCTGCACAAAGGTCAGGCGTACCAGTTCCCGATGGGGCTGGGCCTGGTGTCGCAATTCTTCGGCAAGTATTTCACCCCGGACGAGGCGCGCGCGCTGATCGCCGAACAGGCCGCCGAGATCGAGACCAAGGATGCGCAGAACCTCGAGGAAAAGGCCATCTCGCTGATCGGCCGTCCGCTGTACGAGGCGTTCGTCCGCGACTACACCGCCAAACAGTGGCAGACCGACCCCAAGGAACTGCCCGCCGGCAATATCACCCGGCTCCCGGTCCGCTATACGTTCGACAACCGCTACTTCAACGACACCTACGAGGGCCTGCCCAAGGAGGGGTACACGAAGTGGCTGGAGAACATGGCCGCCAGTGACCTGATCGAGGTCCGGGTGGACACCGACTGGTTCGACGTGCGCGACGAGCTGCGCGCGCAGAACCCGGACGCCCCGGTTGTGTACACCGGCCCGCTGGACCGCTACTTCGACTACGCCGAGGGCGAGCTGGGCTGGCGCACCATCGACTTCGAGACCGAGGTGCTGCCCACCGGCGACTTCCAGGGCACCTCGGTGATGAACTACAACGACGCCGATCCGCCCTACACCCGGATCATCGAGCCGCGGCATTTCCATCCGGAACGGGACTACCCGACGGACAAGACGGTCATCATGCGCGAGTACTCGCGTTTCGCCAAGACCGGCGACGAACCGTACTATCCGATCAACACCCCCGAGGACCGGGCCAAACTGACCGCCTACCGCGAGCTGGCCAAGAAGGAGACCGCGGACGCGAAGGTCCTGTTCGGTGGCCGCCTCGGTACCTATCAGTACCTGGACATGCACATGGCCATCGCGAGCGCGCTGAACATGTTCGACAATGTGCTGCGTCCGCACCTGGAGACGGGTGCGCCGCTGGCCGAGGAGAACAACGACGTATGACCTCTGCATCACTGGCGCACCGGGCGTCCGCGACCCGGGCGAAATCGCTGCTGCAACGGGTGATCCTGCCGCGGCCGGGTGAGCCGCTCGATGTGCGCACCCTCTACCTGGAGGAGTCGGCGACCAACGCGCGGCGGGCGCACGCCACCACCCGGACCTCGCTGTCGATCGGCGCGGAGTCCGAGGTCTCGTTCTGCACCTATTTCAACGCGCTGCCGGCCAGCTACTGGCGGCGCTGGAGCACCCTCGGCTCGGTGGTGTTGCGGCTGGAGCTGGCCGGGCACGGCCGTGTCGACCTGTACCGGTCCAAGGCCGACGGTTCCCGTATCCACGTCCAGGGCCGTGAGTTCGCGGTGGCCTCCGGCGCGGAGACGGTGCCGGTGGAGATGGAGGCCGATTTCGGCCCCTTCGAGGACGGCGGCTGGCTCTGGTTCGACATCACCACCGACACCGCGGTCACCTTGGTGTCCGGAGGTTGGTACGCGCCCGTCGAGGCGCCGGGGGAGGGCCGGATCGCGGTCGGTATGCCGACCTTCAACCGGCCCACCGACGCCGTGACGACGTTGAAGGCGCTCGGGGCCGATCCGCTGGTGCTGGCGCAGATCGACGCGGTGATCATTCCCGATCAGGGCACCCGCAAGGTCGTCGACGAACCCGGTTTCGACGAAGCCGCCGCCGTTCTCGGCGACCGGCTGGCCATTCACGATCAGCCGAACCTCGGCGGGTCCGGCGGGTACAGCCGGGTGATGTACGAGGCGCTGAAAACCACCAGCGCCGAATTCATCGTCTACATGGACGACGATATCGAGATCGAACCGGATTCGATCCTGCGCGCGCTGGCGTTCGCCCGCTTCGCGAAATCGCCGGTGCTGGTGGGCGGCCAGATGCTCAATCTGCAGGAGCGCTCGCACCTGCACGTGATGGGCGAGGTCGTCGACCGCAACATCTTCATGTGGTCGGCGGCGCCGAATGTCGAATACGACCACGATTTCGCCAAATACCCGCTGCGTGACCGCGACAATTCGAAACTCCTGCACCGGCGCATCGATGTGGATTTCAACGGCTGGTGGACCTGCGTCATCCCGCGTCAGGTCGCCGAACAACTCGGCCAGCCGCTGCCGCTGTTCCTGAAATGGGACGACGCCGAATACGGATTGCGCGCCCGGGAGGCCGGATATCCGACGGTCACCCTGCCCGGCGCCGCGGTCTGGCATATGGCGTGGAGCGACAAGGACGACGCGATCGACTGGCAGGCGTATTTCCATCTGCGCAATCGCCTGGTCGTCGCCGCCCTGCACCAGCCGGGCAACGGCCGCGCCATGATCGCCAACACGGTCAAGGCGACCCTCAAACACCTGCTCTGCCTGGAGTACTCGACGGTCGCCATCCAGAATCTGGCGATCCGCGATTTCCTGGCCGGTCCGCAGCGTCTGTTCGAACTGCTGCCGAGCGCCCTCGGCGCGGTACACGAACTGCGCAAACAGTATCCGGACGCGGTGATCCTGCCCTCGTCCACCGAGCTACCGCTGGCCAGCGGGATCGGGGTCGGTGCGGTGGGAGAGCCCGCCAACCCGATCGCCAAGATCGTGCGGCTCGGCAAGGGGCTGCTGCACAATCTGCGCCCGGCGCACGAGGAGCACCACGACCGGCCCCAGTTGAACGTGCCCACGCTGGACGCGCGCTGGTTCCTGCTCTCGCAGGTCGACGGGGTCACCGTCACCACCGCCGACGGACGCGGCGTGGTGTACCGCAAGCGTGATCCGCGCCAGGCCTACGGTCTGCTCCGGGAAGCGCTGCGGTTGCGCAAGGAACTCGCCGCCCGGCTGCCGGAGATGCGGCAGCGCTACCGGGCCGCGCACGCGGAACTCACCGGTACGGCCGCGTGGGAGAAGGTTTTCGGGATCGACAGCAGCGAGGAGAGCCAGCGGTGAACGCCATGAATCCGAGCCTGCAGGATTCGGGTACCGGCCGGTCACCGGCGGAAGTCAAGATCCTCGAAGCGGTCCAGGGCGCCATCGCGACCCCGCCGGTGATCTCGGCGGCGCGCGGTATGTCGCATTTCGGCGAGCACGCGCTCGGCTGGGTCGGTATCGCCGCGGTGGGCGCGCTGGTCGACAAACCCAGGCGCCGGCAGTGGGCCGGGGTGGCGGTCGGCGCCGTGGGGGCACACGCGGCCTCCATCGTGATCAAGAGGATCGTCCGCCGGCCCCGCCCGCACGCGCCATCGGTGCAGGTCAACGTATCGACACCGAGCAAGCTGAGCTTCCCCTCCTCGCACGCGACCTCGACAACCGCGGCGGCGGTGCTACTCGGAAAATTGACCGGGCTACCCTTGCCTGCGGTGCTCGTACCGCCGATGTTGCTGTCCAGAGTCGTGCTCGGGGTGCATTACCCCTCCGATGTGCTCGCCGGTTCCGCGCTCGGTGCCGCGTCCGCCGCCGCCCTGCTCGCCGCCGAAAAGAGACTCGACAGTGACCGCACAAGACGAAAAGGCGCTGCCCGCCATGAGTGAAGAGCCCACCGGCGCCGATCTCGCCGAAGCCGAAGTCAAAGGGCCTCCCAAAACGCTGGTCGGTGGCCTGGTCAAGGCAGCTCGTCCGCGCCAGTGGGTGAAGAACGTGCTCGTGCTGGCCGCGCCGATGGCGGCGGGCTCGGTGACCGATCTCGATGTGCTCGCCAATGTGGCCATCGCCTTCGTCGTCTTCTGCATGGCCGCGTCCGGTGTGTACCTGACCAACGACGCGATGGATGTGGAGGCCGACCGGGCCCATCCCACCAAGCGGTTCCGTCCGATCGCCGCCGGTGTGGTCCCGGTGAACCTCGCCTTCGCGCTGTCGGCGGTACTGCTGCTCGGTTCGCTGGCGCTGTCGTTCCTGGCGTCCTGGCAGCTGGCCGTCACGATGGCCGTGTACATCGGGGTGCAGCTGGCCTACTGCTTCGGTCTCAAACACCAGGCGGTCCTGGACATCTGCATCGTGTCCTCGGGCTTCCTGCTGCGTGCGATCGCCGGCGGTGTGGCGGCCGGGATCCCGCTGTCCCAGTGGTTCCTGCTCATCATGGCGTTCGGTTCGCTGTTCATGGCGGCCGGTAAGCGCTACGCCGAGCTACAACTGGCGCTGTCCACCGGTGCCAAGATCCGTAAATCGCTGGAGTACTACACCCCGACCTACCTACGGTTCATCTGGAGCCTGGCCGCCACCGCGGTCGTGGTCTTCTACGGTCTGTGGGCCTTCGAACAGGGCGCGGCCAAGGACACCGAATGGTTCGCCCTCTCGATGATCCCGTTCACCATCGCGATCCTGCGCTACGCCGTGGACGTCGACGGTGGTGAGGCCGGTGAACCAGAGGAGATCGCGTTCGGCGATCGCGTCCTGCAGTTGCTCGCCATCGCCTGGATCGGAGCGGTAGGTGTCGCTGTCTATCTCTTCTGACGAGATTGCGGTAGCCGAAACAGAACAGCCCGACGAGCGCGCCGCCACCGAGCGGCGGCGTTCGCCGGGTCGTTCGGTCTCGCGGGGGGTGTTCGCCTGCGGCATCGCGGTGACCGTCGCGCTGTTCGCGTTCGGTGGCTGGGAACGTCGCTGGATCGCCGACGACGGACTGATCGTATTGCGTACGGTGCGCAATCTGCTGGCCGGCAACGGTCCGGTCTTCAACGCGGGCGAACGGGTGGAGACCAACACCAGTACGGCGTGGACCTATGTCGTCTGGTTCTTCAGCTGGCTCACCCAGGGCCGGTTGGAATACGTGGTGCTCGGGGTCGCGCTGACGCTGTCGCTGCTGGCGGTGCTGTTCGCGATGCTGGGCACCGGAAAACTCTGGGGCCCGGCCTCGTCGACGCTGCTGCTGCCGGCCGGAGCGCTGGCCTATATCTCGGTGCCGCCCGCGCGCGACTATGTGACCTCCGGCCTGGAGAACTGCCTGGTCATCTGCTGGATCGCCCTGCTGTGGCTGCTGCTGGTGCGGTGGAGCAAGGCCGAACAGCCGACGGTGCCCGGGCTGCTGGGCCTGGCCTTCCTGGCCGGTCTGGCACCGTTGATCCGGCCCGAGATGACCGTGGTGGGCGGCCTCGCCCTGCTGCTCATCTTCTTCGCGCCCATGCCGCGGTCGCGGCTGCGGCCGTGGCTGCTGCGCGGCCTTGTGGTGGCGGTTGCCGGCGCGGTTCCGCTGCTCTACCAGATCTGGCGGATGGGCTATTACGGCCTGCCCTACCCGAACACGGCGGTCGCCAAGGACGCGGGCGGGGCGAAATGGGGCCAGGGTTTCACCTACCTGTGGGATCTGGCCGGCCCCTACTACCTCTACGTACCGCTGGTCGTCCTGCTGCTCGCGGGGCTGGTGGCCGCGCGGGCGCATTACGTGCGCCCGGATACCGGTACCGTGGTGGATCCGGCGGCCGGCCGGCTCCGGCAGTTCCGGGAGCGGTTGCGTTCGCCCTCGGCGGTGGTGGCGCTGGTGCTCGGCGCCGCGGTGCTGCTGACGATCTACGCGCTGCGCGTGGGCGGCGATTTCATGCACGGGCGGATGCTGCTGCCGCAGCTGTTCCTGTTCCTGCTGCCGGTTGCGGTGCTTCCGGTGCGGTTGCCCGAGGGCGGTCTGCGGTCGCTGACCCGCCGCGAGGCCCCCACTTTCGCGGTTCTGGTCGTCGCGCTGGTGGGCACGGTGGGGTGGGCGCTGCTGGCGTCGGGTACCACCGCCATCAAAACCGGCACCCACATCAACAAGTCCGGGATCGTGGACGAGCGAATCTACTACGTCCTCAACACCGGTCACGATCACCCCATCCGCGCCGAGGACTACCTCGACTACGCCCGGATGCGCCCCATGGTGGAGGCGATCGAGAACACCCCGGACGGCGGTCTGCTGCTCAATTCCCCGTCGTTCATGATGTGGTACATCGCCCCGCCACCGCTGCCCATTCCGCCGGGCGGGTACGGGCATACGGTCTACTTCCTGAATCTCGGTATGACCAGCATGAACGTCCCACTGGACGTCCGGGTCATCGATCCGATGGGCCTGGCGTACCCCCTGGCCGCGCACACCGATCGGCTCACCGACGGGCGAATCGGGCACGACAAGAGCCTGTACGCGGACTGGGTGATCGTGGAGACCGGCATGGTGGACATCAAGCCCTGGCTGCCCTGGTACATGGACGAGGACTGGGTGAAACAGGCACGGGTGGCGATGTCGTGCCCGGACACCTACGCGCTGCAGCTCTCCTACAAGGGCCCGCTGACTTTCGAACGGTTCAAGCACAATCTGCTGCACGCCCTCGATTTCGCGTCGTACCGCATAGACCGGGTGCCGAAATATGAAATTCAACGCTGTGGTCTCGTAGATCCGATACCACCGGTGCGCTGAACTGCTGTTTCCCCGACAATAGTTCGGCTGTTCCCCGCTTCTTCGCATTCCTGGTGGGCGTGTGAACTGCGGTCGGGTTAAAGTGCTGGCGTCCGGTCCCGGCTCGTCCGGGCCGGGGACCGGTAGTCGTACTGCGCGGCCGTGGGTCGCACGACGGAGGGCGGGAAAACATGCGAGGGGTTATCGGCCGTGATATTCGGAGCGCACGTCCGGGGCGGCGGTGGAGCGGTCGGCTGAAGCGCACGGTGCTGCTGTCGCTGGCGGCCCTGCTCCCGGTCGGCGCCTCGGTGGCCGGGCCCGCGGCTCCGGCATCGGCTCAGTTCGATCCCAGCGGTATCGATTTCTGGGTCGATTCGGAGATGGGGCCGATCAAGTCGCGCGTGTTCCGCGCCGCCGACGGCAACACCGGCCGGGTCGTGTACGCCTTGGACGGGATGCGTGCCCGCGACGATCTCAGCGGCTGGGAGATCGATACCGATGTCGCGCGGGAACTGACCAAGTGGAACATCAACGTGGTCATGCCGGTGGGCGGCCGGTCGAGCTTCTACGCGGACTGGAACGCCCCGAGCGATTTCTTCGGGCTGGGCAGTTCGGGTAGCGCCGGCGGGGCCACCGGTTCGGCGGCCGATTCGGGTTCGGGCCTGGCCTCGGGTTCGGCGGCCGGAGTCGGGCGGACCACCACCTACAAGTGGGAGACCTTCCTGACCCGCGACCTGCGCTGGGCACTGCGCGATCGGCTCGGCTTCAACCCGAACGGCAACGGCGTGTTCGGGCTGTCCATGGGCGGCAGCGCGGCCCTGGCGCTGGCAGCATACCATCCCGATCAGTTCCGCTACGCGGGTTCCTATTCGGGATACCTGAACGTTTCCGCGCCCGGTATGCGTGAGGCGCTGCGCGTGGCCATGCTCGACGCCGGCGGTTTCAATATCGACGCGATGGCGCCGCCGTGGAGCCCGCAGTGGCTGCGGATGGATCCGTTCGTCTTCGCGCCGCAATTGCGCCAGCACAACACCCGGCTGTGGATTTCCGCCGGCAGTGGACTCCCGGCCGCCACCGACGGGCTGAGCTTCGACACGGTGAACGCGATGGGTCTGGAAGCGCTCGCGCTGGCCAACACCCGGGCGTTCCAGGTGCGGATGATGACGCTGGGGGCCACCAACGCCACCTACGACTTCCCGGCGGTCGGCGTGCACAACTGGCGGTATTGGGCGACCGAGGTCTATCGGATGATCCCGGACATGTCGGCGAACATCGGCTGACCCGGCCGGGCGCCGGACCACCCGGCCGGCTTCTTTGCGCGACCGTTGCCAAGGGGTGTTGCCGGCCGGACCGGCGACGACTGCGCGCGCCACGTGGCCACTGACTGTGACCTACGACACTATTTGCGCAACATCAACGCGGGTATAGCCGCCTGGTGCGCCAGGAACAGGTATCCAGATAACGGCTTCCGTCTCCTGATGGGCGCTGTGGTCTATGTATCCGAGATGGGGCCGGTAACGTAGCTAGGTACTTGCTGTCCGGCTGTCCAGGCGAAAGGTCTAGTCGAATGCGAAGTGCGCGCAGGACCGGATCGGTGCGTATCCGGCGGTGGGTACAGCGTTGGGCGATGGGGATGGCGGTGGCACTGCTCGCTCCCCTCGCGGTGGCTCTCTCCGATATCGCTCCCCGCGTCGAGGCGGCACCCAACCCGGCCGGTTTCGACTTCTGGGTCGACTCCCCGGAGATGGGTCCCATCAGGTCGCGGGTCTTCCGCGCCAAGGACGGCAACACCAACCGGGTGGTCTACGCCCTCGACGGTATGCGGGCTCCGGAAACGCACAGCGGCTGGGAGAACGACACCAATGTCGCCAACGCGCTGACCGACTGGAACATCAATGTCGTCATGCCGATCGGCGGTATGTCCAGCTTCTACGCGGATTGGAACGCGCCCAGCTCCTTCCTCGGGCTCCCGCCCACCGGTTCTTCCTCCGGCTCCGGAGCCCTCAACGTGATCTCGGAGGGTCCGGGCAAGAGCTACCGCTACGCCTGGGAGACCTTCATCAATCAGCATCTGCGCTGGGCGCTGCGCGACCGGCTCGGTTTCAACCCGAATCGCAACGGCGTCTTCGGACTCTCGATGGGCGGTAGCGGCGCCCTCGCCCTGGCCGCCTACCACCCCGATCAGTTCAGCTTCGCCGGGTCCTACTCCGGCTACCTCAACGTCTCCGCGCCCGGTATGCGCGAGGCCATCCGGACCGCCATGATCGACGCCGGCGGCTACAACGTGGATTCCATGGCGCCGCCGTGGGGCCCGCAGTGGCTGCGGATGGATCCGTTCGTCTTCGCGCCGCTGCTGCGCGACCACAACACCCGGCTGTGGATTTCGGCCGGCAGTGCGTTGCCCGGGCCCGCCGACGGCTTCACCGGCAACACGATCAACGGTATGGGGCTCGAGGCGCTCGCGCTGGCCAACACCCGGTCGTTCCAGCTGCGGATGATGACCCTCGGCGCGAACAATGTCACCTACTCGTTCCCGGATACCGGTATTCACTCCTGGACCTACTGGGAGGCCGAGGTGTATCGGATGCTTCCCGATTTGTCGGCGAATATCGGATAACGGCAGTTCGGGGTCCCCGTTCGCGGGGCCCCGGACACAGCACGGTGTGCCCGCCCGGAAGCATTCCTTCCGGGCGGGCACACTGCTGTCGATGGGAATTCGTCCGCGGTTCGTATTCCGTTACACAAGCCAGGTCGGAGCGCGATTTCGATAACAGCCGAATATCACGGCCCGCCGAGACATCAACGCGGCGGCAAGGTATCGTCACGGGGCGATCACAGCGGTTCTCGCGGCGGATTTCGGCCATCCGATCAGCACGGCCTTGCTCGGCTCGGCGGGGTCGAATAAAGTCCAGCGAGCACATCTGTGACCAGATCGTTGTAGCGCTGTCGGCCCCGTGGTAGGTCGGGACCCGGCCGCCGGCGCCGCCGAGGAGAAACGGGGTGTTGTCCGCACAGCGGTAGCGACAACGCCACAACAGCAGAAAGAGAGCAGAATTCATGCGTTTCGGCAGGGCAGCCGGCCCGAAGAGAAGTACCGGGCGGTCGCGGGCACCCCGCGGTTGGCGTAACCGGATTCTGGCTATCGGTGCGGCAGTGCTCGCGCTACCCGTCGCGGCAGGTATCGCGGCCCCGACCGCACTGGCTTCGCCCGCGGCACCGGTCAAGCGCGGCGCCTTCGAAGAACTGATGGTTCCGTCCAGCATGGGCCCGATCAAGGTCCAGGTCCAGTGGGCGGCGCGCGGCGGCAATGCCGGGCTCTACCTGCTCGACGGCCTGCGCGCCCGCGACGACCGCAACGCCTGGTCGTTCGAGACCAATGCGCTCCAGCAGTTCGGCAACGACAACATCTCGCTGATCATGCCGGTCGGTGGACAGTCGAGCTTCTACGCCGACTGGTACTCGCCGAGCAACACCAACGGGCAGAAGTTCACCTACAAGTGGGAGACCTTCCTGACCCGGGAACTCCCCGCCTTCCTCGAGGGCCACGGCGTTTCGCGTACCAACAACGCGATCGCGGGCCTGTCCATGGGTGGTAGCGCCGCCCTGGCCCTGGCCGCCTACCACCGCGACCAGTTCCGCTCGGCCGCCGCCTACTCGGGCTACCTGAACATCTCGGCGCCGGGTATGCGCGAAGCCATCCGTATCGCCATGCTGGACGCGGGTCGCTACAACGTCGACTCGATGGCCGCACCGTGGAGCCCGCAGTGGCTGCGTATGGACCCGTTCGTGTTCGCCCCGCAGCTGCGTGGCCTGCCCATGTACATCTCGGCGGCCAGCGGCCTGCCCGGCCCGTACGACAAGCCGGCCGGTGCGGTCGGTGCGTTCAACACCGGTAACGCCATGGCGCTGGAAGCGCTGTCGCTGGTGAACACCCGTGCCTTCCAGGCCCGCCTGAAGACGCTGGGCATCAACGCCCACTTCGACTTCCCGAACGTGGGCACCCACTCGTGGAAGTACTGGGAGGGCCAGCTCTTCGCCTCGCGCAAGATGTTCCTGGATTCCACCAACGGCTGGTGACCGAAGTTACGCATGCAGCATGGGCGAGGGCCCTACGTAGTGACGCTCCGCCACCGCCTCCGAGCCTGACTCGCCCATGCTGATCGGTTGCCGCTGAACCGATAGCTCTTCCCCAACGGCGCCACCTGCTTCGTATCGAAGCAGGTGGCGCCGTTGTCGTAAGCGCTCCACGCGAGTGGAGAACTGGTTTGTCGCCCGCGCGTCCTACCGGGTTTCCGCACGTTACGGCGGTACAAACAGGGGGTGGCAGGGAAGACACGCGCAAACGGGGGGACGACGGCCGGCCGGTCCCGCGGACGCGCCCGGCGGCAGCTGACGGCCTGGGCGGCCGCACTGGTGCTTCCCTTCGCCGTGGCGCAGGCCCCCGCCCTCTCCCAGCCGACCGCGGCTGCCGCGGCCCCTGCCACGATCCGGAATGTGGTCTGGCACACCGACCGCGATGTGGCGCTCTGGGTCGATTCGCCGGCCATGGGCGTCCCGATCCAGGTGCGCCTGCTGCTGGCCCGGGACTGGAACACTCAGCCGGACGCGAAGTTCCCGGTGCTGTACATGCTCGACGGCCTGCGCGCCACCGACGACGAGAACGGCTGGATAAAGGAAGCCGGTGCGGTAGATTTCTATGCCGACAAGAACACGACCGTGGTGCTACCGGTCGGTGGGCAATCGAGTTTCTACTCCGACTGGCTGCGGCCGGACAACGGCAAGAACTACAAATGGGAGACCTTTCTCACCGAGGAACTCCCCCCGCTGCTGGAGAGCCAGTGGCGCGCCACCTCGACCAGGGGAATCGCCGGACTGTCCATGGGCGGAACGGCCGCAATGTTCCTGGCCGCGCGCAATCCCGAGTTCGTGAAATACGCCGCCTCCTATTCAGGTTTTCTCACCACCACCAGCCTCGGTATGCCGCAGGCTATTCGGCTGGCAATGGCCGACGCGGGCGGCTTCGACTCCGGTGCCATGTGGGGGCCTCCCGGAAGCCCGCAGTGGGAAGAACACGATCCACTGCTGCTCGCCGATCGGCTGAAAGGTAAATCCCTCTACATCTCCAGCGGAACGGGGGTCTCGGGCAAACACGACGAGGGCAGCGAAATTCCGGGTGTGAGTACGAATATGTTCGGGATGGGCCTGGAGACGCTGGCCCTGCTGACCTCACAGAACTTCGTGGACAAACTCGGTGAACTGGGAATCCCCGCGACCGTGAACTACCGGGCCGCGGGCACTCACACCTGGCCGTACTGGGATTTCGAAATGCGGCAGTCGTGGCCGCAGGCCGCCGGCGCGCTCGGGGTCCCCGTCGCGAAGCCCCAGTGCGCGGTAGCGGGCGCCATCGGCGCGGTGGCGGACGGCAACGGCTGGCTCGGCGACTGCCTCACCGGCGAATACCAGGTCCAAGGCGGGCTGGCGCAGGATTTCCGCCATGGCCGCGTCTTCTACTCTCCGGACAGTGGCGCGCATCCGGTGGCCGGCCGGATCGGCGGGGGTTACCAGGCGGCGGCCGGCCCGCGCGGTGGTCTCGGTCTGCCGACGGGCGCCGAACAGCCGCTACCGGACGGCCGCGGCCGCTTCCAGCCGTTTCAGCACGGCGCCCTCTACTGGACCCCGGAAACCGGCGCGCAGGTGGTCCGCGGGGCGATCCTCGAGGAATGGGGAAGGCAGGGCTTCGAAGGCGGCCCCGCGCGCTACCCCGTCGGCCCCGAAGTGCGGACGCCGAACCGCGACGGCGCCGTCCAATCCTTCGAAGGCGGCCCCTTCTACTTCAGCCCCGCCACCGGCGCGCATCGAGTCGAAGGGATGATCCTGGCCAAGTACGCCGAACTCGGCTTCGAGAACAGCCGCCTCGGCTTCCCCGCCGCCGCTCAGCTCCCGCTGAAGGACCTCGGCCAGTTCACCCGCTTCGAAAGCGGCAGCATCTATTGGAGCCCCCTCTCCGGCGCGTGGGCGGTCCGCGACGGACCCATCATGGACGCCTGGCGCGAGGCGGGTTACGAGGCCGGACGGATCGGCTTCCCCATCAGCGACGAATTCCCGATCCCCGGCGGCGTACAGCAGAACTTCCAGCGCGGTTTCATCACCGTCCAGGACAACCGCCCCGAAGTCCACGGCTGATCGGCCGACGCCGAGTGAGACGCGTCACCCGGTGAACGCCGTGCCCACGGAGCCGCCCGCTCACCGCACCATCCGTCCGCCCGAACCGGCCGATCGCACCCCCGCCCCCCGGGCAGTCCAGCGGCGTTTCCGGGTCTAGTACTACCCTCGGGGGTCGCGGCCCGGGGTAACCCGCCGGGCCGGGACGCACACCCGACCGTCAACCCAGTGGTTCGGCGGCCCCATTCGAGCGGCCGTGAACCCGCGCATCGTTGCGCCGGAACACAGGATGGAATGTATGTATCGGACCCGAGGCCCACTGCTCGCGGTGGTGGCGGCGGTGGCGGCCGCCGGACTGCTCGCCGGCTGCGGCAACGACGATTCGACCGCGACCAGCACCCCGACGCTGTCGACCCCGGCCGGC
>NZ_BAGJ01000003.1 GCF_000308775.1 Nocardia testacea NBRC 100365
TCGCGGGGGGCTGCGCCGGTTCGCCGATCTCGCGGCGGTAGGCGTCGAACAGCGCCGCCGAGCCGACCTCGTCGGTGCGGATGCACGCCGCGCGATGACCCGGAACGGTCTCCGCCAGGGGCGGTTCCGCGGTCCGGCAGTCCTCGATCGCGACCGGGCAGCGCGGCGCGAAGGAACATCCTCGCGGTAGTGCGTGCATGGCCGGAGGCGCGCCGACGATGGGAATCAATGGTGCGCGCGGCGGTCCGTCCATCCGCGGGATCGAACCGAGCAGACCTACCGTGTAGGGCATCCGCGGGCTTCGGAAGATCTGCGCGGTGGTCGCCGTTTCCACGATCCGGCCCGCGTACATCACGGCCACCCGATCGGCGAGGGTGGCCGCGATACCCATGTCGTGGGTGATCATGACGACCCCCGCGCCGGTGATATCGCGGGCTTTGCGCAGCAGGTTCAGGATCTGCTTCTGCACCGTCACATCGAGCGCGGTGGTGGGTTCGTCGCAGATGATCAGCGCCGGATCGTTGGCGATGGCCATGGCGATGACCACCCGCTGGCGCATACCGCCGGAGAATTCGTGCGGGAAGGCCTTCGCGCGTAGTTCCGGGTCGGGGATGCCGACCAGATCGAGCAGTTCGACCGCGCGTTTCGCCGCTTCGGTCCTGCTCGTATTCCCGTGCGCGAGCAGCGCTTCGGCCACCTGGTCGCCCACCCGGTAGACCGGGGTCAGCGCCGAGAGCGGGTCCTGGAAGACCATGCTCACCGCACTGCCGCGCAGTTTCGACAGTTCCCGGTCGCCGAGGCCGAGCAGTTCTCGCCCGCGCAACCGGATCGAGCCGGTGACCCGGGCCTGTTCGGGCAGCAGTCCCATCACCGCGAGGGAGGACACCGATTTCCCGGACCCGGATTCGCCGACGATCGCCAGTACCTCACCGTCGGCAACCGTGAAGTCCACTCCACGGACCGCGTCGACGCGGCCTTCTTCGCTGGGGAACGAGACGCGCAGATCCGAAACCTCCAACAGGGGCGCCCGGCCCTGGCCGGAACCGGATCCACCGGGTCCGGTCCGGTCCGCCGCCGATTGCACCGTCGTGGTCTCGCCGGTCATGTCCGCGCTTCCTCCGCCTGCCGGGACTTCTCCGCCGCCTTGCGTGCCCTGCGCGACGGCCGGGACCGGGCGCGTTTCGCGCCGGGATCGAAGGCATCGCGCAGTCCGTCGCCGACCAGGTTCGCGCAGAGCACGGTGATGATCAGCAGACCGCCCGCGAAGAGAAAAAGCCACGGATAGGTCATGGCGGAACTGGTGCCGTTGGCGATCAGCGTGCCCAGCGACACATCCGGCGGCTGCACCCCGAAGCCCAGGAAGCTGAGCCCGGTTTCGGCCATGATCGAGGCGCCGACGGTGAGCGTGGTGTCGATGATCAGGATCGAGGCGATATTCGGCACGATATGGGTCAGGATGATCGTCCGGGTGGGCGCGCCCATATAGCGGGCGGCCCGCACGAATTCGCGCTCACGCAGGCTCATGGTCAGTCCGCGCACGATCCGCGCGCTGATCATCCAGCCGAACACACTGAGCAGGATGATCAGCAGCACGATCGAGCCGCTGCCCTTGGTGCGCGGCGCGAACAGGGCCACGATGATGAAACTCGGTACCACCAGCAGCAGGTCGACCACCCACATGATGGTCCGGTCGGTCCAGCCACCCAGCAGTCCGGCCACCGCGCCGGTGACGGCGGCGATGGTGGTGGAGAACACAGCCACGCACAAGCCGATGATCAGCGATTTCTGCAGCCCGCGCAGGGTCTGGGCGAGTACGTCCTGGCCGATCTCGGTGGTACCGAAGGGGTGTTGCGGGCTCGGCGGTTGCAGCAGCGCGGTGTAGTCGATGTCCTGATAGTCGTAGGGCAGGAAGGCCGGCAGTACGAAACTGGCCAGGAACATCAGGATCAGCACCGCGGCGCCGACCAACGCGGGTTTGTTGCGCAGGAAGCGGCGCAGGATGAGTTTGCGCCGGCCGGAGGCGGCCGGTTCGGGCGCGCCCTGCACCAGGATCTCGGTTTCGTTGATACTCACGCTGTGTCCTCGGGCATGATCGGGGGCCCTACGTGGTTACGCTTCGCTGCCGCCTCCGGGCCCGACCCGATCATGCGGCGTCCTCGGGCATGATCGGGGGCCCTACGTGGTTACGTTTCGCCGCCACACCGCTCATCCCACACGCACCCGGGGGTCGAGGATCGCGTAGACGATATCGGAGAGCAGGCCCGACACCAGCACCACCAGCCCGGCGAACGCGGTCACCGTGGCGACCACGTAGATGTCCTGGGCGTTGATGGAATCGACCAGCCATTCCCCGACGCCGTGCCATCCGAAGATCTTCTCGGTGAAGGTGGCGCCGGTGATCAGTCCGCCGAGGCTGTAGGCGAACAGGGTCGCCATCGGGATGAGAGCGGTCCGCAGACCGTGTTTGTAGAGAGCACGGTTACGAGTGAGGCCTTTGGCCCGGGCGGTCCGGATGAAATCGCTCTGCAGCACATCGAGCATGGCATTGCGCTGGTAGCGGCTGTATCCGGCCATTCCACCCAGGGCCAGGGCCAGGGTGGGTAGCACCAGATGCTGTAGGCGGTCGACCAGTTGGGCGCCGAACCCTTCGACACTGGTCGCCGAAGTCTCGCCGGTATAGAGGAAGATCTGCGTTCCGGTGGCCGAGTTGATCTCGAGGGCACCGAATTTCAGCAGTGTCGCGAGCAGGAACACCGGAGTCGACAGAATCAGCAGGGAGACGACGGTCGTGAAATAGTCACTGAATCTGTACTGGCGGATCGCGCCGGCCGCGCCGATCAGCACACCCAGCACGGTGCCGATGATCGAACCGAGGACCAGCAGCCGCAGACTTACCCCGACCCGTCTGCCCAATTCCTCGCTCACCGGCTGCCCGCCCAGCGTCTTGCCGAAATCGCCGTGCATCACACCGGTCATCCAGGTGACGTAGCGCTGCGGAATCGGCTCGTTCAGATGTAGTTCCTCGGCCTTGGCGTCGATCACCGACTGCGGCGGTCGCGGATTGCGCTGCTCCAGGCTGTCCAGCGGCCGGAAGGTCAGCGAAGCGAGGCTGAAGGTGAGAAAGGACGCCAAGAGCAGCAGCACGACGTAATTGAGCGCCCGTCGTAGCAGAAAGCCGGCCATCGTTCCCCTCGATATCAGGTGTAGCCCCTGATCATAGGGAGCGATTCCATGGGATGCGCGACAGGCAGCATGAGCGAGTCAGGCCCGGAGGCGGCAGCGGAGCGTGACCACGCAGGGCCCTCGCTCATGCACAGAAGGCATGCCTGCTGCGTGTTCGCCCCGCGAACGGGTAGGCCCGCCGGGGTGCCGCGGCCGACCCAGCAGAATGGAACGGGTGAGCGCAACGCGGCAGACCCGACCAAAACTGGTGGCCTCCGATGTGGACGGCACCCTGATCGATCCCTACGAGCGGGTTTCGGCTCGCACCCGGGCCGCGGTGGGGGCGCTGGTCGCCGACGGAGTGCCGTTCGTACTGGCCACCGGCCGGCCGCCGCGCTGGATCGCCCCGGTGGTGGCCGGGCTCGGGTTCGCGCCGCTGTGCGTATGCGGCAACGGCGCGGTGCTCTACGACGCCGGGACCGACAAGGTGCTCGGGGCTTCGGTACTGGACGTGGATACCCTCGCCTGGGTCGCCGATCTCGCGGAGAAGGTGCTACCCGGGTGCGGACTGGCGGCCGAACGCATCGGCGCCAGCGCACACGACGCGGCCACTCCGCAATTCGTCAGCTCACCGCAGTACGAACACGCCTGGTTGAATCCCGACGACACCGCCGTGGCCCGGGACGAGGTCATCGACACCCCCGCGATCAAAATGCTGATCCGGCTGCCCGGCGCCCGCAGCGGCGATATGGCGACGACCCTGGCCGCCCATATCGGCGACCGCGCGGATATCACCTACTCCACCGAGCACGGCCTGATCGAGATCTCCGCACCCGGCGTCAGCAAGGCGTCCGGGTTGCGGATCCTCGGCGAGCGGCTCGGCGTCGCCGCCGCCGACATGGTCGCGTTCGGCGATATGCCCAACGACATCCCGATGCTGCGCATGGTGGGGCTCGGGGTCGCGATGGGGCACGCGCATCCGGACGCGCTCGCGGCCGCCGACGAGATCACCGGGACCAACAGTGAGGACGGGGTCGCGCAGGTACTGGAACGCTGGTGGCCCAGGACGGAGTAACCGGGCGGGCGCGGACCACCCGCGGAAAAGACGACCGCGCCGAACCGTGCGGGGCACGTTTCGGCGCGGTGGGTGCGCGGCGTCAGGCGGCGGGTGCGGGCGGTGCCGCGGGCTCGGGTGGGGGCGGCGGGCCGACCTGAGCAGCGGGTGCCGGTGCGTATTGCGGTACCGGTGACCGCTCTTCTACCGGGGCGGCAGCTGTGGGCGGCCCCGCGACGTCCGGGGCCTGGTCCGCGAACTGGGAAGTCGGGCCCACGACTTCCGTGCCCGGGTCTGCGGCCTCGGGACCCGGGCCCGCGACCGGCGGCACCGGTCCGGCGACCTGTGGGGCCGGGCCCGCGCCGGGCACCGCCCGCGGGGCGGTGCCGGGCTGTCCCGTATGCGGTGGCGTGCCGGGGTGCGTGTCCTGCCCCTTCAATTGTTGCTGGTAGGTGTCGTTGTAGGTCTTCCAGACGGTGGTGACGATATCGGCCGCCCGATCCAGAATCAGCGAGCCGTTCTGGAAGTCGGTGCGGAGGCCCTCGGGTACCTGGTAGGCGTCACTGAGCGGCAGGCCGAGCGCACCTGCGTCGGCGCCGAGTTCCAGGAATCGATCCAGGACCTTGCCGACGACCTCGTGCACTTGGCCGTCCGGCGTCGTATAGACGTATCCGTTCACGAATTTCGCGTACTGCTGGCCCTGGGCCGCGGGCATCGGTTCGGAAGCGGCCTGGCCGAGTGGCCCGTCCGGGCCACCTTTGGAGACCCAGTACTTCGCGATCACATTGTCGTTCACCATGGTCAGCAGCTTGGCGGTGAGATCGGCCAGCGCGGCCAGATCCGAGCGGGAGGCCTGGCTGCGCGGGGTGGACGACCGGGTCGCCCCCGCTTCACCGGCGGCTATCGTGCGGATCCGGTCCATCTGCGAGTAGGCGGCATCGCCGGGGCAGCTGGTATTGCCCACATCGCGATGTGCGAAGACCACCGGCAGATGCACTTCCTCACCCTGCGCGTACGGGGTGAACTCGGTGCCCTCCGAATACATGGTGGTCTGGCCCTTGGGGTCGAGGCCGGCGATCCGGGCGCGCCAGCCGATGAACTTGCCGGTGGCCTCGATCGAGGCGTCGGTGGGTTGTTCGACCTGGTAGTCGCCCATGATCGCGACTCCGGAGGTGTTCTCGTTGAAACCGCCCGCGTGCGCGCCCTGCACCGGTTTGTCCAGACCGCCGTAGCGGCCCTCGAAGATCTGCCCGTACTTGTCGACCAGTGCGTTGTACCCCATATCGCACCAGCCCAGGGTCTGCGAGTGGTACGCGTAGATGGCACGGACGATCCCGGCCGATTCGGATTTGCTGTAGTCGTTACGGCCGGCCGTGTGGTGCACGGTGATCCCGCCCAGCCCGTCGTCGTAGGTGGGCTCCTGGCAGCGGATCGATTCGTCGGCGCCCCACTGGTCGCGGGTGATGACCCGGGGTCCGCCGCCGGGCAGAGCGGCGGCGATGTCCTGGAGTTGATCGTCGACGGCGCCGCGGCCGGGATCGATGAGGACGGCGGTGAGGTCGGGCGGCTGCTGCGGCCCGCCCGCCGCGGCGGGTGTCCGTCCGAGCGGATCGCCCTCGTTTTGCTGCGGTTTCCGGGTGACGAGCACCTGCACCGCCGTGGTGTTGCCGACGTAGATGGGGTCGGTGCCGGTGGGTCCGCCGGCCGCTACGCCGTCGGCGCCGTCGATCGGGTTGGCCTCGTACCACTGGCCCCAGCCACCGTCGGGTTGCTTGGCCCGGATCATGACGGTGGTGTTCGCCAGGTCCGGAGCGGTCAGCGCGACCATGCTGAAGGGCTGTTCCCGGTTCAGTTCCTTGACCTGTGCGCCGACCGCGTCCATGAATTCGGGTGGAATGACGCCGGGGGTGAGTGCGGGGGTGTCCGCGGAGGGGGTTCCGCCCTCGGTCACGAAGCCCACACCGGGCTGCCGTCCCGGGAGCCGGCGGCTCGGATCGGTGGGTGTGGTCGTGCCGTTCGGAGTGAGGCCGGGCACCCCCAAGGCCTGCAGATCGCCCAGGCGCAGGTCCGGCAGGTTCAGGCCGGTCAGCTCGCCCAGCGGCAGCACGGTGTCGGGGGCATCGCGCAGGGCGAGTTCGGAGAGCTGGGGCGGCACCGCCGTGAGTTCGATCCGATCGGTTGATTTGCCCGTATCGATGACCGTGGGCAGCAGAATCGGGCCCGCTACCGCTACTAACGCGACAACCGGCAGTACACAGGAACGCTTCGGTTTGCGGTAGGGCACGAGCTTCTCCAATCAGGGTTGCAACCAGTGATCGGTGAGCAAGTCATGCTTGCGAACTTCAGTCCCACGGACCACACTAGCCACATTCGTCACAAATCTAAACCTGAGGTTGAGGCTTTCCTGTTCGCTCGAATGTAGCTCCCGGAGCGTGGCCGGTCGAAACGACATGCCGACGTCGTACCGAGTCGAAAGCGTCCGGGCTGACGATGGGAGTGCTCGTATGTCATACCGAAACAACATGACTCGGCCGAAAGTCTCAGGGCGTCTGCACAACCCGCTGGTAGTCGCGGTGCTACCGCAGTCGATGAGAGGTAGGCGGATTCGTCCAGGCCCATTACTCGCCTGCGGCGCGACGGCTCTGGTCATCGGTGGGGCGCTGCTCGTGCCCGGCGCCGGAGAGGTATACCGGATGCTTGCCGAGGCCGGTCCGGGGCACGGACGCGGCCTGAGTCAGCACGGTGCGCTGCAGAACGCCGACAACGGGCAGAACGTCGACCAGATCCTCGCCCACTACTACCCCGGCGCCGAGTTCGGCACCATCGGCCCGGCGTCGGTATCGGTCCGGCTGCAGGAGCAGGACGGCGCCGACCTGGTCGTCACATCCCCCGCCGGTCTGCGGCTCGCCGGACAGGAACTGCAGGCGGGTACGGCCGTCCGGCTCACACCGCTGCCCGACGGCGGCGCGCACGCGGTGGTCACCCAGGGCTGCGACGGACCGGTCCTGTGGGAAAACCCGGTCCAGGATCCATGGGTCTATCCGCTCGACCCGAACCCGAATCGCCCGGCGGCCGAGCATCTGACGCTGTGCGACGGCGGCGCCTACCGCGGGTCGCTGGGCGTGGCCGCCGAGAACGGTGAGACCCGCACCGTCAACCGGGTGGATATCCAGGACTATCTGCTCGGCGTGGTCCCGGCGGAGATGCCGCCGGACTGGGCGCCCGCCGCTCTCGAGGCCCAGGCGGTCGCCGCCCGGTCCTACGCTCTGGCCGAAACACGCTGGCCCTACGCGCAGACCTGCGATACCACCGACTGCCAGGTCTACAGCGGCACCGCCCAGGAGGATCCGCGCACCACCGCCGCGGTGGATGCCACGGCCGGCCGGGTACTGCTGCGCGACGGACGGATCCTGCGTGCCGAGTACTCCGCCGCGCCCGACGGCGGGTCGCCGGCCGATATCCAGACCTTCGAGGTGGGGCCGACACCCGCCGAACTCGCTGTCACCACCCCGGCGCCGCTGCCGCCGCCGGTGAATCCGCCCACCGGACTTCCGGAAGGTGCCGCTCCGGGCACCTCCGAACCATGGAACGAGGTTTCGCCCGAGGGCACGAAATCGGGTGTGCCGGTTCCGCGTACACCGGAAGGCTCGCTCCCGGTGTCCCCGGGCGGTACGCCGGGTGGCGCGCCCCCCTCGCCGATCGATACCGCCTACGAGGAGATGGGCGGTATGCGGGGAGCGCTGGGGTTGCCCGTCACTCCGGAACTGCCGCTGCCCGAGGACGCCGGCAAGTACCGGCTGTACGAGAACGGGGTGATCGTCTACACCGCCGAGCTGGGCGCGCAGGTCGTCGACTTCGACACGCTGATGCAGCTGGTACCCGGTCTCACCGACGGCGCGGGCAGCGCCGAAGCCGACGGTGCGGCCCCCGCCGACCCGGGGACCGGCAGTGCCGGGGCGGCCGATCCCGAGGCGGCGACGATCCCGGGCCGATGCCCGCCGGGCGCGCCGCGCCGGACA
>NZ_BAGJ01000002.1 GCF_000308775.1 Nocardia testacea NBRC 100365
AGGACATCGCGGTCCATCATGGCAGCGCCGCACCCGAACGTGCCACGAACCCGGCCGATCGGGATCGCGCGCGTGTTGTCCGCACCGGGTCCGCGGCGGGCCGGGGCGATACTCGGTTGAGGCGGGAATTCCGCGACCATTACGCTGGTCAGCCATGATCGACCTCCGCCTCCTGCGCGATGATCCCGAGCTGGTCCGCGCCTCGCAGCGAGCCCGGGGCGAGAACCCGGCCCTCGTCGACGCGCTGCTCACCGCCGACCACGCGCGCCGGTCCGCGATCGCGACCGCCGATAAACTGCGCGCCGAGCACAAGGCCATGGGCAAGCAGGTCGGTAAGGCGAGCAAGGAGGAGCGCCCGGCATTGCTCGCGCAGGCGCAGGAGATGTCGGTGCGGGTCAAGGAGGCCGAGACCGCCCAGCACACTGCCGAGGCCGAATTGCAGGAGGCGCACCGGGCGATATCGAATATCGTCCAGGACGGGGCGCCCGCGGGCGGCGAGGACGATTACGTCCTGCTCGAGACGGTCGGTGAGATTCCCGAGTTCGATTTCACTCCGCGTGATCACCTGGAACTGGGTGAGACGCTGGGGCTGATGGATATGGAGCGCGGCGCGAAGGTCTCCGGCTCGCGGTTCTATTTCCTCACCGGATACGGTGCGCTGCTGCAGCTGGGTCTGCTGCAGCTGGCGGCGCAGCGGGCGGTGGCCAACGGGTTCACCATGATGATCCCGCCGGTGCTCGTCCGGCCCGAGATCATGGCGGGCACCGGTTTCCTGGGGCAGCACTCGGCCGAGGTGTACCACCTGGAAGAAGACGATCTGTACCTGGTCGGTACCTCCGAGGTGCCGTTGGCCGGCTACCACGCCGACGAGATCCTGGATCTCACCGCCGGGCCGAAACGCTACGCGGGCTGGTCGTCGTGTTTCCGCCGGGAGGCCGGCAGCTACGGCAAGGACACCCGCGGCATCATCCGGGTGCACCAGTTCGACAAGGTCGAGATGTTCGTCTACTGCCGTCCCGAGGACGCCGACGCCGAGCACCGGCGGTTGCTGTCCTGGGAACGGGATATGCTCGCCGCCCTCGACGTGCCCTATCGGATCATCGATGTCGCCGCCGGTGACCTGGGCAGTTCGGCCGCGCGGAAATTCGACTGCGAGGCCTGGGTGCCCAGCCAGGGCACCTACCGGGAGCTGACCTCGACCTCGAACTGCACGACCTTCCAGGCCCGGCGGCTATCGGTGCGTTACCGCGACGAGAACGGCAAGCCGCAGATCGCCGCGACGCTCAACGGCACCCTCGCCACCACCCGCTGGCTGGTCGCGCTGCTGGAGAACCATCAGCAAGCCGACGGTTCGGTGCGAGTTCCCGCAGCTCTGGTGCCTTTTGTCGGGACCGAGCTGCTCACTCCGCCGACCTGATGTGGTTGCGCGGCGCGAGACCGGGGTACTTCATATCCCCGGTTGGGTCGCCGGTGAGCTGATCAGTTGTTTAGGCTGTTCATCGTGCGAGGAAGCGGGTCTCGCGGCGATACCCGAACGCGGGTACGGGCCGCGTCGGGTGTGGCAACGGCCATGGTCATGTCCCGGACCACCGGGGCCTTCTATGTCATGGGCGGGGTCCTCGGTCTGCTGGTGACCGCTGTCGCGCCCACCCAGGTGCTGCACCCGGGTGACGAGGGCAACCGGGTGCTGGTCGGTTCGGCCGCGGCGGTCGCCCTGTTGCTGGGGATAAGCCTGCTCGGCTGGGGTCCCCGGATGCCGCACTGGATACATCACGTCTACGTCGTCCTGGCGACGGTGCTGGTGACCATCGCCGTGCACTCGTTCCCCAATACCGTCGCGGCGATCACGCTCGCCTCGTTCTATGTGTTCGTGGCCTGCGACGCCGCGCTGTTCTTCGCCTGGACACAGGCCGCGGCCCATATCGCGCTGTGTATGGCGCTGTGCCTGTGGGTGCTGCCGACCCGCGCCGGCCTGCCGTGGTGGTCCGGGCTCATCCCGGCCGGTATCACCTTCGGCGTCGGGGTCGTGGTGGGCATCCTGACCAGGATGGCGTCGGAGGCCGATATCGACACCCTCACCGGGTTGCTGAACCGCCGGGGTTTCGATCGCGCGCTCAATGCCGCGCTGGAACAGGCCGATCGTTCCGGCCAGGCGCTCGCGCTGGTCCTGGTCGACCTGGACCGCTTCCAGAAGGTCAACGATCACCTGGGGCACCGTGCCGGTGACGCGGTGCTGCAGAAGGTCGCCGACACCTGGGCCGCCCTGCTCGGGCCCGAGCAGCGGCTGGCCCGCTACGGCGGCGACGTGTTCGCGGCGCTGCTGCCGGGTACCACCGAGCAGGCCGCCATCCTGCTCACCGAGGAGTTGCGTGCCGCGGTCAGCACCGGGTGCTCGGCCGGGGTCACTTCCTGGCAGCCGGGGGAATCGGCGTCGTTGCTGGTGAGCCGGGCCGATGTCGGTCTGTACCGGGCCAAGCAGGCGGGTCGTAACCGTACGGTCCTCGAGTCGGGGCATCGCACGCCGCTGGCCGTGGAACTGCGCGAAGCCATCGACAACGGCAGCCTGGACGTGCACTACCAGCCGATCGTCAGCCTCAGCGACGGCGGCGAGAAGGCGGTGGGCGTGGAAGCGCTGCTGCGCTGGTCGTCCAGTGCCCAGCCCGATGTCACCACCGAAGGGCTGATCCGGGTCGCCGAGGAATACGACCTCATCGCCGATCTGGACGAGCTGGTATTGCGCCGGGCCTGTGCCGATGCCGCGCAACTGCAGGAGACCTTCGCCGCCCTGGAATTGACGCTGAACGTCAATGTGAGCGGTCTGGAACTGGCGGAGTCGGGCTACGCGGACAAGGTGGCCGCGATCCTCGAGACCACCGGGTGGCCCGCGGAGCAACTGGTGCTCGAGGTGACCGAGACCGAACTGGCCGCCGAATCCGATACCGCCATCGCGAACCTGCACACGCTGCGCGACCGTGGGGTGCGTATCGCCATCGACGATTTCGGTACCGGGTACTCCTCGCTGAGCCGGCTGGCGACCCTGCCCAGCGACATCATCAAGGTCGACCAGTCGTTCGTGGCCGCCATCCGCTCCGATTCGCCGGCCCCGCCGCTGCTCGGCGTGATCGCGGCGCTGAGCAAATCGCTGGATCTGCAGGTCATCGCCGAAGGCGTGGAGACCGAACATCAGGCCGCCGTACTGACCGAACTGGGCTTCGCGCTGGCGCAGGGTTACCACTACAGCGATTCGCATCCGGTGGCCGAGCTGATCGGCGATATGAACAGCGGCCGCCTCGGCGGTATCGGCACCCGCGCGCTGGGCGATACCGCGGCCGACGAGAACGGCTGGGTGCCGCTCTGAGCCCGAGTTCCCGCCGGTAGCGACCCGCCCGCCCGATGTCTGCGGCACGCACCGGGCAAAACCGCTTGACCTGCGTGCACCCGTCACGGATGCTGATCGCCATGCGACTCGTCTTCTACCACCGTTGAGCCGGATCCACGGATCCCGGCCGTAGGACTGGACCACGCGCGCTCGCGCTGCGCGCGACCCTGTTCGCTGCGACCGGTGACCTGGTTCCCTACTACGCGCTGTACGCGCTGCTCTTCGCCGACCACGGCTTCGGCCCCGGGCAGATCTCGCTGCTGCTCGCCTGCTGGTCGGTGACGGCCTTCTTGTTCGAGGTCCCCTCGGGCGCGTGGGCGGATACCGTGTCCCGGCGTGGGCTGCTGATTCTGAACGGCTTGCTGATGGCGGCCGGTTTCGTGGTGTGGACGGCGGCGCCCTCCTATGTGGGTTTCGCGCTCGGTTTCGTGCTGTGGGGTGTGGCCTCGTCGCTGCGCTCGGGAACGTTCGAGGCGCTGCTCTACGACGAACTCGCCGCCTGTGGCGCGGCCCGTTCCTATGCCAGGGTGATCGGTTACACCCGCACGGCGAGCGAATCCAGCGCGGTACTCGCGATCCTCGCCGCCACCCCGCTGTACCTGTGGGGCGGCTACGAACTGGTGGGCTGGGTGAGTGTGGGTTGCGCGGTGGCGCACACCGTACTGGCCGCGAGCCTGCCCGCGGCGCCGAAATCCGTTTCGGCCGCCGGAGTGGGCGAGCTGGAGGAGTCGGGCGGGGAGACCGCGACCGCCGCGGTCATCACCCCGAGTCCCCGTCCGGTGGCCGCGGGTCCGGGTGCCCCGGCCATATCCACACGCGGCACGCTGGGGCGGTATCTGCTGATGCTGCGGACCGGTGTCGCCGAGGCGATCCGGGCCCGGGTGGTCCGGCGCGGGGTGGTGCTCGGGGCACTGCTCTACGGGATCACCGCGTTCGACGAGTACTTCGGGCTGGTCGCCGGGGAAGCGGGCGCGGCCACATCGCTGGTTCCCGTGCTGGTGGGTGTGACCGTGGTCGGTTCACTGCTCGGTTCGCTGCTGGCCGGCCGGACCGAGGCGCTGCCCGCGCGCACCCTGGCGTGGGCGTTGGTGGTGGCCGGTGCGCTGTTCGGCGCGGGCGCGGTGGTGGCCGGGCTCGCGGTGCGCTGGCCGGGCGCGGTCTATCTGTGCACCGGACTCGGTTTCGCTTCGATCGCCGCTTCCTACGGGGTGGTGTACAACGCCGCGATCGTCGCCGAGGCCCGGCTCCAGGACGCCATCACCGGTCCGGCGCGGGCCACGGTGATGTCGGTATCCGGACTGCTGGAGGAACTGGTGTCGCTGGCGGTTTTCGGGTTCGTCGCGCTGGCCACACTGTGGCTGTCGATCTCCTCGACGATCGCGCTGCTGGGCATCGCCATCCTGGCCCTGGGGGTGCTGACGCCGTACTGGTTACCGCCGCGGCCGGAACCGGCCGGCGACGCGGAGCGGTGAGCCGCCGGTGGCCGGCCGAAGCGGGACGGTCGGCGGCGTCGGTAGGGTGCGGGCATGGTTTCGCGGCGGTGGGGTCTGGGTTCCGGGCTGTTGATCGGAGCCGGGGTCGCCGTCCAGGGACGGATCAACGGTGAGCTGGGGGCGCGGCTGCAGGACGGGGTCGCGGCGGCGGTGGTGAGCTTCGGCAGCGGGTTCCTGGTGCTGGCGGTGGCGGTGCTGTTCAGCTCCCGGCTCCGGGCGGGTCTGCGCGCGGTGCGTCGCTCGGTCGCCGCCGGTGAACTGCGGCCCTGGCAGTTGCTGGGCGGGTTGTTCGGCGGGTTGTTCGTGGCGAGCCAGTCGCTGACCGTGGCCGCGCTCGGAGTCACCGCGTTCACGGTCGCGGCGGTCTCCGGCCAGCTGCTGAGCAGTCTGCTGGTGGACCGCCTCGGGGTGGGCCCGGGCGGTCGCACCCCGGTCACCGCGGCGCGGCTCGGCGCAGCGGTGCTGGCGGTGGGCGCGGTACTGCTGGCCGGTTCCGGTGGCTCGGCGCCGGTCGGGCTGCGCACCTCGTCGTGGCTCGAAGGTGTCCCGGGACCGCTGCTGCTGCTCCTGCCCGCGGCGGCGGGTATCGGACTGGCCTGGCAGCAGGCGTGGAACGGCCGGATCGGGGCGACCGGGAGCCCCTTCGCCGCCACGGTGATCAACTTCGCCGTCGGCCTGCTCGGTCTGCTGATCGTGGAAGCCCTGGTGGTTGCCCGGACCGGTGCGCCGGCCGAATTCCCCCGCGAACCGTGGCTGTACCTGGGTGGTGTGATCGGGGTGCTGTTCATCGCCGCCGGGGTGCTGGTGGTGCGCTGGGTGGGGGTGCTGCTCATGGGGCTGAGCACGGTGGCGGGCCAGTTGACGGCGTCGCTCGTCCTGGACTGGGCGTTGCCCACGGGGGCGGAGCTGTCGCCGGTGAAACTGCTCGGTTGTGTACTGACCCTGACCGCGGTGGTCGTCGCGGCCCGAGCGCCGATTCCGGGCGAACGCGAACCGGTGAGCTGAACAGGCGCCGGGCCCCGGATGTGGGTACATCCGGGGCCCGGCGCGGTTGTCTCCGATCAGTGGGTGGGACGGAAGTTCCGCAGCCGCAGACTGTTGCTGACCACGAATACCGAGGAGAACGCCATGGCGGCCCCCGCCAGCATCGGGTTGAGCAGACCGGCCATGGCCAGCGGGATCATCGCGACGTTGTAACCGAAGGCCCAGAACAGGTTGCCCTTGATCGTGCCGAGGGTGCGGCGGGCGAGCCGGATGGCGTCGGGTGCGGCGGTGAGGTCGCCCCGGACGAGGGTGAGGTCGGCGGCCTCGATGGCGATATCGGTACCGGTGCCGATGGCCAGGCCCAGATCGGCCCGGGCCAGGGCGGCGGCATCGTTCACGCCGTCACCGACCATGGCGACGCGCTTACCCTCCCGCTGCAGGCGTTCGATCACCGCGACCTTGTCCTGCGGCAGCACCTCCGCGATCACCTCGTCGATACCGACCTGCCGGGCGATCGCGGCCGCCGCGGTGGCATTGTCCCCGGTGAGCATGATCGGGGTCAGGCCCAGCGCCCGCAGGCGGGAAACCGCTTCGGCGGAGGTCGGTTTCACCGTATCGGCGACCACGAGCACCCCGCGGGCCCGCCCGTCCCAGCCGACCGCCACCGCCGTCCGACCCAGGCTCTCGGCTTCTCGCAACGACTCCCGCAGCGCGTCGTCGAGGTGCAGCGCGTAGTCGGCGAGCAGGCCCGGCCGGCCGACGACCACCGCGTGGCCGTCCACCACGCCCTCCACACCCAGTCCGGCACTGTTGCGGAAGCTCTCGACCGGGGACAGCCCGGTCGTCCGTTCCCGGGCACCCTCGGCGATGGCCCGGGCGATCGGATGTTCGGAGGAGTCCTCCAGCGATCCCGCCAGCCGCAACACCTCGTCGGCGTCCTCGCCGGCGGCGGCCACCACGTCGACCAGGGACATCCGGCCGGTGGTCACGGTGCCGGTCTTGTCCAGGACGACCGTATCCACCTGGCGGGTGGACTCCAGCACTTCGGGTCCCTTGATGAGGATCCCGAGCTGGGCCCCGCGTCCGGTGCCGACCATGAGCGCGGTCGGCGTGGCCAGTCCCAGCGCGCAGGGGCACGCGATGATCAGTACCGCCACCGCCGCCGTGAACGCCGCGGCCACCGAACCGCCGGTGCCGAGCCAGAATCCGAGGGTGGCGACCGCGAGCGCGATGACGATCGGTACGAAGACGCCGGAGATGCGATCGGCCAGCCGCTGCGCCTGTGCCTTGCCGGTCTGTGCGTCCTCGACCAGTTTCGCCATCTGCGCGAGCTGGGTGTCCGAGCCGACCCGGGTGGCGCGCACGGTGATCCGGCCGCCCACGTTCACGGTGGCGCCGGTGACCGCGTCCTCGGGCCCGACCTCCAGCGGCACCGATTCGCCGGTCAGCATGGAGACGTCGACCGCCGAGGCGCCGTCGGTGATCACGCCGTCGGTCGCGATCTTCTCGCCCGGTCGCACCACGAACCGGTCGCCGACCGATAGTTGTTCGACGGGTATGCGCTGTTCGGTCCAGTTGTCCGGTCCGGTCCGGCGCAGTACCGAGACCTCTTTGGCGCCGAGTTCGAGCAACGCCCGCAGCGCCGCGCCGGCCCGCCGCTTGGACCGGGCCTCGAAGTACCGGCCGGCCAGGATGAAGGTGGTGACCCCGGCCGCGGCCTCCAGATAGATACTGCCGGTGCCGTCCATCCGGGCGATCGTGAACTCGAAGGGGTGCGTCATCCCCGGCGTACCGGCGGTGCCCCAGAACAGCGCGTAGATCGACCAGCCGAACGCGGCCAGGGTGCCGAGCGAGACCAGGGTGTCCATGGTGGCGGTGGCGTGCCGCAGATTGGTCCAGGCCGCCCGGTGGAAGGGCAGGGCGCCCCACACCACAACCGGGGCGGCGAGGGTCAGCGACAACCACTGCCAGTTGGTGAACTGCAGCGCCGGGATCATCGCCATGGCGATCACCGGCACGGTCAGCACCAGCGAGATCAGCAGCCGGGTGCGCAGCCGATCCGCCGGGTCGGCCGGTTCGGCGGTGTCCGGTTGCGCGGCGGGCGGCTGCGGCAGGCTCGCGGTGTAGCCGGCCTGTTCCACCACCGCGACCAGATCCGACGGTGCCACGGAGTCCGGGTAGTGGACCCGGGCCTTCTCGGTGGCGTAGTTGACCGTCGCGGTCACGCCGTCGAGCCTGTTCAGTTTCTTCTCGATGCGATTGGCGCAGGAGGCGCAGGTCATCCCACCGATCACCAACTCGACCTGCGCGGTCGAGGTATCGGTCTGCGCGCTGTCCGGTGCGGTCTGTGTGCTCATCGTTGGCTCCGTTGGCCGGGGGTCAGTGCCCATGGCCGTGTCCGGTGGGTTCGGGGGCGTCCTGCGCGCCGGTCGGGGCGTGCCCGGCCGGATCTCCGGCGGTTTCCGCGACGGGCACGGTGAACTCGGCGCGGTGTACGGCTCCGGCGTGGCGGAACTCGAAGAACAGCCGGTAGTCGCCCGTGCCCGGCGCTGTCACCGCGAAGGTTACGCCCGGTCCGGCCGGGGTGGTCCCGTCACCCGGGTGACCGGCCGGATGGACGTGGAGATAGCCGAGGTCGGCGGTCCGCAGCGCCACGAGATGACCGTACGCCCCCAGGTAGGGCTGCAGGTCGGTCACCGGCGCGCCGGCGCGCGTCACGGTGAAGGTGACATCGGTGGCGCGTCCGGCAGCGACGGTGCCGGTCAGAGCGACGGTGTAACCGTCCACGGTGACGGTGGTGTTCGGCGCCGGTAAGGGGCGCGGCGTGTACTGCCCGGCGACCCGCAGGTCGGTCCCAAGTGTGAAGGGCTGCCCGTCGGCGGTGACGAAATCGGCGAAGACCCGATGGTCGCCGGCGCGGCCGAGATCGGCCGGGGTGCTCCAGGTGCCGTCCGGTCCGAGCACCGGGTGCAGATGCTGGTAGCCGGCGGTATCGCGGCGAACCAGGATCAGATGCAGATCCTTCTCGTGGTTCGGGGTGTACCGCGTCACCGCCCGGCCCGTGCTGTCCTCGATCCGGAACCGCAGGGTCGCCGCACGGTCGGCGGTGGTGACCGGGTCGGCCAGGACCAGGGTGTAGCCCCCTTCGCTGCTGGTCAGCCCGCCGGGGGTCGCGTTCGCGGCGGGTTCGCCGGCCGTGGCGTCGTGGGTTTCCGGATCGCTGTCCTCGGTGCCGACCAGGGCGCCGACGCCCAGCGCGACCCCGAACAACGCGACGAGCCCGAGCGCGAACCCGGTGAATTTTGTCGGCGTATTCATTCGATGCTCCGTTTCCGTGGAGGCTCCGCTCTCCGCCCGGCCTCCTTGTGGTGCTTACGGTACCCCCCTAGGGTATTTTGTCAACAGGGCAGGTGGGTGCCCCTCCTGAAGGTGACAATTACCAAAAATGAAGCCGAGGGTGGTCCACGTCCCCCGCAAGCCCGGATCCGGACCCGGACACCGAATGCCGACACATTTGGTTGCGTCGGCGTCCGGGGTCTCGAGTCGGAATGCGGACCAGAACGTACTGGGGAGGGGCTTGATCCCGGCGGCAGAACTGGGCGGGTTACCCGGACGGCCCGGTGGTCTCGGGCCCGCTTCCGGGACTATCCAAACCTTACGGCCGCTGGATCCGCCGCCGGGCGTACTCCTCGGCTTCCAGGACCGCGGCCTGCTCCGGCGTCGGAGCGCTGCCGCCCAGCCGGGCCGGGACCCAGGGCTGCCCGGCAGGCATCGGATAGCCCTCCTGGGCCGCCGTCAGGAGTCCGCGCATCCGGTCGCGCAGCGCGGTTGTCACCTCGTCGACCGAGCCCGCGGCGACCAGCGGTTCGCCGATGCGGATGTGGACCGGGAAATTGTGCCGGCCCAGTTGTTTCGGGAAGCCTTTGGTCCAGATACGGTGTGCTCCCCAGATGGTGAGCGGCACGATCGGGGCCCCCGACTCCAGCGCCATGCGCGCGGCACCGGATTTGAATTCCTTCAACTCGAAACTGCGGCTGATGGTGGCCTCGGGGTAGACCACGACCAGTTCACCGTCGCGCAGCGCGGTGACTGCCCGGCCGAACGATTCCGCACCGGCTGTCCGGTCGACGCCGATGGCTTTGCAGTGCTTCATCAGGAAACCCACGATGCCGTGTTCGAGCTCGGCCTTCATCATGTACCGCACATTGCGGCCCGATCGGCGTCCGACGACCCCTACCTCCATGAAATCGAGGTAGGAGGTGTGGTTCACCGCCAGCACCGCGCCCCCGGTGCGCGGGATGTGTTCTTGGCCGCGGATGTCGAGACGTAGCCCCTGCGCGAAGAAGACCGTGTGCACCAGCCCGGCCAGGACATCGAAAACCGGCTCCCGCGCCATCGCAACTCCTGCTCACTACCTGCGGGGTTCCCGCTGCTCGGCACCTACCCGCCGTGGTGGATATACGCTACGCGCCGGCGTCGTCCCGGCCGGCGAGCTCGGCCCGTCTCCGGGCGGCTCGTTCCGCGGCTTCGGCGGCGTCCATCGCATCGGCTTCTTCCAGGGTAGGCGCACCGCCCCCGAGCCGGGCCGGAACCCAGTACGCGCCGGGTTCGTGCGTGTAGTTCTCCTGGAGGCCGCGCAGCAGTTCCTGCATGGTGGTCTTCAGTTCGGCGGTGAGAGCGGATGCCGGTTCATAGGGCTGGATCGGTTTGCCGACGGCGATGGAGATGGGGGTGTTGGTGCGGCCCAGCCGTTTCGGGTGTCCTTTCGTCCAGACTCGCTGAGCGCCCCAGATGGTGATCGGGATGATGGGCACCCCCGCCTCGATCGCCATCCGGGCGGCACCGGATTTCAGGTCCTTGATCTCGAAACTGCGGCTGATGGTCGCTTCGGGGTAGACGCCGACCAGTTCGCCGCGCCGCAGATAGTCCACGGCCGCCTTGTACGAGTCGGCGCCCGCGGCGCGGTCCACCGGAATATGCTTGAGAGCTCGCATGATCGGTCCGGAGATCTTGTTGTCGAAGACCTCGCTCTTTGCCATGAACCGGATATAGCGTTTCGGGGTGCGCACCGGCAGGCCCGCATAGGTGAAATCCATGTACCCGGTGTGGTTGACCGCGAGCACGGCGCCCCCGGAGGCGGGAATGTTCTCATCGCCGGTGACGGTGAACTTCAGGCCCTCGAGGAAGAAGACGGTCCGGGCCAGCCCGATGATCGTCCGGTAGACGGGTTCCACAAGTCCGCTAGCGTAGTCGCTGTCATGATGACCGGCAGCGTCCGGCCTGCCGCGCGCGCCCCGGCCCGCCGGATCCCGGGCCCGTCGTGGTGCGGTCGGACCCGATATCTCGACCGAACCGCTATGTACCGCAGGAAAGGTGATCGTCGAAGTGGAACGTGCCCGCCCCGTACCGTTGCGCCGAATGGGCCGTGAGACCGCGCGGCGCGCCCGCGTTCGCGGTCTCGCCGTGGGGCTCGCGGTATCCGGAGCGTTGCTGGGTACCGGATGCGACTCGGTATCCGGTATCCCGGGTGACGACGCGGGCAGCCCGTCGGTGCAGGCGTCCGAGGGGGACGCGCCGAGCACCGAGCAGCAGGCCACGTCCGCCGGCGCGCCGTCGTCGGCTGCCGCGCTGCCGCCGGTCCCCGCCGACGCGCCCGCGGTCGGTGCGGTTCCCGGTGTTCCCGATGCCGCCCCCGCGCTGCAGCGGTTCGCCGCCGACCTGCGTTCGGCGGATATCGCGACTCTGCAGACCACCTGCTGGACCATTCCGCCGCTCACGGTGCAGACCATGTACGCCGACCGCGACGCCGTGCTGAACGCGCTCGCCCAGCCGGGTACCGCGGTGGACGGCACGCTCACCTGGACCGACGGGATCACCACGGTCACCGTGGACGAGCACCGGGTGGCCGCCGGATATGCCTGCGGCCGGGTGTCCCCGGCGGGTGCGGAACCGGTCTACGACGCCGCCGACGCCCGGCACACCGTGCGCCGCTATCTGGCCCGCTCGACCGGACAGCCGCTGGACCCCGCCGATCTGGAGGAGCAGTACCCATTGGTCTGCGCGGCGGCCCCGGCCACCTGGGATCCGGAAGGCACCGGCGCGCCCGTGGCCGCGCCACTCGCCGAGAATCCCGGTACGCTCGGCACGATCACCGGATTCACCGATCAGCAGATCAGTTCCCAGCCGCTCACGGCCGGATATATGGCCGTCGCGGTGCCGGTGACGAATGCGTCCGGAATCACGCAGAACCGGACATTTCTACTCGAACAGGGTGATGGCGGCTACTGCATCGGCGATATCTCGTCCTGACGCACTACCCTGGAGGGCCGTAAACGGTCAGGAGGAGCGAGCTCGTGCAGATCACCAGCGTCGGACATGCGGGATTCCATATCCGGACCGCGGCCGGTTCGATCCTATGCGATCCCTGGGTGAACCCCGCGTACTTCGGATCCTGGTTCCCGTTCCCGGACAACACCCAGCTCGACTGGGAGGAACTCGGTAACTGCGATTTCCTCTACGTGTCGCATCTGCACCGCGACCATTTCGACGCCGCGCATCTGGCCGAGTACGTGAACAAGGACGCGACCGTTCTGCTGCCCGACTACCCGGTCCCGGATCTGCGCCGTGAGCTGGAGAAACTGGGTTTTCACAAATTCTTCGAGACCGAGGATTCGGTCAAGCACAAGATCAACGGGTCGATGGGAATCGGCGGTGGTGATCCGGCCGCCGAACTGGACATCATGATCGTCGCGCTGCGCGCGCCCGCGGACGGCCCGATCGGTGATTCCGGGCTGATCGTCTCCGACGGCGAAACCACCTGTTTCAATATGAACGACGCGCGGCCGGTCGATATGGACGTGCTGCACGAGGCGTTCGGCACGATCGATATCCACCTGCTGCAGTACTCGGGTGCCATCTGGTATCCGATGGTCTACGACATCCCGGCCCGGACGAAATCGAATTTCGGGAAACAGAAGCGGCAGCGCGGAATGGACCGGGCCCGCAGTTATATCGAACAGGTCGGGGCCACCTGGGTGGTTCCCTCCGCCGGCCCGCCGGTTTTCCTCGACGACGAACTGCGCTATCTCAACGACGACCACGGTGACGAGGGCAATATCTTCCCCGACCAGATGGTCTTCCTCGAGCAGATGCGCGAGCACGGGCACGACCGCGGCGTGTTGATGGTGCCGGGGTCGGTGGTCGATGTGCACGGCGCCGAACTCGAACTGGATCACCCCTACGATCCCGACACCATCTGGAACGACAAGGCCGCCTACATCGAGAAGATGGCGCAGCGGCTGGCGCCGGTGCTGGTGGCGGAGAAGAAGACGTGGGCGCCCGCCGAGGGCGAGCCCCTGCTGGAACCGTTGCGGGCGCTGTTCGAGCCGATCATGGCGCAGAGCGATCTGATTTGCGACGGTATCGGCTACCCGGTCGGGCTCGTGATCGGCGAGGAAACCGTGGTCCTGGACTTCCCGAAGCGTGCCGTGCGCGCGCCCCTGGAAGGCGAGGGCAAATACCGTTACGGCTTCCGGATCGCGCCCGAACTGGTGCGCACCGCACTGCGCGACAACGAACCCGACTGGGTGAACACCATTTTCCTGTCCACCCGCTTCCAGGCATGGCGGATCGGCGGGTACAACGAATACCTGTACACCTTCTTCAAATGCCTCACCGACGAGCGGATCGCCTACGCCGACGGCTGGTTCTCCGAAGCGCACGACGATTCGGCCTCGGTGGAGGTGGCCGGCTGGGAGATCCAGCGCCGCTGCCCGCACCTGAAGGCGGATCTGTCGAAATTCGGTGTGGTGGACGGCAATACGCTGACCTGTAACCTGCACGGCTGGCAGTGGGATCTGGAGTCGGGCCGCTGTAAGACCTCCAAGGGACACGAACTGCGCTCCCGGAAGCTGTCCGAACCGGCGGGGTAGCGCAACACTTTCTGAGGAAAGCACCGCGTCGCCGATGAAGGGTGACACGGTGAACTGCATGTTCTCGCGTGTGAGGTCGGGGTTGTCGGCCTACGCCATTCGGATACCAGAGATCCGAACTCACAAACCCGACCGGACCGGTGGCGCGCTACGGGCGGCCACGGTGCTCGACGTACTGTGGCCGACGTGGCCGACTCTGATCATTCTGGTTCCGTGACAGGCTCCGCGGAATTGGTGGCGACCTGTCGCAGGGATATCCCTGTGCTGACCGAACAACTCATTGCCGCGATATTCACCGACAATCCTGAGTGGACCGACTACTCGGCGGTAAGCAGTGCGGACCTGCGCGAGGGCTGCCGCCGGTTTCTCACCCGGGTGCTGGAACTCATCGACGGGAGCGAGCCCGACGCCGACCGCGACGATGTTGCCGCGGCGATCGGTGCGCACCGGGCGGTGCAGGGCGTGCCGTTGGAAGCGATGCTGCGTACCTTCCGCTTGGGCGGACGCGTCGTCTGGGAGGCGTTGCTGGACCGGGCCGGCGCGCTCTCGGCAGCCGACTTCCGGCAGATGGGCACGGCGATGTGGGCGGTCATCGACGGAATGTCCTCGGCGCTGGTCACCTCCTACCGAGGAGCAGAGCTCGATCGGGTGCGGCTCGATGAACGCCGCCGCCACGCGTTGATCGAGGATGTGCTCGCTGGACGTGGACGCGACGCACGATTCGCCCAGCGCGCGTCCCGTGAATTGAATATTCCGGTCACCGGCGACTATCTCGTGGTCGCCGCCCGTGGCGACGCCTACCCGCTGCGACTGGGAACCGAGACCGCGCTGGCAGCCCATGGATATCGCTCTGTCTGGCACGACCGCGGTGATTACACCGTCGGCATCATCGCCCTCGAACGTCACGCATCGGGGCACCTATCAACTGTTCTGGAGCCACTCGTTCGCGGGCGCGCCGGACTCTCACCTGCGGTTACAGGCCTCGCCGAAGTCGAGACTGCCCACACGCTGGCCACCCTGGCCATCGACACCATCGCAGAAGACGCCCACAATGTCGTGGTTTCGCTGCACGACCGCTACCCCGAAGCCCTAATGCTCCGATCGCCCGACCTGGCGCGATTGCTGGTGGGCCGCCTACTCGGCCCGATTCTCGACCTCCCGGTCAAGGAACGCGACCTGTTGCTCACAACGTTGCGGGTGTGGCTGGCCGAGGACTGCTCGGCCGCCCATGCCGCGCCGCTGCTGCATTGCCACCGCAACACGGTACTCAACCGGCTCCAACGCGCCGCGGTACTTCTCGGGCGCCCGTTGGACGGGCAGCGCTTCCATCTGGAACTTTCCCTGGCGCTTCTCGCACACACGCTCGCCGAAACCGCCGCCGACTGAGCCTTCACCGCCCCCGACGACAGACCCGCAATTGGGCGCTGCGCCCAATTGCGGGGGGTGATTCCTGGGCGCGGAGAGAATTGTTCGCCGGCTCGCCGCCCAGCAGACTCCAAGTCCTGACCCACACCACAAACCAGGTAGCCGGGTCACGCATTCAGGACGAGGAGCACCACAAGTGCCACAATTCGATCTCTTGGTCGTCGGCGGGGGACCGGGCGGCTACGTCGCCGCGATTCGCGCGGCCCAGCGCGGACTGCGCGTCGCGCTGGTGGAAAAGGAGCGCCCCGGTGGGGTGTGCCTGAACTGGGGGTGTATCCCCACCAAGGCGATGCTGCGGTCCGCGGACGTTTTCCAGACAGTCAACGGCGCAGCCGCTTTCGGGATCACCGCCACCGATGTACAGGTGGACTTCGCCGCGGTGCGTGAGCGCAAGAACGGCATCGTCGATGAACTCACCAGCGGTGTGGCCCGGCTGTTGCAGGCCAACGGCGTGACCGTCATCGAGGGTCACGCCCGGTTCACCGGTCCGACCACCGTCGAGGTGTTCCAGGCGGGTCCGTCCCCGGTCTTCGACGGCGGGCCCCGCTACGCGGCCGTGCCGACCGACATCCCGATCCATACGGTGGAGGCCACCGATGTGATCATCGCGACCGGCTCGGTGCCCGCTCTACTCCCGGTGCCCGGCGCCGACCTGCCCGGCGTCATCACCTCGGATGGGGCATTCGGTCTCACCGAGATTCCCGAACGGCTGGTCGTGATCGGTGGTAGCGCGGTCGGCGCGGAATGGGCCAGCCTGTTCGCCACCTTCGGCACCGTGGTGACCGTTGTCGAGATGCAGGATCGGCTGGTGCCGGCCGAGGACGCCGAGATCGGTGCCGCGCTCGGGCGGTCTTTCACCGGTCGTGGGATCACGGTCATGAGCGGGTCGACGGTTACCGGAATCGAGCAGTCCGCGGACGGGCTGCGGGTGAACGTCGACAGAACAGACCCGTGTGCACTCGACGCCGATGTCGTGCTCGTCGGCGTCGGCCGCCGCCCCAACACCGCCGCACTCGGCTTGGATGCCGCGGGAGTGGCCACCGACGCGCGCGGGTTCATCCCCGTCGATGACCGGCTGCGGACCGGTGTCGAGCACGTGTACGCAATCGGTGATGTCACAGGTAAAGCACTGCTGGCCCACGTGGCCTCCCACCAGGGTCTGACGGCGGCCGATGCCATCGCCGGCCACGACGTTCACATCGACTACGACGTCATTCCAGCCGCGACGTTCACCCACCCGGAGATCGCCAGCGTCGGCCTCACCGAGGGCGCCGCCCGCGCCGCGGGTCATGACGTCGTCACCGCCAAGTTCCCGTTTGCCGCGCTCGGGCGTGCACGGTCGGTCGGCGACACCGAAGGCTTCCTGAAGATTGTCGCCGGCGCCCGGCACCACGAAGTCCTCGGCGTGCACATCATCGGCCCCTCGGCCAGCGATCTGATCACCGAAGGCGCCCTCGCGATCACGCTCGAGGCGACCCTCGACGAACTCGCCGATACGATCCACGCCCACCCCACCCTCGGCGAGATCGGTATGGAAGCGGCCCTGGCCGGACTCGGCCTGCCTGTCCACATCGCGCCGCCCCGCACTCGTCGAGGAGTCTCCGCATGACCGCCGAAACCACCGCCCGCCGCCCGCGCAAGGCAGCCCGCGCCGGCGTGAAGAAGCCCGAAACCGCGACCCGGATCCCCGGAAATCCGACGATCCTCAGCGGTCCGGTCGACGCCCGTATCGCCGCGGAGGATCCCGAGACACTACGGGAGCTCTACCGCGAGATGCTGTTCGTGCGCCGCTTCGAGGAGCGCACCTCCCAGAGCTACCAGCAGGCCAAGATCGGCGGCTATTGCCACCTCAATCTAGGCGAGGAAGCCACCGTCGTCGGCATGGGAGCGGCCATGCGGCCCACCGACTACCTGTTCACCAACTATCGCGAACACGGCTACGCGCTGGTCAAGGGGATCGAACCCGGCCGGGTCATGGCCGAACTCTACGGCCGCTCCACCGGCACCTCCAAGGGTTGGGGCGGCTCGATGCACATGTACGACACCGCGACCCGGCTGCTCGGCGGCTACGCCATCGTGGGCGGCCAGATCCCGCTGGCGATCGGCGCGGCCCTGGCCATCGACTACCGCGGTGACGACGACGTGGTCGTGTGCCAGATGGGTGAAGGCACCACCAATATCGGTGCATTCCACGAGTCGCTCAATATCGCTGCACTCTGGAATCTGCCGATCGTCTTCCTGATCGTCAACAACCAGACCGGAATGGGCACCACCGTCGAAAAATCCTCCGCCGAACCCGACCTGTGGAAACGCGCCGACTCCTACCGCATCCGCGGCGAACGCGTCGACGGCACCGATGTCCTGGCTGTGCGCGATACCGCCCGCGAACTCATCGAGACCGCCCGCCGTGACGGCAGGCCGGCGCTGCTCGAAGCCGTCAGCCACCGCCTCAAAGGCCACTCCGTGGTCGACCCCGCCAAATACCGCAGCAGCGGAGCGGTGACGGAGGCCCGCGACAACGATCCGGTCACTCGCTGGCACACGGCCTTGCTGGGGGCAGGCGTACTTACCGAAGAATCCGTCGCCGACCTCGAGGATTCCGTGGCCGTCGGTGTCCGCGCGGCCGTCGAATTCGCCGACGCAAGCCCGCATCCCGATCCGTCGAGCCTGTTCGACTACAACTACGCCACGCCGGTGCCCGGCGATTCCCGCCGCCTGCCCGCCGACCCGCTCTTCACCCACTAAGGACATCACCCGTGGCAGTCATGACCTACCGCGAAGCACTGCGTGAAACCCTGCGCGAGGAGATGCGGCGCGACGACGATATTCTCCTGCTCGGCGAAGAGATCGGTATCTTCGAGGGCTCCTACAAGATCACTGCCGGACTGCTCGACGAGTTCGGCCCCAAACGAGTACGCGATACCCCCATCGCCGAAGAGGGATTCGTCGGCGCCGCGATCGGCGCCGCCATGCTCGGATTGCGCCCGATCGTCGAGATCATGACGATCAATTTCTCCCTGCTGGCCCTGGACCAGATCGTCAACCACGCCGCCAAGATCTACGGCATGTTCGGCGGACAGACCAGCGTCCCGATGGTCATCCGCACCCCCGGCGGCGGCGGACAGCAACTCGGCGCGACCCACTCCCAGAACATCGAGCTCTACTACGCCTTCGTGCCCGGCCTCAAGGTTGTTGCTCCCAGCACTCCCGCCGATGCCCGCGCGCTGCTCAAGGCCGCCATCGAGGACGACGACCCGGTGCTGTTCCTGGAGAACCTGGCGCTGTACAACACCAAAGGCGAAGTACCTGGTTCGGTTCCCCCGGTGGAGATCGGGCGAGCGGCGATCACCCGCCCCGGGACCGATATCACTCTGATCGGCTACTCCCGCATGGCCACGGTCTGCACGGCGGTCGCGGAAAAGCTCGCGGCCGAGGGGATATCGGCCGAAGTCATCGACCTGCGCAGCCTCCGCCCCCTCGATCGGGACACGCTGATCGCCTCGGTCCGCAAAACCGGCTGCGCCGTGATCGGCGAGGACGACTGGCTCACTTACGGTATCGGCGCGGAACTCGCGGCCTCGATCTCCGACGGCGCCTTCGACTACCTCGACGCCCCGGTGCGACGGGTGGCCATGGCCGAAGTACCACTTCCCTACGCCAAACCCCTCGAAACCCTCGCCTTGCCTTCGGTCGACTCCCTCTACACCGCGGCCTCGCAAACCCTGGCCGCCGTCGGCACGCGCCGCTGATCCCCGGAGAACCTTCATGCCCGAAATCGTCATGCCCCGCCTGTCGGACACCATGGAAGACGGAGTCGTCGCCACCTGGCTCAAACAAGTCGGCGACCCCGTCACCCGCGGTGAGATCGTCGCCGAAATCGAAACCGACAAAGCACTCATGGAACTCGAAGCCTACGAGGACGGCGTCCTGGAACAGATCCTCGCCGAAGCCGGAACACGCGTACCAATTGGTGAACCGATCGCAATCGTCGGCGACGGCAGCGCAGGCGCGGCCGCCGCCGCACCGGTCGGGTCGGGACGGCGCGCGGCCGGTGACACCGTGCACATCACGCCCGCCGACACCGGCCAGCGGCCGAAATCCTCCCCGGTCGCACGTAAAGTGGCCCGCGAACTCGGCGTGGACCTCGCCGCGGTCGCCGGTACCGGCCCCGGCGGGCGCATCACCCGTCGCGATGTCGAATCAGCGCGCGAGGCAGCGGCGCCCGGCGCCGCACCGGAGCCGGCGGTAGTCGAAGCGTTGGTGTCTGTCCCGGCCGAGCCGGAGTCCGCCGACTACGACGAGATCCCGCTGACCGGCATTCAGCGGGTGTCGGCCACACGGCTGACCGAAAGCAAGCAGCAGGTGCCGCATATCTACCTCACCACCGCAATCGATGTCACCGACCTGTTCGCCTTCCGTGCCCAGATCAACGACACGCTTGCCGCCGCAGAGTCCGGAAAGGTCAGCGTCAACGATCTTCTGATCAAAGCCGTAGCGCTGACACTGCGCGCGGACCCGGCCGTCAATGTCTCCTTCGCCGGGGACACGCTGCGACAGCACCGCAGGATCAACCTGGGTATCGCGGTCACCACCCCCGCCGGACTGCTGGTCCCGGTCGTGCACGATGCCGACCGCAAATCGATCTCCACCATCGCGGCCGAGACACGCGACAAGGCCGAACGTGCGCGTAACCGCAAATTGCGCACCGACGAGATGACCGGAGGCACCTTCACCATCTCCAACCTCGGCATGTTCGGAATCGAAAGTTTCAGCGCCGTCATCAACCCCCCGGAATCCGCCATTCTCGCCGTCGGCGCCGCCACCGACGAACTACGGCTGGCCGGCGGACAGGTGGTGAGCCGGAAGGTGCTGCGGGTCACGATGTCCGCCGATCACCGTTGCATCGACGGCGCCGGCGCCGCACAGTTCCTTGGCCGGCTCAAGGAGCTGGTCGAACATCCGTTGCGGATCGTGACCTGACTCCACACGAAATGCCGGGGACCCGGCGGGCAAACAGGGTGGATTGGGCAAACCTGAGCCGTTGAAGGGCGATAGGTCCGGGTACTGGTCTCGCCGGATCAACGACGAGCACCGTTTCGTCTATGCCGTCTCCGGAGACAACATCCTTATCGCCCAGGCTCGCTACCACTACTGACTTTCATCCGGCTGTAACCAGGGCCACTCCCGCCCGAAGCGTGTACCACCGCCCCTCGGGGCGAATTCCGGCGGCGGTAGAGTCACGCCATGGCCTCGCGCATTATCCGGGTCGCGACCCGGGCCAGTCCTATGGCAGTAGCCCAAGCCGAGCAGGTCGCGGCCGGTCTGTCCGAGTTCGGTGTCGAAACCGAACTGGTGAAAGTGACCTCCGCCGGCGACCGCTGGATGGGTGATCTGGCGAAGCTCGGCGGCAAGGGGGCTTTCGTCAAGGAGATCGACGACGCGCTCCTGGAGGACCGGGCCGATCTCGCCGTACATTGCCTGAAGGATATTCCCGGCGATATCCCGATCCCGGAAGGTATCGCGTTCGCCGGTTTCCCGGAGCGCGACGATGTGCGCGATGCGATCATCACCAAGGACGGCCGGCCGCTGGCCGAGCAGCCGCCGGGGACGGTGGTGGGGACCAGTTCGGTTCGCCGGGCCGCGCAGCTGCGCCTGCACTATCCGGGCCTGGTGATGAAACCGCTGCGCGGGAATATGAACACCCGGCTGGAGCGGCTCGAGGACGGCTACTGCGATGTGCTGATCGCCGCCGTCGCCGGAATGCATCGCATCGGCCGGGAGGACCGGATCACCGAAATCCTGCCGCTCGAGGTCATGTGCCCGCCGATCGGCGCCGGTGTGCTCACGCTCGCCTGCCGCGCCGACGACGACGAGGTCCGCGAACTCGCCGGGCACCTCGACCATGCCGAGACCCGCCGCGTCGCCGACGCCGAACGCGCCATGCTGCACGCTCTGCAGGGGCACTGCAATTCCCCGATCGCCGGAGTCTGCGTGATCGAACCCACCGGCCGGTTGTCGTTGCGCGGCAAGGTGTTCGATCTCGAGGGCACCCGGTGGCTGGACTCGCAGCACTGGGGTGTACCGGAGGATCCGCAGGCCCTCGGTTTCTTCGTCGGCTCCGATCTGCTGCGCCAGGGCGCCCGGGCGATCATCGATTCCATCCCGCACTGAGTTCGCCCGCTTGCGGGCGGTCGGCCACCGATGCGGTGGCGACCGAAGCAGGCGAGTCAGGCGTCGGCACTGAGCCGGAGAACTGCCGGGTGCGCGCGGGGTAGGCGTGCGGGGCGGTGCCGCTGGAACCACAGTCGATATCTGCCGCACCGGCCGGCCGCTGCCGCCCGCCCGTGCGGCAGCAGCCGGATGTCAGATGGTGGTGCGCCGTCGGCGGCGGCCGGTAGGAGTCGAGGTCCTGACGCGGACAGTATGGCCATCCCGGACGACGGAGCCGGCGACGAAGTAATGCCGGGCGCCGACCTTCGCCGCGGGCTCCTTATCTCCTGTTGCGGTCTCTGTACTTTCCGGCTTCGAGTGCTTGAGCACGGCCCACCGATCGGTACCGCCGCCGGCTATGAGCGACAGGACATTGAGCTCGCGCAGATGCGCTGCGTTCCAGTCGCGGAGCCGGCGAGCCTTCAGGCTGCCGAGCCACGGGTCGATCGCCGCAGCGAGCGCGCTATCGCGCGAGCTCGTCACGTCGTCCATATACAAGCCCACCAGCTCACGCAGCACAGTGGCGGCCGACGCGTCGTTACCATGCGCTGTCCCCTGATCCCGGGGACCGCCGGCCACGATCTGCTTTTCGATCGCCTCCCGCAACCAGGCGCCGGTGGTCATTCCCCGTTCGGCGGCGAGTTTGCGAGCTCGGTTCAGGACCTCGGTGGGCAGCCGTACGCTGTAGCCGCTCATGGGCGAAGTATCGGCCGGATTTCCCGGTACCGAGTTGTTGATCTCGTCGACAACGCTGTGGGTCTCGTAGTACTCGCGAGCCGCGTCGATATCGGATTTATTGCTCATTGTTTCTACCGGGCCTTTCGCCTGTAGGCCTGCTGCTCGGTTCCGTCCATATCGCGCGCTGTCACCACATACCATCTGCCGTCCATGGCCTCGGATAACACCACCACGAGGTAGCGGCCCGCATGGGTCTGGCCGAACAACAGGGTCGTGTCGTTGCGGCCCTTGCCGAGCTGATAGGGACGTTGAGCGGCCTCCTCGACCTCGGACGGTGTGATGTTGTGCCGCGCTATGTGCGCCTCTGGCTGGTCGGTCAGTGGAACTCGAACACAATCTAGCGTATCACGAACGTAATACGGCAGGTAGACCGTTTGCGGGCGCTCGGTTAGCACCTATCGCATGAACGGCATCAGCTCGGGTCCGACCCGCGGACGGCGCTGAGCCAGGTCCCGGTCGCGGCCGCCACCCACACGGCGGCAATGAACGCACCGGTTCCGCCACCCATCACATACAGCCACAACAGGGCGACGAATGGGGCGGCGACCGCCGGCTGGGCGTCGAGCAGTAATCGGCGAATGGTCTTCGTGGTGGTGGCCGCCCGGGTCTCCGCTTCCGGGTCCACTCGCGTCGGATTGTCGACCAGGCGACCGGGCGGTTCGGTCTCCCGGGCCCGGCCGGCCGGGAGTACCCGGAACTCGCGTGGGCCACCGGGCAGCTCGGTGCCGCCGGACTCGGGCCGCAGCACGATCCGCCGCTCGCTCAGCAGAGCCGTGCCACCGGTGAAGCCGATCAGCTCCGGCGTGAAGTACACCGGTAACCAGCGCTCGTCATCGCCGTCCTGCATTTCCAGCCAGGAACGGCTGACCAGCTGATATTCCTGTCTCACCCGCCGCACCGTCACTGTCGTGGCGCCCTCGGCCCGGTAGCCGACCACCCCCAGCGCCACCGCGAACCGGTACCCGCTGTACCCCACGATGCCCACGCCGACCACCGCCAGCCCGCTGAGCTGGTCCGGATCGGCGAACGGCGCCCACGCGGTGAGTACCGCGAGGGCGCCGACGGTCACGCACAGCGGATAGGCCAGCGGATGGCCTATCCGGAAGCTCACTTCAGGAAACCGATTTTCGTGTAGTCCAGGGAGGCCAGTCCCGCGGCGCCGTAATTGGCGAGGTTGTCGCGGACACCGACATTTCCGGCCGACTGCACCAGCGGGATCGAATGCCCCTCGGTCCAGACCGCCTGGTCCACCTGATTGGCCAGTTCGATGGCCTTCTGCGGGTCCAGCTCGGTCAGCGTCTTCTCGATGAGGTCGTTCAGCTCGGGCGACCCGATACGCCCGTAATTGCCCTGCAGATTATCGGGGTAGTAGCCCCAGATCTGCGGGATGCTGCTCAGCGGGAACGCGTCACCCATCCACACCCACTGGCCCACATCGAAATTGCCGGGCTGGATATTGTCGGTGAAGAAGCCACTGCCGGGTTTGGTCTCGATGACCAGCTCGATCCCTACCTGCCGCAGATTCTGCTGGATGATCTGCGCGACCTGCACCCAGGTCTTGTCGTTGTACATGACATCGCGGATCACCAGTTTGCGGCCGTCCTTCTCCCGGACGTCCCCGTTCAGCGTCCAGCCCAGGGCGTCGAGCTCTTGCTTCGCGGCTTCGGGGTCGAAGGGCAGGCTGTTGTCCTGATAGCCCTTCTGGCCCTGGATGAAGATGTGGTTGTTCAGCGGCTTCGGGTCGTTGACCAGGCCGTTCTGCATTGCCTTGGCGATACCCGCGCGGTCGATCGCCTTGATGATGGCGACCCGCAGTTTCGGATCCTCCAGCAATGAGCCCGGGGCGCCGTTGAAGGTCAGATGCGACCAGCTGTTACCGGGGGCACGCCGGATCGCCACACCGGGCGTATTGCGGGCGGTCTGCATATCGTCGCGGGTGGCCAGGCCGATGGCGTCGATCTCGTTGTTGGCCAGCGCCGGCACCATCGCTTCGCTCGACAGCACACTGAAGGTGATGGTGTCGAGTTTCGGTGTGGCGCCCCACCATTTCGGGTTACGGCCCAGCACGATCCGGCCCTGGCCGCGGTCGGTGGCCTGGATGACGAACGGCCCGGAGGTCTTTCCGGGTGCGTTGCGCCAGGCCTCGTTGAACGCCTCCGGCGTCGCCGTCGCCTCCTTCGGCAGCAGCATGGAGTTACCGGAGAACTGGCCGGCCCAGTCGGCATAGTGGCTCTTGAAAGTGATGATCGCCTGGCGGTCGTCGGTGCCGCGTTCGACCTTCTCGATCCGGTCGAAGCCGTTGGTGTTCCCGATCAGGAACCGCTGATCCTTCCCGCTCAGGGCGTTGGCCTGCGAGGAGATGTCCTCCCAGGTGATGGGGGAGCCGTCGGACCACACCGCCTCGGGATTGATGGTGTAGGTCACCTGCTGCGGTTCGGTGTTCGTGAGCTCGACGCTGGTGAAGAAATCGGTGTTGACCGAGATATTGCCGGCCGCGTCGGTGGCGAACGCGCGGGGCAGCATCGGGCGCATGATGCCCGCCGACTCACCGTCGGAGTCGATCTGCATCGGGTTCCAGTGCTCCGGAAAGGACGTCGTGGCCAGTCGCAGATTCCCGCCGTCGCGCAGTTCGCTCACATCGTGCGGGTTGATGTCGTTGACTGTGCCCAGTTCGGCGACCGCGCCCTCGGGTGCTCCCGAATCGTTCGCGCCGCAACCGGCGGCGAGCAGCGCGACGGCGCACAGTGGCACCGCCAGCCGTGCCCCCAGTGATCGAATCCTCATGGCCGATACATCCTTTCCTGCCGGTGGGTCCGGAGAACCGTCCGTCAACCCTCTACCACGGGTACGGGCACGGCATCGATCAGCGATCGTGTGTATTCGTGGCCCGGATCGCCGAAGATCTGTTCCGCCGGTCCCGCTTCGACGATCTTGCCCCGGTACATCACCGCGATATCGTGGGCCAGATTGCGCACCACCGACAGATCGTGGGAGACGAAGAGGTAGGAGAGTCCACGTTCGGCCTGCAGGTCGCGCAGGAGATTGAGCACTCCCGCCTGGATGGAGACATCCAGTGACGACACCGGCTCGTCGAGCACCAGCAGTTCGGGGTCCAGGGCCAGCGCCCGCGCGATGCAGATGCGCTGCTTCTGACCGCCGGAGAAATCGCCCGGATAGCGGTCGGCGTGTTCCGGGCGCAGGCCGACCTGCCGCAGCAGGTCCGGTACGCGCTGGGCGATCTCGGGTTTCGGCCGCTTCGCGATCCGCATCGGCTGGGAGACGATATCGGAGACCGGCAAGCGGGGATCCAGGGAGGCCGTGGGGTCCTGGAAGACGATCTGCAGTTTGCGGCGCAGGTCACGACGCTCGGCCGCGCTGAGGGTGGCGGTGTCGTGCCCCATGATCTCGATGGACCCGGCCTGCGGCTTCACCATGTCCAGGATCTGGGTGAGCGTGGTGGATTTACCCGACCCGGATTCACCGACCAGCGCCAGCGTGCGTCCGGCGCGCACCTCGAAACTGATCCCGTCGACGGCGCGGACCTCGCCCTTGCGGCGACGCAGGATCACCCCGGAGGTGA
>NZ_BAGJ01000001.1 GCF_000308775.1 Nocardia testacea NBRC 100365
ACTCCGGGACTCCGGGACTCCGGGACTCCGGGACTCCGGGACTCCGGGACTCCGGGACTCCGGGACTCCGGGACTCCGGGACAGAGGATCCTCCATCCCGCGGCCGGCGGCAACTGGATGTTTCCCGTGAAACATCCGCTTGCCGCCGGCACCGCGGCGCGTCCGCTGCTACTTGCGGCCGACGCGGCGCTCCGCCCGCGCGGCCCGCTTGATGGACTTCTTCGGCGTGCGTTCCGCGCGGCTCAGCCGCTCCGCCGACAGGACCATGGTGGGGGTGGCGAGTATTCCGGAGCCGCATTCCAGGACGGAGAAGTTTCCGGCCCCGGCCAGCTCGACCGCGGCGCGGTCGCGTTCCAGCTCCTCGACCACACTGGCCCCCTTGAGGGCGAGCATATGGCCGTGCTCCCGAAGCAGCGGTATCGACCACTCGGCCAGTCGGGCCAGGGGAGCGACGGCCCGGGAGGTGACGACATCCGCGCCGCCCGCCTCTTGGATGACGCCGGGCTGCTCCGCCCGGCCGCGTACCACGGTGACCGTGAGTCCGGCCGCGTCGATGAATTCCTTCAAGAAGACGGTGCGGCGAAGGAGTGGTTCCACTAGGACGATACGGAGGTCCGGACGGGCCAGGGCGAGGGGAATTCCGGGCAGGCCGGCCCCGCTGCCGATATCGACCACGGAAGCGCCCTCGCCGATCAGTTCACCGACTACCGCACAATTGAGGATGTGCCGCTCCCATAGCCGCGGCACCTCCCGCGGGCCGATCAGTCCGCGCTCCACTCCGGCGGTAGCGAGTGCGGTCCAGTAATCACGTGCCAACTCCAACCGGGCACCGAAGACGATCTCCGCTTCGGCCGGCGGCAGCGATTCCGGTGGGCCGGCCTCCGAATCGCCGAGATCTGGTTTCACGTGAAACACCCTTCTGTGGTCGTGTCGACTCGCTGATATGAACATTCTCTATCGGCCCTCAACCGTAGTTGTCGCGGCACAGCGGCAAGGGAGGGATAGTGGAAACGGGTAAGGCCCGGGTCCACGGACCCGGGCCTTACCCGACCACTCGGCACCCGGCCAGCGCACGGGTCGCGGACTCACTCCGGTACTACAACCACCCGACGGTTCGGCTCGACGCCTTCGCTCTCGCTCGCGACACCCTCGATCGAGGCGACCGCGTCGTGCACGATCTTGCGCTCGAACGGAGTCATGGGGGCGAGCTCTTCGGGGGCTCCGGTCTGCAGGACACGCTGCGCGGCCGCGGCGCCGAGCGCACTCAGATCCGTGCGACGCTTGGCACGCCAGCCCGCCACATCGAGCATGAGGCGACTGCGGATACCGGTCGACTGCTGCACCGCGAGCCGGGTGAGCTCCTGGAGCGCGTCGAGCACCTCGCCGCTGTGGCCGACCAGTTTGGTGAGGTCTTTGCCACCGTCGATACTCACCACCGCGCGGTCGCCTTCGACGTCGAGATCGATATCGCCGTCGAAGTCGAGCACGTCGAGCAGCTGTTCGAGGTAGTCGGCGGCGATCTCACCCTCTTCGATGAGCGCCTCCTCGGCGTCGCTCACCGCGTCGTCGGACTCGGTCTCCACGACGGTCGTGGATACGGTGGCGTCCCCACCTTCGGTCTCGAGAGTCATTTGTTTCCTTTATCTGCTCGCCGGACCCCGGCCTGCCCCGGCCGGGATCACGATCACAAGGGGTCTGGAGGAGTGGCTCAGCGCCGGCGCTTCTGATTGGCCCGGCCGCGGTTACCCGGTCGTTTCTGACCGCTCGACCGACGCTGGCCCGACTGTTTACCACCCGACTTTGTGGTCGGCTTCGCCGCTGCCGAACCGTTCGTTTCCGCCTTGCCGGTCTCCGCCGAATCGGAATGGGCCTCGCCGCCGGGTTTCACCGGCTTCTTCTTGATGTCGACGGGTTTGGCGCCGGGCTTGGGTGCGTTCTCGGCCTGTTTCGCTGCTTTGGCCTGACGCTTGGCTTCTTCTTCTTTGGCCATCCGGCCGAAAACGAGGTGCTGCTGACCGTAGGTCCAGATGTTGTTGGAGACCCAGTAGAGAAGGATGGCGATCGGCAGGAAGGGGCCACCGACGAGCACACCGAACGGGAACACCCACAGCGCGAGCTTGTTCATCAGCGCGGCCTGCGGGTTGGCTGCGGCTTCGGCGCTCTGGCGGGCCACCGAGGCCCGCGCGTTGAAGTGGGTGGCGATCGCGGCAATGATCATCAGCGGGATCGCGACCGCGGCGATGCTGACCTTGCTCGGGACACCGCCGTAGTCCGCGAAGGCCAGCAGCTCGTCGGCCGGTGCGGTGATGAACGCCGAGATCGGCGCGCCGAAGATACGGGCACTCAGGAAGGACTGCACATCGTCGGCGTTGAAGACGTAGTTCGGAGTGTGCGCGTTGGTGTACGGATCCATCCCGAGCTGGCCGAAGCCATGACCGGTCCGGTTGAACGAACGCAGCACGTGGAACAGACCGAGGAACACCGGCACCTGGGCCAGGATCGGCAGGCAACCCATGAGCGGGTTGAAGCCGTGATCCTTCTGCAGCTTCTGCATCTCCAGCGCCATCTTCTGGCGGTCGTTCTTGTACTTCTTCTGCAGCTCTTTGATCTGCGGCTGCAGTTCCTGCATCTGCTTGGTGGTACGCACCTGTCTCACGAACGGCCTGTAGAGCACCAAACGCAGCGTGAAGACGAGGAACACCACGGACAGCGCCCAGGAAAGGCCGTTGTCCGCCCCGAAGGCGAAGCCGAAGACCCGGTGCCAGAACCAGAGGATCCAGGACACCGGATAATAGATGAAATCGAGCACGGCTCTATGCACTCCCGTCGGTAGTGTCACCGATCACCGCATGCGGTGATCCCTTACAAGCTTCGGTCCGCGGATCGTCGTGGTCGACGTTGCGCCGCCGCTCCGGTACGGGATCCCACCCACCAGGGTGCCAGGGGGCGCATTTGGCCAGTCGCACGGCCGTCAGTCCGAGACCGATCACCAGCCCGCGGGTGCGCAGTGCCGTGACCGCGTACTCACTACAGGTGGGGGTGAACCGGCACACCGGCATGCGAGTGGGGGAGACGTAGGTCCGGTACAGCTCGATCGAGAAGATCAGAATATTCGCGGGCCACCGGCGGACGGTCGCCGCGTACGCGCCCAGCGCGCTCATCGCGACGCACCCCGGCCGGCCGTCACGGACGATAGGACACCGAGCTTGCGCAACCCGCTGCGCAGCTGGCGGCTCAGCTCGCCGCTGCCGGCGGCGGCGGCACCGGGAAGTGCGCGGATCACGATATCCACCTCGGCGGGGATGTCGGCGGTCAGTTCTGCACAGATATGACGCAGGCGGCGGGCCGTGCGGTGCCGTACGACCGCGTTGCCCACCGCCTTGCTGACGATCAGCCCGAATCGCGGACCGCCGAATCGAACCGGCGCGTCGCGCAGTGCCGAGTCGGATTCGGCCGGATCGGTCAGCACATGGACGACCAGGTCCCGATTTCCCGTTCGCCGACCACGCCGTACCGTTCGGGAGAAATCGGCACGGTGGTGCAGCCGGTGCGGCTCAGGAAGCACCCGGACGCCCGAGGCTCGTCGAAGCCGCCGCTGCGGTGTAGCTACCGGCGGCGTGGGTTACGGGGTTCGGCGGACCCGGCATCGGACACCGAATTCGACGGGGAATCAGGCGGTGAGGGTGCCGCGGCCCTTACGGCGGCGCGCGGAAACGATAGCGCGGCCCGCACGGGTCCGCATCCGGAGACGGAAACCGTGGACCCGCGCCCGACGACGGTTGTTCGGCTGGAACGTCCGCTTGCCCTTGGCCACGGTCAACACTCCTCGAATTGGTGGGCGCCCTACGGCACCCGAAGCTTTTCGGTGATTCTGGCGATGTCTGCCCGGCGCCGCGGTCCTGGCGAACGGTCAGCACAGAACGGTCACCACGCCGGGGGGTGACTGTACGAGAGTACTTATCCGGTTCTACCGGGTCAAACTCGGCCCCCGGGTCGTGGCGGACCCGGGAACGTCGGCCGATCCCGGACCCCGGCCCGCGGTGGCGATGATCACCATGCGATCGTGGGGCGCGTAGAGGGGTGCAGGTCGGGCGCTCACGGCCGACCCGCGCACAGCGCGGGACCGCGGGTGGTGGTCCGCTGAGATTGTCCCCACCTGTGGATAATTGTGTGGAAATACCCTGTGAATGGCATATTCGTAGGGCCGAAGGTGCCACGCCGCAGCCGGAAGATCGGGGATTCCGGGCAGCGTCCCCGGGCACCGTATCCACGGGGATACGGCAGATCGGTGGTGCGGACGTATGCGGTGTCACTGGGACGAACCAGTACAGTAGACGCACCGCGAGCCCCGGACGTCTGCGCCGAGCAACCGACTCCCGGGGAGGACACTGGATGGACGACGAGCAGAACGTACTGGCCACAGTGTGGCCGGAGGTGGTCGCGGAGTTGACCACCGGTTCGCCCGACGGCGCTATCGGCGCGGTGACCCGAGCTCAGCAGGCGTGGCTCAAGCTGGTCAAACCGTTGATGGTCGTCCAGGGTTTCGCGCTGCTCTCGGTGCCCTCCTCACTCGCTCAGGAAGCCATCGAACGGGACCTGCGTGAACCCATTCTCCGGTCACTCGGCCGTCGGCTCGGGCCACAGGTGGAAGGTCTGGGGGTCCGGATAGCCGCACCCCTGCCCACCGGCGCCGACAACGGTCCCGCCCGGCACGCCCGGATGACCAGCCGGCCCGAGCCGCCCGCCCGGTCCGAGCATTTCGGCAACGGCCGGGCCCGGCCGGGTCCCTCCACTTTTCCCGCGACCGACCCCTCTTTTCCCGCGATCGGTCCGGCCGAGGCCCTGCGCGATTCCGAGGGCGGTGAATACCCGGGCCGCGGATACCAGCCCGACCCCGGCTTCCCGCACCCCGCGGAAGTCCCCGGCGAGCCGCGTTTCCCCGGCCGCGGCTTCTCGCATGAGGCCGAACTACCCCTGACCGGCGAATTGCCCCGCAATCCGACGCTGCCGCGCGGCACCGATCCGCTGCCGGGGGAGGCGCCGCGCCGGCCCGGCCTGCCCGAACTGCCGCACGGCGGAAGCTTTCCGTCCGATCCCGCACTACCCCGGGAAACCGAGGATCCGATACGGGATCCCTACCCGGCGCCACGGTCCTACCCGCGCGAGTACCCACCGGCCACGGAATATCCGCGGGACAACGGCTACGAGCGGGACCGGGAATATCCGCCCGCGGAGTACCTGGACCCCTATGCGGGCAGCCGCGGCGATATCGCCGACCCGGTGACCAACGGCCGGGAGCGTGGTGCGCCGTCGGTCCGCGACGGCGGACCCGAAATGGATCCGATCCTCCCGCCGCGCCACGCCGCCCGGCCCGCTCAGGAAACTCTGTTCGCACCCGATCTCGCCCCCGGCGATCTCGCGCCGCGGGACGAGGTCCGCGATACCGACCGCGACAGTCTGCGCGAGAGCGTGCGCGACCCAGGGGTCGATCCGGAACCCGACGTGCACCTCGAGGACGAGAAGGTGGTGAACGTCCGGGACTCCTGGCCCACCTTCTTCGCGAAGTCCCCCGGCGCCGGGGATACGGCGAAGCCGTCGGCCAGCCTGAACGCCAAGTACACCTTCGAGACCTTCGTCATCGGCGCGTCCAACCGTTTCGCGCACGCCGCGGCCGTCGCCATCGCCGAAGCCCCGGCCCGCGCCTACAACCCGCTGTTCGTCTGGGGGGCGTCGGGTCTGGGCAAGACTCATCTGCTGCATGCCGCCGGTCACTACGCCCAGCGGCTCTTCCCCGGGATGCGGGTCAAATACGTCTCCACCGAGGAATTCACCAACGACTTCATCAACAGTTTGCGCGACGACCGCAAGGTGGCGTTCAAGCGCCGCTACCGGGAGACCGACATCCTGCTGGTGGACGATATCCAGTTCATCGAGGGCAAAGAAGGTATCCAGGAAGAGTTCTTCCACACCTTCAACACCCTGCACAACGCGAACAAGCAGATCGTGGTGTCCTCGGACCGGCCGCCCAAACAGCTGGCCACGCTGGAGGAACGCCTGCGAACCCGCTTCGAGTGGGGTCTGATCACCGACGTGCAGCCGCCCGAGTTGGAGACGCGGATCGCGATTCTGCGCAAGAAGGCGCGCATGGATCGCCTCGATGTGCCGCACGACGTCCTGGAACTCATCGCCAGCCGGGTGGAACGCAATATCCGTGAGCTCGAGGGCGCCCTGATCCGGGTGACGGCTTTCGCGTCGTTGAACGGGCAGCCGCTGGATCAATCGGTGGCCGAGGTGGTGCTGCGCGACCTCATGCCCGAATCACAGGATGTGGAGATCACCGCGTCGACGATCATGGGCGTCACGGCCGAGTACTTCAACACCTCGATGGACGAACTGACCGGCCCGGGTAAGGCCCGCCCGCTCGCCCAGGCCCGGCAGATCGCCATGTACCTCTGCCGGGAACTCACCGATCTGTCCCTGCCCAAGATCGGTCAGGCGTTCGGGCGCGACCATACGACGGTCATGTACGCGGAGAAGAAAGTCCGCAAGGAGATGTCGGAGCGCCGCCGGGTATACGACCAGGTCCAGGAGCTCACCGCACGGATCAAACAGCGCTCCCGCTGACCGTCGCGTCCGCGCGGCGGCCGGGACGCCCCGGGAGGCGGAGCCGAAGCACGTGCGGCCGACGGTTCGGGGGAAGGGGAGCAGGGATGCCGTTCACCGGACTGCCGGCGACCGCGGCATGGTCGCATCAGGACGCCCGGTCGGGCTTCGAGGTGGTCCACCTGCGGCAAGAGGACGACGGCTGTCGTATGGACGGCTGCACCACCGCCGTCGAGGGTGATCAGGCCTGGTTCGTGCACTACGAGATCACAGTCGATCCGGGCTGGGCGACCCGTACCGCGCGCATCACCGGCCGGTCGGCGGCCGGGTGGCATACGGTGTTGCTCGAATCCACCGGCGCCGGACGGTGGCTGGTCGACGGTGCGGAGGCGCCGTATCTGGACGGCTGCCTCGATGTGGACCTGGAATCGTCGGCGATGACGAATATGTTGCCGGTGCACCGCCTGGAGCTGCCTGTGGGCTGCCGGGCCGCGGCACCCGCGGCCTACGTTCGCGCGACCGACCTCTCTGTCGCACGTCTGGAACAGGAATACCGCCGCACCGCCGACGATGGCACCCGGCACCGCTACGACTACTCCGCGCCCGCATTCGATTTCGCCTGCCGCTTGGTCTACGACACCTCGGGCCTCGTGCTGAGCTATCCGGGGATCGCCACCCGCTTCGCCTGAGCTGCCCTCACCACGCCGGGGATTCGTAGGTCCGCCTCCGAGCCGTGGCGTGTAGGTGCCAGGGGCTGTACGGCCGCCGCGGCGGGACCGGTGGCCCGGTTGTCGAGCTGCCTCATCCGGCCATCGAGGCGGCTCTGACACCATGCGTGACCCGGGGTCATCGGCCGGCCATCGATCCGAGCCGCCCGGATCCGCCGGTCCGGCGGCGGACACTCTCCGGTCCTGAAGATCTCTGGCTCGCCGCAGGCCGGAACCGGAAGCCGTTCCGCCACAATCCGCTTGGCGATCCGGACGAATGCCCCGTTCTCCCGCAGCTGTCGCCGGATCCGATGGACCTCGGCGTGTCGGAAGCATCCACAGGTACTTCGCTAACAGCCTGTGGAGCCTTTGAACTGCGGTTTTGCCGTATCCACACCTGTGGATTCCCCAGGTTGTCCACTGGTCCGTCCACAGGATCGGTGGGGGGCTGGGGGCAAGTTGTCCACATGCTGCTTATCCACAGTTTCCACAGGCTATTTCGTCCACAGCTACTGAACAGCGATGTTTCGGTCAGAGGGTTGGGGACAACCTGTGGATTCCTCGAGGAATCCTCGAGGAATCCACAGGTTGTCCACCGATCCATGCACAGTGTGCACAACTGGCCGGAATCTGGGGACCGAGTTGGGGACGCACTGTGGACGCGGTGTGGACAACAAAACCTGTCCACAGCCGCCGTCGATTCATCCTCGAGTTATCCCCTGGCCATCCACAGGCGGACACGCAGTGTGACCTGGTAAAACGAGCGGAATCCACAGTTTCCACAGGGCCTATTACTACTCCTGTTCTTCATCTAGAAAATTTCTCTTCAAAACAGGTTGTGTGGACAAGTCTCGAGCGCACCCGCGCCGACGCCGGGCGCCGGAGGGAGACAAGGACAGCGAGGAGGTCGTCCGGGAGAGCGGCGATCGTGGGCGTGGGCGGCTCCGCACGGCTGCACAGATCTCCCCACTCGTTCGATGGCCGGTGGCCGGACTCGTTCACTGCTCCCTGCCCACACCGGAACCTCGCGCCCGCTACGCTCCGGCGCTCGTCGGCAGTCGAGACCCGCCGCGCACCCGCGCCCGAAGAGCCGGGATGCCGTACTCGGGACCGATCGCGTATCGGCACACGGTCGGCGGCGGGCCGACGCACTCGGCATGTCGATGTGCAGAGCCGCCCCGACGTCGCGCTCGGCCGCCGCGAACCGAAACCGGTACGAAGTTGTCCACACCGCTACCGCGGGACGGCTGTGGATACGGTCACACCACGCGCCCTCGCGAATATCGGAGCTACGGAGCGCACGGTCCACCGCGGCCACATCCGATGTTCATCCACAGCTGTGCACAGCCGTACCCGGGCGATCGGCCCAGGCAGCGGCGATACGGCTCCCTACTACCCGCCCGGCCTGGCCGAGGCACCGCCGGAGGACGTATCCTCCACTCGGAGGGGCAGCCGACCACGTAGCTCGAAACGGGGTACGGTCTGATGTCGGCCGCTTGTGCCGGACTCCTGGGGCGGTAGGTCCGGATCTCCGGCCCCCGCACCGACCGTCGTGCCCCGCGCCGGTGGTGGAGTCGGCACCGCGGGATACACGGGGGCAGCACAGCCGTCGATCCACACTGAACGGGAGAGGACACCTCGGGCGATGGACCTTGCAGGCATGAAGTTTCGGGTCGCGCGTGAGGATTTCGCGGAGTCGGTCGCCTGGGTGGCGCGCAGTCTGCCGTCCCGTCCGCCGGTCCCGGTACTCGGCGGAGTCCTGCTGGTCGCGGACGAGGACGGACTGACCGTTTCCGGGTTCGACTACGAGGTCTCCGCGCAGATGCGGGTCGCCGCCGAGGTCGCCGGCCCCGGTCGCGTGCTTGTCTCGGGCAAACTGCTGGCCGATATCACCAAGGCGCTGTCCAACAAGCCGGTGGACGTTTCCGTGGACGGCACCCGCGTGCTGATCCAGTGCGGCAGCGCCAAGTTCTCGCTGCCCACCATGCCGGTGGAGGACTATCCCCAGTTGCCGGAGGTACCGCAGTCGAGCGGGGAGCTGGCGGTCGAGGTGTTCGGCGAGGCGGTCGGCCAGGTGGCCGTCGCGGCCGGCCGCGACGACACACTGCCCATGCTGACCGGTATCCGGGTCGAGATCGAGGGGCCGCAGGTGGTCCTGGCGGCGACCGACCGGTTCCGGCTCGCGGTGCGGCACATCCAATGGCAGCCCGCCCGCACCGATATCGAGACCGCGGTGCTCATCCCCGCCCGCACGCTGTCCGAGGCCGCCAAGACGCTGGGTGCCTCCGATCGGCCCGTGCAGCTGTCGCTGGGCTCCGGAGCGGGTGCCGACGGGCTGCTGGGCATCGTCAACGGTGGTCGGCGCACCACCACCCGGCTGCTGGATGCCGAATTCCCCAAGTTCCGCCAGTTGCTCCCCAAGGAACACACCTCGATCGCGACGCTGGAAGTCGCCTCGCTCACCGAGGCGATCAAGCGTGTGGCGCTGGTTGCCGAGCGTGGTGCCCAGGTGCGACTGGAATTCTCCGGCGAAGGACTGTTGTTGTCGGCGGGCGGCGACGATGCCGGCCGGGCCGAGGAATGGCTGACCGCCGATTTCCGCGGCGAACCGCTGACCATCGCCTTCAATCCCGGTTACCTCATCGACGGTCTGTCCGCGCTGCGTGCCGAGCGGGTCACCTTCGGGTTCACCACCCCCAGCCGCCCGGCTGTGCTGCTGCCGGCTCGTGAGGAGGAGCCGGAGCCGCTCGAGTCCGGTGCGTATCCGGCGCTGGAGAGCGACTACATCTACCTGTTGATGCCGGTCCGGCTCCCGGGCTGAGCGGGCGTGGGTTCGGTAGCGACGAACCGGCGCACCTCCACCCGGTACCGCCGGTGCCGGTGTACCGTGCCTGCGGTGGCGGCCGGTAGCGATACCTCCGCAAACCAGCGCCACGACCTGCGCTCTCCCCAGTTATCCACAGCTGTGGATAACTGGGCTGTCATTCCCCGGATGGTGTGAACAGGTGCATATCCGTGCTCTGACCTTGCGTGATTTCCGATCCTGGGAGCACGCTGAGATCGAGTTATCCACAGGCCCTACGGTTTTCCTGGGGGCGAACGGTAACGGCAAGACCAACCTGCTCGAAGCGCTGGGCTATCTGTCCACATTGGGGTCGCACCGGGTTTCCAGTGACGCCCCACTCGTCCGGGCCGGCGCCGAACGTGCCCGGATCGGCGCGAATGTGGTGCACCTGGGCCGCGAGTTGCGGATCGATGTGGAACTCAACCGTGGCGCGGCCAACCGGGCACAGATCAACCGGTCCCCGGTGCGCCGGCCGCGCGAGATTCTCGGCATCCTGCACACCGTCCTGTTCGCTCCCGAGGATCTGGCGCTGGTCCGGGGCGATCCGGGGGAGCGGCGTCGTTTCCTGGACGAGTTGTGTACTGCGCGGCGACCCGGGCTGGCCGGTGTGCGCGCCGACTACGACCGAGTGCTGCGGCAGCGTTCGGCCCTGTTGAAATCCGCGGGCCGATCCGCGCGGGGAGATCTCGGCACGCTGGACGTCTGGGACGGACATCTGGCGGGTCATGCCTCGATCCTGCTGGCGGAGCGGTTGCGCCTGGTCCACGAGCTCCATCCGCATCTGGCCCGCGCGTACGCGACGCTCGCGCCGGAGTCGCGGCCGGCGGCGATCGGGTACCGCAGCGGGGCACTGCCCGCGGAATTACTCGATCCCGGCCGTTCGCCCGACCCCGGTGACCCGGCGCTGCTGGAGGGCATCCTGCTGCGCGAACTCGCCACGGCTCGGGCGAAAGAGCTGGAACGAGGGGTTTGCCTGGTGGGCCCGCACCGGGACGAGCTGGAACTGATGCTCGGTGAAACGCCGGCCAAGGGTTTCGCCAGTCACGGTGAGTCCTGGTCGTTCGCGCTGGCGCTGCGGCTGGCTGCCTTCGAACTGCTCCGCGCGGACGGGGCCGAACCGGTGCTGCTGCTCGACGATGTCTTCGCCGAGCTGGACCGGCGTCGCCGCACCGCACTCGCCGCGGTGGCGGCGGCGGCCGAGCAGGTATTGATCACCGCGGCGGTCCCCGAGGACGTGCCGGCCGAGCTGGTCGGCGCTACTTTGCGGGTGACGACCACCGGAGATCCGGAGCACCGGATTTCCGGATTCGCGACGGAGGGCCCGGTCACCGGTGGTGACCCGCCGACGGCGGTCGCCGGTGATTCGCCGGGTTGACGGACACGCGCCCGCCGCCGTCTTGCATGCGCGCCGGGCCATTCGTAGAGTGAGCCGGTACACCGGGCCGTTATCCCCCGTCCGGTATCAGAACCCAGTTATCCACAGCCTGTGGATAACTTATTGGACCAGGTCGTCGCCCCGTACCCCGGACGCTCGCCCGGTCTGTGCGGTGACACCCTGCTCCGGTACCCGATTTATCGGCCCTGACCTGCGGATTTTTCCGGTATATGGGCTATTGCTCCGGTCCTGGTGGCGCGGCGCCGACAACGGGTTCCCGGATGTGCACAGCCTGAGGAAAAACCGGTCGAACCTGGGGATAACTCGCACCGGTGAGCGGAGCAGTAGATGACCGACCAGCCCGGAACGCCCGGTGGCGGAACGCCGCCGAACGAACCGGAGTTGCGCGGGATCGACCTGGCTCGCCGGGCGCTGGAGGAGGCCCGGGCGGCGGCGCGCGCGAGCGGTAAATCCGTGGGCCAAGGACGTTCCTCTCCTCGCCGCGGTCACCGTTCCGGAGCCCGTCGCCGGAGCGGATGGTCCGGTCCCCGCCCCGACGACCGCGATCCGCAGCCGCTCTCCAAACTCGCCACCTCGATCGCGCGTAGTCGTGGCTGGTCCACCAAGGTCGCCGAGGGAACGGTGTTCGGGCACTGGTCGGGTGTGGTCGGGGAGGATATCGCCGCCCATGCGAAACCCATCTCGCTCGAGAACGGGGTATTGAGTGTCGCGGCCGAATCCACCGCCTGGGCCACACAGTTACGTCTGCTACAGGCACAACTGCTCGCGAAGATCAGCGCGGCGGTGGGGCCCGGGGTGGTGCGTTCGCTGCGGATTTCCGGGCCGACGGCACCGAGCTGGCGCAAGGGGCAGCGTCATGTCCGGGGTCGCGGACCCCGCGATACCTACGGTTAGAACCCGGTTTCACGTGGAACGCGGACGCCTGTTCGCCACCCCCGCGCCTCAGTGAACTCTCAGGCCGAATCTGATGCTTCGAAACGGCCGCATCGCGAGGGGACCCGTGCCGGTCCGATTTCTCTCACCCAGGAAGCCGTCAGGGGTGTCGCAGGTGCACTGTAAGTTGGGCCGCGAAGTAGGATGGAAGAGTAAATCAGCGGCGATACCCTCGGCGCGTTGCGTGCAGCCCTCTGATCGGTCCCGGGCCCACGTGCGCTGTCCCACCGCCGTCCCGGGGATCAGCAAGTAAGGAGAGCTACCGACCAGTGGCTGCCAAAGACTCCAAAGCATCAGGCTCGAGCGCATCGGGAAAGCAGGACTACGGTGCCTCCTCCATCAAGGTCCTGGAAGGCCTCGAGGCGGTGCGGATGCGCCCGGGCATGTACATCGGCTCCACGGGTGAGCGCGGTTTGCACCACCTGATCTGGGAGGTCGTGGACAACTCCGTCGACGAGGCGATGGCCGGCCACGCCACCAGAGTCGAGGTCACTCTCCTGGCCGACGGCGGTGTCCAGGTCGTCGACGACGGCCGTGGTATTCCCGTCGCCATGCACGCCCAGGGCATCCCGACCATCGAGGTCGTCATGACCCAGCTGCACGCCGGCGGCAAGTTCGACTCCGATTCCTACGCCGTATCCGGCGGTCTGCACGGTGTCGGTATCTCCGTGGTCAACGCGCTGTCCAGCCGGCTCGAAGCCGAGGTGGACACCGACGGTTACCACTGGAGCCAGACCTACAAGGACGCGGTCCCGGGGCAGCTGGTCCAGGGCGAGCCGACCAAGGCCACCGGCACCACCATCCGGTTCTGGGCCGATCCCGCGGTCTTCGAGACCACCACCTACAACTTCGAGACCGTCTCGCGGCGGCTGCAGGAGATGGCCTTCCTGAACAAGGGCCTGACCATCGTCCTGACCGACGAGCGTGTCAGCGATACCGAGATCACCGACGAGGTGGTCAGCGATACCGCGGAAGCGCCCAAGCACGACGACGGCGGCGAGAAGCCCGCGGCCGAGCCCAAGGTGAAGACCCGCACCTACCACTACCCGGGCGGTCTGGAAGATTTCGTCCGGCACATCAACCGGACCAAGCAGCCGATCCACAACTCGGTGGTCTCGTTCAACGGTAAGGGCACCGGGCACGAGCTCGAGGTCGCGATGCAGTGGAATTCCGGCTACTCCGAGTCGGTGCACACCTTCGCCAACACCATCAACACCCATGAGGGCGGCACCCATGAGGAGGGCTTCCGCGCCGCGCTGACCACGGTGGTCAACCGGTACGCCAAGGAGAAGAAGCTCCTCAAGGAGAAGGACGGAAACCTCACCGGCGACGATATCCGCGAGGGTCTGGCCGCCATCGTCAGTGTGAAGGTCAGCGAACCGCAGTTCGAGGGCCAGACCAAGACCAAACTCGGCAATACCGAGGTGAAGTCGTTCGTGCAGCGTGCCTGCAACGAGCATCTGGCGCACTGGTTCGAGGCCAACCCGGCGGACGCCAAGACCATCGTCAACAAGGCGGTGTCTTCGGCGCAGGCCCGGGTCGCGGCGCGGAAGGCCCGTGAGCTGGTCCGGCGCAAGAGCGCGACCGATATCGGCGGCCTGCCGGGCAAGCTGGCCGACTGCCGGTCCAAGGACCCGAGCAAATCCGAGATCTACATCGTCGAGGGCGACTCCGCCGGCGGTTCGGCCAAATCCGGCCGGGACTCCATGTACCAGGCGATCCTGCCGCTGCGCGGAAAGATCATCAACGTCGAGAAGGCGCGTATCGACAAGGTCCTCAAGAACGCCGAGGTCCAGTCGATCATCACCGCCTTCGGCACCGGTATCCACGACGAGTTCGACATCGCCAAGCTGCGGTATCACAAGATCGTGCTGATGGCCGACGCCGACGTCGACGGCCAGCACATCTCGACGCTGCTGCTCACATTGCTCTTCCGCTTCATGCGGCCGCTCATCGAGCACGGTCACGTGTTCCTGGCGCAGCCGCCGCTGTACAAGCTGAAGTGGCACCGGGTCGAGCCCGAGTTCGCCTACTCCGACCGGGAGCGCGACGGGCTGCTCGAAGCCGGTCTGGCAGCCGGTAAGAAGATCAACAAGGACGACGGTATCCAGCGGTACAAGGGTCTCGGCGAGATGAACCCCAAGGAGCTGTGGGAGACCACCATGGACCCCTCGGTCCGGGTGCTCCGTCAAGTGACGTTGGACGACGCCGCCGCCGCGGACGAACTGTTCAGCGTCCTGATGGGCGAGGATGTGGCGGCGCGTCGCAGCTTCATCACCCGTAATGCCAAGGACGTCCGCTTCCTCGACGTATAGGGCGGTCCGCCCGCAGCGCTCCCGCGCGCGGTGACCCGCCGTATCCCGTCAGTACCTAGGAGATTTCATGACCGACACCACCCTGCCGCCGGAGAGCGCGGGCGACCGGATCGAGCCGGTCGATATCCAGCAGGAGATGCAGAGCAGCTATATCGATTACGCGATGAGCGTGATCGTGGGCCGCGCGCTGCCCGAGGTCCGCGACGGCCTCAAGCCGGTGCACCGCCGGATCCTGTACGCGATGCACGACAACGGCTACCGGCCCGATCGCAGCTATGTGAAGTCGGCGCGGCCGGTGGCCGACACCATGGGCAACTACCACCCGCACGGCGACTCGGCCATCTACGACACCCTGGTCCGCATGGCTCAGCCCTGGGCCATGCGGTATCCACTGGTCGACGGCCAGGGCAACTTCGGCAGCCGCGGTAACGACGGTGCCGCCGCCATGCGGTACACCGAATGCCGGCTCACGCCGCTGGCGATGGAACTGCTGCGCGAAATCGATCACGACACGGTCGATTTCATCCCGAACTACGACGGCAAGACCCAGGAACCCGTCGTCCTGCCCAGCCGCGTACCGAATATGCTGATGAACGGCAGCAACGGTATCGCGGTCGGCATGGCGACCAATATCCCGCCGCACAACCTGACCGAGCTCGCCGAGGCCATCTACTGGGTGCTCGACAACCACGACGCCGACGAGGAAGCCACCCTCGCGGCCTGTATGGAGCGGGTGAAGGGCCCGGACTTCCCGACCGCCGGTCTGATCGTCGGCACCCAGGGCATCCACGATGCCTACACCACCGGACGCGGGTCCATCCGGATGCGCGGCGTGGTGGAGATCGAAGAGGATGCCCGCGGCCGGACCACAATCGTGATCACGGGTCTGCCGTACCAGGTCAACACCGACAACTTCATCAACGCGATCGCCGAGCAGGTCAAAGACGGCCGGATCGCCGGTGTCGCCGATATCCACGACGAGTCCTCGGACCGGGTGGGCCTGCGCATCGTGGTTACCGTCAAGCGGGACGCGATCGCCAAGGTCGTGCTGAACAACCTGTACAAGCACACCCAGCTGCAGACCAGCTTCGGCGCGAACATGCTCTCCATTGTCGAGGGCGTCCCGCGCACCCTGCGGCTGGATCAGATGATCCGGCTGTATGTGAACCATCAGCTGGAAGTCATCGTCCGGCGTACCCGTTACCTGCTGCGCAAGGCCGAGGAACGGGCCCATATCCTGCGCGGTCTGGTCAAGGCGCTGGATCAGCTGGACGAGGTCATCGCGTTGATCCGCCGGTCGGCCAATACCGATACCGCGCGGACCGGCCTGATGGAACTGCTCGATATCGACGAGACCCAGGCCACCGCGATCCTGGATATGCAGTTGCGGCGCCTCTCGGCGCTGGAACGGCAGAAGATCATCGACGAACTGGCCAAGCTCGAGGCCGAGATCGCCGACCTGAAGGACATCCTGGAGAAGCCGGAACGGCAGCGCGCGATCGTCAAGGACGAGCTCGCCGAAATTGTGGAGCGCCACGGCGACGAGCGGCGGACCCAGATCATTTCCGCCGACGGCGATGTGGCCGACGAGGATCTGATCGCCCGTGAGGACGTGGTCGTCACCATCACCGAGACCGGGTACGCCAAGCGCACCAAGACCGACCTGTACCGCAGCCAGAAGCGCGGCGGCAAGGGTGTGCAGGGCGCGGGTCTGAAACAGGACGATATCGTCCGGCACTTCTTCGTCACCTCCACCCACGACTGGTTGTTGTTCTTCACCAACAAGGGCCGGGTGTACCGGGCCAAGGCATACGAACTGCCGGAGGCCAACCGGACCGCGCGCGGGCAGCACGTGGCGAACCTGCTGGCTTTCCAGCCGGACGAGAAGATCGCCCAGGTCATCCGGATCAAGTCCTACGAGGACGCCGCCTACCTGGTGCTGGCCACACAGAAGGGCCTGGTCAAGAAGTCGCGCCTGGTCGATTTCGACTCCAACCGCAGCGGTGGCATCGTGGCGGTGAACCTGCGCGACAACGACGAATTGGTCGGCGCCGTACTGTGTTCGGCCGAGGACGACCTGCTGCTGGTGTCGGCGCAGGGGCAGTCGATCCGCTTCTCGGCCACCGACGAGGCGCTGCGGCCGATGGGACGCGCCACCTCCGGGGTGCAGGGTATGCGGTTCAATGCCGAGGATGCCCTGCTCTCGCTGAACGTGGTCCGTGACGGGACATATCTGCTGGTAGCGACCTCGGGCGGCTACGCCAAGCGGACCGCTATCGAGGAGTACACCGCGCAGGGACGCGGCGGAAAAGGCGTATTGACGATCCAGTACGACACCCGGCGTGGCACCCTGGTGGGAGCGCTCATCGTCGACGACGACGACGAGTTGTATGCCATCACCTCCAGTGGGGGCGTTATCCGTACTGCCGCCCGGCAGGTGCGCAAGGCCGGTAGGCAGACCAAGGGCGTGCGATTGATGAACCTCGCCGAGGGCGATACCTTGCTTGCGATCGCACGTAACGCCGACGAGCCCGAGCAGATCGACGGCGGCGGTTCTTCCGAGCAGTAATCCCATATCGGCGGCAAAGAACGGATCCGAGGATTCCCATTGACCACTCCGAAACAGCCGAGCGACGAGCGGCAGCAGACGAACGGCGTGACCGAGCGGGTCACCCCGTCCCCGATTTCGCCGCGCCCGACTCAGCGGCCGGGCGAGGCCGCGGACCACGAACAGGCCGGTGGGCAGCCGGGCGGTAATCCGTCCGGCGGTTCGCCCGCCGGTGGTTCGCAGCCCGAAAAGCAGGAGCAGCAAGGCGAATTCGCGTCCGAATCGCGCAACGCCCCGGCGGACCGGAATCCCGGTCCGCCGGCCGGCGGCGGGCCGGGCGATCAGCAGGGCGGACCCGGAAACCAACAGGGCGGCAACGGACCCGAGGCGAACCGATACCAGGAGGGCTGGTCGCAGCTGCCGCAGCGGGAACCGCAGTCCAATCTCTCGCGGCCCGGTCATATGCCGGTGGGCGGTGCCCAGCGGCCGGTCGGGCTCCAGGGCGGCGGGGGACTGCAGGGCGGCGGCCTGCAGGGCGGGGTCACCAATGCCCGCACCACCAGCGACCTGGCGGCCAAGGCGGCGCGTAAGGAAGCGGCCATGGCCAAATCCGTTGGCCTGGACGGGCCCACGCGCAGTATCGCGCGTCCGGAGCTGGTGAAGGATATGCCGGATCTTTCCGAGATCCGGCATCCGCTACCCCCGGAACAGCCGACCGGCCCGCAGCACAACCCGTACACACCGCCGGCCGCGGCCCCGTCCGCGCCGGCGGCGCCGCGCGGGCTGCCGCAGGCGGTACTCGGCGGAGAACCGTTGCGCGCCACCGTCCAGGTCCGCCGGATCGATCCGTGGTCCACGCTGAAGATCACCCTGGTGATCAGCGTGGCCATGTTCTTCGTCTGGATGATCGCCGTCGCGCTGCTGTACATGGTGCTCGCGGGGATGGGCGTCTGGGAGCGGCTCAACAGCACCTTCACCGATATGGTGTCCCCGGACAGCGGGTCGGTGGGGCTGATCGACGCGGGTACGGTCTTCGGCTATGCCGGGGTGATCGGGCTCATCAACGTCGTCCTGTTCACCGCGCTGGCCACGGTCGGCACGTTCATCTACAACCAGTGCTGCGATATGGTCGGCGGTATCCAGGTCACCCTGGCCGACCCGGACTAATTCGTGCCTATCCGAAACGGCCGGCGACCGGCATCGGCGCCGGCCGTTTCCCTGCTCGGCCGAGCTTTCATCCCGACGCTTTGACCAGCGGTTTTGGTTGAAATCATGGTTTCCTGTAGTCTCTGTTCTCGGTCGTCGAACTACAGTTTCGAGAGAAACTGCGGTCCGGTGGGCCCCGCGGGTCTATAGCTCAGGCGGTTAGAGCGCTTCGCTGATAACGAAGAGGTCGGAGGTTCAAGTCCTCCTAGACCCACACTTGTAAGAGAACCGACAGCCCTCGAACCCATCACGGTTCGGGGGCTGATTCGTTTCGCGATCTCCTCGGATACCGCCCGGTCCGGAATTGAGCTCTTCCGGGGTCGCAGGACTAGGCTCGAGACCATGAAATACGTTCTCACCATCGGTATTGTCGCTGCGGTTCTCATCGGTATCAGCAAGCTGCGCCAGCGTGACGACGCCGACCTGTGGCACGAGGTCACCACACGCTGATCCCGTCCCGGGCGACGTTCGCGGTCGTAGCCGGCGGGCCCGGTGACGGCCGGGTCGCTGTGATCACGGCCGGGCCAGCAGTTCGATGACCGAGGACACCTGTTCGGTGGTCGGCGTCGGCAGATTGTCCCGGCCGTGGATCAGGCCGAGTCCGATGTAGACCATCGCGCCCGCCCGCAGCCCGGCCTGGTTCTCGTCGAACCCCAGGTCCAGCATCGTCCGGTAGACCGTCTCGAATACCCGCTGGTCGAGGTTGCGCACCGCGTCGGCGACCTTGGGGTTGCCGCGAGACCATTCCCGCACCGTGGTCTCCACGATCCAGTGCCGGTGGTCGACGAGCATGGCGGCCATCTTCTCGATCCGTTCCTCCACCGGGATCTCCACGAAGTCGCCCAGCTCTCGAATCGTTTCACTCTGTACCGCGCTCCAGCGGTCGGCCATCGCCGCCATAAGCTGTTCGATATCGTCGAAATGCCAGTAGAAGCTGCCCTTGGTGACGCCGAGCTCCTGGCACAGCCGCGGGATCCTGATCGCCGCGACACCTTCGCGGGACAGCAGGTTCAGCGCGCCGTCCACCCAGTCGTCATAGGAAAGCCGCGCGGTGCGGCGGCGCCGGGACTGTTGGGCGCGAGCCTTTTTCGATCGGGGTCGTGGTGGCGCCGTCCGGTCGTCGGATGGATCGGGGTGTGATGCTGTGGACGAACCCGCCGTCATCGGTTCGACAGGTCAGCGCTGAGTCTCATACTCCGATGGTAGGGGAGGCGATCGACGGCCTCGATGTATTCGCCCATCACGGCCGACTGCCGGTCGTACGCGGGTTCTGTGTCTCCGTCGGGCGGGCCGGGAAATTTCCCGCGCGGATTCCATACCCTCAAGTACAGTAATTCCGTACGAATTGGTATGGGGCAGGCCACGCGCTCCGTCGCGGGACCGCCGCCAGGCCCGGGGCGGCCCGCCGCGCCGGTGAGGAGAGCAGCGATGTCGATACCAGCGGCGACACCGGCCGACACAGCGACGGACTCGCCGTGCCCGGCGGCCTTCCGCTACTGGCAGGCCCGGGACACGCCCGCGATAAGGCGGGTCGAGCGGTTCTTCCGGATGGTGACCGGGTCGGCGCTGTTCCCGTCCGATGAGCAGGCGCGGGCGCTGTGCGCGGATATGTTCGCCGGCGACCCGGTCGCGGAACGTTTCGTCGCGGAGGTCATGCGGGGGGAGTCCGGGCGCGAGCACGGTCGGCAGCTACTGGAGATCGCCCTGCGGGACGGTATCGGCGCGGTCCCCGACGCTCCCGCTGCCATGCGGGATCTGTTCGACGAGTTCGAGACGGTACCCGGCTGGGTCCGCCCGGAACTGGTGGAACGCGGCGCCGCGGTCTGGCGGCGCTGGGGCACCGTGCTGTTCAGTTTCGCGGGTGCGGAGACATTGGAAATGTACACCGAATCCGCGGTAGCCACACCGCTTTCGCTGGCCGGGGGCTACGCCGGGGACAGTGCGCTGCGCCGTTTCCTCGAGACCTGCCGATTCTGGATGGATGTCTCACAACCCGGAGCGCTGTTGAGCCCCGGGTCGCAGGGGCGCGCCACCGCTCTGAAGGTGCGGATCATGCACGTCTCGGTGCGCGCGGGTGTGCGGCGGCATCCGGAATGGGAGATGCAGCGGTGGGGGTTGCCGATCAGCCAGACCTACCAGCTGCTCACGCTGATCGCCGGAAGCACCATCCCCGGTCTCGGGCTCTGGGCACTGGGTTACCAGACCACCCCCGCGGAGTTCCGGGCGCTCCTGCACTTCCAGAAGTACATGGGATACCTACTGGGCGTCCGGCTGACCTGGCACCCGGAGACCGTGGCCGACACGCTGCGGGTGATGGCGATGACGATGGTCGCCCGGGCGTACGACTCCGGGGCGCAGGGGGCCGAACTCATCGAGTCCTATCCCGCGGCGTTCGCCCCCCGCCCGGAGCAGCGAGGACCCGCCCGGGTGCGGGCGCACTACAACTATCGGATCAACTCGGCGTACGCGGCCCTCTACATGCTGCCCACCACCCGGCGCCGCTACCGGATGCCGGCGGCCTTCCCGTGGGTGCTCGTCCCCATCGCCAGGATCCCGCTGGTCACCGCCGTGGAATTCCTTCGCCGGGTTCCACCGCTGGGCCGGGCGCATGAGCGGATCATGCTGTGGCATCGGGAGAACTGGTATCACGAGCAGATGCAGGGCCGGGAAGCGGAGTTCGAGGCGACCGGCGCACTGCGGCGCTGATCGATGTACGCAGGTATCCTTGTTTGACGGTGTCCGTGCCGGAACGCTAGTGTTTCGCAGGCGACTCGCGGCTCGGGCCGCACGGCTGCCCGGGGCCTTAGCTCAATTGGCAGAGCACTGCCTTTGCAAGGCAGGGGTTAGGGGTTCGATTCCCCTAGGCTCCACTTCCGATGATCAGCAGGCGACTGCGGCCAAATGGCCGCGGTGCCTGTCTCCCCATTCCTCGAGCGGCCGTAGCGCCTGCGCGAGTTCCTCGCCGAGCGGGGTCAGTGAGTATTCGACCCGCGGGGGCACCTCCGCGTACACCTCCCGCCGGACCACGCCGCCGGCTTCGAGCTGGCGCAGGTTCTCGGTCAGCACTTTCTCGCTCACGCCCGTCAACGTCCGGCGGATCTGCCCGAACCGCTGCGGGGTAGTGCCGAGGACCCACATCAGGTGCAGTTTCCACTTACCGCCGACCAGATCGATGGCCAGCGACATCCCGCATACCTGGTGATCCGCATCACTCACGTCGGCCACCTTCTCCTCCTGACCTCATCACGGACCTCACGGTAAGCAACCACAGCCGTAGGTGCGCTCTTGTCCGACTGTACCCGCGTGACCAGCATCGGTAGCGGCGCCGCAAACCAGCTGAACCACTACCGAGAAGGACATCGAATGTCTCAGGAGAAGATCCGGTCCGTCAGTGTCATCGGGCTGGGGCCGATGGGCCGGGCGATGGTGCGGGCGTTCCTCGCGGCCGGTATCGAGGTCACCGTCTGGAATCGCAGCGGCGACAAGGCCGACGCGATGGTGGCCGAAGGCGCCGAACGCGCCGCGACCGTGGCCGCGGCGCTGGAAGCCAATGAAGTGACCGTGCTCAGCCTCACGCACTACGCGGCGATGTACGACGTACTCGGCCCGGCAGCGGACAGCCTGCCCGGCAGGGTGATCGCCAACCTGTCCTCGGATTCGCCCGAGAACGCGCGAAAGGGAGCGGCGTGGGTGCGTGCGCAGGGCGCCGAATTCCTCTCCGGCGGTTTCATGTCCGCGGGCGACAATATCGCGCACCCGGCCTCCTATGTGTTCTACAGCGGTCCCCGCGAGGTCTTCGACGCCCACGCCGAACTTCTGCGGCCGCTGAGCCCGCAGGAGTACCTCGGGGCGGACGACGGTCTGGCGCAGGTCTTCTACCAAGCGCTGCTGACCGTCTTCCATCCGTGGATGCTCGCGTTCGACCAGGCGCTCGCCGTGATCGACCGCTCCGGTGTGGATATCGACCAGTTCCTTCCGTACGCCGTGCGGTCCAGCGAGGCGTACCCGTTCTTCATGACCGAGTACGCGGCGGCCGCGAAGGCCGGCGGCTGGGGTGATCTCGCTTCCTACAAGATGATGGACGCGGGCGCGCAGCACGTCATCGATGCCAGTACCGAGACCGGTGTCGATGCCACTCTTTCCCGTGCGGCACAGGGATTGTGGCGCCGCGCGCGGAGTGCGAGCGAACAGGCCGGACGTCCGGTGCCCATTTTCGAGCTGATGGGTGGCGGCGGCGCCTAGGTGCCGAACCGGGCCCGGCCTCCGCCGCTATCCGCGGGGGCCGGATCCCGGTGCCGGATTCGCCAGCCGCGCCTTCTCGGTGATCTCGGCCGCGTACTCCAGATGGTCCACGCCCGGAAGCTGCTCCAGAGTAAGGCTTTCGATATCCCAGCGCGGCCGGGCGTCGGCGATGAACCGGATGGCGTCGCGGACGAAGCGCTCGCCGGCCGGTTTACCGATATGCGCCGACGGCGTGTACAAGCGGAGCCAGCCCAGCAGATCGGCTGCCGTGCCGTCGATTCCGGTGGCCGACACCGACTCGTCGGCCGTGGAGGTATCCGGCAGCAGCAGACTGGTCGGTGAGACGCCGAGCGCGACCGCCAGGGCGAGGAGATCGTCCACATCCACCCGGCGCTCGCCCCGTTCGATCCGGGACAGGCCGAGTACCGGGATGGGTCGCCCGATGGCCTCGAGCCTGCACGCCAGATCGGCATAGCCGAGGTTCATCCGGTTGCGATATCGCAGGACGTTCGCGCGCACAGTATCGCCGGTGGGGCCGAGCGGGTTCTTCTTGATCACCACCTGACCAGCGTTGTCTATCGTAATGATGGCGTCAACAATCATTACGATGTAGCGATACAGACCACAGTTCGCAGGATTTTCCGGCTCGACTGATCAATCTGATGCCTATCAAAATGATATTGATAAGTATCGTCCTGATGGAAATTGTGTTCCTATCAACTCGAGCGCGTTGCCATGAGGTAGGCCTGCGCGGTCCGCTCCCCGTCCTCCGCCCGGCGCTCGATCCGGAAATCCACGGTGAATCCGTCCGCTACGAGAGAGTCGGCGAGCTCGTCGGCCGAGATGCGGTGGAAGTCCAAGTCGATGGGCCGGCCGTAACCCTCGTCCAGATGCAGCACATCGGTGCCCGACTGGAATGCCAGCAGTAGTCTGCCGCCGGGGCGCAGCACCCGCCGGAACTCGCCCAGCACACCCTTGCGTTCGGCCGGCGGGATATGGATGAGCGAATACCAGGCCACCACACCGGCCCGGCTCTCGTCGGGCAGTTCCAGCGCGGTCATCGAACCCACCTCGAAACCGATCTCCGGGAAGGCGTTCCGCGCCACGTCCACCATCGCCGGGGACAGATCGATACCGTGCACGCGAACCCCCAGGGCGGCCAGGAAGCCGGCGATCCGGCCGGGGCCCGTTCCGATATCCACCACCGGACCCGAATCGCCGACCGACTCGGCGAAGGCGGTGAGAACCGCTCGATCCCAATATCTTTTCTGCATTTCCCCGGCGGCGTGCTCGGCGTAGGCGGTGGCGATCGCGTCGTAACCGGCGCGCGTACGAGCGAGAAATGAGGGTTCGGTCACCGGGAAGACAGTAGTGTCCGGGGCGCGGTCGTGACGTTCGCGGTGCCGGGGCGTAGCTTTGGTGGTGTCGACCCTGTACAGACGAGGGAGAAGACCTGGTAATGCCTGCTTTGGATTTCAGCGGGCCCGGGATCGACGGATCGGACTGGAGGCGCGGGCGGGTCTTCTGGTTCGACTCGGAGAAGGGCTTCGGCTACATCAAACCCGACGACGGGACCGATCAGGTGTTCGTCGAATATCGGTGCATAGAGACCGACGGCTACCGCACCTTGCACGCGGGCCAGCCGGTGCTGTTCATCAGCACTGCCCGGCCCCGCGGGCACGAGGCGGTGACGGTCCGGCCCGAGGCGGGCGCCGGGCTACCCGATACCGCCCCGGGCGGCGGTCCGAGCCGGCGTTAGCGCCGGACGCGCATGGCGCCGCAGATCGGCGCCGGCCAGTCCACCGCCGTGGACGCCAGTTCGCGGTCGATGGCGGCCGCGGTATCGGCGGCGAACGCCGCGGCCGTACGGCTGTGCAGATCGACGTGGACGGCAATGAGCTCGAGGGTGCAACTGAGCCGCCGGGTGGTGTCGTTGACCAGTAGTGCCATGGCGTGTACGACCTTGTCCGAGCGGTCGACTCCGCGTACGTGGACCGAAATCTGCTCGCCGACCCGGTTTTCGGAGTAGTACCGGATGTGGTGTTCGCCGGTGAAGAACCCGGCGCCCCGGGTGGCACGGTATTCATCGGTGATTCCGGCCCGCTCGAACACACCTGTCGCGGCCGATACGCACAGCGAGAAATAGTGCGTGACGTTCATATGGTCGTTCTCGTCGCGGTAGGCCTCCGGGACCGTGATCGGGCCCAATTCGCGGTGCAGCGCCACCACTTGCTCGTAGCTGGGAATCGAAATCGTCCCGGTCATGATCAGCTCCTCCTCGTCCCCGGCGCAGTGTAGCGATACAGAGAACTGCCCCGGATCCCGCGGGATCCGGGGCAGTTACCGTCGGCTCAGAGCGGTCGCACGTCGATGACCTTGCGCAGCCGCGCCTTGTCGCGTTCGAGCCGGCGGGCCTCGTAGGCGATGGGGAAGTACCGCAGCCGTTCCGGCAGCAGCGGCACCAGCCGGGCGAGGAACCAGCCGAGGATTCGCAGTTTGCGCTCGTCGGATTCGCTCCAGGTGAGACCGAGTTTGCGCCGGGCCGCTTCCGGTGTGGTGCCCACGGTGACGAAGTACTGCATCCGGCCGAACGGATCGGTCATCACCCGCCACACCGGGTGCAGAGCCCGGGGCAGCTGCGTGGGCGGGGCGATGGTGCGGATGACCTTCAGGTAGTCCTTCGAGGTCTGGGTGGCCTCCAGATGGTTTTCCACCTGGTCGGCGAAGAACTTCTCGAAGTCGGCGTAGGTCGCCGGCAGTTCCTTGGGGGGTACCGAGAAGTTGCGCATCAACTGCAGGGCCTCGCGGTAGTAATCCTCTTTCTCCGCCGCGGTGAGCGGACGTTTCGAGAAGTACTTCGCGTTCTCGGAGAAGGCGAAAGTGCCGGTGTGCAACACCCAGGCCCACGGGCCGCTGGACAGCGCGGTGTGCCGGACGCCCTTGGCGTCGGTGGTGTTGAGGGTGGCGTGCATCTTGCGTAGCCGGTCGGTCTCGCCCAGCGATTCCTCCCCGCCGTAGGTCCACATCATCACCGCCGAGAGGCTGCGTACCGCGCGGCCGATCGGGTCGGTGCGGAAGGTGGAGTGGGCATCGACCACTGCGGAGATGGTGGGTTCCATGGTCTGCAGGAGGAAGGCCGAGCCGGCGGTGAGGGAGAAGGTGATCAGGCCGGTTTCCTCCCAGGTCCGGGTACCGGGACCGAAGGGACGGCGCTCCACCGGAGCGTGCGTGTCGGTGGCTGCGACGGACGCGGTCATGCGGATCTCCCTTGATCTACTGCATCGATCTGATGAGACGATGATACTCCAAACATCTCACTATTGCGCCGAAAGATCCGCGGGGCAGCCACCTCGGACCGGGAGTGGGGGTTCGCACTTGTTCGTGACCGGTGTTCGCGGAGCGGAACGCGGTGGGGTGGTACGGGAGAGTCGGGTCCGGTTGTGCGGTGGTGACGGAACCCGGATATGAGAGCGGGCCTCGGCGAAGGGGGGGAGTTAGCCGAGGCCCGCGTAGGTCGGCCCGGGGGGGGAGGGGCCGACGGAACCGATCCTACGCGATATCGCGAAAATGCGCGCATAAGGGGCCCAAGAGTTTCGAACTTTTTTCGGTGCGGATCACAGTGGCATTCCGAGGTCGATGTGCTGCGGGTGGATCGGGCCGAACCGATTGCGAGGCAAGGGAATCGAGCTGCCGGATCGGTGTATTCCGCCCAGCGGAACACGGGTCGTCTGGGCTCTGGGCGGGTGTTGCGTGGGGTGACCTGTCGGACCCCGCTGGCACTATGCCGCAGTGGACTGTGAGCGTGCGCACGAACAACTTCACTGTCGTGCTCCGAGGCCCGATCGGACGACCGCGCCGGCCGGATCGAGTGGTGCTCCGGGCGCGATCTCGCGAGTGACGGGTTCGGGAGCCGGCACATCCCGGTCCGGCTGTGCCGAGCCGGATCCGTGTGGTGCGCAGCACCGAGTATGGCGGGGAGGGCACCGGAGAACCGGATAAATCGGATGAAAACGTCGGTGGCCGCGACGATACTGCACAGTGTCGGCCGGTAGCCGAAGCGCCTGAGGTCGGTGGTCCGCCACCGGCGATATACGACTCGTCCTTGTCGATCACTCAGTTCAGGAGAATCATGCCCGACGCAATAGTCGCCGAGGGTCTCGTCAAACACTACGGCCGCCGGGTCCGCGCACTCGACGGTCTCGATCTGACCGTGCCCGAAGGCACTGTCACCGCTCTACTGGGACCCAACGGGGCCGGTAAGACCACCACCGTACGAGTGCTCACCACTCTGCTGGTGCCCGACGCCGGCCGGGCGACTGTCGCCGGGATCGATGTCCTCGCCCGGCCGCGGGCGCTGCGCTCGCGGATCGGGGCCTCGGGCCAGTACGCGGCTGTCGACGAGTATCTGACCGGTTTCGAAAACCTGGAGATGGTCGGGCGGCTGTACCACATGGGCACGCGGCGCAGTAAGGAACGCGCGCGCGAGCTGCTGGATAGGTTCCGGCTCAGCGATGCCGCCGACCGCCCGGTCCGCGGCTATTCCGGTGGTATGCGCCGCCGGCTCGACCTGGCCGGAGCGCTGGTGGCCAACCCGCCGGTGCTGTTCCTCGACGAACCCACCACGGGCCTGGACCCGCGGGCCCGGCTGGACCTCTGGGACGTCATCGAAGAACTCGTCGCCGGTGGTACCACCCTGCTGCTGACGACCCAGTACATGGAAGAGGCCGACCGCCTCGCGGATGCCATCGCGGTCATCGACCGGGGCCAGGTCATCGCCCGGGGCACCGCCGACGAGCTGAAGAGCATGGTCGGGGGCGACCGGATCGAACTGACCGTCGATCACGCCGACAATCTGGCTGTGGCACAGCGGGCGCTGGCGCCGCTGGCCGACGGCGATATCCATGTCGAAGTTGGGCTGCGCCGGCTGGTGGTCCCGGTCAGCGACGGGTCCCAGGCGCTGGTCGCCGCGATCGGAAAGCTGAGCGAGGAGGGTGTGAAGATCCAGGACGTCGGGTTGCGGCGCCCCTCGCTCGACGATGTGTTCCTCACGCTCACCGGGCACGAGGCCGAGGAGATCCCGGACGTCGCCGGCGAATACGAGCAGGGCGGAAAGACCGGCGGCGACGGCCGCACCGGAGGTCCCGTCGCGGCGGACCCGGCGGGCGGAGACGCCCCGGCGCGCGAGGCGGAAGCAATCGAGGCGATGGAAGGAAGAAGCAGATGACCGCGCTGGCCACCGTCGGTGATATCGGGGAGAACCCCACCTTGGTCGAGCGGCTGTCCATGGTGGTCAGTGACAGTCTCACCGTCACCAAGCGCAATGTGATCAAGATAAAGCGAGTCCCCGACGTGCTGATCTTCAGCACTCTCTCGCCGATCATGTTCGTGCTGCTGTTCGCCTATATCTTCGGTACCGCCATCAAGGTGCCGGGAATGGAGGGCGGCTATCGCGAATTCCTGATCGCGGGCATCTTCGTGCAGACGGTGGTGTTCGGGTCCACGTTCACCGGTCTCAGCCTCGCCGAGGATATGCAGAAGGGCATCATCGATCGCTTCCGCTCGCTGCCCATGGCTCCGTCCTCGGTCCTGATCGGGCGCACGGTCAGCGATGTGGTGATCAACGTGGTCAGCCTGGTGGTCATGTCACTGACCGGGCTGGTCGTCGGCTGGCGGATCCGTGGGTCGGTGGTGGACGCGATCCTGGCCTACGTCCTGCTGCTGCTGTTCGCCTACGCGATCTCCTGGATCATGGCCGTGGTCGGCCTGATCGTGCGCACGCCCGAGGTGTTCAACAACGCCAGTTTCATGGTGATCTTCCCGCTCACCTTCCTGGCCAACACCTTCGTGCCGATGGACGAACTGCCGACCCCGCTGCGCGTATTCGCCGAATGGAATCCGGTATCGGCGCTCACCCAGGCGTCCCGGGAACTGTTCGGCAATGCCGCCCCGCTCACCGCGGAATCCACGGCCTGGTCGATGCGGCATCCGGTGGCGACCACCCTGGTTTGGGTGGTCATCATCCTGGCCGTCTTCGTACCGCTCGCGCTGCGGCAGTACCGCAAGACCGTAAGCCGCTGAGCAGGGGTCAGTCCGCGGTGGCTTCGGATTCGTCCGGGGTCACCGCGGCGCCGTTGCGCGTATAGCCGATCCGGGGCGGCGCCGGGGCCGGTTCGGGTGGTTGCGGGCGCTTACTGCGCACCAGCCACGCGGTACCGCCCGCCGCCGCCACCGCGGCGGCGGCCAGCAACCGGTAGCGCGAACGACTGGATGGACGCAGTGGCCTCGAGCTCATGGCTCAACTCTGGCACAGCCCGGCGGATAACGCAGATCGGCAGGTCAGGGCATTACCGTAGGTCCCGGACGCAGAACCGGCGCACTACAGGCCGCGGGCTCGCATGGCACGATGGGCTGGTGAGTACGACACGCCCGGCCAGGTCGGGAGCGCGCGGCGAAACACCTCCGGCGGCGAAGCGGAGTGCCCGGTGAATCCCCAGCAGCCCGCGACCCCGACCCAGGTGTGTGCCCGGCACACCGACCGCCCGACCGGTCTGTCGTGTACCCGCTGCGGCCGTCCGGCCTGTCCGGAATGTCTGCGTCCGGCCTCGGTCGGTCAGCACTGTGTGGATTGTCTGCGCGCCGATCAGCGCAGTACGCCGCAGGTACGGACCGTATCGGGTTCGGCGGCGGCCCGCAGCTCGGTCCCGTTCGTCACCTACACCCTGATCGCGCTCAATATCGTGGTCTATGCCGTGACCGCGGCGCAGTCGCGCAGCGTGATGCAGAACGAGCGCGGCTCGGCGCTGTTCGTGGATTGGGTCATGTACCCGCCGGCCGTGGCCGGCGGCGACTGGTTCCGGGTGATCGGTTCCGGGTTCCTGCACTACGGACTGATCCACCTGCTGCTCAACATGTTCGCGCTGTACATCGTCGGCCGCGATCTCGAACTGGTGCTGGGCAGGGCTCGCTACCTGGCCGTGTATCTCATTTCGCTGCTCGGTGGATCGGCCGCGGTGATGCTACTGGCCCAGGACAGTCTCACGGCCGGAGCTTCGGGCGCGGTGTACGGGTTGTTCGGCGCGATCACCGTCGTGCTGATCCGATTGCGGCAGAACCCGAACAATATGCTGATCCTGATCGCGATCAATGTGTTCATCAGCTTCTCGCTGCCCGGTATCTCGCTGTGGGGTCACCTGGGCGGTCTCGCCGCAGGCACCCTGGCGACACTCGGCATCATGTTCCTGCCCGCCTGGATACGGGTTCGGACACCGGAGCGTGCCCGGCTGGTAGGCGTGTTCGCGCTGGCGGCTCTGACGGTGCTGGCCGTGGCGGTGATAGTTCTCGCGTCGGTTTCGCTCGGTTGAGTCCGCGTGCGGTGGCGCAGCTCCGGCGCGGTGGCTTTCGGCGTGTCGGCATGTTCAACGTGAAACATTCGGGCACGGAACTCCGGGAACCGCGACGCGGCCTGCCCGGTCGCTCAGCGCGTGGAGTCGCCGTGTAACCGCATTTCCGTCCGTACCGCGTCGAAGACATCCTCGGGGCTCGTGCCCAGATCCCAGCGGCCGAAGATCAGCAGTCGTTCGGCCCCCAGATGGTCGACGTCGATCTCCAGCATCGGCGATTTCCGGCCGAGGCGGCGGTAGCCGACCACCCGGGCGCGCAGGATCTGATCACGCGTGTACTCGGTGACGCCGGTGAGCGTGCGCAGCACCAGCCGCGGCTCCTCGCCGGGCACCACGGAGAGTCGTGGCCGCTGGCGCACTCCGAGCGCGGCGAGCCCCAGCAGTACCAGGGCAGCCACCCCGAGCAGGAATTTGCCGGGCACCTCGGACGTGAGTACCGCCGCGACCGCGAGGACCACCCCGCCTCCGGCCGCCGCGATCAACGCGGGCAGGGGCGTTGTCCAGGCAAGACGGGGTCCGGTGCGCTCGGGCTGCACGTGGGGCGTCCTCTCCAGCTGAGGTTGAGGGTTATCCACAGAGTTATCCACAGGTGTGCATTAATTACACGTGTGTAATCCCGGTGTGTTGCCGCTACCGCCACCGCATGGTCATGATCAGACCCACCACCATCAGCCCGAATCCGATCAGGAAGTTCCAGGCATTGAGGCTGCTCATCCAGCTGATCTGATCGGCTGCGAGGTAGTAGACCAGCAGCCACACCAGGCCCGCGAGCATGAAGCCCAGCATGATGGTGACGTACCAGACAGGCGATGGACCGGCTGCCTTCACCTTCACCGGCGTACGGCTGGCGGGGTTGATCGTGTAGTCGGTCTTCTTCCGGACCTTCGACTTGGGCATGATGTCCTCGTGTTCAGCGTGCAGGTCGTGTTCCAAGGCTATCCCACCAGGTAATCGGTGTGATGCCCAGCGGCCGAACAGACCGCGTGGCCGATTGTGGCGCGTTCGCGGGCCGGGCCGGGTGTTCCGGCCCGCGAACACGTAATCTTTGGACATGCGTGTACTGGTCGTCGACAACTACGACAGCTTCGTGTTCAACCTGGTCCAGTATCTGGGCCAGCTCGGCGTCGAGGCAGTGGTCTGGCGTAACGACGACCCGGAGCTGGCGGACCCCACGGCCGTGGCCGGCGATTTCGACGGAATCCTGATCAGCCCCGGCCCCGGCACCCCCGACCGAGCGGGCGCGAGTATCGACCTGGTCCGCGCCTGTGCCGAGCGGAGCACCCCGCTGCTGGGCGTCTGCCTCGGCCATCAGGCCATCGGCGCGGCCTTCGGTGCCACGGTGACCCGGGCCCCGGAGCTGCTGCACGGAAAGACCAGTTCGGTGTTCCATATCGGCACCGGTGTCCTGGCCGGGCTGCCCGACCCGTTCATCGCCACCCGCTACCACTCCCTCACCGTGGTGGAGAAGACGCTACCGCCCGAATTCGACGTCATCGGCCGCACCGAGACGGGAATCGTAATGGCCCTGCGACATCACGAACTGCCGATCCACGGTGTGCAGTTCCATCCGGAATCGGTCCTCACCCAGGGTGGGCACCGGATGCTGGCCAACTGGCTGGAGGTCTGCGGTGAGCGCCCCGAGGAGGGCCTGGTGCAGATGCTGGAAGCCGAGGTCGCCTCGCTGGCGGTCTGACATACGAAACCGGGCGGCCGATCGACGGCCGCCCGGTTTCGTATGTCCTGCCGAATCGCCGGGCCGGGCCCGGCAGCGATCAGGGCGGGCCCAGCGGCATCACGCCGGTATTGACCGTCACCGTCGTCGACGACGGCACCGTGGTCCCGGCGGAGGGCTGCTGGCTGAGTACCTTGCCGGCCTGATCGGAGTTCAGCGTGATCTGCGTGATCTGGCGGACCTGGTTCGCGCTGCCCTGCCAGCCGCTCTCGCGCAGCTTGTCCACGACCTCCGCGGTGGTGAGCCCGACCAGGTTCGGCATCGCGATCCGATCGCTCTGCGCCACCTGGACCGTGATCGTCGAACCCTCGTCGGCCGTCGACCCGCCGGCGGGGCTGGTCGAGAGGACCTCGCCGCGCGGCCGAGCCGATTGGACCTGCTCGATCACGATCTTGAAGCCGGCGCCCTCGAGGTTGGGCTGGGCCACGTCGATCAGCTGGCCGACCACTTCGGTGACGCGGACCTGCTTGGGGCCGGTGCCGATGGTCAGCGTGATCGGACTACCCGCGTCCATCTCGATACCGGGCGAGGGATCCTGCCCGATCACCTTGTCCTTGTCCTGCGCGCTGGACGGTTCCCGCTTCACTTCCGGGTTGACCTGGAGCCCGACATTGTTGAGTTCCTGCTCGGCGTCCTGCTGCGACAGGCCGGTGAGCCGGGGGACCGGCACCTGCTGGGGGCCGGTGGACACCTGCAAGGTGATGGTGCTGCCCTCGTCGGCGCGCGAGCCGCCCAGCGGCTGGGTCGCGATGACATTGCCGGCGCTGATCTTGCCGTCCGGTTTCTCCTGGACGGCCACATCGAAGCCGAGCGAATCCAGCTTCTTCTGTGCCTCGGTGGCGGAAGTGTTGGACAGATCCGGGACCGCCACCTGATCCGGTCTGCTACCCGGGCCGAGCAACATCCAGAACAGACCGAAGGCGGCTACCACCGCGGCGACCACACCTGCGGCGATATATGCCGTCCGCCGGGAACGGCCTCCGGAATCGTGCCCGTAATCGTCGTAGTCGTCGTCCCCGTCGCCGCGATAGCCACGGCCGGAGCCGTCCGCGGGGCCGAGCATGGTGGTGCGGTCCTCGTCGGTCATCACCATCGGGGCACCGGGCTTCTGACCGCCCAGTACCCGGATGAGATCGGCGCGCATCTCCGCCGCGCTCTGATAGCGATTGGCCGGATTCTTGGCCATGGCTTCGAGCACGATCGAGTCCAGCTCGCGCGGCACCCCCTCGTAGACGAGCGAGGGCAACCGGGGATCCTCCCGGACGTGCTGGTAGGCGACGGCCACGGGGGAATCACCGGTGAACGGTGGCTGTCCGGTGAGGATTTCGAACAGCACACAACCGACCGAGTAGACATCGGAACGGGCGTCCACCGTCTCGCCGCGCGCCTGTTCCGGCGACAGATACTGAGCGGTGCCGATCACGGCCGCGGTGGCGGTCATCGGATTGGCGGCGTCCGCGATCGCCCGGGCGATGCCGAAATCCATCACCTTCACCGCACCCGCCCGGTTGATCATGATGTTGGCGGGCTTCATATCGCGGTGCACGATCCCGGCCTTGTGGCTGAAATCGAGCGCCGCGCACACATCGGCGACGACCTCCATCGCCCGCCGGGGCGGCAACGGTCCCTCGTTGCGCACGATATCGCGCAGCGTGTCACCGTCCACGTATTCCATCACGATGAACGGCAGTGGACCGCCGTCGATCTCGGCCTCGCCGGTGTCGTAGACCGCCACGATGGCCGGATGGTTCAGCGCCGCGGCGTTCTGCGCTTCACGTTTGAAACGCAGATAGAACGTGGGGTCACGGGCCAGATCGGCGCGCAGCACCTTGATCGCGACATCGCGGTTGAGCCGCAGATCGCGGGCTTTGTGGACCTCGGACATACCGCCGAACCCGATGATCTCGCCCAGCTCGTAGCGTGAGGAGAGATTCTTCGGGGTCGTCATGGCTGTCCTTGCGGATTATCGGTGTTTCCGAGATGGTCTCCCGTGAAGGGGATATCGATATCGGGGACCGGCGGGCGGCGACGCGTGGTCGTCTCCTGTTCCTCGTCGGTGGTCTCTTCGCTGGCGGTGGTCTCGGTGGTGGTCGGAGCCGCCGAGGTGGTGGTCGGCGGCTGTGTCGTCGTGGTCGTGGCGGGCGGCTGTGTGGTCGTGGTCGTGACCGGCGGCGCGGTGGTGGTGGGTTCCTCGGTGGGGGTCCACACCGGGGGTTCGGTCACCTCGTAGGTCGTGGTGACCGGTGGGGGCAGCGGGCGGGGGGTGGGCGCCGTCGTCGTGGTTTCCGCCGGAGTGCCCGCCGGGTTGGTGTCACCGCCGAACAGCAGCCACAGCACGGCACCGCCCAGCAGGAGCGCGCCGATACCCAGCGCGACCATCCACTTCTGATTCTTGTTGAGGATGCCGCCGCCCGGGTTTTCGCGGTAGTCGTCGTCGCCGGGGTCGTGCATGCCGCGGTCGATCGAGCTCGTCGGCCCGGCCATGGCGGCGGGCGGGGTGTTGTACCGGACGGTGGCGGTCTCGTCGTAGCCCGGTTGTGCGGTCGCGATCACGCTGGTGGGTCCGGCCACCGGGAGATTGCGGGGCGGCGGCGGGCGGCGGCCGGAGCGCACCGCGGCGACCGCCTCCGCGAATTCCCCACCGTCGGCGTATCGCTGGGCCGGGTCCTTGGCCAGCGTGATCTCGACCAGTTCGCGCACATTGGGCGGCAGGTCGGTGGGCATCGGTGGTGGCACTTCGCGGACGTGTTTCATCGCGACGGTGAGCGCACCGTCGCCGGTGAACGGCCGCTGGCCCGCGAGCGCCTCGTAACCCACGACACCGAGGGAGTACACATCGCTGGCCGCGGTGGCGTCCTCACCGACCGCCTGTTCCGGCGCGATGTACTGCGCGGTGCCCATCACCATGCCGGTCTTGGTGACCGGGGAGGCATCGACCGCCTTGGCGATACCGAAATCGGTGATCTTCACCTGGCCGGTGGGGGTGACCAGGATATTTCCCGGTTTCACATCGCGGTGCACCACGCCGGCCAGATGCGCGACCTGTAGCGCCCGCCCGGTCTGCTCCAGCAGGTCCAGGCCCTGGGCCACCGACAGCCGGCCGAGCCGGTTCAGCACGGTGTTGAGCGGCTCGCCCTGAACCAGTTCCATCACCAGATAGGCGGTTTCGCCGCCCTGGGGGTCGTAGGTCTCGCCGTAGTCGTAGATGCCCGCGATACCGGAATGGTTCAGCTGGGCGGTGGTCTTGGCCTCGGTGCGGAACCGATGCCGGAAGGTCGGGTCCGCCGAGAACTCCGATTTCAGGACCTTGACGGCGACCCGGCGATCCAGCCGGGTATCCAGGGCTTCCCAGACCTGGCCCATCCCACCGGTGGCGATCAGCCGCTGCAGCCGGTAGCGGTCCGCGATCAACGCGCCGTTTGTCAGCATCGGGTTCCCCGCAGATTCACTCGCACATCCATCTCGTTCAGCGACCTCGCAGACCTGCGTCCAGTACCGCCCGGGCGACCGGCGCGGCGACCGACCCACCTGTTGCCGCCAGTGCCCGGTCACCGCCGTCCTCCACGATGACCGCGATGGCGATCTTCGGGTTCTCGGCGGGTGCGAAGGCTATGTACCAGGCATGCGGCGGAGTGTTCCGCGGATCGGCGCCGTGTTCGGCCGTACCGGTCTTCGACGCGATCCGATAGGACGTTCCGCCGCTGCCCGCGGTGTTCTCCTCCGAGGCGACCATCAGGTCGGTCAGCGTAGACGCTACCTCGGCGCTCACGGCCTGGCCGACCGAGACCGGCTCGGTGGTGGACAGCTCGCTCAGATCCGGGTTCTGCAACTGGTCGACCAGGTAGGGCTCCATCCGGACACCGCCGTTGGCCACGGTAGCGGCGATCACGGCATTGTCGAGCGGGGTGAGCGCGACATCACGCTGGCCGATGCTGCTCTGCGCGAGAGCGGCGTTGTCCGGGATGCTGCCCACGGTGCTCTCGGCCACCGGCATCGGGATCCCGCGATGCGGCCCGATACCGAATGCCGCGGCCTCGTCTTCCAGGGCCGCCGCCCCGACATCGACGCCGAGTTCCACGAACGCGGTGTTGCACGACCGCCGGAATGCCTCGTAGAGGGTGGCGGTGGCACCGGACCCGCAGGTCGAGCCGTTGTAGTTCTCCAGGGTCGTGCTCGTGCCCGGCAGGGTGATGTTGGGCGCCGCAGTGAACTGGGACTGCGGATTCGCCTTCCCGTTGGACAGCGCGGCCGCCGTGACGACCACCTTGAACGTGGACCCCGGCGGGTAGGTCTGGGAGATCGCCCGGTTGAGCATCGGCTGGTTCTCGTCGGCGCTGAGGTCCTCCCAGGCCTGGGTGCCCTGGGCGCCGTCGTGCCCGGTCAGCAGGTTCGGGTCGTAGCTGGGCGTGGACACCATGGTCAGGATCTTGCCGGTACTGGGTTCGATCGCCACCACCGAGCCGGTGTAACCCTTGCTGGTGAGTTCGTTGTAGGCGACCTGCTGCATCACCGGATCGATGGTGGTGACCACATTGCCGCCGCGCGGGTCCCGACCGGAGACCAGGTCGACCAGCCGGCTGCCGAAGAGCTGGGCGTCCGAACCGTTGAGCACCGGATCCTCGGCCCGCTCCAGCCCGGTGCTGCCGTACTGCATGGAGTAGAAACCGGTGACCGGGGCGAAGGCCTGCGGGTCGGTCGGATAGACGCGCAGGTACTTGTAGCGGTCGTCGGTGGATACCGAACTGGCCAGCACGGTGCCGCCGGCCGAGATCTGACCGCGCTGGCGGGAGTACTCGTCGAGCAGCACCCGAGAGTTACGCGGGTCGGCGCGGTAGTCGTCGGCCTTGATGACCTGCACATAGGTCGCATTCAGCAGCAGGGCGACGATCATCACCATGACCGCCATGGCGACGCGGCGTAATGGTGTGTTCAACGCTGCAGACCCCCTTGCCGTCGTGACACCATCACCGTCTGTGCTTCCGCCAGCGGCGCGGGCGCGGGCTCGCGGCGGCGGGCCGGCGCGGGTTCGCGCGCCGCGTCGGAGATCTTGATGAGCAGCGCGATCAGCACGTAGTTCGCCAGTAGTGAGGAACCGCCGTAGGAGACGAACGGCGTGGTGAGACCGGTCAGCGGGATCAGTTTGGTCACGCCGCCCACCACCACGAAGATCTGGATGGCGATGGTGAACGAGAGCCCGGCCGCGAGCAGTTTGCCGAAACTGTCCCGGATGGCCAGCGCGGTGCGCATACCGCGCAGTACCAGCACCAGGAAGAGAATGAGGATCGCGGTCAGGCCGATGAGGCCGAGTTCCTCACCGATGGTGGTCACGATGAAGTCGGTCTTGGCGAACGGCACCTGCGACGGCCGCCCGGCACCCAGGCCGGTACCCGCGAGACCGCCCGTGGCCAGGCCGAACAGCGACTGCACGATCTGGTAGCCGGTGTTGTTGTAGTCGTCGAACGGGTGCAGCCAGGTCTCCACACGTACCCGCACGTGGCCGAACAGCTGGTAGGCGAAGACGAAACCGAGAGCGAGCAGGCCGCCGCCGATGAGCAGCCAGCCCACGCGTTCGGTAGCGATGTAGAGCATCACCAGGACGGTGCTGAAGATCAGCAGCGAGGTGCCGAGATCCTTCTCGAACACCAGCACACCGATGCACACGATCCATACGGCCAGGATCGGGCCCATATCGCGGGCCCGCGGGAATTCCATGCCGAGGAAATGCCGCCCGGCCGCGGTGAACAGCTCACGTTTCGAGACCAGCACCGAAGCGAAGAAGATGATCAACAGGATCTTCGCGAATTCACCGGGCTGCAGGCTGAGGCCGGGCAGCCGGATCCAGATCTTGGCGCCGTTGACCTCGGACAGCGAGCTGGGCAGGATCGCCGGGATCGCCAGGGCCACCAACCCGACGAGACCGAGGGTGTAGGCGTATTTGGCCAGTGTGCGGTAGTCACGCAGCACCAGCAGGATCCCGACGAACAAGACGATGCCCAGCGCGGTCCACAGGATCTGCTGGTTGGCATCGGGAGAAGGGATGTCCCAGGAGTTGTAGGCGGCGGTCTGCTGATCGGCGAGGTCGAGCCGGTGGATCAGCACCAGGCCGATGCCGTTGAGTAACGCCACGATTGGGAGCAGCAGTGGATCGGTATAGGGCGCGAACCGGCGTACCGCCAGGTGCGCGACGGCGAAGAGGCCGAGGTAGGCCAGGCCGAGCTTGGCGATATCCCAGGTCAGCGATTCTTCCTGGCTCGCTTCCACCAGTGCCAGCGCGGCGGTGGTGATCAGTGCCGCGAATCCGAGTAGCACGAGCTCGGTATTGCGCCGGGTCGTCGGCGACGGCGCCGGAGCGAAACCGCCCGGGGGACTCGGAAAAGCCCCGGCGGACGGTGGTGCCGGTGCGGACATCAGTCCGTCACCCGGCAGTTCTCCCCGGCGATCTGGGGCTGAGCGGTGGTCGTCGGAGCCGGGACGGTGGTGGTCGGAGACGCGGGCGGCGCGGGGTTCTCACCGTTGGCGCCGGGCGCGGGCGGCTGGTTGGCCGGAGCGGGGGTGGCCGCGTCCGTGGGCGTCGGCGCGGGCGGCACCGGTGCGGGCGCGGGGGCCGGGGTGGTGGTGACAACGCCCGGCTGCGCGGCCGAGGCGTTCTTCTTGCACACCGGCAGCAGCTCGCGGTCGGCCAGGACCGCCATCTGCTCGCGGGCCTTGTCCAGGGTGCCGGGCGGCAGTCCGCGCTCGACCTGGTCCCGGCCGGTCTGTTCCAGATCGCTGACCTTCAGGGCTCGGCAGCCCTGCGGCAGGGCGGCGCCGCTCTCGACAAGACTCAGTTCGCCCTTGGCGGTAACACAGCCGACCAGATTCACGTCGTGGATCGAGTAGCCCAGGATCGACCCGGGCAGTCCCTGCATGACCACGACACTGTCGTTGTCGGCACCGACGTAGTAGTTGGTGCGGATCATCTTGTAACCGACGACCAGGCCGACCACGACCGCGAGCACGAGCGCGACCGCCAGCAGCAGCCAGCGCAGTTTATGGGATTTCTTCGGCTGCGGCTCGGGCTCCCCGGCGGCCCGGCGCGGGGCGGCCGCGGGTGGCCGCATGGCGGCGGCCCGTCCGGCCGCGGTGTTCGGCGGCGGGTTGTCCTCGGCTTCGCCGGAGGCGGCGCCCGCCACGATCGGATGACTCTGGCCGTAGTCGAGGTCGATGACATCGGCGACCACGACGGTCACATTGTCCGGTCCGCCGCTGCGCAGGGCGAGCTCGATGAGCCGGTCGGCGCATTCGTCGGTGCTGCCCTCGCGCATGGTGTTGGCGATGGTCTCGTCGCTCACCACATCGGACAGACCATCCGAACAGAGCAGGTAGCGGTCCCCGGCCCGGGCCTCGCGCATCACCAGCGTCGGCTCGATCTCGTTACCGGTGAGGGCGCGCATGATCAGCGAGCGCTGCGGATGGGTATGTGCCTGTTCCGCGGTGATCCGGCCCTCGTCCACCAGGGACTGGACGAACGTGTCGTCTCGGGTGATCTGGGCCAGTTCGCCGTCGCGCAGCATATAGGCGCGCGAGTCGCCGATATGGACCATGCCGAGTTTCTTGCCGGCGAACAGGATGGCGGTGAGCGTGGTGCCCATACCGTCGAGTTCGGGCTCTTCCTCGACCTGCTCGGCGATGGCGGCGTTACCGGCGTGGGTGGCCCGGTTCAGTTTGCCGAGGAGATCCTCGCCGGGTTCGTCGTCGTCGAGATGCGCCAGCGCGGCGATCATCAGTTGCGACGCCACCTCACCGGCCGCGTGCCCACCCATGCCGTCGGCAAGGGCCAGCAGGCGGGCGCCGGCGTAGACGGAATCTTCGTTGTTTGCGCGGACCAGGCCGCGGTCGCTGCGCGCTGCGTAGCGGAGAACAAGTGTCACGATCGGAGCTCGATCACTGTCTTGCCGACCCGGACAGGAGTGCCGAGCGGAACGCGGACTGCGGTGGTGACTTTGGCACGATCCAGGTAGGTACCGTTGGTCGAGCCGAGGTCTTCGACGTACCAGTCGTCACCGCGTAGGGACAGCCGGGCATGTCGGGTGGAGGCGTAATCATCGGTGAGCACCAGCGTGGAATCGTCCGCACGGCCGATCAGCACCGGTTGGGTACCGAGCGTTATGCGGGTACCGGCGAGAGAACCTTGAGTCACCACAAGATATTTGGCGCCCTTCTGGCCCCGGCGCATGGACGGCAGTACCGCGGCACCACGGGGGCCCCGGTTCTGGAGTCGCTTGCCCGAGGCCGCGTAGATATCGCTGCGGAGGGTACGCAGGATTGCCCACACGAACAGCCACAGCAGCAGGAGGAACCCGGCACGGGTCAACTGCAAGATCAATCCCTGCACGGTGCTCCACCTCCTCTTCGACCGTGTGTCGGTGCCGCAGGCGTGGTGGAACCCACCCCACTGCGATGCTCGTCCCCGCGGACCGCAGTGCGGTGCCGCGCGTGTGTTGGCACATCATAGGGCCGTCGGACGATACCGATCACGATTAGGCCGCCCCATTATGCGAGAGCCACCTCGTGATCCGCACGGCGAGCCTACGGCATCAGACGATACGGATGAGGATCTCGGAGTGCCCGGCACGGATGACGTCGCCGTCCGCGAGCTGCCAGTCCTGTACGGGAGACCCGTTCACCAGGGTGCCGTTGGTGGAGCCGAGATCGGACAGCATCGCGGTCTGGCCGTCCCAGCGCACCTCGATATGGCGCCGGGAAACACCGGTGTCGGGGAGGCGGAAGTGCGCGTCCTGTCCGCGGCCGATGATGTTGCTGCCTTCCCGTAGCTGGTAGGTCCGGCCGCTGCCGTCGTCGAGCGCGAGGGTCGCGGAGAAACCGGGGCCGGCCGCCGGCGCGTACCCGCCCGGTGCGCCGTAACCCGCCTGCTGGGCCTGCGGGGGGTAGCCCTGGCCTTGCGGCTGGCCGTAGGCCTGCTGGTCGTAACCCTGGTCGTAGCCGGGCTGCTGGCCGTAGCCCTGCTGGTCGTAACCCTGGTCGTAGCCGGGCTGCGCGTAGCCCTGCTGGTCGTAGCCGCCCTGCTGGGCATAACCCTGCTGGTCGTAGCCCTGATCGTAACCCTGCTGACCCTGGTAACCCTGGTCGTAGCCGGGCTGGCCCTGGTAGCCGCCCTGTTCGTAGCCGGGCTGCTGGCCGTAGCCCTGCTGGTCGTAACCCTGGTCGTAGCCGGGCTGCGCGTAACCCTGCTGGTCGTAGCCGCCCTGCTGGGCATAACCCTGGTCGTAGCCACCCTGCTGGGCGCCGTAGGCCTGCTGCTCGTAGGCGGCGCCACCCTGCTGGTAGTCGTAGCCGTTCTGATAATCCGGGCCGCCGCCGTAGGGCGCGCCGGGACCGTAGTCCTCGGGGTACGCGCCGTTCTGCGGCCCGCGTCCCGCGGGTCCGGGAGCGTACCCGCGATTACGTGGATCGGACTCCGCGTGCTCACGGCTCGGGTCGTAGCCAGAGTTCTGCGTCATGGGGCCAGCTCCTGGTTGCGGGTTAGCGGGTCGTTGTAGCGGTTCGGGGCGGTGAGCCGGGGTGGCTCCGCGGCCGGCGTCGGGGTCGACGCGACCGCTCGTCCTGAACATTCCGGTGTGCAGCGTAGGGGATGCCTCGAACGCCACGTGTACTTCGCCATAGGTCTGCCAGCCTTGCTCACGGATGTAATCCTGCAGATGTTTGGCGAAAGCACGGGTTGTGAGGTCGTGATCGGCGTCGAGCTGCCGGTGGTCCGACGAGTTGATGGTGATCACATAGCTGTTGGGTGCGAGCAGATGCCCGCCGCCGACATCTCGGACGTTGTCGGCGGCTTCACGCTGCAGCGCTGCCTCGACCTCCTGGGGAACGACGTTCCCGCCGAAGACCCTGGCGAAGACGTCACCGACTGCGCCCTGTAGGCGACGCTCGAAACGCGAGACGATCCCCATTCGGGCCCTCCCTTCGGTGAGTCTCTCCTCATTCTTTACGACGACACGCGAATACGGCGTGTCGTTCTACGAGCACGTTCTCTGCATGATATCCACGTTCCGCTGTACCTGTAACTATCGGAACCGTGCCCGAGTTCCCTTCCTGGCGGTCTCCGCCCTTCGATTCCCGGTCAGCGGCCGGTTCGAAAAGCTCGTGACCACGGGATTTCGTCTCCCGGACATCTCCGTGCTAGTGTCTGACCGTCGCTCGGGCGAGTGGCGGAATGGCAGACGCGCTGGCTTCAGGTGCCAGTGTCCTTCGGGACGTGGGGGTTCAAGTCCCCCTTCGCCCACCGAGAAGAAGCCGTGGATCACCGGATCCACGGCTTCTTCGTTTTTGTCGCGAAGGTCCGGGCCACCGCGGAACGCCGGTCCGGGAAGTCGGTGTGTGGCGTTGGTCATGATTGGTCGGCCACGGCCGTGCCCATCATCTAGAACGTGTTCCAGAAACATGTCGGAAAATCCGCGGAACCCGTTGACTCCCGAATCGAACCTGTTCTAATTCATGCCATGCGGAGATATGAAGGCCGTCGAGTACTGGTGACAGGTGCGGGATCGGGTATCGGCCAGGGCGTGGCCCTGCGGCTGCTGGAGGAGGGAGCTCGGCTCGTCGCTGCCGATATCAACGAGCCCGGATTGGCAGCCACGGTGGAGAAAGCCGGCGACGCGGCCGGTCGGCTCAGCACCGTAGCGGTGAACATCGCGGATATAGAGTCGGTACGCGCGGCCGCCGGGACGGCGCTGGAAACACTGGGCGGATTGGATGTGCTCGTCAATTGCGCGGGCATCCTCAAACCGGCTCGTACCCACGAGATGCCGCTCGACGAGTGGAACCGGGTCATCACCGTGAATCTCACGGGCACATTCCTGGTGACCCAGGCGCTGCTGCCGGCCCTGCTGGAATCCGGCCGGGGTGTGGTGATCAACCTGTCGTCGACCTCGGCTTTCCAGTCGGCTCCCTACCTGGCCGCCTATGCCGCCTCCAAGGGCGGTGTCGCCTCCTTCACTCACGCCATCGGCCTGGAGTACGCCAAGCAGGGATTGCGAGCGGTCAATATCGTCCCGGCCGGAATCATGAGCGGGATCACCACCGAATCCATCACCGAACAGCCGGAGGACGCCGACTGGACGCTGTTCGCCCGGCTGACCGGTTGGCTGAACGGTGGCGCCCTGGGCACTCCGGAGGATATCGCCGGCGTCGTGGCGATGGTCGGTTCCGATGACGGCCGCTACATCACCGGCACCGAGATCCGGGTCGACGGTGGCGCGCTCATGTGATCTCTCATGAAGTTCCGGGGCCGCAACGGCGCTCGCGCGAGTCGCGATCGCCGTTGCGGTCTTTTTCTTTCTCGTGGGCCGCGACTCGACTGTGCCGGAGGCGCGTTCGGGCAGGTCGAGGCGGAGCTGCCGCGGTTGTCGAGGCGGGCGCGAACAGTGCGCCGTCCTCCCGGTATGCCTGAATGAGACCAAGGTCACACAAGAACTTTTCGATTGCGGCGGCGCTGCTGAGGGTTGCCTCACTGGACGGCTCCGGTGACCCAGTTCACGTCCTGGAACCGGCTTGGTTAACTACCGCGAGGTGTTTACCGGGTTGCTGTACGGGGGGTGCGGCAGGTTTGTGTGCGCTAAACAAACTCCAGGTATTTTTCGTTAGTGTCGCTCGTCTGGCAACCGTGTTAACGCCGCGCGAACGCGCAGGTCGGCGTGGGAACAGCCGAGTTAACGGCGGTTCGGGTGAACCCTATGGCGAACCCGTTTCCCGTTGTGCGTAACCATGGTTACGGATATGTCCGTGACCAGTAAAAACCAAATGTACTTGCAAATGAAAGCACCGTTGTAAGTCCGCTACCGCCTGCTGGAAGTTAGCTGGATGAGGGTCGAGGTGGGGGTTTCTGGATGTTTGCCGAACTGCGATGCGTACCTGTGACCTCAGCCGCAGCGGGTTGCGTAGGGATAACGATTGTGTAGAGTCGACGGTAACGCTGGCCGCAGCTAGAGCGGCGACTCGCTGCGGCCAGCGGAATTCAAATGGGGGAATCCACGCAGGTCGTTCGAGTCGCGTTGCTGCGACCTCACACAACACTGTCGGTTGCTGTGTGCTCGAGGTTGTCTGCCCGTTACCGCGAAAGTTGCGCTACCGCTACTTTCGCCGTTGTCGACTCGGCCGGTCGGGCGGCTCGGCTGCCGGCGATGAAGATGTAGGCGAGAAAGGCCGCCTCGGCGGCGAGGCCGATGGCGATCCGGGCCGGCGCGGGCAGCGCGCTCGGCGTCACGAACCCCTCCAGAAGTCCGGCTACCAGCAAGGTCGGGACCAAACCGAGGGCGATGGCGGCGGTGGCGCGGCCCTGCCGGGCGACCGCTTCGGTCCGGCTGAGCCGGCCCGGATCGATCAGCGTCCAGCCGAGTTTCAGTCCCGCGCCGCCCGCGATGAAAATGGCTGTCAGCTCCAGCATTCCGTGCGGAAGCAGGAAACCGAAGAACGATTCCAGTCGCCCGGCCTCGGCCATCAACCCCGCCGTAATGCCGATATTCAGGGCATTCATGAACAGTAGGTAGAGCACGGGCACGATGAGCACCCCCAGAAAGAGGGCCAGCGCCGAGACCCACGCATTGTTGGTCCAGACCAATGCGGCGAACGCATCGTTGGAATGCTCGGTGTAGTAGGTCTCGAAGGCGCCGCCGGGCGCGGTCAGCACAGCGGTATCGCCCTGCAGGCCGAGCGTTTCCCGAGCCGACCGGCCGTTCGCGATCCAGACCGCGAATCCGGCTGCCACACTCAGGAAGATCACCGCGACGGCCAGCCACCAGCCCAGCGCCCGATACACCGCGCCGGGGAAACCGTGAGTGACGAACCGGACGACTTCGGTCCAGGTATTCGGTGCGCTGCCGACGATCCGGCCGCGGGCCCGGGCGATCACCGCACTGAGCCCGGCCACCAGTTCCGGTTCGGGACTGTGGGTCTGTAAGCGGGCCAGATGCTGCGAGGTTCGCCGGTACAACTGCACCAGTTCGTCGGTTTCGGCCCCGGTGAGGGTGCGTTGACGAGACAACGTGTCCAACCGGGCCCACAGGTGCCGGTTCCTCGCGCTGTATGCGTCCACATCCATGGGTTCGCCTCCCGCTCCCGCCTGTACCGGCGCCGGCACCCGCCGAGAACCGCGCACAACGGCAGTGACGGCTCGTACTCGGCGACCGATGTCGGCGGCCGTACCCCCCGTATCACCGGCGCAGGGCCGGAAACCGGCCGCCGTGAAAGAATGCTATGCGATATGGCCGAATTCACGACGGGCGAAGCCGTGGCGATCGAACTGCCGGTCGCCCGCGTGCCGACTCGTGCGGCGGCGTTCGTACTCGACCTGATCCTGCAGGCCGTACTCGGGATCGTATTGTTCACCGGCGCGCTGCTGCTCGTCCGCGGCGACGACACCGACCCGTGGTTCACCACCCTGACACTCGTCGCGCTGGTCATCGTGCTCGTCGGCTATCCGGTCGGATTCGAGACCCTGTTGCGCGGCGCCACCCCGGGGAAACTGGCTCTCGGCCTGCGGGTGGTGCGTGCCGACGGCGGCCCGATCGATTTCCGGCACGCCCTGACCCGGGGACTCACCGGCGCGATCGTGGATTTCTGGATGCTCGGGCTCTTCGGTGTGATCGCGGTGGTGAGCTCGATGTGCTCGCCGCACGCGCGCCGAGTGGGCGACGTGCTGGCGGGCACAGTGGTGGTGCATATGCGACAGCGGCTGTCGGTACCCGCGTTGGCCGTCCCGCCGGTATGGCTCACCGGCTGGTCGGCCGAATTGGATCTTGCGGCCCTGCCCGAGGATCTGGCACTCGCTGTGCGGCAATACTTGACCCGGTTCAACTCGCTGACCCCGGCGGCGCAATACGAACTCGGCCACGCACTCGTGCACGCGGTGTGCGGCCGACTGCGGGTCGCGCCGCCGGCCGGGTACCCGCCGGTGCAGGTCCTCGGCAGCGTGATCGCCGAACGCCAGCGGCGCGCCCTGCCGGCGCCCCCACCACCGGCGGCGTTCGCCTTACCGCCGGTGTCGTTCGCTCCCATGCCCTGAGGGGGCGCACCCGGCCGGCTACGGCCTCAGAGGGCCGCGGAGCGTTTGAGTTCCAGATACTCGTCGGCCAGCGCCGCGGGCAGCTCGGACGCGGTTGCGGCGACCACGGCGATTCCCATCCGGCGCAGCGATTCCTGCAGAACCGCGTAGTCGGCGATCCGCGATTCGGCGGCGGCCGCCCGGTACAGCGCGGCCGGGCTGCCGCGGTCGGCTGCCGCGGCGGCGATATCGGGATCGATGACCGACACGATCAGCACCCGATGTCGCTCGGCCAGGACGGGCAGCACCGGAAGCAGGTTCTCGGTGACCGCCGCGCCGTCCGGACTGGTGAACCAGACGACAAGGCTGCGCCGCCGGGCCCGTTGTACGGCGGCCCGGACCAGCCCCTCGGCATCGGTATCGACCAGGGCAGGGGTGACACCGGCCAGGGCATGCATGAGTTTGGGCTGGATACCGCGGCCGACACCGGTGGGTACCTCGGCGCGTACCGTCCGGTCGTAGGCGAGCAGCCCGACCAAATCGCCCCCGGCCGCGGCCAGGCCGCCCAGTAGGAGAGCCGCTTCGATCGAGGCCTCCAGGCGGGTACCCGCACCGACCCGCCCCGCGCTGATCCGGCCGGTGTCGAGAAGCATGAGCACCTGCCGGTTGCGTTCCGGGCGCCAGGTGCGGACGAGGACATCGGTGGCTCGTGCGGTGGCCCGCCAGTCGATGGTGCGGACATCGTCGCCCGGCACGTATTCGCGGAAGGAGTCGAACTCGGTGCCCTGGCCGCGTACATCGGCCAGGTTGCGGCCTTCCAGATGCTGCAGCCGTTTCACCTTGGCGGCGAGGAGCCGTTCGCTGTGGAACGGGGGCAGGGCGCGGACCCGGGCGGGGACGCTGCGGTGGAACTGATGCCCGGCCAGCCCCAACGGCCCCCACAGGCGCAGCGTCACCGGGCCGGCCGTGCGGTCGCCGCGGTGGGTGGGAGCGAGGGTGGTGCGCAGCCGGATCCGGCCGGACGGCGGAACCGCGAGCCGGTGTTCGCGTGCGGCGGCACCGGCGCTGTCGGGCCAGTCGTCCCAGAGCAGGCCGCGCACCGTCCGGGATCCGGTATTGGTCAGCGTCAGCTCGACCTCGGTGCGCGTGCCCAGGCGCAGCACCGACAACTCGGGCCGGTGCAGCGTCACCTCGGCGCTCCGCGCGGCCAGCGAGCGGTCGGTCACGGCGAGCGTGAGAATGAGCGCACTGGCCGCCAGGACCGCGGCCCAGGACGGAGCCAGCACGGTGACCGCCAGGGCCGCGGCGGCCGCGACGGCGACGAGCCGGCCGGTGACGACCACGAGCTACACCGGGACCGGGACGGACAGCAGCAGCGAGGCCATCACCTGTTCGCCGGTGACTCCGTCCAGTTCGGCTTCGGGGCGCAGTCGCAGCCGGTGGCGCAGGGCCGCCACGGCAACGGTTTTCACATCGTCGGGTGTGACGAAACCCCGTCCGTTGAGCCAGGCCAGCGCGCGGGCCGCGGACATGAGCGCGGTGGCGCCGCGGGTGGACGCGCCGTGCTGGACCGCCGCCGCGATCCGGGTGGCGCGGCACAGATCGACGATATAGGCGAGAACTTCCGGATGAACCGTGATCGCGGCGATCGCGGAGCGGGCGGCGGCGATATGCGCCGGCCCGGCCACCGGCCGTAACCCGGCGGCGGTGAGGTCGCGGGGGTCGAATCCCTCGGAGTGGCGCTGCAATACACGGAACTCGTCGTCGCGGTCGGGAAGATGGATATCGACCTTGAACAGGAACCGATCCAGTTGTGCCTCGGGCAGCGGATAGGTGCCCTCCTGCTCGATGGGGTTCTGGGTGGCGACCACGACGAAGGGGTCGGGTAGCGGCCGGGGCGCACCGTCGACCGACACCTGGCGTTCCTCCATGGATTCCAGCAGCGCCGATTGGGTTTTCGGCGGGGTGCGGTTGATCTCGTCGGCCAGGAGCAGATTGGTGAACACCGGACCGTCGCGGAAGGTGAACTCGGCCGAGTGCGGATCGTAGATCTGCGATCCGGTGACATCGGCCGGCATCAGGTCCGGCGTGAACTGGACCCGGGCGTGCCGTAGATCGAGGGCCGTGGCCAGGGCCCGGACCAGCAGGGTCTTCGCCACACCGGGAACCCCTTCCAGCAGCACGTGGCCGCGGCACAGCAGCGCCAGCACCAGGTACATGACGGCGTTGTCATTACCCACCACCGCCTTGCCGATCTCGGTGCGCAGCGCCGCGAAGGCGGCGGCGGCCTCGGCGGGAGAGGGGGCCGTGGCAGCTCCCGTACCGTCCTTACCGGTGTCAATACTGGTCATCCGACCTCCGCTTCGATCCATTCGAGTTGCGCGGCAACGAGTTGCAGGGCCGCCGCGTCCGGCACCGGCCCGTAGAGGGCCGCCCCGACAGTGGCCGGGTCGGCGCGGATCCGCGCGGCGACCGCCGCCGTCAGCTCCTCGGGGGAGGCCCCGGCGCCGAGTGCGCGGCGCAATCTGCGCACGGTCGCGGTGCGCAACACACCCGCGATATGCGCGTGATCCCTGGAACGGCGGTAGAGCCCGGCCTGTCCGTCCAGCAGTTCGTCGGCCGCGACCTCCACCGGCCGCGGTTCGCCGACCACCGTGCCGCGACGCCGTGCCCGCCACCACACCAGCAGGGCCGCGGCGATCAGGAACTGCAATCCGCCGAAGGCCAGCCGGTCGGATGTCCGCTCGAAGAGGGAGTCCTCGCCGGTGGGCCGGGGCAGGTCCGGGTCGTAGTCGCCACTCGGCGGTGGATCCATGGGTGGCGGATCGATCGGCGGTGCATCCGGGGCAGGCGGTGCGGTGGGGCCGGAGCAGCCCTGCAGGACCGCGTACAGCACGAGCAGGATCAGGGCCACCGCGGCCAGTCCGGCCCAGAAGCGGGGGTCGCGCAGGACCGCGGGCCATTCCCCGGAGCCCGGCCGCCATCGTGCCCGGCGGCAGGCCGGTTCGATATCGGTCGGTTCGGCCGCCGGGGGCGGCGCGGCCGCGGAGAACCGGTCGGCCTGGGTCAGGCGGCGGTATTCGTCCTCCGCCGCCCGGCGGCCGCCGTAGACGACCTCGTCGAACGACCGGGCGGCGGACGGGAATTCGCCGGAGACTCCGGCGGGCAGGCGCGCCGCCGCTTCGTGCGACGTTTCGCGGGCTGTGCGCGATCGGCGCACCTCGAGCAGGTCGCGCTGTTCCAGTCCTCGTAGGACAGCCCGGAAGCGTTCGCGTAACGCGGTATCGAAGTCACCGTGCGCGGCCGCGTGTTCGGCGGCGGCCGCGTGGACCACGGCGGCATCCAGCCGGGGCGGATCCGGAACGGACCGGGACGGATCGGTCACCGGTCATCTCCGTCGGGGATGCGGATATCGGCACCCTCGCGCCGGCAACGCAGGTCCAGGTAACCGGTCACCCGGGCACTGGATTCCACGATCTCGGTGAAGGCCCCGAGCAGCAGCCCGGCCACGGTGACCAATACCAGAAACGCCCACCGGTGGGTGCCCGAGATATCGCCGACGAACAGCACGAGACCCAGGAGCGGGGCGACGAGCAGCGTGAAGAGCAGGCGCTGGCAGAGCCACAGACCGGCGCGACGGCCGCGCAGGTTCGCGACCAGCACACCCGACCGCGACAGCGCGGCACCGGCACCGGCGCCCTCGGCGAACAGCACCGGTACGGCCGCGAGGTGACGCGCGCGCAGCCACGCCAGCCCGAGCAGGCAACAGGGGTAGGTGACCACGAACCAGAGCAGGCCGCCGAAAAAGGTGAACGGGAAGAGCAGAGCGCTGATACCGAGGACCGCCACGCCGATGGCGGTGAACGAAAGCTGAGTGAGCAGCAGTGGGCCGAGCCTACCGGCGGTGCGGCGCAGACTCTCCCGCAGCCGGATCGGTGTCCCGCCGACCCGGGCCAGGCCGGTGGTGACCGTGACCCCGCGCAGGACCAGCCGGACGACCCAGGCGGTACCGAGCGTCGCGAACAGGGCGGCGAGGGCGGTCCCCGTGTCGGAACCGTCCGTCAGCTGGGAGACCAGCCCGATCGACCCGGCCACCACCAGTTCCCCGGGCACCAGCAGCACCGCGGCGGCGCCTGCCAGCGTCCGGATATCGGCCTGCAGGAGAGCGAAGGGCGCGTCGAGCAGTTCCCGGAAACTCAGCGGGCGGATCGGCACCGTCGCTGTCCGGGCTCGACCTTCCGGATGTATTCCCGCCCCGACGGAACCGGCCGTATCAGCGGCAGGCTGCACGCGGCCGAGTCTAATGGGCACCGGGGCAGTCCGCGCCCGTCCGGGGCCGAGGCAGCGTTGTGCCCGCCGATGCGGCGGGTCGTGGGGGAGCGTGCGGGCCGAGTCGTCCCCGAGTCCGCCGGTCGTGAGGCCGGCCGCGGTGATCAGCTGCCCGGTGGCAGTTCGCGAGGCGCGGGAATCTTTCGTTCGCCACCCGTGGGTAGCGCGGCGGTCGTGGCCGGCTCGAGATGGGTTGTGGCGGACACGATGGCATCCGCGCCCAGGGTGATATCGGCGTCCCTCGTGTCGCCCCGGCGGCCGGCCGAACGGCTACCGACGACGCCCGCATCCTCGATATCGGTGTCCACGCTGACCTTTCGTGCCCGGCGCAGCGTGAAGGTGATCTCTTCGGCCTCGGTGAGTACCTGGCGAGCGGTGCGCAGCGGCCGGCTCGCGGTGTCGATGGCGGTGTCGATGGCCGAACCGACGAAACCCGGGACGAGTGGGCGGATCCAGCTGGCGGCGGTATCGGTGAACGGGACGGTACCGATGATCGGGAGCTCCAGACCCGCCGGCGGCCGGACCGCGATCTCCTTGCCCAGCGGTACCGGCAGGTCCGGCCCGCCACTTCCCGGCGGCAGCGCGGCGTTGCGGGCCGCTGCCGGGCCGACGGGTTCGGGGTCGCGTTCGGTGACCCCGATCTCCAGGCCACCGAGCGCGGCGATGACCCGGGTGCGCTGGCGTTCACGGTCGATGGTGGTGTCGGCCTCGGCCGCCAGTTCGGCCGCGGTCAGCTGCTGCTCGAGCCGGACGGCAGCGGTATCGGCCCGGATCCGGGCCTCCTTCTCGGCGATCGCCGCGTCGGCGGCGCGTTCGGCGCGGTCGCGGACGGCGTCGGCGGCCCGGCGCCGCTCCTGGGCGGTCTCCCCGCGCCACCAGCGCAGGATCAGTGGCAGCAGCGCCAGCAGCCCGAAGAGCAGCCAGGTCAGCGCCCGAAGTCCCAGGGCGCCCAGCTCGTCGATGGTGTATTCGTGTGCCGCCGACCACCGCGCACCGAACCCGCGGTCACCGTCGCCCGCCGCGGCCTGCGCGTCGTGCAGGGCCAAGCGGGCGTCGGTGATCCGCTGGTCCAGTGGGGCCACGCGGTCCTGCGCGGTGCTCAGCGCGGCGCGGGCATCGTCGAGCATCGCGTTCGCGGTCTGTGCCTCCGGGCCACGGCCCGGCACTCCGGTGATCTTGGTCTGTGGGCACTGCGGGGTCGGATTGAACTCGCACCGGGCGATGATCAGGGCGTTGTCGATATCCGCGGCGGCCGCCGCGATGGTCCCGTCCAGCGCGGCGCGGTCGGCGACCGCGCGGTCCAGCTCGTCCTGAGCGGTACGGACGGCCGGGGCCGTGGCGGCCGCGGTCGCGGCCCGCTCGTCGAGTATCCGGTCCACGGTGCCGCCGAACAGCACAGTCACCGCCATCTCGGCCACCACCACGCCGGCCAGCAGTGCGATGCCCACCCGCGCGGCGACCGCCGGAACATTGAGGGTCCCGGCGGGCAGATCGGGGCGGGCGGTGGGTTCGGCCCCGGCCAGTGCCCGGCCCAGCAGGCCGGCGAGGACTCCGGCCACCAGGGCGATGGCGGCGATCGCGGCGGGTGGTTGATCGGCGGCGCTCATGGCGGAGGCGGTGACCGCGCCGGTGACGAGGGCGAACAGCGCCACGCCGGCTCCGGTGACGGTATAGCCCGTGCGCTCGTATCCCTCGGCGGTTTCGGCGGGCTGCCCGCCGCCGAGCCGGATGAACATGCCGGTGACGCTCATGGGGCCCATATCCTCTGCAGCTGTCATCGATTCGTTGTCTCAGCGTGACAGGACACACGCCTGTCCATCGACCCTTGGCGATCGGGTGTGGGGATCTTCACAGGGGTGTCGCGCAGCATACGGTGACCGCTCCTCGGGCGATGCCCGGGCCGTACCGACAGGGCCGCCGAAACCCTCGCTCGCGCAACACAAGCGATGCGTGCCGCGGGCGGAAAAATGTGTCGTAAACCACTCTGGAGTCGGTTTGCTGATCATGTGCTGAGGGCGCCTTCGGTGAAAACAGGCCGAACGGTCGGATCATGTTCTGTGCTTGTCACGAGGCTGTCACGAACATCTCATCGGGGTGCGCAACAGTTAGCCGCAGGCTGATGGGTTTGCCTTCCGCCGCTGTCGGGAATTCATCTTCGATGCAGGTGAGCGTGGGTTCGGTGGATGCGGCGCGGCATCGCCGAAAGGCTCGGAACCGACGGATCACCGCTGTTCGGAGGGCCGATCCGGGATCGATTCGCCCCCGAAAGCTGCTTTACACTAGAAAACGCGCATATGTGGAGGAACGAATGAAGAAGCCCAGCTAGATCCGATTATTAGGGCAACCTTGGTTGGTTGGGTCCCGGACCTGGCTTATCGTTTGCTCTTACGCCGCACATACCCATGTCCGGCCGAAGGGCATGCTCGGGCGACCACCGATCAGGCCAGCCTAGCGGGCGAAATCCCGCTCCCGGGTTCCGAACGCGTAAGCGTTTCGTTACCGGCGGGTACCTGCGCACAGCGGCGACAGGTGGAAAAACTTCAGACGTGACTGCACGCCGAACACCATCAGCGCGGCTGGTGTCGGCCAACGTACGAACGCAGTCCAAGCAGGGAGCGTTCGACAGTACCGGCGTTCGACAGGGCGTTCTCGCAAAGGCCGCACCACGTCGAGGTCGACTTTCTCGAAGGCAGAGGCATGACGCAACTACCTGGCCACAGGTCCCCCGGACCCATCGGGCTCTACGACCCGGCGAACGAACACGACGCCTGCGGTGTCGCCTTCGTCGGTGATATGCACGGCCGCCGCAGCCGTGACATCGTCGACAAGGCTATTACGGCCCTGTTGAATCTGGAGCACCGCGGTGCCGCGGGCGCCGAGCCGAACTCCGGCGACGGCGCGGGCATCCTCATCCAGGTACCCGACCGGTTCTTCCGGGCAGTCGTCGACTTCGACCTGCCGCCGGAAGGCTCCTATGCCACCGGCATCGCCTTCCTGCCGCAGGCCCGCCGCGAGGCCGCGCGCGCCTGCTACGGCGTCGAGAAGATCGTCAAGGAAGAGGGCCTGACGGTCCTGGGCTGGCGCGAGGTACCGATCGATGAATCGTCGCTCGGTGCGCTCTCGCGGGATGCCATGCCGCTGTTCCGGCAGGTGTTCATCGGTTCGCCCGCCGATTCGGCCGAACCGCTGTCCGGGATGGATCTCGAACGGCGCGCCTACGTGATCCGCAAGCGGGTCGAGCACGAACTCGGTCGCGCGGGCGCCGGCGAGGGCGCGGTGGGCAAGGAGTCGGTGTACTTCCCGAGCCTGTCCGGCCAGACCTTCGTCTACAAGGGCATGTTCACCACCCCGCAGCTGCGGGCCTTCTACCTGGACCTGCAGGACGACCGGGTGGAGAGCGCCCTGGGCATCGTGCACTCCCGGTTCTCCACCAACACATTCCCGTCCTGGCCGCTGGCGCACCCGTTCCGCCGGGTGGCGCACAACGGTGAGATCAATACCGTCGCCGGTAACGAGAACTGGATGCGGGCGCGTGAGGCGCTGCTGCGTTCGGACGTATTCGGCAAGGACTCGGCCGGTAAGAACCGGCTGGACAAGATCTTCCCCGTCTGTACCCCCGGGGCCAGCGATACCGCTCGCTTCGACGAGGTTCTGGAACTGCTCCACCTCGGCGGTCGCAGCCTGCCGCACGCGGTACTGATGATGATTCCCGAGGCATGGGAACGCAACGAGAACATGGACCCGGAACGCCGGGCGTTCTACGAGTACCACTCGATGCTGATGGAGCCGTGGGACGGCCCGGCGTCGGTGTGCTTCACCGACGGTACCGTCATCGGCGCCGTCCTGGACCGCAACGGTCTGCGCCCGAGCCGGGTCTGGGTCACCGACGACGGTCTGGTGGTCATGGCCTCCGAGGTCGGTGTCCTCGATATCGACCAGTCCAAGGTCGTCCGCAAGATCCGCCTGCAGCCCGGTCGTATGTTCCTGGTGGACACCGCCCAGGGGCGCATCGTCGGAGACGACGAGATCAAGGCGCAACTGGCCGCCGAACACCCCTACCGCGAGTGGCTCGACGAGGGCATCAAGCACCTCTCCGACCTCCCGGACCGGCCCCATATCCACATGTCGCACGATCGCGTGCTGATCCGCCAGCAGATCTTCGGGTACACCACCGAGGAACTGAACCTGCTGATCTCGCCGATGGCCAAGACCGGTGCCGAGGCGCTGGGTTCGATGGGTACCGACACTCCGATCGCGGTGCTGTCGGCGCGCCCGCGGCTGCTGTTCGATTACTTCTCCCAGCAGTTCGCGCAGGTCACCAACCCGCCGCTGGACGCCATCCGGGAAGAGGTCGTCACCAGCCTGCGCCGCCATATCGGCCCGGAGTCCGATCTACTGCATCCGAGCCCGGCATCCTGCCGGCAGATCGTGATCCAGCAGCCGATCATCGACAACGACGAACTGGCCAAGCTGGTCCACATCAACGACGACGGCAGCCAGCCCGGGCTGCGCTCGGTCGTGGTGCGCGGCCTGTACGAGGTCGCGGCCGGGGGCGCCGGTCTGCGCCGGGCGCTGGACGCGATCAACACCCAGGTCTCGGCCGCCATCGACGGCGGTGCCCGGATCATCGTGCTGTCCGACCGCGAATCCAACGAGAAGCTCGCGCCGATCCCGTCGCTGCTGCTGACCGCGTCGGTGCACCATCACCTGGTCCGGGAGCGCACCCGCACCATGGTCGGCCTGGTGGTCGAGGCCGGTGACGCCCGCGAGGTGCACCATATGGCCACGCTGGTCGGTTTCGGCGCCGCCGCGATCAACCCCTACATGGCCTTCGAGTCGATCGAGGACATGCTCGAGCGCGGCGCGCTGGAGATCCCCGGCAGCACCGGGGACCTGGCCGCCGACTACCGCAAGGCCGTCGCGAACTACAACAAGGCCGCCAGCAAGGGCGTGCTGAAGGTGATGTCCAAGATGGGCATCTCCACCGTCGCCTCCTACAACGGCGCGCAGCTGTTCCAGGTGATCGGCCTGTCGCAGGAACTGGTGGACGAGTACTTCACCGGACTGCGCTCGCATCTGGACGGGATCGGCCTGGACGAGATCGCCACCGATGTGGCGACCCGGCACGCCGTGGCGTTCCTGGAGAACCGCAACGAGCGCGCGCATCGCGAGCTCGAGGTGGGCGGCGAGTACCAGTGGCGGCGTGAGGGCGAGTACCACCTCTTCAACCCGGACACCGTCTTCAAACTGCAGCACGCCACCCGCAGCGGTCAGTACTCGATCTTCAAGGAGTACACCAAGCTGGTCGACGACCAGTCCGAGCGGCTGGCCTCGCTGCGCGGCCTGTTCCGGTTCAAGAAGGGCGCGCGCTCCCCGATCCCGATCGAGGAGGTCGAGCCCGCGTCCGAGATCGTGAAGCGCTTCTCCACCGGCGCCATGAGCTACGGCTCCATCTCGGCCGAGGCGCACGAAACCCTCGCCATCGCCATGAACCGTCTCGGCGGCCGCTCCAACTCCGGTGAGGGTGGCGAATCGCCGGCCCGCTTCGAGCCGGAGGACAACGGCGACTGGCGGCGCAGCGCGATCAAACAGGTGGCCTCGGGCCGCTTCGGCGTGACCGCGCACTACCTGACCAACTGCACCGATATCCAGATCAAGATGGCCCAGGGTGCCAAGCCCGGTGAGGGCGGCCAACTGCCCGCGCACAAGGTGTACCCGTGGGTCGCCGAGGTCCGCCACTCCACCCCGGGTGTCGGCCTGATCTCGCCGCCGCCGCATCACGACATCTACTCGATCGAGGATCTGGCGCAGCTCATCCACGACCTGAAGAACGCGAATCCGCAGGCGCGGATCCACGTGAAGCTGGTCGCCGAGCCCGGCGTCGGCACGGTCGCGGCGGGTGTCTCCAAGGCGCACGCCGACGTGGTACTCATCTCCGGCCACGACGGTGGGACCGGCGCCTCCCCGCTGACCTCGCTCAAACACGCCGGTGGCCCGTGGGAGCTCGGCCTGGCCGAGACCCAGCAGACCCTGCTGCTCAACGGACTGCGTGACCGGATCGTGGTGCAGGTCGACGGCCAGATGAAGACCGGCCGTGACGTGATGATCGCGGCCCTGCTGGGCGCCGAGGAATACGGTTTCGCGACCGCGCCGCTCGTGGTCTCGGGCTGCATCATGATGCGGGTCTGCCACCTCGACACCTGCCCGGTCGGCGTGGCCACCCAGAATCCGGTGCTGCGGGAACGCTTCACCGGTAAGGCCGAGTTCGTCGTGAACTTCTTCATGTACATCGCCGAGGAAGTCCGGGAACTGCTGGCGGAGCTGGGTTTCCGCACGCTGGACGAGGCTATCGGCCGGGTCGATCTGCTCGACACCGCCAAGGCCAAGCGGCACTGGAAGGCGAGCAAACTGGATCTTTCGCCCATCCTCGACGATGTCGAGACGGCGTTCATGTTCCAGGACCGCCGCCGGACCAAGGAGCAGGACCACGGCTTGGACAAGGCGCTGGACAACGAGCTCATCGCGCAGAGCCGCGACGCGCTCGAGTACGGCAAGCCGGTCCGGATCGACACCAAGATCACGAACGTGAACCGCACGGTCGGCACCATGCTCGGCCACGAGGTGACCAAGCTCTACGGTGGCGCCGGCCTGCCCGACGACACCATCGACATCACGCTCACCGGCTCGGCCGGTAACAGCTTCGGCGCGTTCGTCCCCGCCGGTATCACCCTGCGGGTGCAGGGCGACGCGAACGACTATGTCGGCAAGGGTCTTTCGGGTGGCCACCTGGTGGTCCGCCCGGCGCCCAACGCCCCGGCCGATTTCCGGGCCGAGGACAACATCATCGCCGGCAACGTCATCCTGTTCGGCGCGACCAGCGGCCAGGCGTTCATCAGCGGTGTGGTCGGCGAACGGTTCGCCGTGCGCAACTCCGGCGCCACCGCGGTGGTCGAGGGCGTCGGTGACCACGCCTGCGAGTACATGACCGGTGGGCGGGTCGTCATCCTGGGTGACACCGGACGCAACTTCGGCGCCGGTATGTCCGGTGGCCTGGCGTTCGTCTACGACCCCGACGGCACCTTCGCCGGCCGGGTCAACCCGGAACAGGCCGAAGCCATCGAACCGCTGTCCGGTGACGATTTCACCTGGCTGCGCGACATCATCGGCCAGCACCGCGATCAGACCGGCTCGGCGGTGGCCGAACGGATCCTGGGCGATTGGTCCCAGCAGGTCAACCACTTTGTAAAGGTCATGCCGCGCGAGTACAAGAAGGTGCTGCTCGCTATCTCCGAGGCCGAGAAGAGCGGTAAGGACGTCGACGAGGCGATCATGGAGGCCGCTCGTGGCTAGTAAGACAATTCCGCAGAGGGCGTCGACGAGGCGCTGTGACCATTCGGGGGCCGCTCGTGGGTGACACCCAAGGATTTCTGAAGCACACGTCCCGGGAGCTACCCGCCCGCCGTCCGGTGCCGCTGCGCCTGATGGACTGGAAAGAGGTCTACCAGGAGGGTTTTCCGCACGAGACCCTGCAGCGGCAGGCCAGCCGCTGTATGGACTGCGGTATTCCGTTCTGTCACAACGGCTGCCCGCTGGGGAACCTGATTCCGGAATGGAACGACCTGGTCTACAAGGACCGCTGGCGCGAGGGTATCGACCGGCTGCACGCGACCAACAACTTCCCGGAGTTCACCGGTCGGCTGTGCCCGGCGCCGTGTGAGGCGTCCTGCGTGCTCGGGATCAACCAGGACCCGGTGACCATCAAGCAGGTCGAGGTCGAGATCATCGAGAACGCCTTCGACGAGGGCTGGGTCGCGCCGGTCTACCCGACCCGGCTCACCGGCAAGAAGGTCGCCATCGTGGGGTCCGGCCCCGCGGGGCTGGCCGCCGCACAGCAGCTGACCCGGGCCGGCCACACCGTGACCGTGTTCGAGCGGGCCGACCGCATCGGCGGTCTGATGCGGTACGGCATCCCGGAATTCAAGATGGAGAAGCGTTTCATCGACCGCCGCCTGGCCCAGATGGAGGCCGAGGGCACCATCTTCAAGCCCGGCGTCAATGTCGGTGTCGATATCACCGCCGATGAGCTGCGCGAGCAGTTCGACGCGGTAGTGCTCGCCGGTGGCGCCACCCAGGCGCGCGATCTGCCCATCCCCGGTCGCGAACTCGACGGCATCCACCAGGCCATGGAATTCCTGCCGTGGGCCAACCGGGTCCAGCACGGTGATCCGGTGACCGACGACAAGGGTCTGCCGCCGATCCACGCGCACGGTAAGAAGGTCGTCATCATCGGCGGCGGTGACACCGGCGCCGACTGCCTGGGCACCTCGCACCGCCAGGGCGCGGCCAGCGTGCACCAGTTCGAGATCATGCCGCGGCCGCCGGAGGAGCGGGCCGGCTCCACTCCCTGGCCGACCTACCCGCTCATGTACCGGGTGTCCTCGGCGCACGAAGAGGGCGGCGAGCGGGTGTTCTCGGTGAACACCGAACGTTTCGTCGGGGCGGACGGCAAGGTCACCGGGCTGGACGCGCACGAGGTCAAGATGGTCAACGGCCGGTTCGAGAAGGTCGAGGGCACCGATTTCACCCTCGAGGCGGATCTGGTGCTGCTGGCCATGGGCTTCGTCGGCCCCGACAAGCCGGGCCTGCTCACCGATCTCGGTGTCGGCTACGACCAGCGTGGGAATGTCCAGCGGGACAAGAACTGGGCCACCAACATCCCCGGCGTGTTCGTCGCCGGTGATATGGGGCGCGGTCAGTCCCTGATTGTCTGGGCGATCGCCGAGGGCCGGGCCGCCGCCTCGTCGGTGGACCGGTACCTCGAGGGCGAGACGGCGCTGCCCGCGCCGATCCCGCCGACCGCTGTCGCCCAGCGCTGACCGCGGGACGGCGGTCCGCTACCGCCGAACCGGAGACGCTCCGGCACAAATGAATACGCTACGGCGCGGTGTTCCCGGTTTCTCGGGGGCACCGCGCCGACATATTTCGGGCGGGGGCGGAATTCGCACGCTGCATTTCCGGTGATACCCGGCAACCGGCCGTATCCGGTGCTCGGCGTGGGAGTTGGGCTGGCGATACCAAGATCGTCGCTCTATTGTTATCTCCGGTGTGTCTCGGTACGAGATCGTGATCCGATCGTGTAGTTGTGACGCGTGGTTGTTGTTCACCTGTTACACACATCGGTGTCATCGGCCGAGTTCAGCATCTTGGCGATGGCTTAACGGGAGCGTCCCGATCAGGGGCCAGGGTTGACTGGAGCAGAATGCAGTTCAAAAGGGTTGCCGCGGCGTTGGGTGCCTGTGCGGCGGTTGCGTCGGGAATGGTTTTCGGGGGATCGGTTGCCTCGGCGGACCCCGGATGCCCGAGTCTCTATGTGGTGGCGATTCCCGGAACCTGGGAAACCGGCCACGACAAGCGCCCCACTCCGGGCATGCTCGCCCGGGTGACCAACGGTCTACCGTCCTCGGCGAAGGTCGACTATGTCACCTACGCGGCGACCGCTTTCCCGTGGGAAGGCGATATCTATGCCGATTCGAAGAACGAGGCCGTGTCCAATGCGCGCGGCATGATCACCGATATGGTCCAGCGCTGCGGCGCCACCAAGATCGCGCTGGTGGGTTACAGCCAGGGCGCCGACGCCGCCGGTGATCTCGCCGCCGAGATCGGTACCGGGCTCGGTGCGATCCGGCCGGAAAGCATCGCGGGCGTCGGGCTGATCTCCGATCCGCGGCGGGCGCCCGGTGATATCCAGGTCGGCCCGCCCGCGCCGGGCGCCGGTGCCGGCGGCCCCCGGGTCGGTGGATTCGGCTGGGTCAGCGACCGTACCCGCACGGTGTGCATCCCCGACGATCTCTACTGCGCCACCGCCTCCGACGATTTCGTCACCCGGTTCGCCGGTTTCCTCGCGCAGAGCTCCGACGCGAACCCGGCCAATATCTGGCGTTACCAGCTGGAAGTCGGCGCCATCGTGAGTGACCTGATCTCCAAGGGCGGGCTGCCCACGCTGCAGGCCCAGCTGACCCGCGGCGCCAACGAACAGCGGGTGAAGGATCTCGACACCTTCTACCGGTCCGAGTCGCATGTCGCCTACGGCAGCTACAAGGTCGGCGGCGGCCAGACCGCGCTGTCGTGGATGCACAACTGGATCGCCGGAATGGCCTGATCAGCCGGAGATATTCCGGGGTAGCAATTCCCAGACGTGTCCGTTCTCGTTCACGGTCGCCGCGGTGCGGCGACCGGTCCGGGAGAACAGGATCCGGGTGATCGAGCAATAGTCGATCGGAAAGGTCAGCGGCCGGGCCAGACCGAGAATGTCCTGCAGGGTGACGTTGATGACGCCGCCGTGCGCGAACACCACCACGGTGTCGGCGGCGGGAGTGGTGGAGGCGATCTCGGTGATCGCGTCGTGCACCCGGTGCCGGAAGGCATCGGCATCGATCTGCAGCGGTAGGTGCCCGGCCTTGATTCTGTCGTAGGTGTCCCGGAACTCCACCTTCGCGTCCTCGATCGGGATATAGGACGGCAGGTCGCGATCGTATTCGGCCAGATCATCCATGATGTCCACGGCCAGGCCCAGCTTCGCGGCGGTGGGCGCCGCGGTTTCGCGGGCGCGGCGTTGCGGGCTGCTGATCACCCGGACGATGCGGTGGTGTTCCAGGGCGGCCGGTACCCGTTCGGCCTGATCCACGCCGATGGGCGCCAGACCGGGGTCGGCCGCCTGCCCGGCATTCTCGACCCGGAGCGGCTGGCCATGGCGAACGAGTATCAACTGCACGGGTCCACTCTGCCGCATCGGGCGCGCGGATCGGCAGCGAGGTGGCGGCTCGGCGGCCGATCGAGAACAGGCGGCGCCGAGGGGTCGAAGGTCGGTGGCGCGAAGGTCGGTGGCGGCGGACCGCCGCGCGTTTCCGTAACGCAGCAGGGCCCGGTTCGCCGACATCGCGGCGAACCGGGCCCTGGGTGCGAGTGGGTTACTGCCCGGTGGGCGGGTAAGGCGGCTGGCCGCCCTGCGGGGGATTGGGGTAGTTCGGGTCGGAGGGGTAGCCGCCCTGCTGCGGATAGCCGCCCTGCTGGGGGTAACCGCCCTGCTGGGGATAGCCACCTTGCTGGGGATAGCCGCCCTGCTGGGGGTAACCGCCCTGCTGGGGGTAACCGCCGTGCTGCGGATAGCCACCCTGGGGAGGCTGGCCCGGCTGGGGGAACTGGCCCGAGGAGTTGTTGTCGCTCTTCTTCTTCCGGGCCAGCAGGATGACGGCGACGATGATCACCACCACGACCACACAGCAGATCAGGCCGAACAGACCGAAGCCGCCACCGCCCTTGCCCTTGCTCCGCTTGCGGGCGGTGAACTCGACAGCCGACGCCAGCGTATCGGTGTTGGCCCACGCCGAATAGTCCACCTGGCCGGCGTGGGTGAGCAGATCCACGTAACTCAAATCGAACCCCGTTCCGAAGGAAGGCCCCTCCTCCCGGGGCCGAAGTCACTACACCGTACTTCCCCGAGCGGCGGGCCGGAAACCTTCCCTACGATCCGTACTGGGGAGATGCCTGATCAGCGGGGCCGCACCAAAGGGAACGTCTGGGTCTCCCGGAGCGCGCGCCCGGTCAGCAGCATGATCACCCGGTCCACGCCGAGGCCGAGACCGCCGGTCGGCGGCATGGCGTGCTCGAGTGCGCACAGGAATTCCTCGTCGAGTTCCATGGCCGCCTGCCCGCCGTCGGCCGCGAGCCGGGACTGGGCGGCCAGCCGTCGCCGCTGTTCCACCGGATCGGTGAGTTCGCTGCACCCCGACCCGAGTTCGATACCGCACGCCACCAGATCCCAGCGTTCGGCCAGGGCGGGGTCGCGGCGGGCCGGGCGGGCCAGCGGCGACACCGAGCTCGGGAAATCGGTGTAGAAGGTGGGTTCCCGAGTGGTCTCCACCACCAGCCGCTCGTAGAGCGCGTAGACCGTGCGGCCCTCGTCCCAGCCGGGCTGAGCGACGATATCGGCCTTATCGCACAGTTCCCGCAGGTCCGGTAGTGCGGTCCGGGGAGAGATATCGACACCGAGCTCCGTCGACAGCGCCTCGTATACCGACCGCACCCGCCATTCACCGGAGATGTCCACGGCATGCAGTGAACCGTCCGGGGTCGGCCGCATGGCGATCATCGAATCATTGGCGGCCAGCGCGGCCTGCTGCACCAACTGCCGGCACAGCGTCATCATGCGCCGATGATCACTATGTGCCTCGTAGGCCTCCAGCACGGTGTATTCGGGCAGGTGGCGGGTATCGGCGCGGGTGTTGCGGAAACCCGGGCCCAGTTCGAACAGTTTCTCGACCCCGCCGACACACAGTCGTTTCAGTGCCGGCTCCGGCGCGGCCCGCAGATGCAGATCGGTGTTGTCCGCATCGATACGGGTGCGCAGACTCCGGGCGGCCGCACCGCCGGGGCTGTGCTGCAGCACCGGTGTGGTGACCTCCAGGAACCCACAGTCGTGCAGGGCATCGCGCAGAGTCCGTAGCACCGCACTGCGCCGGGCCAGCAGTTCGCGCGCTTCCCGGTCGATCATGAGGTCCAGGTAACCGCGCCGCATGCGGACCTCGGGGTCGTTGAGGCCGCGCCATTTGTCCGGGAGTGGGTGCAGGCATTTGCCCAGCATCCGCCAATCCGCCACCAACAGGGACAGTTCACCGCGCCGGCTGTAGCCCAGCTGACCGCTGACCGACACCAGATCCCCCAGATCGACGAGTTCACCGAATTCGTCGAGGCGTCGCCGGCCGAGCCGGTCGCGGTCGAGCAGCAGCTGGATATCGCTGGTCCAGTCCCGGACCACCGCGAAGATCACACCGCCGTAGTCGCGGCGGCGCAGCAGACGCCCCGAGACGCGCACAGTCGTCCCGCGCGGGGTCCGGCGGGCGGCGGCCACCGTGTGGGTCGGCGGGAACGGCAGGGGATAGGGGTCGATATTCGCGGCGGCGAGCCGGTCCAGCTTCTCGATACGCACGCGAACCTGTTCGGGGCGGTGCGCCGCGATCTGCTCCGGTTCACCCGCCACCGGCCCGGTATTCGCGCCGGCACGTAGAGGTACCCGATGTTCCGGTGCGGCGCGGTGCCGGCCGGTATGCGTGAAGGCCGTGGATCTTCCGCCCGCCCGGGCCAGCAGACCTTCGGCGTGCGCCGCGGCGACGGCGATACGCGCCAGGTCGCGCGAGGAATCGCACAGGACGTAGCGAGGTTCCCACCGGGGCTGGTACCGCATACTCGCGCGGTGCAACTGGGCCAGCTGCCACCAGCGCGAGAACGCCAGCGGCAGGGTGCGGGCGCCGCGCAGGAGACCGGCCGCGGTATGCAACGCGGCCGGCGGCTTCCGGTATGTCACCGGCACGTACTCGCGCGCCGCCGCCTCGAACACCGACCGGAACAGTGTGAAACTCAGCGAGACCTGGTGGATGCCGTGCTGTTCGGCGCGCAGCGCCAGTTCCGCGATCAGCAGGTCGGTGGTCTCCGTGCTGCTGCCGGGTGCGCGGCGCAGCAATTCCAGTGTGGCACCGGTCTTTCCCCAGGGGACCAGGGAGAGCATTCCCAGCACCCGGTCGTCGGCGTCGACGGCTTCCACCAGCAGGCAGTCGCCGTCGTGCCGGTCGCCGAGCCGGTCCAGCGGCAGCGGATACCCGCGTTCGGTCTCACCGCGGCGCCAGTCCTCGGCACGTACCGTGAGCCGGGCGAGTTCAGCGGTGCCGATATCGCGGTGCCGCCGGATCCGGACTGTCACACCTTCTTTGCGGAGCCGGGTGACCGACTGCCGTACCGGCGCGAGTTCCGGCGCGGCCAGCGAGAAGCTGCGGGTGTCGAGGACGGCCTCCGCGCCGGAGGTCACCGCGGTGAGCCCGGCGCGCTGGTAGACCGATACGGCGGATTCGCTCGCTCCGATCACCGCGACCGGCCAGCCGAAGACACGGGCGTGGCGTTGCCAGGTCTCGATCGCCTGCGGCCAGGAGTCGCGCGCCCCGATGGGATCGCCGAGGGCAAGGCAGATGCCGTACTCCACCCGATAGCCTATGGCCGCCCTGCCGTTCGGGGTGAAGATCAGGGACCGGTCCCGGCGGGTCGCGAAATAGTCGATCGAACCGGCGGAATCCGCTCCCGCCAGCAGTTCGCGCAGCGCCGATTCGTCGGCGGCGGTGAGTGCGTATTCGGTACGCCGGGTGCGGTGCAGGACCACGGCGCTCGCCCCGAACGCCAGCGCGCCGAACAGCCCGACCAGGAACTGGGCCGGGAAAGACGGTACGCCGGCGGTTTCCGGTGAGCCGGGTATCAGGTGCGCGGTGAGTTCGGTGATGACCCATATGGCGCGTTGCCCGGTGGTCGGCAGCGATCCGGGCAGCACCTGGACCACACCCCACCCGGCCACGGCCGCGATCGGCAGACCGGCGGCCAGCGTCACCGCGGCCGGGCGCAACGCGCAATGGCGGACACGGGCGGCGAATTCCGCGCGGCTCAGGACCAGTACGGTCAGTGCGACCAGCTGCAGGAGTGCGGCCACCGCGGCATGCCGGTCGTGTGTGCGCACGAGATCGGCCAGGTCGGCCGGGATCCGGCTCGCCAGGTAGAGCGACAGCGCCCACCAGGCGATCCGCTTGCGCCCGGCCAGCCCGATCGTCAGCAATCCGGTCAGTCCGGCCCACAGCAGGTTCGTATCGGGTGCGTAGAGGTAATAGCGGTCCAGGTAGTGGCGGGCGCCTGCCAGCGCCCCCGACAACGCCGGGGAGAGGCTCCACAGGAGGCAGGCGGCCGTGAATACACCCGGTACCAGCGCGGCGACACGCGGTATCGCCGCGAACCGCCCGGGCGTGCCGGATGGGCCGGGTGGTGCGGGGTGGTGCGGTTCCTGCGTGGATATCACGGCTCCAGTCTGCCGCCAGCAATCACCGAATCATGGCTGTGGCCCGGCGTGTTAGTGGTATATCGCGCCGGAAACGCATGTATTTCCCTGTGCGCGGGCACGGTTGGCCGATATGGGAAAGCGGGTCCCGGGCGTGGCGCGCGCAGCGGCCGTGAAATGCCGGAAATGTCTTGTTGTTACGGATCCGGGTCGATCCGCCCACCGAGTGCGCGGGGCCGGTCGGATAGCGCCGTGACCGGGGGAGTAAGCATGAACCCATGTCGGATCCCATCGATGTGCCGATCGACGACGGCGCCATACGGCTCGGGCAGTTCCTGAAACTCGCCAATCTGATCGAATCCGGGTCGGAGGCCAAAACCGTTATCGCGGCCGGTCTGGTGCGCGTGAACGACGAGGTCGAATTGCGCCGTGGACGGCAGCTGCAGGTCGGTGATGTGGTCGCCATCGCCGGCCACTCCGCCAGGGTGAGCGGCGGCTGATCTCGTCTGTGCCCGGCCGCGCCGATCAGGACTCGGCGCGGACCACGATGCCGTCGTGGTCGCTGTAGAGCATCTCGCCGGGGACGAAGGTCACGCCACCGAACTCCACCGGGACGTTCTTCTCGCCGCTCCCGGTCTGAGTGCTCTTGCGCGGGTTGGTGCCCAGCGCCTTCACACCGATACCCAGGGTTCGCAGAATCGCCGAGTCGCGGACCGCGCCGTTCACCACGACCCCGGCCCAGCCGTTGTCTACCCCGCGGCCGGCGATGACATCGCCCACCAGAGCGGTGTGCACGCTCGCGCCGCCGTCGACGACCAGGACCTGCCCGGCACCGGGCTCCCCGAGCGTCTGCTTGACCAGCAGATTGTCCTGGAAGCAGCGGATCGTGGTGATCCGGCCGGAGAAGACCTGGTGGCCGCCGAACTGGATGAACTGGGTGTCACAACTGCGGATATCGGGCCCGATCTCGTCGGCGAGATCCGCGGTGGCCACCTGCTGCTCTGATTCGGTCACGTTTCCGATTGTGCCGGGTGTGTTCCGGCGACGCCCATCAACCCCCTGGGCCGGGCTCCATCATTCCGGTGCCGTGGCGCTGATGGCGATAGCGCAGGTTGTATATCTCACGGTCGCAGTCCTTGCATTTCTCGTGGTCGACCAGATCCGGGTCCAAACCGTGCTGGACCAGGCGGTACCGGCGCCACACATAGGTCAGCGCGATCGTGAAGATGATCAACGGAACGATCATCATGACGATCAGGCCGAGCTTGAGGGTCATGGGGCCCGGGAACAGCAGGATCAGCGCGAAGAAGGGGATGATCGGCCCGATGAAGCGGATCAGGTAGCGCTGCATGGCTCCGTGGCCGACGAGGTCCTGGACCACCCACTCGTGCATTTCCGCGGGCAGCTCGCGGCCCAGATCGTAGGCGATCCGTTGCTTGAGGGTCGGCGTTTCCATAGCTCCAGGCTATGCCGGTGTGATATCGCTCACCAGGGGTATTTCCCGGCGTTGTGCTCAGCCGCGGCCGTGCCGACGCTCATAGGCGGCGCGCTCGCGTTCGGCCCGGCGGCGGACGTCGGCGTCGGCCAGCGCCGGGTCCAGGCCGTGCTTGACCAGCCGATTGCGCCGGAAGACGTAGGTCAGCGCCACGGTGAAGTAGATCAGCGGCAGCAGGAGCAGCGCCATCATGGACGCTCCTATCCACAGCGGGCCGGGGACCAGCAGGAACAGCAGCAGCACCAGTACGAGGGGTACCAGCATCCGCACCAGGTAGCGGCGGGTGGCGCCCGGGCCGGTGAGATCGTTCAGCACCCAGTCGGAGTACTCGGCGGGCAACGCGCGGCCACAGATGTACCCGATCCGCTGGAACAGATTCGGGGCACCGGCAGCCATGGACCCAGGCTATCCCGTGATGGCCAGGGACGCCGCCAGCCCGAACACCAGCGCCATCACCGCGAGCTCGACCACCGCCCGCCGTAGCGAGCCCTCCGCCGGCATCTGGTGGCGGGCCGCCGCGACCACCCAGCTCCGCCGCCACCACCAGCCCAGCACGAGCAGGACCGCCAGCAGCACCGTCTTGGCGAGCATGATCCGGCCGTAGCCGGTGGTGAAGAACGGCGCGATACCGCCCAGGCGCACCAGGCCGTTGATCACGCCGGTCAGCGCCACCGCGGCGATCATGGGCAAGGCGACCCCCGAATACCTGGGCAGGGCGTCGGCCCAGCCACGGCGTCCGCGCACCACCAGGGCCAGCCCCAGCAGCAGACCCAGCCAGGTCGACGCCGCCAGCGCGTGTACTCCGGCCAGCACCGAACCGGCTGCCTGCTGCGACATATGCCCCGTGATCGGCCGCAGGGTCACGCTGACGGCGGCGAACACCAGCACCAGGTCCGGCGTGCGCTGACCGGGCCGCCGGAAGGCGATCGCGGCGTACACCGCGATCGCCCCGGTGGCCAGCAGGATGGCCAGGCCGATCTGGCCCGCGCTGATCCGGGTCAGATAAATGCCGAAATCGGCCGGGCTCAGCGCGCTCACCCCCGAACCGACCACCTCGCCCGCCGCGAAGACCAGGGTGGCGAATTCCAGACAGCACCACAGACCGGCCAGCACCGCGATCATCCGCCAGGGAAGCTCGATCCGGTCCGCCAGCCGGGGCAGGGCCGCCAGGCCGAGCACCGCCGCACCCGCGATATCGGCGCAGCAGCGCACGGCCGATGCTGCCGGAACCCCGGCGAGCGCCCAGGCCAGCAGTACCCCGAGCAGGCCCGCCGGTATCACGAGTCCGAGCGTGAACCGGTCGTCGGTCCCGCTCGGGAGAGCCTTTCTCACCGCTGGTTCTTGCCCTTGCCCAGGTGCGAGCCGAACAGCGCGAACGCGAGTCCGCCGCCGAACAGGACGACCGCACCCACGATGTACACCCAGACCGGAATGCCGCCGCCCGAGCCGTCGTCCGCACCGCGGGCGTTCGCGGCCGGGCCCGGGGTGCCGTTACCCGCCTTGCTCAGCGTGAAGGCACGTTCACCGTTGACCACGTGACCGTCGGCCGAGGTGACCCGGAAGGCCATCCGGTATTCACCGGCCGGGCCCAGCTCACCGACCTCGACGCTGAGATTCCTGCCGTCCACGACCGGGTCGCCCTTGGACCACAGGTTGCCGTCCGGACCCACCACGGTCATGGCCGGGAAGTCGGGCTGCAGGGGTTCGTTGAAGGTGATGGTGGCGCGCTGTGGACCCACCTCGACGGTCGCGCCGTCCGCCGGGTCGCTGCCCACCACCGCGGAATGAGCGGCGGCCGGTCCGGCCAGTGCACCCAGGGTCACCATGAGCAGGGTGGCGACCAGCGCGAAGCGCCGGCCCCACCGGGTCGTGCGGTGGTTCATCGCCGGCTCCGGACCACCGCGCCGACTCCGGCGCCCAGCGCCAGTGCGCCCAGGGCCAGCCCCAGACCACCCAGCCAGCGGGCGGTGGTGTCCCCGCTGTCGGCGGAGGCGGCGGCCGCCTCGTCCCCGTGACCGCCGTGCTCGGTTTCGGCGCCGGTCAGCGTGACGACGGGCGAGGGATGTTCGACCGAATCGTGGTCACCGGTCTCGTTCCAGCGCACAACGGTGCCGTCGCTGTAGGTCTGCTCCGCCGGGAAGGCGACCGAATCCGAGTCCGGGAACGGCCCGAGCGATACCGCGAAGCGCTGGAATTCGCCCGGCCGGATTCCCGGGGATCCCGGGTTGGCGCTCCAGGTGACTGCGGTGACCTGGTCTTTGTCATTACGGTCGATCTTCGCGGTCCACCCGGGCACCGGTTCGGTACGCGCGGTGGAGAACCCGGGCACGGTGATCCGCACCGCGGTGGTGGCGGCGGTATCCGATTCGGTCGGGACACTGAAGGTGGCGACCGCGCCGTGCCCGGGTGTGGCGTCCGGTGCGGAAACGCTCACGTGTGCGGCGGCGGTGCCGGCCGCGGCCAATACGAAACCCGCGGCGAAGGTCGCGGTCAGACCACGGCGCAGGACGGGGGAGATCCCGTGGGACATGTGTTGGAAGCTTTCTCTCCGGGGGAAGGGGTCTCGGGGTCGGTGCGCGCAGGTGGTGCGCGCGGACCCGGGGCCCCCGTCGGAGAGCGGTGGGCTGTGATCGGGGTGGTCGCGGCGATCCGGACCCGGGGCCGGCCCGGGGCAAGGCGGGGCGGTTCGAGCAGCACGCGCAGAACCGAGGATGCGCAACGGTAGAGCCGCTCGGCCGCGGTGATCGCCAGCGCGCAGACCGCGACGGCGAGTAGGTGGAAGGCGGTCATGGTCGACCCCGGCAGGGGCTCCGGGGTCGAATCGACGGGGGCGCCGTGATGGCCGGTGAGGCCGGTGAGCGCCCAGTGCCCGGCGAACTGCCCCACCGCGAGAGCGATCAGAGTGCTCCGGCCCGGGTAGGCCCGCGACCGGCCGGATACGCCGAGGATCGAACCGGCCGCCGCACCGGTCACCAGGGCGGTCAGCAGGAGTAACGCCGCTCCGGCGGATGTCGGGTATCCGCCGCCCGCGACCCCGTGCGCGGCGACGGCCAGGATCGCGGTAGTCGCGCCCACCACACAGCCCCGCAAAGGCGCGGGAGTCGGGTACGTGCTGGGCATCGCGGACTTTCGAATTCGGCCGACCTGACCGTGGACCGGCTGGTCGGAGAGTGGGGCAGGGCAGTGTCCATGGTCGCGGACCGGCCTCGGGCCCGCGCACCCGGCCCGGGTATCGGGCCGGGACTCCCACTCGACGACGGGCCGGGTCAGGCGACGCCCAGGCGAGCGAGGACGTCCGCCTCGATCCGGGACAGCTCGGTATTGATGGACGCGTACACCGACCGCCGCCGCCCCGAGGGCAGCTGATCGGCGGTACGGACGGCGGCGGTGAGCGCGTCGAGCCGGTTACGGGCGTCGGCGACGAACTGTTGGGTGTCCTTACCGGCCCGCCCGTCCGCGATCTTGTCCAACGCGGCTTCGGTATTGCCGATCCGTGCCCGTAGGCGGCCTCCGTGCCCGGCGTAGTCGCCGAGCCGGCTCACGCCGACGCCGAGTTGTCTGGCCCGGCGGGCGTCGAGCTGCCCGCGCAGATAGGTCGCGCCGCGGTAGGCCAGCGGGGCGAGCACCGGAACCAGCACCCGGGCCACCCCGATGTACTTCCTGATCTGGGCCGGGCTGAACGGATCCCGTTCCGCTCGCGCGGCCGCTTTGAGGGCCGCCTTCTCCTCGGCCTGCAGCGTGGCGACCTGGGCCTTGGCGACCTTGCGCTGGGAACGTGCTTCGGCGCGTTGCCGTTTCCGGTCGTTCTTCGCGGCGAGTTTGGCCTCCACAGCGGCCTTGTGCTTGAGAGCCCTGGCCTCGGCCCGCCGACTCGGCCGCCGTTTGCGCTTGGTGAACAACCCCATCGAAGGCCCTCCGTAATGCTGGTTCGCTACGGCGATACGACACGGAAAACCGCACCGTCCACCCGTGTCACACGGTTCGCCGACACCCTATCGGGTTCCCGGCCGCGTCGGCGAGAGACGCTGCCCGCGGCGGTGCGGCGACGCCGTTCCGGGATGCTCGATTGGGTGGACTGTCGGGGTCAGGGACCATACTGCTTGCGTGCAACCGGGCAGTGTCGACAGCGAAGACCCCTCCCACGCCGATCGTGAGCGGCGGGAGTCCGCCGCGCCCGCCGGGCGGGTCACCGCCGGCGCGGGCCGGCTCGCGTTCCTCGACGCCCGGGGTCTCATCGGCTGCCGGCATCGGCTCGGGATGGATGCCGCGCATCCGGAACTGCTCGCCGAAGTGCGTGAGGACACGGGGGTGCAGCAGCGCCGCGAGGCCGCGCAGGCCCATCGCGAACGGGTCCGCGACACTCTGGTCGCCGCCGACCCCGACGGCTGGGTGATCATCGACCCGGCCCTGCCGGCGAGCGCACGCGCCGAGGCCACGCTGCGTGCCTGCGCGGCGGGCACGCCCCGGATCTGGGGTGGGCTGCTGCCGCAGGAGCCGGACACCGGGCGCCGCGGCGGCGCCGAGATCCTGCTGCGCGACGAGCGCAACGGCGGCTATATCCCGGTGATCGTGGTCAACCACAAAGTGACCGATCCGCGCCGGCCCGACCCTGCCGAATTCCATCCACTGACCTCGGATCTCTTCTCCTGGAATCCGGTCCCCGACCGTGCCCGCAAACTCCGTCAGCAACCCCGTGACCAGCAGCGGCTGGCCCATGTGTACCGGATGCTGGAGCGGCACGGGCTGGCGCCGGCCGCCCGGGTCGGCGGGGTCATCGGGTTCCATTTCGACCGGATTCTCGTCCACGACCTGACGGCGATCCTTCCCGACTACGACAGCCGTTTCGCCGATCGGATCGCGGTGGTGCGCGGGCAACTGGAAACCGTGCCGTCGAAGGTCCCCGAATGCCGCCAGTGCATCTGGTGGAGCCGGGGCGCCGCGGGCGGCTGCCAGGCCTGGTTGAACGAGCATCGTGATGTGAGCGTGGTGGCGCCGGGTTCGCGCGCGGAGGTGCTGCGCGGGCACGGGGTGCGGACCATCGACGAACTGGCCGCCTGGTCGGGACCCGAACCCGAGGACTGGCAGCACGGGCCGTTCGAGGAAGCCGTCGTCACCGCGCGCGCCTGGCTGGTGCAGGCACCGCTGGTGCGCCGGTTCGACCGGGTCTGGGTGCGCCGGGCCGACGTCGAGGTGGATGTCGATCTGGAGAGCTACCAGGAGGAGGGCGCCTACCTGTGGGGGACCCTGCTCGACGGGCGGTACCGGGCGTTCGTCACCTGGGATCCCCTGCCCACCGAGGACGAGGGCCGCTCCTTCGGCGAGTTCTGGACCTGGCTGATGCAGGTGCGGGCCCAGGCCCTGACCGCCGGGAAGACCTTCGCCGCGTATTGCTATTCGCGCAGCGCCGAGGACAAATGGCTCTACGAGTCGGCGCGGCGGTTCGCCGGGCGTCCCGGGGTGCCGACCGAAGCCCAGGTCACCGAGTTCGTCGATTCGATCCAGTGGGTCGATATGTTCCAGGCGGTCACCGATCAGTTCATCTGCCCGAGCGGCAAAGGGCTCAAGAAGATCGCACCCGTGGCCGGGTTCGCCTGGCGCGATCCCGAGGCGGGGGGCGAGGCGTCGATGAGCTGGTATCGGCGTGCGGTGGGTTACGACGCCGAGCCCGACCTCACCCAGCGCACCCGGCTGCTGGAGTACAACGAGGACGATGTCCGGGCCACCGCGGTCCTGCGCGAATGGATGAATCCCCGGGTGCCGCGGGAGCACAGTGCCGACCGTGAGGTCCCTGCGCTGAGCGATTTCGCCGCGCCGCCCGGAACACCGCCCGACCTGTGGACCAGTTCCGCGCAGGCTTGATTACCATTGTCCAGCGTGACAGAGCACGTCGAACAACTCGAGTTCCAGGCCGAGACCCATCAGCTGCTCGAGCTGATGATCCACTCGGTCTACTCCAACAAAGACACGTTCCTGCGGGAGCTGATCTCGAACGCTTCCGACGCGCTGGACAAGCTGCGGCTGGAGTCCTACCGGGACAAGGATCTGCACGTAGACACCGACGACCTGCACATCGAGTTGGAGGTCGACAAGGATCAGCGGATCCTCACCGTCCGGGACAACGGTATCGGCATGTCCCGTGCCGAGGTGGTGGACCTGATCGGCACCCTCGCCAAATCCGGTACCGCCGAGGTGCGCCGGAAACTGAACGAGGCGAAATCCGAGGCCGCGGCCGGCGAGCTGATCGGCCAGTTCGGTATCGGCTTCTACTCGACCTTCATGGTCGCCGACAAGGTGGCACTCACCACCCGCCGTGCGGGCGAAACCACCGGTACCCGCTGGGAATCGACCGCCGGATCCGGTACCTACACCATCGAAACCCTCGACGAGGCCCCGCAGGGGACCGCCGTCACGCTGCACCTGAAGCCGGCGGACCCCGAGGATCATCTCTTCGACTACACCCAGGAATACAAGCTCCGCGAGATCGTCAAGAAGTACTCCGATTTCATCGCCTGGCCGATCCGGACGCAGGTCGAGCGCACGGTCACCGAGGGCGAGGGTGAGGAGAAGGAGGAGAAGACCGTCGTCGAGGAGCAGACGCTCAACTCGATGAAGGCCCTCTGGACCCGCCCGCGCAGCGAGGTCTCCGAGGAGGAATACCAGGAGTTCTACAAGCACGTCAGTCACGCCTGGGACGAGCCGCTGGAGATCATCCCGCTCAAGGCCGAGGGCACCTTCGAGTATCAGGCGCTGCTGTTCCTGCCCTCGCAGGCGCCGTTCGATCTGTTCACCCGTGAACACAAGCGCGGCGTCCAGCTCTATGTGAAGCGCGTGTTCATCATGGACAACTGCGAAGAGCTGATGCCGGAGTATCTGCGCTTCGTCAAGGGTGTGGTCGACGCGCAGGACCTCTCGCTCAATGTGTCCCGGGAGATCCTGCAGCAGGACCGTCAGATCCAGATGATTCGCAAACGTCTGGTCAAGAAGGTGCTGAGCAGTGTCAAGGATCTGCAGGGCGCCGAGGACCAGGCGAAGTACCGCACCTTCTGGCAGGAGTTCGGGCGGGTGCTCAAGGAGGGCTTGCTCTCCGACTTCGACAACCGGGAAACCATCCTGGAGGTGTCGTCCTTCGCCTCCACTCATTCCGACACCGAGGCGACCACGCTGGCGCAGTATGTGGAACGGATGCCCGAGGGGCAGGACGCCATCTACTACATGACCGGCGAATCCCGTGAGCAGGTGGAGAAGTCGCCGCATCTGGAGGCGTTCCGCGCCAAGGATCGCGAGGTGCTGATCCTCACCGATCCGGTGGACGAGATGTGGGTCGGGTCGGTCACCGAGTTCGACGGTAAGCCCTTCCAGTCGATCGCCAAGGGCGAGGTCGATCTGGAGACCGAGGAGGAGAAGAAGGAATCCGAGGCCCTGCGTGAACAGCAGGACAAGGATTTCGCCGAGGTGCTGACCTGGCTGGGTAAAACCCTCGAGGACAGCGTCAAGGAGGTCCGCCTCAGCTCGCGCCTGACCAGCTCGCCGGTCTGCCTGGTGGGTGATGTGTTCGATATGACCCCGATGCTGGAGCGGATGTACCGGGCGTCGGGCCAGGAGCTGCCGCAGTTCAAGCGGATCCTGGAGCTCAATCCCACCCATCCGCTGGTCACCGGTCTGCGAGACGCCTACGACAGCCGCAAGGACGACGCCGACGCGGGTAAGGTTCCCGAGCTGATCGAGACCGCCGAACTCCTGTACGGCACGGCAGTGCTGGCCGAGGGTGGGGAACTGAAGGATCCGGCCAAGTTCGCGCAGATCCTCGCCGAACGGCTCACGCGTACGCTCTGAGTGGTGCGGCCGGGCTTCTTTCGTCCACGGATCGGCTACGGCAGTAGGCGATCGCGGACGGCGGATACCCGGCCGTATCGGTGGACCGCGGCCGCCGCGGTCCACCGTATGCGCTGGGGAATCGACGAGATCGGATATGACCGTGCCCGAAAACCCGCTCGCCGCCGTGGATCCGTGGGATCTGGTCGCCGAGGACTATGCGGTGTCCACTATTTCGGTGATGCGCCCGTTCGCCGCCGCGGCGGTGCGACTCGCCGGCCTCGCCGGGCGGACACCGCCCGCACGGGTGGTCGATGTCGCGGCCGGTCCGGGCACGCTGAGCCTGCTGGCCGCGGAGCACGCCGAGCGGGTGGACGCCCTCGATTTCTCCGCGCCGATGATCGAGCAACTGAAGCACGCGGTGGCAGCGGCCGATGCGAGCAATGTGGTGGCGCGGGTCGGTGACGGGCAGGATTTGCCGTTCGCCGACGCCGAATTCGACGCCGCGTTCTCGATGTTCGGGCTCATGTTCTTCCCGGACCGGCCGCGCGGGTTCGCCGAACTGTTCCGGGTGCTGCGGCCCGGCGGGGTGGCGGTGGTGTCGAGCTGGGCGCCGATCGCGCAGTCCAGCTGGATGCAGATGTCGTGGCGCGCGCTCGGTTCGGCCGATCCGGATATCCGCCCACCGGCGCCGAACCCCGACAGCCTGGAGAACCCTGAGGTCTTCGAGCGTGAGATGCGCGCGGCGGGTTTCGAACGGGTCTCCGTGGTCCCGCATACGGTGGAGCTGGTCTTCGCCGACGCCGACGCACTACTCGCCCGGCTCACCCGCGGTATCGCGCCCCTGGAGTTGATGCGGCGCAGTATCGGCGACCAGGCGATGGCCGAGCGTATCGAAGCCATGCGTTCCTACTTGACCGAGCATTACCCGCCGGGCAGCCCGCTGACCACGACCGCGTATCTGGGGGTCGGCCATCGGTAACGGTGGTGTGCCGCCGCGGGTCGGTCAGGCGGTGCGCTCGGGTGTGTCATCCGGATCGCTTCGGGCGCAGAAGGTTTGACCAGGTCGCCAAGCTGCGGTTTGTAATGGGTCAAAGGGTGTGGCCGATGCATCGTCCGGGAACGCGAATCGTGTTCCGGATAGGAGATCGACCATGTCGACCGCGCGTGCGGCGCGCCGCGGATTGCGCCACACCTCACTTCGGATCGCGTTGCTCGGCGCGCTGATCGCCGCACCCGCGCTGGCGGCGGTACCGGCGTCCGCGGAACCGGGCGGCGGCCCGATCACGGTGCACTTCGTCCCCGTTTCCGATGACTACGACGCCTTCGGTTATGACGCCTTGGGCTATGACCGCAACGGCTACGACCGAAAGGGGTACGACCGATTCGGGCGCGATCGCGACGGCTACGACGAGGACGGTTACGACCGGTTCGGGCGCGATCGCGACGGCTACGACGAGGACGGGCTCGACAGCTTCGGGCGTGACCGGGCCGGGTACGACCGCCGCGGCTACGACCGGTGGGGTTATGACCGCCGCGGTTTCGATCGTGAGGGGTACACACGCGCGGGATGCCGCGTCGACGGCAACGATCGGGAGTCGGCAGACCGTGCGGTCTGTGATGCCTGGCGGGCGCGCCTGGCCGATCGGCAGCGCCCGCCGACCGGCAGCGCCGGTTGGCCCGCATAAGTACGCAGCACCCGGAACACGAACGCCCGCCGGCCCGGAAATACGGGCCGGCGGGCGTCGTTGTACGGCCGCGGGTCTACCGCGGCGCCATACGCAGCGCGCCGTCCATGCGGATGGTCTCGCCGTTGAGGTAGTCGTGCTCGACGATGTACTGCGAGAGCTGCGCGTACTCGTCCGGCCGGCCCAACCGGGACGGGAACGGCACACCGGCCTCGAGACCCTGGCGGTACTCCTCGGTGACACCGGCCAGCATCGGGGTGTCGATGATTCCGGGGGCGATGGTGTTGACCCGGATACCGAACTGCGCGAGGTCACGCGCGGCCGGCACGGTCATACCGTGCACGCCGCCCTTGGACGCCGAGTACGCGATCTGGCCGATCTGGCCCTCGAACGCGGCCACCGACGCGGTGTTGATGACGACGCCGCGCTGTCCGGCCTCGTCCACGGCGTCGGTCTTGGCGATGGCGTCGGCCGCCAGGCGCATCACGTTGAAGGTACCGAGCAGGTTGACGGTGATAACCGTGCGGAACAGCTCGAGATCGTGCGGTCCGTTCTTGGACAGGATGCGCCCGGCCCAGCCGACCCCGGCACAGTTGACCACGATACGCAGCGGCGTACCCGATTCGACCACCTCGGCGACAGCGGCGGCGACCTCGTCGTGGCTGGTCACATCGGCGGCGAGCAGGGTGACCCCGTCGGGGACATTGTCGCCGGCGCGCTCGATCGACTGCGGTACGTCGAGCCCGAAGACGGTGGCGCCCAGATCGGCGAAACGCTTGGCGGTGGCGGCGCCCAGACCGGACGCGCCCCCGGTGACGATGGCGGCGGAACCCGAAATCTCCACGATGGTCCTCTCGTTCGTGACAAGCCAGTTGGCCTAACGTCAATTGCACCCTAACCGGTGCGTGCGGAGAGTTCGTGGACGGTCCCCTTGCGCTGATCGCCCGAATCGTACTCAGTAAAGACCGCCGCCACGGGGCTGCGGGATCTCCGGGGTAGTGGCCCCGGTAGCGGGCCGATTCGCCGCCGCACGGGTCCGCAGCAGCCAGACGACGAGGGCTGCCACGGCGGGTACGAGCAGGGCGATACCGGCCGCGCCGGCGAGCCCGAGCCCCGGGGCCGCGGTATCTATACCGGTGAGCGCCCCGATGAACAAGAAGAGCAGCCCGGACCCGAAGCCGATGGCCCGTTCGGGCAGGTGCTTGCCGACCAGGATGCCCGCGGCGATGGCCAGGGCATCGGCGGCGACCATGCCGATCGTCGAACCCACCCACACCGCGGCCCAGTTGTTGTCGGTGGCCAGCGCCGCCGTGGCGAACATGGTGCGGTCACCGAGTTCGGCCAGTAGGAAGGCGGAGAGCACGACGAAGAACGGGGCCGTGGTGGCGAACCGGGAAGGGGCGGGTTCCTCGTCGTCTCTGTCGGTGACCAGTTCACGCAGGGTCCACAGGCCCACAGCGAGGAAGGTGATCGACGCCACCGCCGCGATGGCGGTGGTGGGCAGGGCCGCGCCCAGGAAATGGCCGATGGCGACCGAGATGACGTGCACCGCGGCGGTGGCGGTGGCGATGCCGCCCAGCACCACCCACCAGCGGTAGCGCAGGGCAAAGGTCAGTGCCATGAGCTGGGACTTGTCGCCCAATTCGGCCAGGAAAACGATGCCGATGGCGAGCCCGACGGTGGCGATCATCTGACGGTTGCTCCCGATCCTCCGGTTCGCCGGCCGGATACGGGTTCGCCTCCGGCCGACAACGAAATTGCTGTTCGGCCGAAGGTCTCGCCCACCGGAACGACCGGTTCACGCGACCGGACCCGCCGAGAACGGCGGGTCAGTATGTCGACCACGTGATTGCGGGCTACTCCCCTTCGCTGCTGGCAACCCTACCGCACCCGCGCGGGTGTCGCAATCACGCAACAGCGAAAACTGGCTTCTGACAATAAGTTTGGTTAAGGTAGCGGCATAGTTAGGGGGCCCTGATAACCGTCGTCCGGTCGCCCGGAACAGATTTATGGCATCACTACAGCAAACAGATCGCCAGTCCTGAAACCGGCGGCGGGGCCCGGCCATCGCAGGGGGGGAAGTGTCCTTATGAGTCATGAAGCGCCACCGGTCGGCGAACGGCCGGATCACCGAAAGAAACGGTGCCGTGAGACCGGACGGAAGGGTGAGGGAACCGGTCGATCGGTAGACTACCGACCAACGAGAGGATCACTCCAGATGTCGATCGAGAACCGGCTTGCCGTCCTGGAGGCCCAGGTCGTGCAGATCATCAACGAGCGGGATCGGGAGCCGGAATCGCTGCGAGCCCTTCGAGCCCGGATGGACGGCAACCACAATGCGGTCCTCGGCGAACTCGGGAGTCTGCACGCGGATGTCCAGGATCTCCGGACCGGACAGGCGCGGCTCGAGGCCGGACAGACGAACCTGCGCGGCGATGTCCAGGAGTTGCGCGCCGGGCAGGCGCGGCTCGAAGCCGGGCAGACGCAGTTGCGTGGCAATGTCCAGGAGCTCCGTGGCAACGTTCAGGAGCTCCGTGGCAACGTTCAGGAGCTCCGTGGCGATTTCCAGGAGCTCCGTGGCGATGTCGAAGAGCTGCGTTCCGGGCAGGCCCGGCTCGAAGCCGGTCAGCAGGCTGTGATGGACAGGCTCGCGGAAGTCTTGTCGAAGCTGCGGTAATCCGCGGACCGATCCTCTTCGAGGGAAAGGGCCGTGGCGGCGGCGACGTGAGCCCGGCCTTCCGGCCGGGCTCCGCGCCCGGCTCAGGCGGCCAGCAGCATGGCCAGCACGGCGGTATCGGGGTCGCTGATCGGATCCAGGCCGACCCGGCTCACCAGCGAGGTCACCGTGCCGTCCGCCTCCGCCTCGGCCCAGGCCGCACGATGCTCGAGCCCCAGATGAGGCAGGCCCGGCAGCAGTACGCATCCGGAGGCGGCGCCGGTGCACTCCGGTAGGGACGGGTTGGTCTCTGCCGGTGGGTGCAGCATGAACAGGGCCGGCGGAATGTGCTCGGCGAAGCGGCCGGGCCGCAATCCGTCCTCGCCGAGGACCGGGCCCTCGGCGACCACCAGGCCGACGGTATCCGGTTGCGGCTCGTCGGGTAATTCCTCACGGACCCCGAATATGGTCGAGGTGGTCAGCAGGCCGGGCATGGATGCCACCCGGACGGCGAGTACCAGCAGCTGTGACCATTCTTTGGTGGTGTCGGGCCAGCGCCCGGAGATGACGAACCCGCGCAGTGTGCCACTGGCATGGAACGGCGTGACGCCGATCGGACTGTTGCTGCGCATGAGGCCTCCCGTGCGTAACCGGGGGCGGCTTTGCCCGTCCTCGAACTGTCGTGGAACAAGAGGATCGCGCAGAAGGTATCTGGCACACAAGTACCAGAGAGTGCCAATTCGGGCAGAAAAGGCAAAAGACCCGCGGACTCGCTGGTCCGCGGGTCTTTTCCGAACCGGATCGCTCAGCCGAAGATGAGGCCCTTCGCCTGGCTGGTGGCCTTGGCGAAACGCTCCTGGACGTCGGCCCAGTTGACCACGTTCCAGAAGGCCTTCACGTAGTCGGCCTTGACGTTCTTGTACTGCAGGTAGAAGGCGTGCTCCCACATATCGACCTGCAACAGCGGAATGATGCCGAGCGGCACATTGGCCTGCTGGTCGTAGAGCTGGAAGGTCAGCAGCTTCTGGCCCAGGGTGTCGTAACCGAGCACCGCCCAGCCCGAACCCTGCAGTCCGTTGGCGGCAGCAGTGAACTGCGCCCGGAACTTGTCGAAGGAGCCGAACTGGTCGTCGATGGCGGCGGCCAGTTCGCCGGTGGGCTTGTCGCCACCGTTGGGAGAGAGGTTCTTCCACCAGATGGAGTGGTTGACATGGCCACCGAGGTGGAAGGCGAGGTTCTTCTCGTGCAAGAAGATGGCGCCGTGATCATCGGCTTCGCGCGCGGCTTCGAGCTTCTCCAGCGCGGTGTTCACTCCGGCGACGTAGGTCGCGTGGTGCTTGGAGTGGTGAATCTCGTTGATCTGCCCGGAGATGTGCGGCTCCAGGGCGCCGTAGTCGTAATCCAGATCTGGCAGCGTGTACTCAGCCACGAATGTCCCTTCCTTGTCGGGTCGAGTGCGTCCTGTACGGGATGCTCCCGACCATTCGTACACCCGATCGGTCCAACTCGCCCCGACACCCCACCATTCCACATCGGGTCGGAACCGACCATCCGGGATCGAAGCGACCCCTGCCACGCGGTCCGCCGGAACCTGCGCCGAAGCGGTACGGAGCCGACTCTCGTGCCCGCGCGGCGTAATGCCGCGCCCGTCGGCTCCTGGCCCAGCGCTTGCCCCCGCGATATCCGGTCGATACACGGCTCGCGTAGAGCCTGGACCGCGCGCTACAGCGGCGGTGCGACACCGGGGTGGGTGGCCCGGGGATCACCTTTGGCATGCGCGTCCCACCAGCGTTCGGCCCCGGCGACCAGTTCCGGCAGCGGAACGGCTTTGCCCCCGGTGGTCTGTGCGGTGACCGTGTCGAACCACACCCGGATATCGAGCGCCCGCGGATCTATGCCCTCCTCCTGGGAGAACTCGAGCACGTGCCGGGCGATCCCGGGGTCGATGGTGGTGTCGAAACTCAGCAACTCGCTCCACAGGGCCCAGCCGCTGTCGTCCAGGTCGACGAACTCCCAGCCGTGCAGGCGGCTACCGCCGAAACTCGCGACGGCGGCGGGTAGTCCCGCCAGCTCCAGCGGTAGGACTCGCGGTTCCAGATCGTCCCACCGCTGTATCCGCAACGATGCGGCAATCCTGGTGACCCCCTGGAACACCAGCCGCACTCGTCGGCAACCGGTACCCGATTCCGGCTCTTCCTCCGCTATGCCGGAAATTTGCTCCGACAGGCTCAGTACCTCCAGGTCGAGCTCCAGTCGTTTTGCCTCGGAATCGATTTCCAATCCCAGACATCCGGCCTCCGACAGTGCCTTGTCGAGGCCGGCCGCGTCCAATCCGTCGAGTAACCCCCTGGTGGATGTCATGGCGCCAGATTACCGAGGTCATGGCTGGGAACTGGGGATTTCGCCGATTTCCGGTTCCGGGGGAACCATTTCGGGGTCCCCCGCGTCCAAGTCGATGTCGGGTCACGCAACGGGGCGTGACCCGATCGAGTGGCCGGGCGGCCGCTCCGGGATTTTTGGAGGGGAGTACCGGATCGGCCGTACGGTTATATCATTTCCGCAGGTCAGATGGCCTTTGGTGGGCTATCTGGGATTATGGTGCGCTGAATGATAGCTGGTATCACCGTCTTTCGTGGTGGGTTATGCGTATAACTCATGAAAATCTGTCGATGCCACCTCGCGTCGAGCGGGCTGCGAGGGGGTGGATGGCCCTCGGCGAATATGTCGCATCGTCCGGCGTGTCGGCGTCCGCGACGGCCCGCCGTTCGGCCCGGGGCGCGCCCGTCCGGCCCGAGTGCCCACTCCCACGAGAGCCGGGCAGCCGCCGAGGTGGTTATGGCAGGATCAAGGGGGTGACGAGCTTCGGAGTCCCGTCGGTACCGGTCGAGGCCGTACCCGCTGAATTCGACCTTCCGCCCGGGGAGGCGGCTGCCGCCGTCCTGCTCGATGTGCGCGAAGACGACGAATGGCAGCTCGGCCACGCACCCGGTGCCGTGCACATTCCGCTCGCCGATGTTCCCGCGCGCTACGGCGAACTGGACCCCGATGCCGACCTGTACGTGGTCTGCCGGCAGGGCGGCCGTTCGCTGGAGGCCGTGAAGTTCCTCGCGAACGTGGGTTATGAAGCGGTGAACGTGGCAGGTGGGATGGTGGCCTGGCAGCAGACCGGTCGTCCACTGACCGCCGAGGGTGACGAACCCGCGAAGATCTACTGACGAAAAGCGAGGTGCGCGGTGAGTACGGTGGTGCAGCCATGTGCCCGCTGCGGTACGCGCTGGGCGGTGCAGGGCCCGCCGATGCACTGGTGCCCGCGCTGTCGCGGGGTACTGCTCTCCCCGGGGCCGATCGATGCGCCGCCGGAACGCCGTAACTACCGCTGGGTCGCCCGTCGGCCCGGGCGGCCCGCCCACCCGTCGCGGGGCGCGGCCACCGGCCGTCCGACCGCCGGGACCCCGCGCTACACGGAGATGCCGCGCTGGGGTCTGCGGGATCGGCCCGCCACGGATCGCGACGCGGACCTGCACCGGACCCGCCCGCTCGGCACGCTCACCCGCTGGACGCACGCCGCGCTCTTCGCCACAGCCGTATTGTTCGCGGTGTCCGCCGTGGCCGAATCGGTGCGCTACCTGATCCTGCTGCGAAATCGCACCCGCCTCATCGAACCGCCACTGCTGTGGTTCTCCGACGCCCTGGTGAATACCGCTGCGCTGTTCGCGCTGATCATGGCCCTCGTCGCCGCGGTCGCCACGCTCGGGTGGCTGATCGAAGTCCGCCGCGCGACCTTCGCGGCGGCCGGGCGCCGCGACCCCCGCTCACCGCGCATGCTCGCGCTGGGGTGCCTGATCCCCGTGGTCAATCTCATCTGGCCCGGGGTCTTCCTCACCGAGGTGGTGTCCGGCCGCACCGACCCGCGGGCGCGGCTCGCGGTCCGCGTCTGGTGGGCGGCGTGGGTGTTCGGCGGGCTGGTCACCGTCGCGGCGCTGTACTGGCGGACCGCGGACTCGCTGCAGGCGAAGGCCGACGGTGTGCTCTTCACCGCATTCACCGACGCCGTGGCCGCCGCGGTCGCGGTGCTGACACTGTGGGTAGTGCGCACGCTGGAGGGTCGGGACCTGCGCGGTCGCAGCCGGCTCGCCCGGCGCTGGCTGATCGCCGTCGACCCGGCGACACCGTTGATCGAACCGGTGCATCCGGGGACGACCGCTACGGTGAGCACCGCGGCGGACGCCGACAGCGCCGATTCCCCCGACGGCGCCGACCGAGCACCACAGGAGGTTGTGGCCAAGTGAGCGAGGGCACTGACCAGTCGGTTCAGAACGGCCGCGCGCCGTTCGTGGTCGCGCACCGAGGTGCCTCGGCGGCGCGCCCCGAGCACACCCTGGCAGCCTACGAACTGGCTCTGGAAGAGGGCGCCGACGGGGTGGAATGCGATGTGCGGCTCACCCGTGACGGACATCTGGTGTGCGTGCACGACCGGACGGTGGACCGTACCTCCACCGGAAGCGGTCTGGTCAGCGAGCTGACGCTGGCCGAACTGAAGGATCTCGATTTCGGCGACGGCGTCCCGGCCGGGGTTCTCACGCTCAGCGAGCTGATCGGGCTGGTGCTGGACTGGCGCAGCCGGCCGACGAAACTGTTCATCGAGACCAAGCACCCGGTCCGGTACGGCTCCCTGGTGGAGAGCAAAGTGCTGGCGGAACTACAGCGCTTCGGGATCGCCACCCCGGCCTCGGCGGCTCATTCCCGCGCGGTGGTGATGTCGTTCGCCGCCACCGCGGTCTGGCGGATCCGCCGCGCGGCGCCGCTGCTGCCCACCGTGCTGCTGGGCGAATCGTCGCGCTACCTCGGCGGCAGCGCGGCAACCACGGTCGGGGCGACTGCCGTGGGGCCGTCCGTGAAAACTCTGCGCGACCACCCGGATCTGGTCGACAAGGCGGCCGCGGCCGGCCGGGCCACCTACTGCTGGACCGTCGACGAACCCGACGATATGCAGTTGTGCGCGGATCTCGGCGTGAGCTGGGTGGCGACCAATCATCCCGGCCGCGCGAAAGCCGTGCTGGCCAACAGTTGAAGTGTGTGGCCTGCGGCTGATCCGGTGCGCTGCCGTGTAGTTTGACCAGCCGTGGGTAAGAGCAAACGCAATAGTCCGAAACCCGGTGGCAACCGGGCCCAGCGTCTGGCCGAACGCCGGGCGGCGTTGCAGGAGGCAGAGCAGGCCGTGGTGCGGCCGTTCGAGGGTTTGGCCGCCGAATGCGATCTGGTCGCCCTGCGCGAGTTCGTGCCGTCGGCGACTGCCGAGCTGAAGTTGGCCGACGGCGTCGCCGCCGAACGTGCCGTGGTGCTGGCGACTGTGCTGCCGGGCGCGGTGTCCGCGCTGGTGCGGGCCGGGGATTCACCCACCGGTTACGTCGGTGTGCAGGTGCAGACGCCGAGTTCGAACCCGGGTGCCGATATCGCCGCGTCCATCCTGTGGACCCAGTCGGCCGATCCGGGGGATTCGCTGGCCGTGGCACACGCCGCGCCCGGCGGGCCCACGCTGGCCGATGTGCTGGTGGCCGACGCCGCACTCGAATTGACCGTGCACCAGGACTTCGACTGGTGGGTGCCCGAGGGCGTGCAGCCCGATCCGCAGATCGCGGCCACCATCGAACAGGCGAAACAGGCCATCATGCCGTCGGATCGACTGGATCTCGGCGCGGACGCGATCGGGGCCCCCTGGTGGGTCGATGCCGGGGACAAAGCCCACCTGCGCTGGGTACGGCCGGAATCCGAAGACGACCTGATGCTGGCGCTGGCCCGGCTACATGCCGCGGGCGGTTTGCATCTCGGAGAAGGTTCGCGATTCGCGGGTTCGTTCCGCACCCATGGCCTGCTGGTGCCGGTGTTCGATCTCGACCCCGACCGGCATGTGAGCGAATGGCGTTCCCCGGCAGTGGAGTTCGGTACCCGATTGGCCGAAGCGCTGGCGGTGGACACCCCCCTGACCCCCGAGCAGCGGCGCTCGCGGGACGGTCTCCGGTCGCGGCAGGTCACCCTCCGCTGAATAAACCGGAAGATTTTTAGAAAAACTCTTCTTTCCGGCGGCGATCTCGGCTAGGTTTCAGAGGTCGCCGTTTCTGGAACCCCCCGGCGACACCACGTCAGCCGACACAACGACCCGGCGCCGGCTGACGTAACGGAGCATCGGCCGCCCGACCTCGGCGCAGTGGGCCGGGACGGCCGATGCTCCAATCATCACCCGGGACCGGCGTCGGCCCGCCGCGTCTCCGCATTCACGGAACTCATCGGCGGGTGCACGCGGACCGTTACCGATCAGACGCTGCCGCCGGCAGCCGAGGGCGCACCCGAAACCTTCGACGGGTGATCACTCATCTCACGCGCGATGAACTCCTCCAGATCGAACAGGTTCGAACCCGCCCGATCGGCGACAGTGAGCAGGGTCCTCATCTTCGCGACTTCCTCCACCTGCTCCTTGAGGAACCACTGCATGAACTGCTCGCCCAGATAGTCGCCCTCCTCGCGGGCGGTGCTGGCCAGCTGGACGATCTGATCCGTGACCGTCTTCTCCTGATCGAGCGCCATGGCGATCGGCTCCCGGGCGTTCTCGAAATGCGACTTCGCCGCATCGATCCCGGTGAGGTCGACACTGATATCCCGGTCCAGGAAGTACTGGACGATCATCATCGCGTGGTTGCGTTCCTCCACGGCCTGCGCGTAGAAGCGCTTCGCCAGCTGGGGGAGGTCGGCATTGTCGTACCACACCGCGATGGCGATGTACTGGTGCTCGGCATTGAACTCGTGCCGAATTTGGTCGTGCAGCAATCCGTGGAATTTGCTGCGGGGGCTCTCCGGATGATTCGACATGCCTTGACATTAACGCCGAAAAGTGAGGCTGTCATCCAAGTGCAGCCTTATTGAGGATAGTGTTGCCTTATGGAATTGAGGATAGTATTGCCTTATCGATTCCGGCCCGCTCCAGCCATTTTCGGCACGGACCTGTTCACCGCGGGAGCCGTCGAACGCAGTTCCCGGGCCACGAACTCTTCCACGTCGAGAAGGTTTCCGGCCGCTCGGTCCATCACAGCCAACAGTGTAGACATACCGGCCACGTCCTGTTGTTGAGTTTCGAGAAGCCAACTCATGAATTGCTCCCCGAGAAAGTCGGACCACTCGCGCGCCAAATGCGCCAACTCGGTGATCTGATCCGCCGCGGTCTCCTCCCTGGCCAGCAGGAAAGCTATTGCCGCATGCGGCGATTCAAAAGTTTGCCGCACTTCCCCCAACCCCCCGATGGTGATCTCCAGCTCTCGGTCGATCAGATATTGCACAATTCGCAACGCATGCCCGCGATGCTGCTCGCAACGCGCATAACAATGACCGGCCAATTGCGGTAACCGTTGGATATCGAAGTACACGGCTGCCGCCAGATACTGCTGGGAAGCGGTGAGCCCGTGCCGGACCTGCGCGCGCAACTGGGCGATGAACGGCTGAGCGAGATCGCTGTCGTGCATGTGATCGACGTTACTGTGTTTTTGGCGCGCCGGCGCGCGCGGGGTTGAGGCCCCCCTTGTGTCTCGCCGTTTCGGCCTCGGGCCTTGGCCGAAGGTGCTCAATGGTTGCACTCTATGGGCGGCTCACCGCACATCGCGGGCGCTTTCGAGGCCGAAACGGCGAGACGGGCCTCAACCCTTTGAGGTGTCTCGTAAAACTCGACTCATGGGGTTGCGCCGGGGTTCGGTGTCGCGGACCGGCATGTGTGGCCGCGCGCAATGCGGGACATAGGCGGAGCCCGGTCTGCTGTGCGCCGCTGGTCGAGGCGGCGTTGCCGCACCACGAGATCGATGACTGCCGATGTGTGAATCGGAGATCGGTGATGCGGGTGGCCCCGGAGCGGGTGCGTCGGGTTTTCGCCTGTGTGCGTGATGGTTGTGGCTTGTCACCGGTACCGGGCGGTGGAAACAGTGGGCTCGGTATGAGCGAGGCTCACAACGGTCGAGGCCCGCTATCAGCGGGAGGCGATCGAAGTCACGGTCGTCGAATGGTGGGCCGCGTATCGCGCGTGGTACCGCCGCGGATCCCGGGCCTGATCAACGGGACCGCGGGGCCTCGCCCGCGACGCCGCGGAACCTATTCGCCGGCCAGGTCCGCGGGGATCGGGTCGCCGTCGGCGAGGGCTTCGAAGAAGCGGCCGGCGTCGGGGTCGGCCCAGAGCAGGACGTTCCCGCTGTCGGTGTCGGTGAAGCCGCCGACCGGGACAGTGGTGGCGAGGGTGTCGCCGCGTAGTGCCCAGGCGAGGCGGGCCAGGTCCCAGATATGGTCGCCCTTGTCCACGGTGAGGGAATCGGCGACATTACCGGCCATGGGCCACAGGGCGAAGGGGTTGGCCAGGGTGGCGGGGCTGGTCGCCTTCTCCAGCAGGGCCGACAGGAACAGGCGCTGGTTGTTCATCCGGTCGATATCGGCCAGGGCGGTGGCACGGCTGCGGACGAAACCGAGGGCCTGCGGGCCGTTCAGTTCCTGGCAGCCCGCCGGAAGGTCGATTCCGGCGAGGGGGTCGTCGATGGCCTGCGGCACGCAGATGTCGATACCGCCCAGCGCGTCCACGACGCCGGCGAAACCGGCGAAACCGATCTCCGCGTAATGGTCGATGTGCAGTCCGGTCGCGGTCTCCACGGTCTGGGTCAGCAGTGGTGCGCCGCCGAAGGCGAACGCGGCATTCAATTTGTCCTGGCCGTAACCCGGAATATCGACGTAGGAGTCGCGGGGCAGGCTCACCAGCGTGGTGCGGCCCGACGGGGGGACGTGCACCAGAATGATCGTGTCGGTGCGCGGATCGCCGACTTCGCCGCCGGTGGCCAGACCGCTGGTCTCCTCCTCGGAGAGCCCGGCCCGGCTGTCCGAGCCGACCAGCAGCCAGTTGGTGCCGGCGGTGTTACCGACCCGGTCTTCGTAGTCGGGGAGCGCGTCGATACGGGTGAGGGAGCCGTCGAGTTCGACGACCCCGTAGACCAGCAGCGCCAGTAGCGCCAGCAGGATCACCAGGAACCACCGGCCGATATGGCGTTTACGGCGCGGACGCCGGGGCGGGGGTGCCGCTGGACGGCGGCCCGGTGGATTCCCCGTCGGGGGCGGCCGACGGCGGCTGTCGTGGAACGGGACGGGACGCTGGGTGGGGGCGTGGTCGCCTTCGCGGTACGACACCGGCCGTTGGGTCGGGGCGTGGGTGGGCGGGTGCGGTTTGCCACCGCGACCCGGCGCGGGCGGCCGGGCCGGGGGAGCGTTACGACCCTGCGGGGTCTGTGACCAGGCGCGTGGCGGTTCGTAGCGTTCGGTGGGGCGGCCCTGTGGTCCCGGCCCGGGATTGCGGCGCATGACCTGTGGCGGCTCGACCGGGGGGCGACCACCCTGGGGAGGTGGGGGACGGCGCGCGCCGGCTCGTCCGGGTCCCCCGCTGTGCGGCGGCACCCGGCGCATACGTGGGTCGTCGCCGTTCATCATCATCAAACTCTACTTATCGATCCGGGTCTCTTCTGTTAGCGCCGGGGGCGTCCGTCCGACCCGCAGGTGAGCGCGGTGCGCCGGTATAGGCGGCTTACCCCGCCGGGGCGGCCGGGACACCTGGTCGTGCAGCCTAGGGCAGCCAGGACACCCGGCCGTGCAGTAACCCGTAGCCCACATAGGCCACGATGTCGATCAGGGCGTGCGCGATGATCAGCGGCCACAGCCGCCCGGTGCGCTGCCAGAACCGGCCGAAGATCACCCCCATCACCACATTGCCGAGCCCACCGCCCAGCCCCTGGTACAGGTGGTAGCTGCCGCGCAGCAGTGCGGAGGCGGCCAGCGCCGAATTGTCCGACCAGCCCAGTGCGCGGAGCCGGGTCAGCAGGAAGGCCACCACCACGATCTCCTCGGCCGCCGAATTCGCGCAGGCCGAGAGCACAAGGGCGGGAATGCGCCACCAGTGGTCGCTCAACGCGTCGGGCACGATCGTCACATTCACGCCGAGTGACTGTGCGATGAGATACAACCCCAGCCCGGGCAGCCCGATGACCGCGGCGAGCCCCAGACCGTACAGCCCGTCGGGCCGGAATCGGGCACGTGCGAGTCCGATGGCCCGCGGTCCGATACCGCTACGCCACAGCAGGTAGAGCGCCAGTCCCGCCCATGCCGCCAGCCGCAGTACTCCGAGCAGCTGGAAGAGCAGATCGATGAAGGACTGGGTGGCCCGCGACGAGTTCAACGCGACCGTCTGCCCGCCGACGCCGCCGGGCGCCAGCGCGCTCTCCAGCAGGGACAGCGCCGCGTTCATGCCGCTGAGCCCGAAGGTCACGCAGAGGACGACCAGGATCTCGAGCCGGATCCCCCGCTGCTCCCTCGTCCGGTCGTCGACCGGGCTGCTCTCGCGCATATCCAGAATCTACGGGCCCGGCCTCGGCGCCGAGGGCGCCGCGGTGGGTTCAGCGGCGCAGGCCGTTGAGGAAGGGGCAGCCGGCGAGAGTGCGGACAGCGCGTCCCAGGGCTTCGACGTCTTCGGCGGGGGTCGCGAAGGGAAGGCGGAAATCGTGGTCGCCGTCGATACCCTCGATACGCAGGGTGAGGCCGTAGCGGTCGATGGCCAGGGGGTGGATGCGGCCGTGGCGGAGTTTCGCCGGGAGGTGCCGGGCCAGTTGGGCGACCACATCGGCGTGGTCGGCATCGAGGTGCTGGAGCCAGGCCGCTTCCATTCCACAGAAGGGGTCGGGAGTGGCCAGTCGCAGTTCGTCCACACAGACGGATTCGGCTCCGGAGGAGTCGGCCACGACAGCCGAGTTCAGGACCAGGCGCAGCAGGGTTGCGGTGTGGCCGATATCGAGCAGGCCGGGATGCGGGTGGTCTTCGGCGACGGCACCGACCAGCGTCCGCTGGGCGCGGGCGGGTACGCCGCGGATCCAGCCGCGTAACCAGACCAGGGCCCGTACCGGTTCGCGCAGGGGGAGTGGCGCGTGGTCGGTGAGTTCGAGGACGGCGGGCGCGCCGGCGATGGCGGTGCCGGCCGCGTATACGGCGGCGCTGTCGTTGGGTACCGCGATCACCACATCCCCGCACTGGCGCAGGAAATGCACCGACACCGGGGTCGGGTCGGCGCCCGGAACGGCGAGTACCGCCTGTTCGGCATGGGCGCAGGAGTTGCGGACACGCTCGGCGGTGGATGGGGCGGGTGCGGCGGTGGTCGGCGCCATGGGTACCTCCAGTGCGGGCGTGCCCGACTTCACAGGCTTTGATTTAGGTAAACCTAAGCTAAGTTAAAGTCGAATGTGGCGCAAGGGCATCGATGCCACCGGGACGGGAATGCGGGATCCGCCGTCCACGCTCGGCGGGATGCGCGGCGCGGCCGCGGCCGTCCCGGGCATACGATCTGGGTGTGGTAGCTGGTGAATCGCAGCCGGTCCTCGTCGAACTGACCGTTCCGAAGCGCACGACCGAACGCGGACTTCTCGACGGTCTGGTGGTCCCGGCCGGAACGTTCGCCGGTACGCGGATGGTCGAGCCGGCACTCTCCGACGATGGGGTCGCCGACCTGCTGGCGGAGGTCGCGCACGGCTCGGACGGCTTCGCGGCCCGCGGTGATTCCGCCGCCCGCGCGCTGGCCATCGTGGCCGCCACCGCCGCCGCACTGTGCGGCGACGATATTCGTACCGCCCTGCGTAGCCCGGATACCGAATTCTTGTCCGGACTCTCCGGCGGCGCGGTCGACGCGGTACGCGAGGTGCTGCTCGGAATCGAGAGCGACGATCCGGCCGAACTCGAGCAGGCGCTGCGGGCCGCACTGGGCTGAGCGGGATACGACCGCCCGCGCCGAGCGGGCACCGCGGGACGCTGTCGTCGTGGTAGGCCGGCCCGGCGGCACACGGCCAACCGGTCCGGGCCCGGTCGCGCTCGCGCGGATCCCGTGGTCGGCGGGCCCGGCGCGGGCACCAGTAGTCTCGTAGACGTGCCGCGTATCGCGTATTTCGGTCCGTCCGGAACCTTCACCGAGATGGCCCTCGCCGATTTCGAACGCTCGGGGTCCTTCGACGGGCCGGTCGAGCGGGTCGCCGCGCCCAGTCAGTCCGCCGCCCTGGAACTGGTCCGGGCGGGTGAGGTGACCGCGGCGGTGGTGCCGATCGAGAGTTCGGTCGAGGGCTCCATCTCGGCCACCCTCGATTCGCTGGCGATCGGACCCCGGCTGCAGATCATCGCCGAGGTCGAACTCGAGGTGAGCTTCACGATTGTCGCGCGTCCGGGCACCGAGATCGGCGCGGTGCGCACGCTGGCGGCGTATCCCGTCGCGCTCGCGCAGGTCCGGCAGTGGGTTCAGCACACCCTGGGCGAGGTCGCGCTGCACACTTCGAGCTCGAACGCCGCCGCCGCCGAAGACGTGCGGGCCGGCCTGGCCGACGCCGGGGTCTCCACCATGCTCGCCGGGGAACGGCTCGGACTTATCCCACTGGCCTCGGGCGTCGCCGATCACGAGCAGGCCGTCACCCGGTTCGTGCTGGTCACCCCCCCACGGGTGGCGCCCGCGCCCACCGGCACCGACCGGACCTCCATCGTGCTCGAGGAACTGCCGAACATGCCCGGCTCGCTGATGCGCGCTTTCGCCGAATTCGCGACCCGAGGTGTTGATCTCACCCGGATCGAGTCCCGGCCCACCCGTACCGGTATGGGCACCTACCGCTTCTACCTGGACTGTGTCGGCCATATCGAAGACGCCGCGGTGGCCGAGGCGCTCAAGGCACTGCACCGCACCGCGCGGATCCGATTCCTCGGATCCTGGCCGGCCACCTCGGCGACCGGCACCCCGCCGCCGTCGGACGAGGATGCCGCGCTCTGGTTGACACAGCTACGCAAAGGGGTGGCCGACCTGTGACCGCAAAACTGATCCTGGTGCGACACGGCGAAACCGAAGGCAATGTCGCAAAAATACTGGACACCAAACTCCCCGGCCTCCCGCTGACCGAGCGCGGCGTGGCGCAGGCCAAGGCATTCGGTTCGGCCCTGACCGTCCCGCCGCGTGCGCTTTTCCACTCCCGTGCCCTGCGCGCCCGCCAGACGGCCGGTTATATCGAGGCCGCGACCGGGGTGACCGCGACCGAGTACGACGGCATACACGAGGTGCAGCTGGGTGCGCTGGACGGGTTGAATACCAAGGAGGCCCACGACCGGTTCCAGGCTGCGTACCGGTTGTGGCACGAGGGCCGGCTCGACGAGCGCGTCGACGGCGGCGAATCCGCGCAGGAGGTACTGGACCGTTTCGTACCGGCGGTCACCGAGCTGCGGACCGAGTTCCTCGACGGCAGCGACAGCGGTGACGTGCTGGTCGTTTCCCACGGCGCCGCCATGCGCTTGGTCGGCCGGTTCCTCGCCGGGGTGGCGCCGCCGTTCACCACCAACAACCACCTGGACAATACCGAGACGATCGAACTCGTACCGCGCCCGCACGGCGGCTGGGAATGCGTCCGCTGGGGTCGATTCACTCCGCCGTTCGGGGTGAAAGCGGAGGCCGGCGCCGACGACCCGATGGGCTGAGGTCGCCTCAGGCGAGGTTCGGGCGCCGGGGGAACTCCGCGCGTTCGGGTAGCGAGTTGATCAGGTCCTGGAGCGCGATTCGGAGCCGGGCGTCGGTGCCACTGCTGAACGAGGTCCATTTGGTGCCGTCGTCGGCCAGGCTGGCCGTCGCGATGAACCGGCCCGCCCGGGTGTTGAACACGGCGATATGGTTTTCCGCGATATCGCGGCTCGCGTCGCCGTACACCACACCGACGATCTCGGCGTGCGAATCACAGTGCGCCATCGCCGAGGCGATCACCTGCGCATCCCGTGGAGGGTTGCCGACCTCTGCCAGCCGGGCCGCGGTGGCTGTCGGGTCGCCCGCGTCGTCGAAGATGGGCACCAGTTGTTCGGTGGGGGCGTTCATTCCGGTGAGTTCCAGTGCGTCGGCCGGGCCGAGCGCCATCATGACCGGGCCGGGCAGATCCTCGGTGGCCTCGTCGATCACATAGGACTGCGGACCGCGCAGCGCGACGGTCACCAGGTCGTCGCCCTTCGCCAGGCACATCCGGCTCACCTGCCCCGCGACGATCAATCGCAGTGCGACCACCCAGTGCGGCCGGTACAGGCCGCGGAGGCGCTCGGCGAGTTCCGGATGAATCTGTTCGCCGTCCAAAAGATCCCGGTCGGTAAGCGACCGGGCCGCGGCGTCCATCGCGGCGTCGTGGTCGATCTGGTTGTCGTAGCGTCCCCGTGCGTCCAGCACGACGGGCACCTCGTCGATTTCCAGTGCCTCCAGGAGGTACTGCATTTCGTCGAGGGACAGCGTGACCGCCGCCAGTGTCGACGGCCCGCGCCCTGCTCCGAGCACTGTCACTTGTCCGCTCGTGGCGGTTCGGCGCCGATCACACCGTCCGCGATGTAGCGACCGTCGGTGAAGTGATCACCCCGCAGGTACTCGGCGCCGTCGTGTTCCTGCTCGTCCTCACCGGCGGCACCGCGCGAATTGCCCAGCAGCGGACTGGAGGACGAGCCGGTGCCGGCCGGGCGCACCGGTGCCGCCTCCCCACGTGCGACCGCGACGGTCTCGGTGGCCGGGGCCGTGGCATTCGCCGCCGGGGCACCCCACCCCTCGGGCACCTTCAGGCCGCCGTTGTTCAGGCCGAGTGCCGAACCGCCGGGCATACCGCCGGCCCGGGCGGCCGCCGCGGCGGTGGCCGCTACGGCTCCGGTGACCATCGAGGGTGCCGGTGGCGCCACGGCCGCCGGGGCCGGGGCGGAAGTGGTGGCCGCGACGAGGGCGTTGGCCCCCAGATTGCCGACCGTGGTGACACCGGTGCTCGCCACCGAGCCGGCGACATGCGCCGCCTGCGTTGCCGCACTGGCCAATCCGGGATTCTGGGCCAGCGCGGTGCCGGCGGCGGCCAGCATTTTCACCGGGTCGCCGTTGGCTTCTTTCATAGCCTCTTCGGCGGAGGAGGAATCGACCTGGCCGGCGCCGTTGGCGATCGGCGGCGGGTTGAAGAACTCACCGGGGGTGAGCACGGTGGCGGTGATGGCGGCCTCGTAGGTCTCCATGGTGAGCGCGGCCCGCAGATCCAACGCGGCCTTGGCGGCCTCGGCCACCTCGGAGCTGCCGTTCAGTACGCCACCGGTGGAATGCGCCGCTACGCGAGCGGCGTTTACCGCGGCGATCTCGGGCAGGCTCGGCATGGCGATCGAGGCGACGGTATAGGCGGTGGCCTGCGAGGCGGCCTTGGTGCCGAGGGTCGCGGCCATCGCGCCCTGCTGTTCGGCCCATCCGGTGAAGCCGACGAGCCGGGCCAGGGCGCCGATCCCGTTGACGCTCTGCATACCGACGCCGAGCTCGGCCATCACCCGGACGACGGTGGCGGTGGCATCCACCCACGCACCGGTGAGCCCACCCCACGCTCCGGCGGCCGCGCTCATCGGAATGGCGTGCGAGCCGGCGTTCAACGCGATCGAATTCCCCTCGGCGAGTCTGGGCAGCCAGAACACCCCGGTGATACCTGCGGTCATGCTTGTTTCTCCCCTTGTGAACTATCGATGGTCGATCGGCGGTCTCGCCGCGAATGCGTGGTCACCGTGCTCTTTTCTCGGTCCCGGTCTGCGGGTGCGGGCCGGCCGTACCGCCGCGTCCGTGCCGGTCGTACGGCCGGGGACGGGCTCCGCCGGGCGGCACCACTAGACGGCGATCGAACCGAACGGCGCACCGGTCAGCGCCAGCACACCCGCCGAGGCCGCGTCCTGGACCAGGTACTGGGCCAGCTGGGTGCGCAGGATCGCGGCCGTGTGGTGCAGTTCGAGGACGGCCTGGGCGAGCGAGGTCTGATGGGTGGCGGCGGCCTTGTTCATATGCATGGCACCGTGGATCGAGGCCTCGTCCGCGCCGGACGGCGCGACATAGGTGGCGGGTACGGTGGCCGCGGCCACCCCGGCCAGCCTGTCGGCGAGCAGGTCCAGCTCGACCGCGGCGGCGAGGATGAGTTCGGGTGTGACGTCGACGTTGCCAATCATGTCCTCGACTCCTTCTGGTGGCGGCTCTTGGGCGGAACCACGAGAATTCCCCCTACGAGTAGATCGGACGCGACACCCCCGCTGGCGGTTCCATCGATTCCGAACTTCTTTCGTCGGCCCAGCCCCTCCCGTGCATCCCCTGCCGGCCTGTTGCGTGGGCCAGACTGAGCTTAACCCCATCCCAGCTGATGGAGACGGTCTTCGTCAATCCCGAAATAGTGTGCGATTTCGTGGATCACGGTGATCCGGACTTCCTCGATCACCTCGGACTCGTCGGCACATGCGTCCAGCAGGGCGTCCCGGTAGATGGTGACGGTATCGGGCAGCGAACCGCCGTAATGACTGTCGCGTTCGGTCAGCGCGATCCCGTGATAGAGACCCAGTAGATGTGGGTCGTCGGGATTGCGCGGTTCGATCAGGATCACCACATTGTCGATGGCGCGGGTCAGCTCGGCCGGGATCTGGTCCAGCGCATCGCCGACCAGTTCCTCGAATCGTCCCTCCGACATGCGGACCGGCATCGCCGTGCGCCGCCTACCTGGGCGCGGGACGCGGTTCCGGCTGCGGGGGCAGCGGTGCGGCGCCGGGCAGCGGCTTGGGCGTGGAACGCCCGGAGTTGGGCGGTGGCACGGGTTCCTGGCCGTTGATGAGCAGGCGGCCCCGCGCCGGACCCACGATCGGTGCGAAACCCTCCTGGTCGGCGCCCTTTCCGATCATGCAGTCGAGTTTGCGGCTACCTGCCAGCCAGCTGCGCACATCGATGAAATCGAAGAACACCGTGAGCGTTTTGTCCCGCAGGACATGGGGACCGCCGAGATAGTCGTTGGTGAGCCGCCCGCACTCCTCTTCCAGGTACTGATCCTGGTCCTCCTTGGCCGGTGGCCCGCCCGGGAAGCGCTGGGACAGATCCACGGTGGCCGCGATCTCGACCGCGTGTTCCTGACCGCAGTCGATCGGATCGGTCGGGAGGTTCTGGCTGATACCGAGACAGATACCGGGTTCGTAGACCTTCGACTGGTCGCCGTCGGACACCCGGCCCGTGGTGGCGATGGGGTTACCGCTGAGCCCGGGAACCTGCAGCCCGCAGCGCAGGATCCGGTCGCCGGAGTTGGTCCAGCCGTCGTTGCTCGGATACATCAACCCGACGGCGTAACGGCCGCGCGGATCGAGCCGCCCGTTCAGATACCGCTGGGCGGCCGGCACGCAGTGTTCCTCGCGGAGCTCGGTGAGGCGCAGGGAATCCGGCCACGGCGCTTCGGACCCGAATTCGGAACCGGGATAGACGCTGAGGTCGACGGTGTCGGTGACCTCGAAGAGATGGTCGTCGGCGCAATCGAGTTCGACCAGATCGGAGTGGTCGGGTTTGGTCCAGGTGAGACAGTCACCGGTGCCGACCGAGGCGAATACCTTCTCGGCCTTGGCCACCGAGCCGCCCGGACTGCGGGCCTGCAGATTGGAATCATTGTCGAATCCACTGACCAGCATGGTGCCCAGCGCCGCGACCACCGCGCCCACCGCGACCGCGAGCAGTCCCCAGCGCAACCTGGGCGCCGGTATCCGCCGCGGTTTCGCCCC